>NZ_CALGNH010000025.1 GCF_937958655.1 uncultured Winogradskyella sp. | reverse complement strand
TAGATTGTAACATATCTACACCACAAACAGGTAATTTTAATGCGCGGGCTGCCTTAACGGCTAATTTTAGTTCGTCTTCTGACAAACGAATTAGGTTTGCTGAACCACCACGGTGAAGATTAGACCTAAACTCTCCCTCTCTTCCTTGCCGCTTCATGGCACCAATAACCTGTCCGTCTACAATAAGTGCTCTTAGATCTGCGCCTTTAGCTTCGGCAATATATTCTTGTACTAAAGCTCTAGCTTGCAAACCGTTAAAGGCTTCAAGCACGGATTCAGCTGCATTCTTAGATTCGGCTAGTACAACACCAAGGCCTTGGGTACCTTCTAGTAGTTTTATAATTACAGGTGGACCACTAACATGGTTTAAGACTTCTTCAACGTCTCTAGAGTAATTAGTAAATACCGTTTTTGGCATCCCTACACCGGCTTTAGATAGACGCTGAAAACTACGTAGTTTATCTCTACTTCTTATAATGGCATCTGAGGTTACGGTTGTAAATACATTCATCATTTCAAACTGTCGTACAACGGCACAACCAAAAAACGTAACAGAAGTACCAATTCTAGGGATAATCGCATCTACATAATCTAAATAACGATCTTTATAATAAATAGTTGGTTTTTCTTGTTCAATAATAATATCGCATTTTAATGGATCTATGACCTCAATATCATGTCCTCTAAGTTCACCTTCTTCAATGAGGCGTCTTGTGGAATACAAGTTTTCGTTTCTAGACAAGATTACAATATTCATAGTAGCGCTTATAGCGTATAAAGTTAATAAGTATTTGCCAATTTAAAGATGAAATTAAAAGAGAAACAAAATATTTAAAACGGTTAAAAACTGAATACTTAGACTGAAAACTTTTATCTACCTTTGATTTAATGGCAGCAACGTCTTTAGAAATACAAATAAAAACCCTTCCTCAACAACCAGGTGTATATCAATATTTTGATGCCAATGAGCGGTTAATTTATGTTGGTAAAGCCAAGAATATAAAGAAGCGTGTGAGTAGTTATTTTACAAAAAATCACGACTATGGTAAAACCCGAGTATTGGTTAAGAACATTACGTCGATTAAACACATTGTGGTTGAAACCGAAAATGATGCCTTACTGTTAGAAAATAACCTCATAAAGAAATATCAACCTAAGTATAACGTTATGCTTAAGGATGATAAATCTTACCCTTGGATATGTGTTAAAAATGAACGTTTTCCGCGTATCTTTCCTACACGTAGAGTTATAAAGGATGGTTCAGAGTATTTTGGACCCTACACCAGTATGAAAACCGTTAAAACTCTTCTAGGTTTAATTAAAGGGCTGTATCAATTGCGTACCTGTAATTATGATTTATCCGAAGCTAAAATAGAAGCAGGTAAATACAAGGTTTGTTTAGAATATCATTTAGGAAATTGTAAAGGCGCATGCGAAGGTAAAGAGACGGAAGCGTCGTATCATGCTAATATTAAGGCTATACGCGAGATTCTTAAAGGAAACTTTAAAGATTCATTGCAACAATTTAGAATTCAGATGAAGCAGCATGCAGAAGCTATGGAATTTGAAGATGCTCAGAAAATTAAAGAAAAACTAACAGTTTTAGAAAATTACCAGTCTAAATCTACGGTAGTAAATCCAAAAATAAGCAACGTTGATGTGTTTTCAATAGTAAGCGATGAGACGTATGCTTATATAAACTTTTTACAGTTAAGCTATGGGTCTATTATCCGTTCGCATACGCTTGAGATCAAAAAGAAATTACAAGAAACTGATAAAAATTTACTAGAGATAGCAATTACCGAAATACGTCAGCGATTTAATTCAAATTCTAAAGAAATATATGTGCCTTTTAAGGTGGATTTAGGCGAAGAAGTTAAGGTAACCATACCTAAATTAGGAGATAAAAAGAATATTGTGGATTTATCTAAGCGTAATGCCAAGTATTATCGTTTGGATAAATTAAAGCAAATAAAAATTGTAGACCCAGATCGGCATGCCAATCGTGTAATGGCACAGATGAAAGCTGATTTACGCCTGTCTGAAGAACCAAGACATATTGAGTGTTTTGATAATTCTAACATTCAAGGAACAAATCCTGTTGCAGCCTGTGTGGTTTTTAAAAACGGAAAGCCCAGTAAAAAAGATTATCGTCATTTTAATATAAAAACGGTTGAAGGTCCAGATGATTTTGCGTCCATGGAAGAGGTGGTGCATAGAAGATACAAACGTTTGTTAGAAGAAGATCAGCCGCTGCCTCAACTAATTATAATAGATGGTGGTAAAGGTCAATTATCCTCAGCTTTAAAAAGCCTAGATGTATTAGGTTTACGTGGTAAGATTGCTATAATAGGAATTGCTAAACGCTTAGAAGAGTTATTCTATCCAGAGGATCCAATTCCGTTATATTTAGATAAGAAAAGTGAAACGCTAAAGATTATTCAGCAATTACGAAATGAAGCACATCGCTTTGGTATAGAACATCATCGTAACCGACGCAGCAAAAGTGCACTAACCACAGAATTAGAAAATATACCAGGAGTAGGTGAGCAAACTATAATTGATTTAATGAAGCAATTTAAAACAGTAAAACGTATTGCAAATGCTAAGCTAGATGAGTTAGAGGGCGTAGTCGGTGTATCGCGAGCAAATAAAGTTTATAATTATTATAACAAAGCGTAAAGTGAAGTTAAAAACCCTTTTAAGTATTCTATTTTTACTGCTGCTTTTATCGTTAAAGGCGCAAGAAAACACAACTAAAAACACAGTGCCAAAAGTAGGCTTGGTACTCAGTGGAGGTGGTGCTAAAGGTTTTGCGCATATTGGAGTATTAAAAGTTATTGATAGCCTTGGTATAAAAATAGATTATGTAGCAGGTACAAGTATGGGAGCCATTATTGGGTCGTTGTATGCTACAGGTTATTCTGGCAAGCAACTAGAACGCTTATTTAATGCTACAAATTTTGATGAATTAATTAATGATAAATTTCCAAGATCTTCAAAACCATTTTACGAGCGCGAAAATTCTGAAAAGTATGCCATTAGCCTCCCTTTCGATAATTTTAAGATAAGCTTTCCGTCAGGTTTGTCTCGTGGTCAAAACGTATATAATTTACTGTATCAATTAATGTTACCAGTTAATGATATACAAGATTTTAAAGACCTACCCATTCCGTTTTTTTGTATGGCAACCAATATAGAAACAGGTGCCTCTGTAGTTATGGATAAAGGGCGTCTTGCAGAAGCCGTTACAGCGAGTGCAGCCCTGCCTTCTTTATTTCAGCCAGTATCTATAGGTGATACGATCTATTTAGATGGTGGTATAACCAATAATTTCCCTGTAGAAGAATTACGTGCCAAGGGTATGGATATAATTATAGGTGTTGATGTGCAAGATGCCCTTAAGGATAGAAAATCTTTAAAATCTGCACCAGATATTTTACTTCAGTTAAATAATTTTAGAACTATAAACGCCATGAAAAGTAAGGCGCCATTAACCGATATTTATATTAAACCAGACATCACTAATTTTTCGGTGATATCTTTTAATGATGGCAAAGCTATTATTGATAATGGTGAAGCAGTGGCAAGAGCAAATATGGAGCAACTCATGGCAGTAAGTTCTCTGCAACAAAAAAACGACTTAAAACCAGATATAAAAATAATAGACAGTTTAAGCATTAAATCCATAAATATTGGAGGTAAAAATAAGTATACACGATCTTATCTTTTAGGGAAGCTAAAATTTAAAAACGATGCCAATATTAGTTATAATGAATTTAAGCAAGGGATTAACAATCTCATTGCTACTAATAATTTTGAAACTTTTAGATATTATTTAGAGCCAAATGAAAACGATAGTTATAATTTAAAAGGAGAAATAAACCAGTCCGAAATCTCTACGTTTTTAAGACTTGGTATTCATTATGATGGTTTGTATAAAAGTGCAATATTAGCTAACCTTACAAAGAAAAAGCTGTTGTTTAATAATGATATAGCTTCACTCGATGTTATCTTGGGTGATAATTCTAGATACAACTTTGATTACTTTATTGATAAAGGGTTTTATTTAAGCATCGGTTTAAAATCGAGATTCAATCAGTTTAATAAAAACGTAAATCCACGCTTGGTATTAGACGAAGCATCACCGCTGCTTGTGGGTTTAAACAAAATTGATGCAGAACTTACAGACTTAACCAATCAGTTGTATTTACAAACCATCTTTAGAAAAGATTTTGCGTTACGAGCAGGTTTAGAGCATAAACGACTTAAGATTACTTCAGAAACCTTAATTAACTCAAACCAAGATGATGAATTTACCTTTGAAAACACAGATTACTTTAGCCTATTTGGTAACCTGGTTTTTGATGATTATGATAATAAATATTTCCCAAAAAAAGGACTTTATTTTAATGGTGATTTCCATCTCTATTTTAATGCCTCAGGATTAAATAAAGCTTTTGAGCAATTCTCTATTGCTAAAGCCGATTTTGGCTACGCCTTTAGCTTTACAGATAAAATTGCTTTAAAAACAGAGGCAACTAGTGGGTTTAAAATTGGGGGACAATCCACCAATTCTCTAGATTTTGGGTTAGGAGGTTATGCGAGCAATTTTATAAATAATTTTCAATCGTTTTATGGGTATGATTATTTGTCAATTACTGGAGATAGTTTTATAAAAGCAGCATTTACGCTCGATTATGAAATTTTTAAAAAGCATCATATTCTATTTGCGACCAATTACGCCAATGTAGAAAATAGATTATTTGAAACAGGTAACTTTATTTCAACACCAGATTTTACAGGCTATGCCTTAGGCTATTCTTTAGAAACTTTTTTAGGTCCAATAGAAGCCAAATACACGTACTCACCAGAAACAGGAGAAGACTATTGGTTTTTTAATCTTGGCTTTTGGTTTTGACATAAGACTTTCGTTTTATGTCATGCTGAACTGTCATACTGAGCTTGTCGAAGTGTAGTTTCAGCATCTCTTTACATTAAGAATAAAAGTAATTTGAGAATTCAATCTTTGGAAGAAAATAATCTAACCAAAGGACCTCTTCCATCAAAAAGAATGTTATTTATAAAATTATCAATAGTCATAGATAACATTAAATCGTCACTATCAACAGGAACTGTAATACCATTTAATAATGGGCCGCAACCTCTGAGATAGCTTTCGTAACTGGTGTAATTATGTTCAATAAATCTATAGTTTGAAAACAGTTGTTTGTTCAGTTTTTTGGTATTAAAATTATAATCACTAAGTGGATTACTTGTTAGTAAAAAATGATCAAAATAGTTGTTTTTGAGCGTTAAATCTTGGTCAATTTTAAATACTGTTTTGGATTCCAGAGATATATTAAGGAAATTAGTATCACTGTTTTCTATCTTTTGGGAATAGTTAAAGTTTATTGATAAAATAAAAAATATTAAATAAATTTTATTCATTATTAAAGTTTTTAATTCACATGATTTAGACTAATTGAAGATACTTGATTTTTCAAAAATAATAATAAAATAATTGTTAAAAAATATTGAAAGAATTGTATCATAATTATTAGCTCTTTTTAAACCGTATTTGATTTTTTTTTGAATAATCATTAATATTTTTGATTGACGGCATATCCATAGATAAAATAATAGTTTTGATTCCTAATTTTTCTATTTTCTTTTTCTGCCTTATGTAGAGAGTACCACGTTTTTTTAGGTGAATTGAGAATAAAAATACTGCTGTAAGGTCATTTTTTGAATCAAAGAATTCATTAGAACTAAGGTTTTTAAAAACCAAATTCTTAAAGCTTCTATTATTATCAAATAATAAACTATCGATTGTTTTAATTGACAGTTTTTTCAATAATTTATTAGGTGGACATTGCGCACTTAGCTTATATGATATTTCTTCGACTGTTATGATTCTATTTTTTTTAATAAAAAAGATAAAAGAAGGGTATAAAATAACAGCTTCTTTGGTCAAATCAGAAATATAATAAATATTGGATTCGTTTATAGAATACTTTTTATTTGAATATTCAAGATATTCCTCTTTGTCTGAAAATTCAATACTGCTTTGTCCATAAAAATTTATCATAAAAGAAAGACAAAGCAGTAAAGTGAATATAAATTTAATTCTCATAAATATACGGTACATCATACTTAAAATAGGCGCCATCAACAATCTTTGGATATGAACCACCAGTTAGTTTATAATTGTTACTTATGTAAACACCATCTTCTACAACAAAAATGTCAAAATCAGAAGGTATATTATCTGACGAATTAATAACATCACTACTAAAATAGAAAGTTATTTTTTTGTCTTTTAAATTTTCAACTGCAACTACGTCAATTTCATTTCCGTCAGAGTTAAATTTTATAGCATTAGAGTCAGGTGTATTATTAATAGTGTTTCTTACACAATCAAAAGTAAATACCGCATCAAGGCCAAAACAGAAACCAAAACCTTTATTACAAAATGGTTTAGGCTTTTTAAATAACCTTATAGGAGTATCTGTTAATGCCCATTCCAAATGATAACCAGGCCCGCAGAAAAAGTCTTTTGCTTGTATTATCTCATTTGATGATTCTTCTTCTATCGTATTAAAGTCCTTTTCTTCTTGTGAACAAGAAGACAAAGCAAATACAATAATAAATATTCCCAATAATTTCTTCATAATTTTAAAGTTTAAAACTATCTATATTTTTCAGATAGGTAGATTAATAATTGTCTTAGTGCTAACCAAGACTTTCAAAAAGGAAACTGTTTAATAGAAGCTATTTATGTATTTTATGTAAGGGAAAAAGAAACGGAAACTAATCTTGGAAGCTGTTTGTGCGCTATTATTCTTAAGGGATTAAAAAATAAAAAGCTTGCGCAAGCTGCATGTTTAAACATTTTGTTAATTACAATATCACAAGTAGCTTCCATACATCTTGATCATATTGTAAAGAACAATATAAAATTACTAAAAAAAAAAGCGAAATCAGCAAAGTCTTTTGGCACCAAGCCTGTTAAATATCTGTTAACTGTGGAAAAACCGTAATTAGCACTTCTGTTCATATAATTTTTAACACTTATAGAGCTATTTTACAAGCAGTATTTGATTTTCAACAAAAAACCTATATTTACACTATGAAACCATTTTGGCAAAACATAAAACTTCATCTACATTTCCTTATAAAAAGGAACCAGAGTGATATCTATCATCCTGAACTTGTTTCATGATCTTTTTCATCATTAACTATCATTTTTTGTAACTTTAAGCGGTATTCGATTTATACAAAATAAACGATTATATCATTCAAAAATTAAACAAACTAAAAATGCCATTTTATCATAAACTTGGAAATATACCACCAAAGCGCCACACGCAATTTAAAAAACCTGATGGTAACTTTTATTACGAGCAATTGTTTGGTACTATTGGTTTTGACGGCATGTCAACAAATAGTTACCACGAACAACGACCGACTCAGGTGAAAGAAATAAAAAGACAATACAGTGTTTCGCCAAGGGTTGCAAAAGCTAATAACATGCAATCCTATCGTTTGCATGGTTTTAAAGTAAAATCTGAAAACGATTATTTAAAGAGCCGAAAAATAGTATTAACAAATAGCGACTGTAATATTATTCTTGCTGCACCGCAATTATCAACGGAAGATTATTTTTATAAAAATACGGATGCGGACGAGCTAATTTTTATTCATAAGGGTACTGGTAAATTAAGAACGCATCTAGGAAATTTAGATTTTAAGTATGGTGACTATTTATTAGTCCCAAGAGGTATCATCTATAAACTAGATTTTGACACAGAAGACAATAGATTGTTTATTGTAGAATCCTACAGACCAATCTATACACCAAAACGTTACAGGAATTGGTTTGGGCAGTTGTTAGAGCATTCACCGTTTTGTGAGCGTGATTTAAGGCAGCCACAAGAGTTAGAAACTTATAACGAGTCAGGAGATTTTTTAATTAAAATAAAGAAGCAGGACGAAATTTTTGATATGGTCTATGCGTCGCATCCTTTTGACGTCGTTGGGTATGATGGCTATAATTATCCGTATGCGTTTTCAATCCATGATTTTGAACCTATTACAGGTCGTGTGCACCAGCCACCACCAGTACACCAAACCTTTGAGACTGATGCCTTTGTGGTGTGTAGTTTTGTGCCACGTTTGTACGATTACCATCCATTAGCAGTACCAGCACCTTACAATCATAGTAACATAGATAGCGATGAGGTGTTGTATTATGTAGATGGTGACTTTATGAGCAGAAATGACATTGAAGCAGGTCACATTTCTTTGCATCCAGCAGGTATTCCACATGGACCACATCCTGGCGCCATGGAGCGCAGTATTGGTAAAGTAAAAACCGACGAACTAGCCGTAATGGTAGATACTTTTAAGCCCTTAAAAGTTACGGAAGAAGCAATGAAAATTGCAGATGAAGATTATTACAGGTCGTGGTGCCCATCCTAATCTTCCCAGAGGGAAGGAACAAATGAGGGTAAAAAAATGAATTAATTATAAAACAAACTCTTTTAGCCTAATACTAAGAGTTCTTCTTCTTAGGGGAAGTTAGAAGGGACTTCTTTTAATTATGAGCAAGATAGAATCAGTAAATTACGGACTAGAAAAAATATTTGAAGGAGCGCAAGACTTTTTGCCACTTCTAGGAACAGATTATGTAGAATTTTATGTAGGCAATGCCAAACAAGCAGCGCACTTTTACAAAACCGCATTTGGTTTTCAATCGCATGCGTATCGTGGATTAGAAACTGGGTCTACGGATTCTGTGAGTTACGTCTTAACGCAAGATAAAATTAAGTTGATGCTTACAACACCATTAAACAGTAAATCACCAATAAACGATCATATCGTAAAGCATGGAGATGGTGTAAAAATAGTGGCGTTGTGGGTAGATGATGCTAAACAGGCTTATAAAGAAACAACCTCTCGTGGTGCAAAATCTTATATGGAACCAAAAGTAGAAACAGACGAGTTTGGGGAAGTGGTACGCTCTGGCATCTACACTTACGGAGAAACAGTACATTTATTTGTAGAACGTAAAAACTATAATGGAGCATTTTTACCAGGGTTTGTAAAATGGGAATCCGATTACAATCCGCCAGCAGCAGGATTAAAGTATATTGACCACATGGTTGGTAATGTAGGTTGGAATCAAATGAACACTTGGGTAAAATGGTACGAAGATGTTATGGGTTTTGAGAACTTTTTATCTTTTGATGACAAACAGATTCATACAGAATATTCTGCATTAATGAGTAAAGTAATGTCTAATGGTAATGGTAGAATTAAATTTCCTATAAACGAACCTGCAGAAGGAAAAAAACGGTCTCAAATAGAAGAATATCTAGACTTTTATGAAGGTGCTGGTGTGCAACATATTGCCGTAGCAACTGATGATATAATAAAAACAGTATCACAATTGCGTAAAAATGGTGTAGAATTCTTATCTACACCACCAGAAGAATATTACAGAGCTGTACCAGGACGATTAGAAGAATTTAGCCACGAGCTAATAGAGGATATCGAAACACTAAAACGTTTAGGTATAATGATTGATGCTGATGAGGAAGGTTATTTATTACAGATTTTCACCAAGCCCGTAGAAGATAGACCAACCTTATTTTTTGAGATTATTCAGCGTATGGGAGCCCGTGGTTTTGGAGCTGGTAATTTTAAGGCTTTGTTTGAAAGTATTGAACGCGAGCAAGCAAAACGAGGCACCTTATAGTATTGATTTACAATATTTTAATTATATTTAACAAACTAAATCCGTTATTATGAAGTTAAAATTATTTTACCGTTTCTCTCTCTCTCTCTCTCTCTCTCTCTCTCTCGACTCAATGTAATTTTTCTATTTTCTTTTTTGTTTATGACCTCATGTTATGATGAACCCATTGATGAATCATTAAAAAATGGTGCTAATCAAAATCGTTATGAAGGTGGTATTCAATTAGAAAACCCTTATGCCACTGTAAATATGAAAATAGCCTTAGACACTATCAAGGCCAAAGTAGAAAGAGGTATTTAATTTTTAAATGCAGATGGAGGACAATTTAGAAAAAATTCTAACATTGTAGATCAGCTAAATATAAGAACCACTCATAAATACATAAAATTTATGCCTCAAACAGAAGAAGAATTGGCACTGTTAAAACAAGATTCTACACTAATATTATCTGATCATCCGTTAGATTATGAATTTGATGATGCATTTCATGATACTAGACCACAATTAAGTGAAGGGCAGATACCCGAGTACTTTACTACCGTACCAATAGCTCAATCTTTACCTAGTGTGAACCATGAAGAATTGGCTCAATTGTATATACCAGAGGAAGATATATTTTTTAATCCCCCAATAGAAAAACCAGTTACTACAAAGACACAGATAAATAATGAAGAAGATTTACTTCATCATCTTTTATTTGAAGCTTATGTATTGGTGGGTAAAGAGCAAGAGTTGTTAAGTGAGAATGGGGAAATCATAGACCCAAATACCTCTCAGGCAAAATGGATTTTTGGTCGTAAATGGAGGCCTTCGGGCACTATAACGCTATGGGATGGTATTGCTGGCACTACACCAGGAGGCCAATTTTGTCAATATACAGTAGTTGAGGTTGATTATTCGGGTTGCACAGACAATGATGGTACATTTACAGATTGCCCAGAATATGTATATGGTACAGTATGCATTGACCTGGATGATATCCAAGGGTCTTATGTTCCATTACGTGGTGCACAAGTATTAATGAGGCAATGGTTTACTGTAAGGCAAGGTATCACAGACGCTAATGGTAATTTCTCAACAAAATCCTTGCGAGGTAGAGCAAGGTATGTAATTCAATGGGAGCGTTACCATTATAGCATAAGAAAAGGGTCTCTATTTCAGGCTGAAACAAGAGGGCCTAAAGTAAAAGATAGGCCTTGGTTTAAAAATATAAGAGGAGATGATGATGAATACCACGGGATGATACACACAGCCGCACATGATTATTATTACGGTGATAGATTCGGTCTTTTTACACCACCTGAGAATGGTGGACTATTTGTTCCGCAATTAAAAATTGCAGCAAGAGAGACAGCTCCTTGGGGAGTGCCATCTTCTTTTTCTCATATTAGGGCAGAACTGACATTTGGTTTATTAGCACAGATTCATATAAAGGCCTATGGAAGAGATTCGGATGAGATCTATGGCACTACAATACATGAATTAGCACATGCCGCTCATTGGTATTTAGACCCAATTAATTACGATGATATTGTACAAGATTCATTTTTAGGTTTTACGGATTTAGGTTTTACAGAGGGTGTAAGGGACAATAATAGAAGATTGTTAGAAACATGGACTACAACTGTGGAAACACTTTTCACAAGAAGGCGCTATTTGCAGCAGTTTAATGTAGCTACCTATGCATATAGGGGTGATAACTTACAAAATCAAACTTTAGCAGAAGAGCACTATACATCAGCAGGTATAGATATGGTAGAAGGGAATTATGGACTACCAATTAATAATCAAAGTTTATTTCTCCCGCAGAGCCCTATCGATAGAGTTAATGGATATACTTTAAATCAACTTGAAGATGCATTAAATGGTTCAAATTCTTGGGGTGACTGGAGAAATAGGATATTTAACATAGATCTAAATAATCCAACACGCAATAATCTTGTTGAACTCTTTAATAACTGGCAATAATGAAGATTCGTAATAAAATTTTATTGTTAGCATTTTTTGCATTGATGAGTTGTCCGTCCGAGTCTGAGATGTGGGAAAGAACTTATCAGGTAAGAAACGATACAGTTTATGTAGTAACTATCCGTGCCTTTGAGAGCTTCGAGGGTATAGGCTTCTTTGAAGATGTGAGTTTATCAAACAATGAGATATATGCGGGCAACAAAGCTTTTGGCTCAAATTTCAGTATATTAAATGACTCAAATAATGTTATCCCAGCTTCATCTTTTGGTCGTTCTAGATTTATTGTCGTATTTGATGATGAGAGATTCATGATTCATTCATTGAATTTAGATGAAAATGGAAATACTGTTTTTTCGGAACCAATTAACAGAAACCTATTAAGAGGAGGAAGCTATACCCACATAGGCAACGATTTCTTCGAGTTTGTATTAACCGAAGAAGACTACAATAACGCCATACCTTGTAATGGTAATTGTTTAGATTAATAGCTCTACGGGGATTTTTATCCTCATGCATATAAGTACAAAAACCGTTTGAAACTTTTTATAATTGGTAATATGAAAATTAATAAAACAGTTCTATTTATATCATTTTTTGTATTAATGAGTTGTCCATCTGAGTCACCAATGTGGGAAAGAACTTATCAGATAAGAAATGATTCTGGATTTGATACTGTAATTAGGTTTTATGATATCTTTAATAATGAAATATTCCAAGATATTATCGTTCTTGATAATCAGTTTTTTAGAGGAGATACAATTGAAGGAAGCAATTTTGATGCTTTAAATGATACTGAGAGCATAAGACCTGGTCAATCATACGCATCATTTAGACTTATTATTGTATATGAAAATGAAAGAAAAATGGAGTACACACGCATTGATAGCGATGATGACGACATTCCAGACTCATTTTCAGGGCCAATTAACGGAAACCTTTTAAGAAGTGGCAACTATACGAATATTGGCAATAACATCTTCGAATTTGTATTAACTGATGAAGACTACAATAACGCCATACCATGCAACGGTAATTGTTTAGATTAAAAGTCCATTTAACAAGAAAATGACGTTATTTCTTGCAATAATCTGTCTAAGCGTTTTTAAGCAAATTAATAGCCAAGAATTTAATAATTGAGAAGTAAAATGTTTAAATAATTTTGGTATTGTATTAAGTGATTATAATCTCAAAAGCTTAGAGGTTAAAACTGATTTTAAAGATATATTGTATGATTACAAAATGTGTGTAGCCAAAACAGTTGTCATTATTTTACCTTGCTATCGGCAACTTTAATTACCTTAGGCATATATGATAAACATTATAAATCTTAAGAAATTAGTTAAAGTATAACTTTAACGATAAGTCTTTGGTGTTAATAATGCTAGTGAAAGTATGATATATAACCTAAGAGTGCACAAAATCAGAAGAAGGGAGGTTTGAAACTTTCAGACTATTAAAAATTAAAATAGAATTAAAATGAAAAAAATTAATGTATTATATCTGTTACTTTTTGTAATTATTACATCTTGTGATTCAGACGACGGTGATAATGTAATCACAGATAGTATAATTGGACAATGGCAATTAAATAGCATAGTTTTTGGCCTTGGGCCAGATGAGGAACCGTTAGATGAATGTGAGCACTTACAGATTTATGAGTTTAAACAAAACAATACATTAAATCTGTTTTTTGATCCATCTACGTTTTGCGATACCAATACAATTACTCTTAATTATGCCTTAGATGGTAATATTTTAACCACTGAAAATGACTTAGGAGGTGAAACCTATTCTGTAACAAATAATATACAGATACTCAACAGTACTACGTTAAAATTTATAGCTGTTTCTAATAATATTGATGGTGATTTACCACCTTCCAATAGAGTGACTTTTACATATACTAGACTAGAATAAGTTAGCCACAAGCTAAGAGAGGATATCCAAACACTAAAACGTTTAGGTATAATGATTGATGCTGACGAGGAAGGTTACTTATTGCAGATTTTCACCAAGCCCGTAGAAGATAGACCAACCTTATTTTTTGAGATTATTCAGCGTATGGGCGCCCGTGGTTTTGGGGCTGGTAATTTTAAGGCTTTGTTTGAAAGTATTGAACGCGAGCAGGTAAAAAGAGGTACCTTATAAGATAAAAGCGCGTTTGGCTCCCAAGTTCTAACCACGCTAACAAAAAAACCAACCTTTATTCATGGCAATCTAAGCCTATTGTGTAAGTAAAAAATTGTTTTGCCGATTAATACCATTATACCATCAGTAAGTTTTTAGAATGTGAGCAGTCAGTGATAAAAAAATAAAATGAGTATGCTTTTTTCAGTTTGTGTTTTCATGTTTTAATACATTTGGAATAGTAATTGTATTTAAGATAATTGTAACAAAGATTTTACGTTATATTATTTACTTTTACGACAAGGATTATGAAACAGATATTTACTATATTAACTTTATTAATAGGTTTTCAGGCTTCGGATACTAAAACAGATACAGCCTTTAAGGATGGGGAATGGTTTGAGTTTGAAATGAGCTACAGTGGTTGGCTAAAGGCTGGCGAAGCTACATTAAAAGTCAATGAAAAAAAATTAAACGATAAACCAGTTTACCATGTTGTTGGAAAAGGAAAAACAACAGGTGCGGTAAACTTATTCTTTAAGGTTAGAGACAGATACGAAAGCTATTTTGATAAACAGACTGGTGCACCCTATAAATTTATAAGAAAGATAGATGAAGGTGGCCATACCAAGGATATAGAAATAGATTTTAATCACCAGAACCAAACGGCTGTTGTTAACAACAAAAAGCACAAAAAGGTAAAAACATTTTCTACTGAGAAAGATGTTCAAGATATGGTGTCTATGTACTATTATCTAAGAAATAGCATAGATGTAGCATCACTAAAAAAAGGTGATGAAATACAAACAAACATGTTTTTTGATGAAGAAAATTTTGGGTTTAAACTAAAGTATCTTGGTAAGGAGACTATTAAAACCAAAATCAACGGATCTAGAGTAAAAATAAAAACACTTAAGTTTAGACCTTATGTTATGGCTGGTCGTGTTTTTAAAGAGGAAGAAAGTTTAACATTATGGGTAAGTGCAGATAAAAATAGGATTCCATTAAAAATTAAAGCAGATTTAGCTGTAGGATCTCTGCGTGCAGACCTTGTAAAATACAAAGGATTAAAACATTCTTTAAAATTAGTTTTTGACGATTAAAAATTCATGCCTAAAAAAATAGATTATCACAATATTATTGAACAACTTCAAGACAAGTATGCTCAAATAGACCAAGATACGGACGATCATTTATACGGCTTGCTATATAGTAAGCCGATTACATATTGGGACTATATACAGACCGATGCGTTGTTAAATCTTCAGATACAACGAACAACGCTGCCAGACGAGATGGTTTTTATAGCCTATCATCAAATTAATGAGCTCATATTTAAGATGATACTCTGGGAAATCTCCCAAGTTGCTGAAAAAGAAGACTTAGATGCTGTTTTTTTTGAAACTAAAATAATGCGTATTAGTCGTTATTTTGATATGCTTACAACCTCTTTTAATATTATGAGAGAAGGCATGGAGGTAGAGCAGTATATGAAGTTTCGTTACACACTTACACCAGCAAGTGGATTTCAGAGCGCGCAATACAGACTTATAGAGTTTGCCTCTACAGAACTCATTAATTTAATTGACTATAGGTTTAGAAAAGATATTGATAGAAATACTCCTTACTTACATGCTTTTGAGCATTTATATTGGCAAGCAGCAGGAAAAGACCATAAAACAGGAAAAAAATCAACGCTTTTGGTTAATTTTGAAAAACGATACAAAGATGAATTCTTAAGATTTATGGAAACCTATAATACTAAGAATTTATGGACGCGCTTTAAGGAGTTGCCAATTGAAGATCAAAAAGATAAAGATTTGATAAAGGCCATGCGCCATTTTGATTATACGGTTAATGTTACTTGGGTTATGGCACATTACAATGCTGCCGTACATTATATAGAAAGTGGTATGGGTGATGGTGAAGCAACGGGAGGTAGCGATTGGAAAAAGTATATGCATCCAAAGTATCAGAAACGTATTTTCTTTCCAGATTTATGGACAGAACAAGAATTAAAAAATTGGTGAAATAATATATAATTAGTAGCATTAATGCCGTTAAAACGACTAGGAGTACTTATATTAATATTAGCACTTACATTTGCATGTAAGGAAGATAATTCAGTAGAGAAAGCTTATGAAAAAAAGATTACTGAAATTGTAGAAGAGGAAAAAATCCTAGAGTTTGGGTTTGACCTTAAAAATTACGAATTCAAAAGAGATACTGTAAAAAAAGGTGACACTTTTGGTATTATCTTAGAGCGAAATAATATCGAGTATCCGGCGATTTATCAAATAGCAGAAAAGGCGAAAGATACCTTTGACATTGCTACAAGATTGCAAGTTGGTAAACCTTATACCTTATTGTTTTCAAAAGAAAATAAAGAAGACAGCATTCAAAAACCTACAACGTTTATTTACCAGCAGAATTTAGAAGACTATGTAGTGATAGATTTCAAAGATTCTATACAAGCATACAAAAGAACAAAACCAATAACGTATATTGAGAAAACAGCTACTGGTGTTATTGAAAATAATATTTCTTTAACTTTAGAGGAAAAAGGACTGAGCCAAGTATTGGCAAATAAATTAGCAGATGACATCTTCGCTTGGACCATAGATTTTAGAAGGCTTCAACCAGGAGATAGATTTAAGGTTATTTATACAGATAAGTATATAAATGATACTGTTTATGCAGGAGTACATGATGTAAAAGCGGCTTATTTTGAGCATAACGGAGATTCACTCTATGCGTTTAGATTTCAAACAGATTCTTTAAAAAATATTGTAGATTATTTTAATGAAGATGCTAAAAATTTGCGTAGAGCATTTTTAAAGATGCCAGTAAAATTTGGCAGATTATCATCTCGGTACAATCTTAAAAGACGTATTGCGTATTATGGCTATAAGCTAAGGCCACATAAAGGTACCGATTTTGCTGCACCTGTTGGTACGCCTATTATGGCAACTGCAAATGGTACTGTAGTAGAATCTACACGTCGTGGAGGTAATGGAAAGTATGTAAAGATAAGGCACAATGATACCTACACAACACAGTACTTGCACATGAGCAGGCAGGCTGTAAAAAAAGGACAATTTGTTAAGCAGGGTGATGTTATTGGTTATGTGGGTATGACTGGTAATTCTGGCGGACCACATGTATGCTATCGTTTTTGGAAAAATGGTAGACAAGTAGACCCTTTTAAACAAAAGCTTCCTGAAGCAAAACCAATTTCAGATAGTCTAAAAGGAGATTATTTAGAATATATGAAGCCTGTTAAGCAAAGATTAGATAATATTTTCTTTCTTGAAGCAGAACCAATAAATGTAGAGAACACAATAACTGAGGACCGAAATACAGACATACAATAATGGCATTAAAAGCAACCAACCCAACTAAAACCCAAACTTGGGAGCAACTTACATCACATTTTAATTCAATTAAGGATAAACATTTAAATGAGTTATTTAACTCAAATAAATTAAGAGCAGAACAACTTTCTTTAAAATGGGACGACTTTTATGTGGATTTTTCAAAAAATAGAATTACACAAGAAACTTTAGATTTATTGATTCAACTGGCTAATGAGGTAGATCTTAAAGATGCAATTTCTAAATACTTTAGTGGAGATATTATTAATGCTACAGAAAAAAGAGCTGTTTTACACACAGCCTTACGAGCTCCAAAAGATGCAGAGGTTTTTGTGGATGGTGTTAATGTAATTCCAGGAATTGAGGATGTAAAGCAAAAAATTAGAAATTTCACAGATCGTATAGTTGGAGGAGAACACAAAGGGTATACAGATAAGGCTATAACAACGGTCGTAAACATAGGAATTGGTGGGTCCGATTTAGGGCCTGCAATGGTTGTAGATGCGCTTCAGTATTATAAAAATCACCTTAAGACCTATTTTGTAAGTAATGTAGATGGTGATCATTACCAAGAAATAATTAAGAACCTTAATCCAGAGACCACACTATTTGTTATTGTTTCAAAGACGTTTACGACACAAGAGACGTTGTCCAATGCCAAGTCAATTAGAGCTTGGTTCTTAGAGAGTTTACCAAAAGAAGCGGTTTCTAAACACTTTGTGGCGGTATCTACTAACATTGAAAGTGTAAAGACTTTTGGTATAGATGAGCAAAATATTTTCCCTATGAAGGATTGGGTAGGTGGGCGCTTTTCGCTTTGGAGTGCTGTAGGATTATCTATTAGTTTGGCTGTGGGTTATGCCAATTTTGAAAATTTACTTAAAGGTGCAGGTAAAATGGATGCCCATTTTAAATCCACCAGTTTTGATAAAAATATACCTGTTATATCAGCACTTTTAACCATTTGGTATAATAACTTTTTTGATGCTGAAAGTGAAGCGATTATTCCTTATACACAGTACCTTAATCAATTTGCAACATACCTTCAGCAAGGCATTATGGAAAGTAATGGTAAGTTTATTGATAGGGCAGGAGATAAAGTTAATTACCAAACTGGGACTATAATTTGGGGAGAACCAGGCACCAATTCACAACATGCTTTTTTTCAATTAATACACCAAGGGACTAAATTAATACCTGCAGATTTTATAGGTTTTGTTAAATCCTTACATGGTAATAAAGACCACCACGATAAATTAATGTCTAACTATTTTGCGCAAACAGAAGCCTTAATGAACGGAAAGACTAAAAAGGTGGTATTAGCTGAACTTAAGTCTCAATCCATGTCTGATGCAGATATAGAGACTTTACTGCCATTTAAGGTCTTTGAAGGTAATAAGCCTACAACGTCTATACTTATTCAAAAGTTAACACCAGAGAGTTTAGGAAAGTTAATTGCCATGTACGAGCATAAAATATTTGTTCAAGGTATTATTTGGAATATTTTTAGTTATGACCAATTTGGTGTAGAATTAGGTAAGCAACTGGCTAAGACAATACTTGGTGAGTTAAATTCTGAAAAACCATCGGTAATACATGATGAGTCTACGCAGCGCTTAGTAGATTATTATAAGGAAAATCGTTAAAATAAATTAGCTGATTGTTATTTACCGTTAAATAAATTCATAGTATTACTTACACCTGCTAATACAAATGATTTTATAAGATCTACGGACACGTTTAGGCGTTCGTCTAGTTTTGTGCTTTCTTCAGCATTCCATTTACCAAGCACATAATCTACTTGCCTGCCTTTACTAAATGAAGCACTTATGCCAAATCTAAAACGATTGTATTTGGTGGTTTGTAATTTATTCTGAATGTCTTTTAATCCGTTATGGCCACCATCACTACCTTTAGTTTTTAGTCGTAACGCACCAAAAGGTAAATTGAGATCGTCGGTAACAATTAAAAGATTATCTAAAGGAATTTTTTCTTTATCCAGCCAATATTTAACGGCTTTACCACTAAGGTTCATGTAAGTACTGGGCTTAAGGAGAATTAATGTTCTTCCTTTTAGTTTTAGGGTTGTAATATCACCAAGCTTTGCGGTTTCAAAAGTAATGTCTTGTTTTTTGGCTAAGAAATCAAGGATTTTAAAACCAATATTATGTCTGGTGTCGGTATAGTCATCACCAATATTTCCTAGTCCAACAATTAAAAATTTTTTCATTTGATCTTCGTCATTTTGTAAAGTTTCTTTGCTAAAACCAAGCCATTTTTTTAAAAATCCAAACATCCTTTTGTATTTATGTAAAAATAAAAAAAGCATCCTTATTAGTGGATGCTTTTAATTATTTGAAATACGTTAATTTATTCTTGAACCGCTTCTGGTGCTGCATCTGCTCCACCTTCTACTGCTTCATCTTCATCTTCATCTTCGTCATCAACAACTGCTAGTCTACTACGTCTTACTTGGCAAACTACGGTGTTATCAGGATGTAAGAATTTATAATCTTCATTTTCTAACTCAGTAATATAAAGTTTACTACCTATTTTTAAAGGAGTAATATCTACCTCTATAAAATCTGGTAATTTAGAAGGGATGGCTTTTACTTTTAGTTTACGGTAAGGTCTTCTTAAAACACCACCGTTTAAGACACCTTTAGAAGTACCTACAACTTGTACAGGTATTTCCATAGTAATTTCTTTGTCTTCAAACGTTTGATAGAAGTCGATGTGTAATATTCTATCCGTTACTGGGTGAAATTGAATATCTTGCATAACTGCATTGTAAGTTTCACCATTATCTAAGGCAATCACAACTGTATGCGCATTGGGCGTGTATACAAGTTTAGAAAATGCCAACTCAGGTGCTGAGAAATGCAATGACTTGTCTCCTCCGTATATAACGCAAGGAACCTGGCCAGCATTACGTAAGGTTTTAGTCGAAGACTTACCTACGCTTTCTCTTTGAGATCCGTTGATTGTAATTGATTTCATTTTTTTGAAATTGTTTAAATTATTTTTAATGACCTCATTTTGAGGCTTTATCCTTTTAAGCATAATTTTGCCTTAAAGGGCTGCAAATTTAAACATATAATAGAAAAATACTAGCCTTTTGAGACTATTTTTTGAGCCTAGGGTAATTTAAGACGTTGATTTGGGTTTTAATTTACGTACAAGGAATGGGTTGTAGGTTAGAGTAGCCTTAATTACATTACAAATTTATTGCTTATAGATTGGTTATGGTGCACGTTATGCATTACCTCAGCAAAAAGTTCAGCGCAGCTTAGAACCCGTAATTTTTCACTTTTTTGTTTTAGAGGAATAGAATTGGTTACAATAAGTTCTTCGAGTTTAGATTTTTCTAAACGTTTATAGGCACTACCAGATAAGATAGGATGTGTACAAATGGCTCTAACACTTTTTGCACCACGTTCTATCATTAAATCGGCAGCTTTAGTTAATGTTCCGGCTGTATCAACCATATCATCTACTAAAACCACGTTTTTACCTGTAACGTCACCAATAAGCTCCATATGCGAAATTACATTAGCTTTTGCACGTTGTTTATAGCAGATTACGACATCGCTCCCTAGAGCTTTAGAATAAGCATAAGCACGCTTAGAGCCACCCATATCTGGCGAAGCAATAGTAAGATTATCTAAGTTTAAGCTTTTTAAATAAGGTAAAAAGATGGTAGATGCAAAGAGATGATCAACAGGTTTTTCAAAGAATCCTTGGATTTGGTCAGCATGCAAATCCATAGTTATAATACGAGTAGCACCTGCAGCCTCCAACATTTTTGCTATAAGTTTAGCCGCAATAGGTACTCTCGGTTTGTCTTTTCGGTCTTGTCTTGCCCATCCAAAATAAGGCATCACAGCAGTTATATGTCTTGCAGAAGCACGTTTAGCAGCATCTATCATTAATAACATCTCCATTAGGTTTCTAGGTTCAGGATGCGTAGATCCTATAATAAATATACGTTTACCTCTAATAGATTCTTCATAAGACGGTTGAAATTCCCCATCGCTATACGTAGAGGTTATAACCTTTCCTAATTCTACTCCATACGCAGCAGCAATTTTTTCTGCTAAATCTTTGCTTTGAGTACAGGTAAAAATTTTAGCTTCTGGTATATTATTGGACATAGGAATAAAAATTAATTAAGGTTGTATAGTTGTGCTTTAGACCGTGTCAAATTTAGAAAAATATTTAATCGCAAAAGTATAAAACCTATGTATTTTTGGTGTGTTGGCAAAAAATATTTTCTATTTTTGTTGTCCATTATTGCTCAAGTGGCGGAATTGGTAGACCTGTCTGCCGACAGGCAGGCGCGCAGGGAAGATTAAGTTCTTAATATGTTTTATGTTTACGCGATTTCAAGTCTAAAACGAAACTATATCTATGTTGGTATGACAGAGAACATTGATGATAGAGTTTTAAGACATCATTCAGGTAGAGAAAAAACAACTAGAGCGTATAGACCTTTTGAACTGATTTATAGTGAAACTATAAAAGGATCTAGGCAAGACGCAAGATCGAGAGAGAAATATTGGAAATCTGGAATTGGTAAGGAGAAACTAAGACAGATTAGAGATAATAAATAAGCCTTGGTGGCGGAATTGGTAGACGCGCTGGATTCAAAATCCAGTTTCTTCGGAAGTGTGGGTTCGATTCCCACCCAAGGTACTAACCTAACGGCATTGTTTTTTTTATAAGTAAGAGTTAAGCTAATGCGTGTAGACCTGTCTGTCGACAGGCAGGCGTGCTGGATTCAAAATCCAGTTTCTTCGGAAGTGTGGGCCAGCCTACCGTCAGGCAGGTTCGATTCCCACCCAAGGTACTAACCCAACATTACTGTTGGGTTTTGTTTTATCAAAGAAATATTTAGAGTATTAATTATGGTCTGAGTTCTGCTGACTTAACGATATCAACTTTAGCACAGAAAATTAAATAGCAAGCGAAATTAAAAACGCTTGCTTTTTTTGTTTTGGTGCGTTTGCGTTTTAAGGATTTGGTATATTTTTTGTGGCTTTAAGAGGGTTAACTAACTGTAAATCAAATTTATTATGACTCAAAAGTTATCCTTGTTATATCTAATGTTAATTCTTGGCCTTAGCACAATTTGTGCTCAAAAGGAGATGGAATGTAAAACCAAACTTTCACTATTACACCAAGATGTAAAAGTGAAAAACTATGATAAGGCCTATGAGCCTTGGCTTTTTGTGTATAAAAATTGCCCAGAGTTAAATAGAGCTATTTATGCCGATGGAGAGAAAATACTGGAGCATAAAATTAAATCTACTAAGGGCGATGTAAAATTAGACTTTATTAATATGCTATTAGAGTTATGGGAGAAAAGAAAGCGTCATTTCTCAGATACTACACCAAGCGGTGAATATGCGGCTAAGGCTTGTCAATTATTATATCAACATAAGGATAAATTGCAAACAAATGAAACAGCTTTATACAACTGCTTTGATATAGCTTTTAAAAATGATTCTCAAACCTTTACGCATCCTAAAAGCCTCTACACCTATTTTTCATTGATTATTGATTTGTTTGATGAAGGTAAAAAAACAGGTTCAGAATTATTTAATAGTTATGATGATATTAATGACAAAATTGATAGTGAAATTCAGAACTATTCAGAAAAGCTTAATGCTATAATAAGAGAATTTGAAAAGACAGGAAGTCTAAATAAAAGCGAGCAAAATAAAAAAAGAGCCTACGAAAGTTATCTTAAAAATTATACGCTTATCCAAAACAATATTAAGGCTTTAGTGGATAAAAGAGCTAATTGTAGTAATTTAATTCCGCTTTACACTAAAGACTTAGATGCATATCAAAATGATTCTATTTGGTTAAAGCGTTCAGTGAGTAGATTATATCATAAAAAATGTACAGAAAATGAGCTTTATGAAAAACTTGTAAGACAATACGATGAGGTTTCACCTTCAGCTGATACCAAGCTCTTTGTAGCTACAGTATTATTCCAAAAGGGAAAAGATGAGGAGGCTTTCAAATATTTAGAAGAAGCTTACGAATTAGAAACTAGACCTTACAAAAAATCGAATATGGCTATTCGTATTGCTGATATTTATAAAGATAAAGGCAGATATTCTGCGGCAAGAAAATATTTACTACAAGCCTTAAGGTTAAATCCATCCAATGGTAAACCTCATATAGTGATCAGTCAGATGTATGCTAAAAGTGCTAAAGACTGTGGTAAAGACAACTACCACAAAAGAGCAGTATTTTGGTTAGCGGCTAAAGAGGTAAAAAAAGCATCTAAAGTTGATCCTACACTCCAAGAAATAGCCAACCAGTATGAAGCTAATTATTTAGCCAAAGCACCATCAAAAGAGAAAGGATTCATCTTGGGTACCATTGGAAAAACCATTAAAATAGAATGTTGGATTAACCGATCTATCGTGGTTCCAGATTAAATAATTTATAGTTTTGTTAAAAAATAGCTTACAGAACTAATACGGTTTTTTTTGATATTTAATCGTAACTTTGAGACATCCCAAATGATTTAATTATGTTTGAAAACTTTTGGTTTAATGTAGAATATGGCATTAACCACGTCCTAGACCCAAAGGCTTACGATCACGTACTTTTTTTAATGATTTTAGCTGTTCCTTATGTGTTTAAAGATTGGAAACGTGTACTTCTCTTAGTTTCTATGTTTACTTTAGGGCACACCTTGTCTTTAGTTTTAGCAGCGTACGGTGTTGTAAATGTAAATGGAAAGCTTGTAGAATTTTTAATTCCTGTAACCATCCTAATAGCGGCAATTTATAACGTATTTACGGCTGGCAAAAAGGATAGAGGTCAAAAGGTAGGCTTATTATTTTTTGCAACCCTGTTTTTTGGAATTATACATGGACTGGGATTTGCCAGAGCGTTTAAAATGTTTGCTGGCCAATCTGAAAATATATTAGAAATACTAATTGAATTTGCACTAGGTATTGAAATAGCACAAGTTGTTATTGTATTTATAGTTTTATTTTTAGGCTTCTTGTTTCAAACACTATTTAGATTTTCACGTAGAGATTGGGTTATGGTACTTTCTGCAATAGTTATTGGTTTAGTAATACCTATGGTTATGGCTAGCAATCTGTTAAGCGTTTCCTAAATTTGTAAAACTTTAATGGCAAGTAAATTGCTTATACAATTCTATCGGTTTATATTCGTTACTTACTTTGTACAATAAGTTTTAATGGCTAATAAAAAACAATTACGGTATGATAAAGCCTACCTCCGTATGGCAGAAGAGTGGGGAAAATTATCACATTGTAAACGCAAACAAGTAGGAGCTATTATTGTTAAAGATCGTATGATTATTTCAGACGGTTACAATGGGACGCCTACAGGTTTTGATAATTATTGCGAGGATGATGAGGGTTATACAAAGTGGTACGTTTTGCACGCAGAAGCTAATGCTATTTTAAAAGTTGCAGCTTCAACACAATCTTGCAAAGGAGCTACACTATACATAACACTATCTCCATGTAAGGAGTGTAGTAAACTAATTCACCAAGCGGGTATCGTTAGAGTTGTTTATTCACAAGCTTATAAAGACAATTCTGGCCTAGATTTTTTAAACAAAGCTGGTATTAAATTAGATTTTATTGAAGATTTAAAGGCTTAAAACTAAACGCCTTATTTCTGTAAAAATAGCATGGCAACAAAAAATAAATACATACCGTTAATCATAGGAACTGCAATTGCGGTAGGTGTTGCTATAGGTGGAAAATTAAATTTCACCGATACATCGGATAATTTATTCTCA
This sequence comes from uncultured Winogradskyella sp., assembly GCF_937958655.1. GTDB lineage: Bacteria > Bacteroidota > Bacteroidia > Flavobacteriales > Flavobacteriaceae > Winogradskyella. The sequence goes on along the minus strand of NZ_CALGNH010000025.1, from coordinate 153,702 downwards.
ACAAACAGTAAAAAAGATAAACTCAACAGATTAATTGATTACATAGATTATGAGTATGTAGACGATGTGGACACTGATAGTATTGTAGATGTAACCGTTAATGGTATTTTAGATAATTTAGACCCACATTCTACTTATATTCCAAAAGAAGATTTGCAAAGAATTACCGAAAACATGAAAGGTGATTTTGTTGGTATTGGTATTAATTATTATCCGTATAGAGATAGCATAGCCGTAATAAAACCAACAGAGGACGGGCCCAGTGAACGTGCTGGGATTATTGGTGGAGACCGAATTCTATTGGCTGATGGCGATACTATTTTTGGAAAACAAATTACTACAGACCTCATTTCAAAAAAGCTAAAGGGAGATAAAAACACTAAAGTTAAATTAACCGTTTATAGAAGAGGTGATGATGAGCTGTTAGAGTTTGAAGTAAAGCGTAAAGACATACCAATTAAAAGTGTTGAATCCGCCTATATGCTTACAGACGATTTAGGCTATATAAAAATGAATCGCTTTGCAGAATCTAGTTACAAGGAGTTTAAATCTGCTCTAGATTTATTGCAAGACCAAGGTGCCACGAAGTTAGCCTTAGATTTAAGAGATAATCCAGGGGGATTTTTAGGAGTTGCAGAACAAATAGCTGATGAATTTTTAGAAGACGATAAACTTATTTTATTTACTAAGGATAAAAAAGGGCGAGAGGAACATACCTATGCTACACGGCGTGGAGATTTTGAAGATGGCGAAATTTATGTTTTAATAAATGAGAGCTCAGCCTCTGCAAGTGAGGTGATTGCAGGTGCTTTACAAGATAACGACAAAGGAACCATAATAGGAAGACGATCCTATGGTAAAGGTTTAGTGCAAAGAGAAATGGCCTTAGGAGATGGAAGTGCCGTCCGTTTAACGGTGTCTCGTTATTATACACCAACTGGGCGTTCCATACAAAAGCCCTATGCCAATGGGGATAACAAATCGTATTATAATGATTATTACAAGCGCTTACGAACTGGCGAATTAGTAGATGAAGATAACATACAGGTTGACGATTCCTTAAAATTTACAACACCTAAAGGAAAAGTGGTTTATGGTGGTGGTGGTATTATACCAGATATTTTTGTACCAGTTGATCGCTCTTTTGATAACGAAACTATAAATTACCTGCGTAGACGAGGGCATTTTGGTTACTTTGTTTTTGAAGAACTAGATAAGGATAGAACTATTTATAATACTATTGCAAAGTATGATTTTATAAATAATTTTGAAGTTAGTGATGATATTGTAATTCGCTTTCAAGATTATGTAAATGTAAAAGAGCGAACCAATATTACATTTGTGGCTTACAATGATCAAATAAAGCGATTGATTAAGGCAACTTTAGCCAAACAATTATTTGATGATAATGCTTTTGAAGAAATACTTAATAAGGACGATGTTATGGTACAAGAAGTTATTTTATTAAGCACTCAGTATTCAGATGCTAAACAGTAATCTTGTCGTGTACCTTAGTGTGTTTACCATTATTCCAACGGGTTAAAATATCGGTTGCCACATGAGACCCACTGCCACAAGCAATAGCAAACTGACTACGCCAGCCCGCTAAAGTACCAGCAACATATAAATTAGCTTCTATGAGGTGATCATTGTTTTTTAACCAAATTCTATCTTTTTCAATAGCTGCTCTTGGGTGAGGCTCTATAAATTTTTCGAGACCTTTAATAGTCATAAGACTCGTGTAGCCGACAGCAATCACAACGATTTTAGCTTGGTATTTATTTTTGTTGGTTAAAACAGTATAACCACTTGCCAGAGGCTTTACACAAGTTGCTTTTTCTTTGTCAATTTGTGTAATATGAGGATAAAGTGTTTTAAGTTGTTTTGTGCCTTGTATTAAAATATCTCGTCCTAGAGTGCCTGGTTTTAATCCCAATACATTATTAAATAATGCGTTTTGTAGATGCGATGTTTTTTGATGTGTTAATATACCAATAGACTTAGTTTTAGCAAAGGGTTTGTCTATTGCGGAACCCAATACCAAGGCACAAGATAGACCTGCGGCACCACCACCTATAATTAAAACATCAAAACTCATTACTGTTTTTTGCTAAGTGTGTCTATTTTTTTAGATAGTCTCAGAATTTGTAATAAAATAATTGCACACAAACCAGCAATAATGGTAAGTACGGCACTATAACTTTCGCCTTTAAATAAGGCGTTAAAATCTAGTTTGGTAGCATTGTAAATAACAAGTCCAACGGCAATAATAGTAAGAATCCAAGTGAAAATTTTCATAGTGAATCTATTTTAAATAAGTAAAGCTTTAATATTGGTAGCAAATAATTTAACAGCTATTGCAAGCAAAATTACGCCAAAAACTTTTCTTATAATATTAATACCATTAGAACCTAAAATACGTTCTATTCGTGTAGATGTTTTTAAGACTATGTAAATAAAAATAACATTACAAATAATGGCTACAATAATATTTTCTGTAGCAAACTCTGCACGCAAAGATAATAGGGTAGTTAAGCTACCAGGACCTGCAATTAAAGGAAAGGCTAAAGGAAAAACGGAAGCTGTTATTGCGTTGCTATCTTCTTGCTTATATAAGGTAATACCCAAAATCATTTCTAAAGCAATAAAAAATAAGATAAATGCACCAGCAACTGCAAAAGAATTAACATCAATACCAATAAGATTTAGTAAACTCTTACCAACAAATAAAAATACAATCATAATAACACCTGCAATAAGTGCAGCCTTTTCGCTTTGGATATGACCAACTTTTTTACGAAGATCAATAATAATAGGGATGTTGCCAATAATATCAATTACAGCAAAAAGAACCATAAAAGCAGTGAAAATATCTTTAAAAACTAATTGCATAACACTTATTCTTTAAATTTCACGGCAAAGGTGAGATTTAATTAGGAATTTTCAATATTAAATTACTGTAAAGTTTAACTATTTTTGTGCTATGTTTCAACTAGGAAAAACAATAGTTTCAGAGGATATTATAGATAAAGATTTTGTCTGTAATTTATCTGCATGTAAAGGCGCTTGTTGTGTAGAAGGTGATGCAGGTGCGCCATTAGAGAAAGAGGAGGTAAAAATTCTTGAGGACATCTATCCTAAGGTTAAACCATTTTTAAGAAAAGAGGGTGTCGAGGTTATAGAAGCAGCAGGTACGTCTGTAAAAACAGCTTTTGGTGATTTAGAGACACCTTTAATAAATGGGGCTGAGTGTGCGTATGTTATTTTTGATAAAAAAAATACAGCGCTCTGTGGTATAGAAGAAGCTTACAACCAAGGCGAGATAAATTGGAAAAAACCCGTGTCTTGCCATCTTTACCCAATACGAGTTAAGGACTATTCTGAATTTTCTGGAGTAAATTATGAAAACTGGGACATCTGTGATGATGCCTGTGCTCTTGGTAAAGAATTACAAGTTCCTGTTTATAAATTTGTAAAGGAAGCACTGATAAGAAAATTTGGTGAAGACTGGTATGCGGAGTTAGAGAAGGTGGCACAACAAAATTTTGGTAAATAAAAGGCTAAACCGGAATGTTGAGCGTAACACTTGTGCCACTAGGTGTCTCACCATCGTATAAATCATCAATAGTTAGTGTATAAGAATTTTCAAATGCTTTAGAAAAATTAGCAAGGCGCGCTTTGGTAATACCAATACCTAGAGATTTTCGCTTTAGCTTTTTACTATCGTTAATTCTCTTTGAGGCAAGTCTGCCTATGCCGTTATCAACAATTTCTACGGTGATATAATCATCGGAATATTTTAACACATTAAGGTTTATTTTTTTGTTTTTCTTTTTTGAAGATAAACCATGCCAAAGTGCATTTTCTAAAAAGGGTTGGAGTATTAAAGACGGTACTTTTTTTACTTCTGTATTAATCGTTTTATCAATATGAATTGTAAAATCTATCTGATTGTCAAATCTAATATTTTCTATATTCATGTATAACTTCATGGTCTCTAATTCGTCTTTGAGGGTGGTTTCCTTTTCTTTTGAAGCAATTAAAATTTTACGAATTAATTTTGAAAATTTATTGAGATAATACACTGCATTTTCCTTGTCATTGTTAATTATATAAAGTTTTATAGAATTAAGAGAGTTGAAAATAAAATGCGGATTCATTTGGCTTTGCAGCATGTCTTGCTCTAGCGTTAGAATATGTTTATCGCGTTTAAGGGTTCTATTTCTGTTGAGAATAAATAATGTAATACCTGTGGTGACCAATGCTACTAAGGAGTACCAAAAAATGCGTTTGTTTCGCTCTAAGCGCTGTCTAACTTTTTCATTTTCAGAAAACAAAGCCTTTATTTGGTTGTTTTTGTTTTCGTTTTCATACTCTATGACAATATCATTTACATACTGTAGATTTTTTTCTGTGAGAATGGTGTTTTCTATAGCTACAGCATTTTGATAATACGCTAATGCAACTTTATAATTTTCTTTTTTAGCATAGATTTCGGAGAGTAATTTGCTTGCAGAAGCAATCGATGATTTTAGACTGTAGGTGTTGGCGACTTCTAGCCCTTTATTAAGATTTTTTTCGGCATCAGAATTCTGATTAAGCGCTAATTCTAATTGGCCTAAATTGATGTATGAAGACGCTATGTAGAACTGATCATTTAGTGTTAGCGCCTTTTTTAATGCGTCTCTAATTATAGGTTCGGCCTTTTGGTAGTCTTCTTTTTTAAGGTAGATACTACCTATACTATTGGCACATATCATTCTGCCAATTTCAGAATCTATAGCTTCATTATACTGTAATGATTTTTTATAGTTAGTTAGCGCCAAATCTAAATTTCCTTTACCTTCTTCTGCATAACCAATGTTGTGGTAGTTGATGGCTAAACCTAGTTTGTTGTCTGTTTCTTCTTCAATCTTCAGTGATTTTTTAAACTGAATTAGAGCAACATCGTACTGATTTAGAGCTAAATAAATATTACCAATGCTATTTTGTGATACGGCTATATTATAACTTATGGTGGGTGATGGATTTTTAACTTCATAAGCAATTTTTAGAGCTTGTGTGTGGTGGTCTAGTGCATATTTTATTACATCCATGCGTCGGTAGGCTACGCCTATCATATTTAAACTTATAATTCTAAGCTCATCATTATTGGCTTTATCTGCATAGATTTTAGCTTCTTTATGAAGTTTAATAGACTTTTGGTAATTAGAGAAGTTTCTATTTATAATGCCGAGGGAGTTATAAGTATAGCTCACCCCTTCATTCAATGCATTTAGTTTTAGAGCTTCTAAGACCCGTTTCATTTTTGTACTATCCTTTTTAAACGGCTTTAAAATACTATCGATACCAGTATAGGTATTAGGTCTATTAAGGGTTAGTTGGTTAATGGCATTTTTAAGATCTAAATCTTGAGCATTGCACGTTATACTTGCTAACAGAAGTATAAAAAATGTAGTAAACCGGTATGTGATTTTTAAATCCAACGCTTTATTATAATTTTTCTAAAAAATCTGATTTTCGTTGGCGAGCTACGGGTATTTTATGGTTGCTATCCATTACAACATAGCCTTCATTTTTTATAAAAGCTTTTATTTTATTAAGGTTAATAATGTATGAATTATGTATTCTAAAAAAATAATGCTCTGGTAAAATAGCGTCAACTTCTTTTAATTTTTTAGTTACTACTATTTTTTTCTGATCTTTAAGAAATAAAGTACTATAGTTACCATCAGATGCTACATAAATAACATCATCTACGTCTAAAAATAATAGTTTTCCATCGGTATTTATTGTAATCCGTTTTTTATCAAACTTAGAATTAAAATTTAATAAAATACTTTCTAATTGAGCGGTGGTTATTTGCCGATTACCATATTTTTTAATTTTAGCAATTGTATCTCTTAAGTCGTCAGAATCTATTGGTTTTAATAGATAATCTATAGCGTCATGTTTTAGGGCTTTTATGGCATACTCATCGTAAGCTGTTGTTATAATTACGGCAAAATTAATATCGTTTAGACGTTCTAAAAACTGAAATCCGCCAATAGTGGGCATTTGTATATCTAAAAACAGACAATCTGGTGTTGTGTCTGCTAGATATTTTAGAGCATCTTCAGGACTTGTAAATGACTTAATAACTTCAATTTCTTCTTTAAAATTACTAAGCTCCCAAATTAAGCTTTGTATGGCCTTTGGCTCATCGTCTACAATTACAGCTTTTAACATAAATAAAATAATTAATTATAAATATATGTATAACTTAAATGGGTTGTAAATTATATTGTATAGCATGTTGTTTTTTTTGTGTAAAATGCTAAACTCATATATTTCGTTTTTTTCCGATTATACAATTTTTAGTGCCAACCATACATGGCTCAATCTATCGGTCAAATAAATACTGATATTTAATGTATAAAAAGATCATTAATACTGTAAATAGGGGGTTTACATTTATGATCTAAACTATTAAATAAGGTAGAATTTTATTTGTTAATTGTTTCGATAGAATTCTAAAGTTAATTTGTTACTAGCAATTTATCTAGCTTATTCATTATTTAGTTAGTTATTAGGAAGAAAAGAGTGCTGAAGGCACTCTTTTTTTGTGATACTATTTTGTCAATAGGTACAGCTTAAATCTTCAATAAATACGCTTGCTAGCTATATTTTTCATAAGACAATACTTACAAGTAATTTTTCAGAAAATTTCATTAAACACCTTATAATCAATAATATAGGTCTAAAAAACCCATAAGTAGTAGGTTTTATAGGCTATACAGGTATTTGTTAAAAACTTGTTGATATTGTTTATTATGAAGGCTTTTTATTTTAATAACAATTATCAATCTTTGTTCAGGGCGAAGTAAAAAATAGAATTTAATAGCGGCTTTTTACATCCCATTTAAGAGCCTCTGTTTTTTAGAAGATTTCAGGTCCTTTTTTATCCTAGCATTAATTAGGAAACACAACACAATTATAGCATTAGCTAAATAAGTTTAGAGTAATTATTTAATTATTCTCTAGCCTTCTTAGCCTCAAAACTAAAGATATATTATGGAAACACAACAGTTAGAGATTACAGAAATTATTAAAAGAGATTATGAAACAAATCCGTTTGTTTTAAATAAAATTTCTAATGCTGTAGAAAAGGCAATGATGTCTGTTGGTAATGGCACCAAAGAAGATGCTAATACAATTGCCGTAAATGTAATGCAAGAATTATTAGATAGAAAAGGCAAGGATTATAGATATGTGCCAACTGTAGAAGAAGTGCAAGATCTTGTTGAAATTAAATTAATGGATAGCCAGTTTTTAGATGTTGCTAAAGCGTACATCCTTTACAGAGACGAGCAGGCTAGAAGCAGAAAGACTAACATTTTTGAAAAACGAATTAATTTAAAACCCTACGAGTACCCAGCGTTGAATGAATATGTAGATGCTATTAGACACTCGTATTGGATTCATTCAGAATTTAACTTTACAAGTGATATACAAGATTTTAAAACCAAGCTTACCATCGTAGAACAAAATGCTATAAAAAATACAATGCTTGCAATTTCTCAAATTGAAGTTGCTGTAAAATCATTTTGGGGAGACATCTATCAGAAAATGCCAAAACCAGAAATAGGATCTGTAGGAGCAACATTTGCAGAAAGTGAAGTGCGCCACCACGATGCGTATTCACACTTATTAGAAATTCTAGGTCTTAATAATGAATTTAAGAGACTAAAGAAGAACCCTGTAATAATGAGAAGAGTTCATTATTTAGAGACCGCTTTAAAAAATGCAAAGAGCGACGATAAGAAAGAATATGCAGAATCTATTTTATTATTCTCTCTCTTTATAGAGCATGTGTCATTATTCTCGCAATTTTTAATCATAATGGCATTTAATAAACATAAGAACATGCTAAAAGGTATTTCTAATGTTGTTGAAGCTACCTCTAAGGAAGAGCAAATACATGGCGATTTTGGTATTGATGTTATTAAAATTATTAAAGCCGAAAATCCAACATGGTTTGGTGAAGAGCACCACACCATTGTAAAAGTGATGTGTGAAGAAGCCTTTGAATCTGAAAGTAAAATTATCGACTGGATTTTTGAAGCCGGTGAGTTAGATTTTCTTCCAAAGAATGTTATAAATGAATTTATAAAAAACAGATTTAATAATTCCCTCGAAAGTATTGGCATCGATAAGATTTTTGATGTTGATCATAGCTTACTAGAGCAGACCGAATGGTTTGATGATGAAATCATCGGTACTAAGCACGGAGATTTCTTTGTAAAGCGCTCAATTAACTACAGCAAAAGAACTAAAAGTATAACCAGCGACGACTTATTTTAAACCATGAACAACGAAACTAAATTTAACCTCGAAAATCAAGTAGTAAACCCTCAAACTGCAAAAACTTCACCACAAGATGAATTAATAAAAGCCAGAAAAGAAGCCATTAAAGAGGTTAATAAAGAGCCAGAAATTAAATGGTTAACCGAACATAGTCGTAAATTTTTATCCTCTGGTTACCTTACAGAAGGCGCAACACCAGAAGCAAGAATTAGAGAAATTGCTGATAATGCTGAGAAAATTTTAAAGATTTCAGGTTTTGCTGATAAGTTTTATGGCTACATGGCAGAAGGCTTTTACTCTTTAGCATCGCCAGTTTGGTCTAATTTTGGTAAAAAGCGAGGTTTACCAATTAGTTGTTTTGGTTCTCACATTTCTGATGATATGGGAGATATTCTCTACACACAGTCCGAAGTTGGGATGATGTCTAAGCTAGGTGGTGGTACATCGGGTTATTTTGGTAAGCTGCGTCATAGAGGAGCGCCAGTAAAAAATAATGGAGAGTCTTCAGGAGCTGTACATATTATGCAATTGTTTGAAAAAATGGTTGATGTCGTAAGCCAAGGTTCTGTGAGACGTGGTCGTTTTTCCCCTTACCTACCTATAGAACATAATGATATAAACGAATTTTTAGAGATCGGTACAGAAGGTAATCCAATACAAGAGTTAACCCATGGTGTAACTGTTGGCAACGAGTGGATGCAAGAAATGATTGATGGCGATACCGATAAAAGAGCTATATGGGCAAAAGTATTACAACGCAGAGGGGAAATAGGTTACCCTTACATCTTCTTTAGAGATAATGCTAATAATACAGCACCAGAAGTTTACCAAGAGAACAAGCACGAAATTTATGCAAGTAATCTGTGCTCTGAGATTATGTTACCAACTAATGACAGATGGTCGTTTGTTTGCGTATTATCTTCAATCAACTTATTACACTATGATAAGTGGAAGGATACAGATGCCGTAGAAACAATGGTCTATTTCTTAGACGCTGTATTAGAAGAATTTGTAACAAAGTTAGAAGTTTACAGAGACTCTCCAGATAGAGATGATAGACAAACATTTATGTTTATGGAGAAGGCGTATAACTTCGCTAAAGAAAATAGAGCCTTAGGAATGGGAGCTTTAGGATGGCACTCATTACTGCAATCTAAGATGTTACCGTTTGATAGTGCAGAAGCGTTCAACTTAAATAGTGAAATCTTTAAGACGATTAAAGAGAAATCGGTTAAGGCATCAGAGGAATTAGCAGAAAAATTTGGTGAGCCAGAAGTACTAAAAGGTTACGGAAGACGTAATGCTACCTTAAATGCAGTAGCGCCAACAACATCGTCTGCGTTTATCTTAGGACAAGTATCGCAAGGTATTGAGCCAATTTGGTCTAACAGTTATGTTAAGGATATAGCCAAAATAAAGACCACAATAAAAAATCCTTTCTTAAAAGCATTGTTAGTAGAAAAAGGAATGGATACACCAGAAATTTGGAAAAGTATCCGAGATTATGATGGTTCTGTACAACACTTAGAAGGATTAACAGACTTAGAAAAAGATGTCTTTAAGACCTATTCTGAAATTGACCAAATGACACTTATTTATCAAGCAGCAAATAGACAAAACCATATTGACCAAGGACAATCCTTAAACATTATGGTACATCCAGATATGCCAGTTAAGGAGATTAATAAAATATACGTTACGGCTTGGCAATTAGGTGTAAAGTCATTGTACTATCAACATAGTATGAATGCAGCACAGAAATTTAAACAAAAGAAAGAATGTGCTAGTTGTGAAGGTTAAAATTCCTGTGAAGCCAATAATCTTTATAGAACAAAAAAGCACCTCAGAAATGAGGTGCTTTTTTTATTTCTCAATCAAAGTATCTGTACCCAAATATTGATTAGCTTTATTATAATACCAAGCTCGTACTTTTGGCATTTTTATACCATTAACTAGAGTTTCTTCAGATAATAAAATATACTCTCCTGATTCTGGTTTTATGTTACCGTTTTCATCGGTTTTATAAAACTGATAGACTTCCATAGCATAGCTGGTTGGATTAAAGTAAAAATACCAAACATCGCTTCCTACAGCTTCATCATACATAACTTTTAAAACTAAATACTCTTTACCTTTAAATGTTTTAAGTTCTATCGTTTCGTTAAGGTTGGTGCCAGGATCTTTCAGCTTCATGGGTAAACCGTAGAGATAAGTATAGTAGTTTTTATAGAGTTTGGCTCTGTCGCAAGACATATTGTGTGTTGAAGCAACGATGCTATCTACACTTTTACCATTATATGCCATTATACAATTGTCTTTGTCAATGGTATATGTTGTAGTAACAGTATCTCTTTTTGCACTAACGCTAAAATATTTATTGAGTAAATTAATTTTAATAGCACTTATTCGCTTTGGTGAGTTAGGTGTAGTCATTACAACAGTAAATTGTCCATCAAATGCGGACCAATTTCCATCTGGATCGTGATAGGCTATGGTCTTTTGTAAAAGCTCCTCAGCAGTTATATTTTGAGCCGAACAGGGAAAAGCTACAAGCAATAGACTAATTATAAATAGATGTTTCATACCAGATGTATTTGTTTAAAAATACAACTAAAAAGAAAAAGAAAAGCACCCAATCCCTAACTGCAAGGGTGGGTGCTTTTTTATTTAATATAAGAGATGGATTACTTAGCGTCCATCAGTGCAAAAAACTTATCAATGTTTGGCATTAAAATTATACGAGTTCTTCTGTTTTTAGAGCGGTTTTCTCTACTGTTATTATCAACTAATGGTTGGTAGCTACTACGACCAGATGCAATTAATTGTTCTGGCGCTACGTTGTATTTGTTTTGTAATTTTCTTACTACAGATGTTGCTCTCAATACACTTAGGTCCCAGTTATCAGCGATTTTTTCGGTATTAATGGTTCTAGAATCTGTATGGCCTTCTACCATTACGTTAATACTTTCTTCCGAGTTAATAACGTCTGCTAATTTTTGAAGTATATTATTTGCTTTATTACTTATTCTATAACTTCCTGTATTAAATAACATCTTATCAGAAATAGAAATCATTACCACGGTTTCGTTAATGTTTACAGCGATGTCTTCATCTTCATTTAAATCAGACGTATCCATAGTTTTAGCGAGGTTATACTGCACTGCTAAGTTCATGGAATCCTTTAAGGTTTTAGCTTCTGCTAATTTTGCAGGATCTACCTGTTGTAAAGTCGCTAACATTTTACGTTTAGCTTCATTAGATATTACTGATCCATCTGCATTAACATCTAATTTAATGTCGTTTTCTACTTTAAGACCCTCTACATTTTCATTTAAAGCATTTATTTTCTTATTATAACGATCTACTCTAGCTTGTATTTGTGCAAACTTATTTTCTAAATCTTCTTTTGCTACTTGGGTTTTGGTTAGTTGACTTTTAATTTCACCATTTTCTTGTTCTAACGCTATATATTTCTTCTTAGAGACACATGCCGTCAGTAGAAGTGTGGTTACTAAAAGAATTGAAATTTTTTTCATGTTTTAATTTTTTTGGATGTTATTAATCAATTATATCTTCATATACGGCAAAATTAGAGCCTTGGATTATCTATGTATGATTTAATTACTATTTTGTTTAACTCAAAAAAAAATCCTCAAAGTGATTTGAGGATTTGGATATAATCTTAAGTAGTTGATATCTAAATTATTCATCTTGTTCAATGGTAGTCTGAGCTGGTGTAATAGAGCTGTCATGTGCGTGGAAATATTCTTCCAACAAATTCATCATATTTGTTAAAAGATCTTTTGTTTCTACTAATAAATTAAAATAGAGGGTTGTATTTTTTGGACTAGACTCTTCACTCCGTGTTCGTTCTACTTGTTTCTGAATTTTTTCTCTAACCAAATCAAAGATTTTTGACTTATTGGCTAACACAGCACCAATTTGTTCAAAAGAACGCGATTCAAAAGCTGTTTGTGTTGTTTTAAATAGATCTTCTAAATTATCGTCCAAATCTTTGAGTTCTTTAATTTGGCTAAATTTTAATTTCCTGTGATTGTTGTTAATATGTTTATGGCTCGCTTTAGAAATATAGGCTAACGATTGCGCCATATCTTGTAAATGCCCTAAAATATTGATGTAAAAGTTACTGGCTGAGACACTAGGTTCTTCTAGGTTTCTTATAAAATAGAAGATATTATCCTTTAGATCATCAATCTCATCAGATAATTTATCAACTTGTTTACGATTTTTCTTAAGTACTTTTAAATCCTGTACAGCCAAGCCGTTAATTGCAGAAGTGTATATTCTATTCCCACGACTAATTACGTTGGCAATATTTGATGCACTTTCATGAATTACACCTTGTGTAGAATTACTCTCGGCACGTTCAAGTTTATCTTCTTCGCGCATAATTTTTGAACTCTTACGGTGCAACAAGTAATTTCTAATTAATAATACCATAGCAAGAATTAAAAGTCCTGTAAGCGCATAACCACCTCCATGATATAAAATGTAAGCCATTATTGCTGCAGCTACAAAAGCACTAAATGCCGTAAAAAACCACCCTCCAATAACGTTAAGTACACCCGCAACTCTATAAACAGCACTTTCACTGCCCCAAGCTCTATCTGCTAAAGAGGTTCCCATAGCAACCATAAACGTAACATAAGTTGTAGAAAGTGGAAGCTTCATTGAGGTTGCAACAGAAATAAGCACACTAGCTACCATTAAATTAACTGAAGCACGGACAAGGTCAAAGGCTGGTTTATCTTGAATTTTTATAACACGTTTAGGTTCAACAAATCGATCATTAGACCACTTTTTAAAAGTATTAGGTAATATTTTATTAACACTATCATTAAGTCCAATTGTGAGACGTACAATGTTTCTAGATAAAAAATTAGGTTCAAAACGTTCTTTAACTTCATCTTGCCTAGATAGATCTACTGAAGTTTTTACAACGGCCTTAGCCTTACTGCTAAACCATAATGTAAGCACCATAATTAATCCAGCAATTAACAAAAGGCAGAGCTCTGTTCGTACAGGTTCTCCGAGAGCAACCATTGCGTAATTGGTTGCTTCTATTCCGCTGGTAGACCAAACCTCATAAGAATTATAAGCCGCAATAGGTACACCGATAAAATTAACCAAATCATTACCTGCAAATGCAACAGCTAGTGCAAATGTTCCTACAATGATTATAATAGTATAAATCTTTGCATTGAGCAATTTAATGGCGAGTAATGATAAAATGGTAAATGCTACAAAGCTCAGTGCAATAAACGTAACCGGATTATTACTCAAAAACTCTTTAACAGACGGAGGCATAAAGGCCGCATTCTTTAATCCTTTTACTATTATAAAATACATAATCGAAGTAATCGCAAAACCACTAAAGATAGACCCATACCAATCTGGTTTTTCCTGAAAATTAAAGGATAATAACAATCGCGATACATACTGTACTATAGCGCCAATTGTAAAGGCGACTACTACTGAGAGCAGTATGCCTAGTATAATTTCTATAGCCTTTTCATTATTTATATAATTAGTAAGGTCTGTAATGGATTGGGTGTTATCTCCGTAAATTTTTATTAAGGCTACAGCGACTGATGCACCTAATAATTCAAAAACAATTGAAACTGTTGTAGAAGTTGGTAAACCTAAGGTGTTAAAGAAATCTAAGAGGAGTATATCTGTGAGCATTACGGCCATAAAAATCACCATAATCTCATTAAACATAAATTGGCTAGGATTAAAAATACCTTTACGAGCCACTTCCATCATACCACTAGAGGTCATTGCACCAACTGCTACTCCTAAACTAGCAACAATCATTATGGTTTTAAATGAAACGGCTTTAGAGCCAATGGCAGAATTTAAAAAGTTTACGGCATCATTACTTACACCAACTACTAAATCTGCAACAGCTAAAAATGCCAAAGCAGCAAGCATATAGATATAAAGATTTTCCATGTACGTGGGTAGCTAATAATTGAATGCAAATTAATTTAATTATTTTTAATCTGACGTTATTTAGAGGTTATTTATTTTTTGCTCAAACCGCTTATAATCTAACTATAAAGCTTAATTATACTCTTAAAATTAATCCACTTAGAATAAAAAGTTTCTGTTCAGTGCTATTGTTAATGGCTTCAAATCGATACTCTAAGCCTAATTGTAGTTTTAAAGCTTCAGAAAGAAGCCATCCCAGATGTGAGGTGGTACGGTGATCTAGCTCTGGTTGATTTACTTTGCTATGGCTAAGTAATGCTTCCATAGCACATATTAAGTAGAGCTCACCACCATTAAGTTTTTCTCCTTTAAGAGGAATGTCTAAGGCAAATCGGTATCGCGATCTAAGAATTGTAACATCTTCTAAAATACGTTGTTCAAATCTTAAACGGTGTCCAAAACGCATGGCTCCATTAGTCTTTGTATAATTAAATTGTTGAGTTAGTCGTAATTCGTTAGTTCCTCCATCTATAACTTCCCTAAATCTATACTGAATACCTAAACCGAGACTATGATTGTAATCTAGGTTAAGAGTTGAAAAATGTACAACATCTAATTGTCTATTTTCAAAATTGAAATTACTATCTTGATACATAAAATAGCGAGATCTTACCGAGAAGTTAATTTTATATTTACTATTTATCTTATGGTTTAAAGTTAAACTTGTTTCACCCAAACCTTCAAAGTCCTGTTGTGCAAAAAGGAATGAGCTTACCACGCTTAAGCCTATGATTATAATGAGCTTAGTAAAGGACATACTCATATGATGTGGGTTTAATAACTCTAAAGTTTATAAATGCTCCGTTTTGATTAAACGTAAATTCTCGCATCTCACGACTTTTCTCTGTTTTAACCTCTGCTATAATTTCATAATTTACAATGGTACCATTGTCATGATTTAGGATATTTGTTATAAAACCCTCTACGTTTGAGTTTTGATCAAAAACAAATTGTTTTTGGACTTTTATGAGTTTGTATTTTAAGTATTTAGTATTAAAATAGTTCTCTATTTTTATTTTTGTAGGACTATTAATGGTTTTTATTGTAATGATAACTTCGAGATCTTCAATACGACCGTTAGGTGAAAATTCTAAACTAAACCACTGTCTATTATATTTAAACTTGGTTTCAAAACTTTGCTTGTTTCCATCCGTTTCCTTGTAATATTTTATACGCTTACAGTCTTTAGGTAAATAATTAAGAATGTTTTGAGCTTTAACAGGAAAATGAGATCGTTTTATCCGTTGTTCTTTTTCTTTTTTGGTTTGACTAACAATATATTGTGAACAGACTATAAAAATTAAAGTCGTTATAAGTATTCTAACGTTCATAGGTTTAAAATGTACAAAGCAAAAATAAGACATATACCCATCATTTAGTTTAATGTATTGTAAAAAGAGGTTTCAATGTTACTAAATTGAATTAATTTAAAATACTGCAAATCAAATATTTACAGGTTCAATGTTAATTTAATGTTACGTAAGTGTTGTTTAAATGTAAAAAAAGTATTAAGTTTGTTACGTAATCATTAATAATACCCAAATAGATATGAAAAAGTTAGTTACCATCTTATTAGTATTGACAGTAAGTCTTACCTATGCTCAAAAGGAAAGAGAATTAAAATTAAATAAAGATAAAAACCTAATTGAAGTTACTTATTATTATGATAATGGTGAAGTTAGCCAAACTGGTTATTACACTGTTGACGGTAAGTTGCATGGTGAGTGGTTAAGTTTTTGTGAAGAAGGTAATAAATTAGTATCGGCTAAGTATGATGAAGGGAAGAAAGTAGGTAAATGGTTTTATTGGAGTGGTAATACTTTAAAAGAGGTGGATTATTCTAATAATGCTATTACAAGTGTTAACCAATGGACAAGTTCTGACGCTAAGGTGGCCTCTAACAAATAAAAATAAAACAGTATTAAATAGAAAAAAGCATCTTCAATGACGAAGATGCTTTTTTTATATTCTATGTTTTCTAGTTTATATAGAATTCATTAGTTTCTTGTCCAACCAGCGTTCCAAGTATTGTATTCTGCGCCAGTACCATTACCAATACCAGAGAAGAACGTGTCTTCATTAAACTGCGCGTCAGTATCATTTTTTAAGCTTAAAACGATATCATCAAAAGAGATGTCTGTTACGTTTGTGTCACCAGCTAGTACACCATTGCCTGTTTCACTATCATCCAAATCATAAGCCTCTTCAAAACCTTCAATAAAAACGTTATTAAAAATAGCTCTTGTACCTGCTCTTAATCTAATAGCCTCATTACCGTTGCTTGATCCTAAACCATTAATGGTAAGATTGTTTATTGTAGGTGCACTCCAAAATATAGGACTAGAGTTATTACCGATATCTGTATTAAATCCGTCACCTTCAATACCTTTATCATGAGATTGTCTGTGTTCTATGTAAACATCTGTAAGTGTACCTGTGAAACCTTCGGTCCAATCAACAGAGTCATCTTGAGCACCAACAACAGAGATGTGAGATGCGTTTACCGTACCTCCAAAAAATTCTACACCATCGTCAGCACCTTCAAACGCCTGAATAAAATCTATGGTGGTCCCATTACCTACACCGTAAAAAGAGAATCCGTTATTTTCTGAAGCAGCATCAGCA
Organism: uncultured Winogradskyella sp.; assembly: GCF_937958655.1. GTDB lineage: Bacteria > Bacteroidota > Bacteroidia > Flavobacteriales > Flavobacteriaceae > Winogradskyella. Next base: position 136,716 of record NZ_CALGNH010000025.1, on the reverse strand, counting down.
GCACCACCAGAATATTCTATACGTAGATATCTGATGATTCCTGAATTGTCGTTAACATCGCTACCGCCATAAGGTAAACCACCTATTTCAGATGTAGAAGTAGCATCACCACCAACTACAGAGTTTATTGGAGCACGTCCTAAAACGATAAGTCCTCCCCAATCACCAGGGTTTGGTGTAGCAGAATTAGACGTAAAGACAATAGGGTTAGACGATGTACCTTCTGCCATAATCATACCGCCTTGTTTTATAGCAACATAAACATCAGAACCCGTAGTTGCTTTTACTACAACTCCCGGCTCAATAGTTAAAACTAAACCTGTTGGCACTATAAGTGCACTTGATAAAATATATTCTGTACCAGTAACAAGCGTAAGGTTAGAAGTAAGCGTCCCACCTATTTCCAAGTCAGAAGGGTCAACTGTGCCAGCTCCGTTGTCACCCTGGTTAATAGTAATATCTGCCGTGTCATCAGCAGCACAACTTGTGGCTAATATAGAAACCACTGTTAAGAATCCTAAAAGTAATTTGTTTGTTTTCATGTTTGTTTAAAAATTAATTTTAAAAAGGTTTTTTTGGTTAAAATTTATATTTAAATTGTAGGCTAGCATTAACGCCTCTTTTATAACTCGATAGTGCAAATTCAGATAAATTAGGATTTACACCCAGATCACTAGCTAAAACAGGATCAAAAGATACATTCTCACGAACACGCTCAATGGTTGGGTTAAGAATGTTCTTTACACTAGCATTAATTTCAAAATTTTTGTTGATGGTATTCTTCCAGACAAAGTCTAAAGTAGGCACACCTTTTTCAATAATATTTCCAAGTTGCCCTGCTCCTAAGGCATCAATACGGTCCGAGAAATAAGAAAACACCAAGTTAGCTACGGGTTTGTACTCGCCAAATGTTGGGCTATAGCTTACATCTGCGTTAATTAACCATGGCGATGCTCCTTGTAATTCGTCAGAATCTCTATTAAAGTTGGTGCCAAAAGTACCTGTAACCGTTTTTAAATCTTGCTTGGTTGTGGTGTAGGTAATATTCATCCCAGCAGCTAAAATGCTTTTGTCATCTTCATCTTTAATAAGTTTTTTTCTAGCTTCAACTTCTACTCCAAATACATCAGCCCTATCTCCTGTTCTAAAGAAACGTTGTGTACCTGTAGCATCGTTAGCAGATACTAAGTTAACAGGGTCATTAATGGTTTTATTAAAGACTCCTAATGATAAAATTTCACCACTATTTATAAACCATTCGTACTTAAAATCTAAGTTTACTATAGTAGAAAACGCAGGGTCATTTAATAAATCTGGATTACCACCAATACGATCAATTACATTTTCGTAAACAAATGGCGCTACTTCTTTAAACTCTGGGTTAGATACCGTTCTACTGGCCGAAACACGTAGATTTTGATCTTCGGTTAGCGCATATTTTATATTTAAACTTGGAAGGAAAAATGTCTCATTAGCTTCATTACTGCCAGGATTATTAAACGATAGATTAATTACGTTATAACTAATTTCTTGATTAAAACGCTCAACTCTTACGCCAGGGACGAAGGTCCATTTTTCGCCAGCTTTATAAATAGCATCAGTATATAACGCATGCACACTAAGGTTACCTTGGTACGTATTTTCTAATTGGCCTGGTAAGTTTTCTCTGCCTAACCCGTTTGCAGGATCTAGCGGACGGAAAACACTGGTATTATAAAGTACTCCTAAATTTTCGCGTGTAAAAAAGGCATCAAAATTATTGACATCTGCAATCTCTGTAAATGGATTAATAATGTCATAACCATAGCGTTGATTGTTAAAAGTACGTTCTTTAGAACGACCATTATATCCAAAATTAAATATTAAATCTTCAGAGGTTTCATAAATTAAATTTAAACGCGCATTAATCTCGTTATCTTCGATATTTTGGAAATAGCGTTGGTTATCAAATTCAACATTTCTAAAAAAGATTGCATTGGTATTAGGGTCGTTATCTAGTGTGTTTTCAAAACGCTCTAAAGCAATACGCTTACGGTCTGGTTGGCGCGCTAAAACAGCATTGTACCCAACACCGTAGTCTAATTTTAATTTTTCACTAAAATTACTTGTTCCTAAGATTTGATTCACAAAGATCATATCTTGCTCAAACTGTACGTTTTGCGTAAAAAAACCAAAATCATCGTTATCTGCTATAGTGTTACGATTATAACCACGACCATCAATACCAAAACGACCAACTTCGTCCGTAGCAGCATTAATAAATAACGAATTGTATTTTATTTTATGGTCATTGTTTATTCTGTAAACTATGTTAGCCATAGCTGTAGTGGTACGCGAAAACTCAAATTCCTCTGAATCCTGAAATATGGTATTTGCCGCTGCTGTAACATTGGCTGCTTGGCCTCTTCGGTATTCAAAACTACTACCAAAAGAAGCTGTTGTAAAAAGACTTAAGCGAGATTCTTCACCAATATTCCAAGATTTTCCACCAGAAAAACTACCTTCTAAACCTACCGTTCCGTCTATACCTTGTGGGTCCACACCATGCGATAATACTACAGCGTAAGGGTTGTTTCTGTACCTGTTGTAAAAACCAAAATAGCCTGTACCTTCACTTTTAACAAAGTTTTCTCCTATGGCATTAGAGTTAAAGTTAGAGCCTAAATTAACATCTAAAAAGAAGTCACCTGTATATTCTTTGGCAACAACATCTACATTACCAGCAGCAAAGTCACCATAAAAATTAGCAGCATAGGTTTTACTGACACCAACATTTTGTATAACATCTGAAGAAAAAAGATTAAGATCCATATTTTTCTTTTCAATATTGTTAGCAGGTAATGTTAAACCATTATAAGTAGTGTTTAAGTAACGATCTCCTAAACCTCTTACATAGACATTGCCTCCACCTTCTTGTTTTGAAATACCTGATATTTTAGTTACAGCACCAGCAGCATCGCTAACTCCTTTGCGAGAGAGCTCAACAGCACCTATACTTTGTTTAATGGTAACCGCTTTCTTTTGATCTAATAAAAGAGCGCTTTCACTTTCTTTTCTAGCGGTAACAGGTGTTAATACAACTTCATCTAAGACAGCTGCTGAAGCTCCCATAGAGACATTAAGTGTTGTTTTTTGACCTGCTGTTACTTGAGTAACAATTTCTTGTGTCTCATAACCAACAAAACTAAATACAAGTGTGTAAGCGCCTGGTTCTAATTCATCAAAAATATACAAGCCATCAATATCAGAGGTTGTACCCGTAGATGTGCCTTTTATAACAACATTAGCAAAAGGTAATGGGTCGTCATTAAAGTCTTTATCGGTAAGTTTTCCGGTAATAGACCCAGTTTCTTGTGCATAAGAAAATAGAGCGAAAATAAGGGTAACTAAAAGGTTGAATCTTTTCATCGTTTATATAAAAAATTGCTGATGCAAAGAAACGGCTGTATTCGCTTTTTAAGGTTAATCAAAAATTAAAGATTTGTAATCATAAGGTTAGCTTAGTGTTAGATTAATATTAATAACTTTTTACAAATGGAAACAATTTGTTAACATTGAAAGTTGCTAGAATCTGTAGATAATTTTAAAGTTTATTCTATACCAATTTATATCTTGCACACTCTAAATAAAATGTTATGAATTGGGAACAGTTACTATCCTTAAAACGTTTTGGCGACACTAATAAAAGACTGCGAAAAGAACAAGATGAAACCCGTTTAGGTTTTGAAGTTGATTACGATCGTATTATATTTTCTTCGGAGTTTCGAAGTCTTCAAGATAAAACACAGGTGGTACCGCTGTCTAAGACAGATTTTGTACATACGCGGTTAACACATAGTTTAGAAGTGAGTGTTGTAGGTAGGTCACTTGGTAGAAAAGTTGGAAATTTATTATTGGCTAAATATCCGCATTTAAGAAGCGTACTAGGTTATCAAATGAATGATTTTGGGGCCATAGTAGCTGCGGCAGCTTTAGCGCATGATATCGGTAATCCACCCTTTGGACATTCTGGTGAAAAAGCTATAGGCGCTTATTTTAAAGCCGGTAAAGGAAAAGTTTTTAAAGACTTAATGACCGATGCAGAATACCAAGATTTATGTGATTTTGAAGGCAATGCTAACGGCTTTAAAATTTTAACAGAAAGTAGAGAAGGTAGATTGGGTGGCTTACGCTTAAGCTACGCAACACTTGGTGCATTTATAAAATATCCTAAAGCGTCTCTACCTAAAAAACCATCGTCTCATATTGTAGATAAAAAATATGGGTTTTTTCAGAGCGAAAAAGATATGTTCTTAGACGTGGTGACTGAATTAGGTTTAATAAAACGGAGTACTAATTATTTGAGTTATAACAGGCATCCTTTGGCTTTTTTAGTTGAAGCCGCAGATGATATTTGTTACACAATCATAGATTTTGAAGATGGTATTAATTTAGGCTTAATACAAGAAGAATATGCACTAGAATACCTTACCAATTTGGTAAGACCAAAGATTAAAACTGAAAATTATAATGCGCTTAAAACAACGGCAGACCGCGTAAGTTATTTGCGTGCGTTAGCAATAAGTACTTTAATTGACGAATCTGTAGACATTTTTATGGAGCACGAGGAAGCTATTTTAGAAGGTAAATTTGAAACAGCACTTTTAGATGTTAGTCAATACAAAGCACAGATTAAGGATATTATTAATCTCAGTGTAAAGAATATCTATAATTCAGAAGAGGTTTTAAATAAAGAAATTGCGGGTTATGAGATTTTAAATCAATTACTAAATGCTTACGGAACATTGGCTCAAAACTATTTTGATGAAAATCTTACTAGCTACGATAATTTATTGCTCAACCTCCTGCCCGAAACGGTTAAACTAACACATACATCACTGTATCAAAATTTGATAAGTATTTGTTTATACCTCTCTAAATTATCGGACACCAACGCCATGTTATTGTATAAAAAACTCAAAGGAGTAATGTTATAAAACATGCATTTCGTCGAATAAATTTGTTTTTTAACGATGTAATTGGTTTATTGTTCGTCCTTAATACTTTTAATAAACACCTACTTATGAGAAACAATATTCTAGGCGGCTTGGTCATTTTCGTTGTTGTAATGGCATGCCTTTTAATGTTAGACGATATTACAAACACACCACAAGAACACATAATAAATAAAACGGAAAGTATACAAACTAAAGATGATGAAACATCTAAAGAACTTGCAACACTAGGGTACCGAGAGTAGACTTTTAATTTTTTCTCTTACGGAATATACATCTAAATGTTCTAACTGCTGTAACTCGGACACCTTACCATGGCTAATAAACTTATCCCTAATGCCAAGTACAGTAATTGGCTGTTTATAGTTATGTGTATTTGCAAAATTTAAAATAGAACTACCAAAACCACCAATGGTAGTTCCATCTTCTATGGTAACTATAATAGTATGCTTATTAAAAACCTTATGTAATAATTGTTTATCTAACGGTTTTACAAATTGCATATCGTAATGAGAAACTTCTAAGTCTAAGGTAGCATATTCAATAGTCTTAGCCATAGTGCCAATAGAGAGTATAGCTAATTTTTTTCCTTTCTTTAAGCAAATGCCTTTGCCAATTTCTATAGGCTTAAATGGTCTTTTCCAGTCTAAAATATGACCTCTACCTCTAGGGTAACGTATCACTAACGGGAAATTTATACCAAGCTGGGCCGTATACATTATATTACGAAGTGCAATGGCATCTTTTGGTGCAAAAATTACAAGATTGGGAATACAGTTAAGATAAGCCAAATCAAAAACACCATGATGTGTAGCTCCATCTTCGCCAACTAAACCAGCACGATCAAGACAAAAAATAACAGGTAAATTTTGTAAAGCAACATCATGTATAACTTGGTCGTAAGCACGCTGTAAAAATGTAGAATAAACGTTGCAAAACGGAATTAAACTCTGAGTGGACATGCCAGCAGCTAAAGTCACAGCATGTTGCTCTGCAATGCCAACGTCAAATGCACGGTCAGGAATTTTATCCATCATATATTTTAAAGAACTGCCTGTAGGCATCGCTGGTGTTATACCAATAATATTTTTATTTTTTAAGGCAAGCTCAACAATGGTCTCGCCAAATACGTCTTGATATTTTGGTGGATGACTAGAGCTAGACTTAGCAAGAAGTTCTCCAGTGTTTGCATTAAACCTTCCAGGTGCATGGTATGTTACCTGATTTTCTTCGGCTTGTTTTAAACCTTTACCCTTTGTTGTTATCACATGCAAAAATTTAGGACCTTTTACGTGTTTTAGGCGCTGTAATTCTAAAAGTAATAGTGGTAAATTATGGCCATCAATAGGGCCAGAGTAATCAAAATTTAAGGCTTCAAAAATATTATCTTGCTTTTCCGTACCTTTTTTTACATTGGTTAAATATTGTTTTAGTGCACCAACGCTTGGGTCAATACCTATAGAGTTATCATTTAAAATGACCAATACATTAGCATCGGTAACGCCTGCATGATTAAGGCCTTCAAAAGCCATTCCGCTTGCAATAGAAGCATCTCCAATTACAGCAATATGTTGTTTGTCTTCTCCTTTAAGTTGTGATGCTATAGCCATACCTAATATAGCAGAAATTGAAGTGGACGAATGCCCAACACCAAAAGCGTCATAGATGCTTTCATTTCTATTAGGAAAACCACTAATACCTCCAAGTTGCCTGTTGGTATCAAATATTGCTTTGCGGCCAGTTAGTATTTTATGGACATAAGCCTGGTGCCCAACATCCCATATTAATAAATCTTTTGGTGTATTAAATACATAATGCAATGCAATTGTTAATTCTACAACACCTAAACTTGCACCTAAGTGACCTTCTTTAGTCGCTACAATATTGATGATAAATCTACGTAGTTCTTTAGCCAAATGAGGCAAATCCTCTGGTTTAAGTTCACGAAGATCTTTGGGGAGGTTTATATGGTTTAAAAACGATGATTCCATTGAACTACAAATGTACCATTTTGCAATTGTATTTTTTATTCAAATAGAATCGTATTTTTACAACTATGATTAATCCATTTGACGATACTTATTTTATGCGAAAAGCACTTCAGGAAGCAGAGGTGGCTTTTGAAAAAGGTGAAATCCCTGTTGGTGCCATTATTGTGGTACAAGATAGGATTATAGCTAGAACACATAATCTTACAGAGCTATTAAATGATGTTACTGCACATGCCGAAATGCAAGCTATTACATCTGCCGCAAATTTTTTGGGTGGTAAATATTTAACCAATTGCACTTTGTATGTTACCTTAGAGCCATGCCAAATGTGTGCAGGTGCATTGTACTGGAGTCAAATATCTAAAATTGTTTATGCAGCTTCAGACGAGCAACGTGGATTTATGGCTATGGGTTCTAAACTTCACCCTAAGACAAAAGTGGTTAGCGGCATACTTGCAGAAGAAGCTTCTCAACTTTTGAAACGATTTTTTATTGAAAAACGAAATTTAAATTAAAGCTTAATGAAGATGCTATACAAAGTATTGGGACTATGTATGTTCCTAGTTGTGCTAAACTGTAAATCCATACAAAACCAGAATAAATTAGAAAAAGAAGATAGTTTCTTAATAGGTAAGGGTAATTTATATGGATCTGGTGCTGAGGGTCTTGCAAAGCAAAACTTAGTTATTACAGACTCAAATCAATGGAATGACCTTTTGAAAAAGATAAATGCTATTAATAATGTCTCTGATGGTTTTTCTGAAACTAAAATTAATTTTTCAAAGTACACGCTTATAGCTGTTTTTGGCGATGTTAAAGGTACAGGAGGTCATAGTATAGAATTAGAAGTAAAATCTAATTTAGACAATATTGAGGTGTATGTATACTCTAAAGGACCAGATGGTATGGCTAGTAGTGTAATGACTCAGCCGTTTATCATTGTTAGAATTGCAAAGTCTGAGTTTCCGATTGTATTCAAATAAAAAACGCCCAACCAAAGGTTGAGCGTTGAAACTGCTTTAAAGTATGTTTTAAAGGACGCTTACATTAGCAGCAACCAATCCTTTTCTTCCTTCTTCTTCTGTGTACTCTACATTGTCACCTTCGCGTAATTCTACGCCATCAAGGTTTGATACGTGTACGAAGATGTCTTTTCCTGTTTCTTCGTTTGTAATGAATCCATATCCTTTGGAATCATTGAAAAATTTAACTGTTCCAGTCATTATAAATAAATAAAAATTAAAGTACAAAGGTAAGACTAATTATTACACAATTAGAAAATAATGTGTTTTATTTCAAAAAGTTACAATTTATTAATACCTATTGCGCTTTTGATTTTCTCGCATTTTGTCTAAATTTTCTTTGGTAAGCATGTATTCATTAACGTCTTTACCTTTCCATCTGTAGTAAGAAAATAATGGAAAAACGATTAGAAATAAACCCATTACACCAAATCCAATTAATTTTTGAGAATACGTTACATTTAAAATAAAACCGCATACAATACTGGTTATTGAAGCTATAAATGCAATGAGTGTTATATAATGAATGGGTTTCATAAAAATGATGATCTTAAATCTAATCTGGTTAGCGTACTCTTTAGGATGTAAAATTAATCAATTCGTGCCGATAAGCGGTTAATAGTTTAGATTTTGAAACAAAGCCATAATACTTTTGATCCTTAATTACTGGTAGATTCCAGGCTTTAGTCCTCTGAAATTTCTTCATTACCTCTTCCATAGAATCATGCTCATAATAAATAATTTCTGGTGGTTTTTGCATAAAGGTTTCAACAGTGGTAGAGTTGTAAAGACTTTGGTCAAACATTACAGAACGAATGTTGTCGAGTAAAATTATACCAATAAAATTTTGTGACAAATCCGTTACAGGAAACAGATTTCTGTTTGATTTTGAAACACCATTTTTAAGCATTTCACCTAGGGTCATATCGGGATGTAATAGCACAAAGTTTTGCTCTATAACGGAATCTAATTTCATTACTGTGAGTACATTTTTATCCTTGTTTTGGGTTAATAATGCCCCTTTTTCTAATAATTCTTTGGTGTAAATAGTGTGGTCTAATCCGTTTTTATTGATAATAAAGGACATAGAGGCCGTTATCATTAACGGTACAAACAATTGGTAACCACCTGTAATTTCTGCAATTAGAAAAATAGCGGTTAAAGGAGCATGTAATACACCAGCAATTAAACCAGCCATTCCAATTAGAGTAAAATTAGCCTCAGATACATGGAAGCCTAAACCACAGTTATTAATGATCTTGGCAACAACATTGCCTAAAGCACTTCCCATAACTAAGGTCGGAATTATAATTCCGCCAGTGCCGCCAGCGGCAAAAGTAGTAGACATGGCAATGGCTTTAAAAAGTGTAATGCCAAAGAGTAAACCAATAACAATCCAAATATTATCTAAATATGCATCAAAAGGAGTTGTGCCAAGCGCTTTAATATCATTACCCAACATAAGATTATTTATAAATCCAAAACCTTCACCATAGAGTGGTGGAATAAAAAATAACATTACACCGATAGCCAAGCCACCAATTATTAATTTTTGTCTTGCAGATTTAAAGCGATTAAAAAAAGTGGTAATACCAAAGTGTATTTTTGAAAAATATATGGATGCAGTTCCCGTTCCAACACCTAGTAAAATATAAAAGAGTGTGTCTTTTATGGCAAATTTATCGGTAACATTAAAGTCAAATAAAACACTATCTCCCATAAAAAAATAGGATGTAATTACAGAAGAGACGGAAGCAATGAGTAAGGGTAATAATGAAGCAAAGGTTAGATCTAAACTAAACACTTCTACAGCAAAAATTATAGCGGCAATAGGCGATTTAAAAATGGAAGCTATAGCACCAGCAGCTGCACAAGCTATTAATAAACTTCTTGTTTTTCGGTCTATATGTAGAAGTCTACCTAAGTTAGAGCTCAGGGCAGATGCAGATAAGATAGCTGGGCCTAGTAGCCCTACAGAACCACCAAAACCAACGGTTAATGGTGCAGTAATGAGTGGTAAATATACTTTGCGTTTTTCTATAATGCCATCGCGTTTAGATAGGGCATATAAAATAGATGGTATAGCGTGTTTACTTGGTTTTTTTGAAACATATTTCACAAATAAGTAAACAAAAAAAAGACCTATCATAGGAAGAATAAAGTAAATGCTATTTTTAGACAGAATAACACTTTTTTCAAAAACAGCTTCAATGGCAAAGGTGATGTTTTTAATGAAAACTGAGATTAGTCCTGCTAGTAATCCAATAATTAAGCTTAAAACAAAGACAAAGTTTTTCTCAGAAACGTACTTATACCTCCAGATAATTAAATTTCTAAAAAAACTAGATTTAGTTGGCATAGCCTAAATCTAATAAATTATAGTAAAAAAACTAGAACGTTTTAATTTCTTCTTTCTTTAAAAAGTTCTAATTTCACTACAGACCAATCAAAAGCATCTTCTAAATCATCAAAAACATTTACTTTAAATTTGAAAAATAACTTTTCTATATCTATTGAAGATATATGTGTATTTTTATTTTTAACAATACAATAGGCAACGATTTCTGGAAAAAAATTAACAAATTTTTGATAACCAATAGGATCTATGGACTAGGAATTAACACGATTAGAAATGTATACGATGAGTTTTTTATCGTATACGTCGCTAATAAGTTTAACGAGATTATTAAATTCCATCGTAAAACCTTCACTTATTTCACCAATTAATTTTTGATTTTTTTCAACTAACACAACTACTCTAGTTTTAAAATTTAAGAGCTTATAGTCTGGTGTTTTAAAATAAAATTACACCCTTGAAGATTAATCTAACGTTAAAGTAAAAATCTAAATTTTAATTCAATCTTAGATTTAATTCGGTGAGTTGCGCTTTGTCAATTGGTGCAGGTGCGTCAATCATAACATCTCGGCCAGAATTATTTTTTGGAAAGGCGATAAAATCTCTAATCGTTTCTTGTCCGCCCAAAATAGCAACTAATCTATCGAGGCCAAAGGCAATACCTCCGTGAGGTGGTGCGCCATATTCAAAAGCATCCATTAAAAATCCAAATTGCGCTCGTGCTTCTTCATCGGTAAACCCTAAATGTTTTAACATAATGGCTTGCGTAGCTTTATCGTGTATACGAATTGAGCCACCACCAATTTCATTGCCGTTTAAAACCAAATCGTAAGCATTGGCTTTAACTTCACCTGGTTTTGAGTCTAATAATTCTAACTGGCCAGGTTTTGGTGAGGTAAATGGATGGTGCATGGCGTGGTAGCGCTCAGTCTCTTCGTCCCATTCTAGAAGCGGGAAATCCATAACCCATAGTGGCGCAAATTCATCTGGCTTGCGTAAACCTAAGCGCTCAGCTAATTCCATGCGGAGAGCACTTAATTGAGCTCTTACTTTATTAATATCACCAGAAAGTACACAGATTAAATCACCAGCTTTAGCACCAGTAACCTCTGCCCATTTTGCTAAATCGTTTTGGTCGTAGAATTTGTCTACTGAAGATTTAAAAGTACCATCATCATTACAGCGGCAATACACCATACCTAAAGCACCAACTTGTGGGCGTTTTACCCAATCAATGAGTTTATCTATTTCTTTTCTGGTATATTTATTTCCGCCAGGTACTGCTATGCCTACAACTAATTCAGCAGAATTAAATACATTGAAATCTTTGTGCTGAGCAACTTCATTAAGTTCGCCAAACTCCATTCCAAAACGGATGTCTGGTTTGTCATTTCCGTACAAGCGCATGGCATCGTCATACAGCATACGCGGAAATTTTTCAACCTCAACACCATTTATTTCTTTAAGTAATTGACGTGTTAATCCTTCAAACGTATTTAAAATATCTTCTTGCTCAACAAATGCCATTTCGCAATCTATTTGCGTAAATTCTGGCTGTCTATCTGCACGTAGATCTTCATCTCTAAAACACTTTACTATCTGAAAATATTTATCCATACCGCCTACCATAAGTAGTTGCTTAAAGGTTTGTGGAGATTGTGGTAAGGCATAAAATTGGCCTTCATTCATACGAGAAGGCACCACAAAATCACGTGCTCCTTCTGGTGTCGACTTAATTAAATATGGTGTTTCAACCTCTATAAAATCTTGTTTAGACAAATAGTTTCTAACGGCTTGCGCCACCTTATGCCTAAAAATTAAATTTTCTTTTACAGGATTACGACGAATATCTAAGTAGCGATATTTCATGCGTAGATCATCTCCACCATCAGTTTCATCTTCAATAGTAAACGGTGGTACTAAAGAATGATTTAAAACGGTTAATTCTGAAACTAAAACTTCAATATCTCCTGTTGGTATATTTGGATTTTTAGAGGCACGTTCTTGTACTTTGCCTGTTATTTGTATTACAAATTCTCTACCTAGTTTCTGTGCTTTTTCTAAAATAGCTTTAGAAGTCTGTTCTTCATCAAAATACAGTTGTGTAATACCGTAGCGGTCTCGTACGTCTACATACACCATAAACCCTTTATCTCTTACACCTTGAACCCAACCAGCTAAAGTAACTTCTGTATTGTTGTGTGCAGCTCGTAACTCGCCACAATTATGACTTCTATACATATTAAAAATATTAAGGCTGCAAATTTAAGGAAGTTATAAGACTATCAATAAAAAATCCGAAGACATTGCTTCGGATTTTTATAATTTTACTTACTTTATTTATCTAAAGCAAGTTGTGTATCTCTTTCGTTTAAGGCCTTTTGCGCATTAAAATCTATAGTAGAAGTTCTTTTTCGTCTCATCCACATTTTTAAACGCATACTCAAATAAAAGAATATTGGTACTACGATTAATGTTAAGAACGTGGCAATTAATAACCCATAAATTACAGTCCACGCTAATGGTCCCCAAAAAATAACATTATCACCACCCATGTAAATGTTTGGATTAAAATCAGCAAACAACGTAAAGAAATTAATGTTAAGGCCAATAGCTAAAGGAATTAAACCTAAAATAGTTGTAATTGCTGTTAAAAGTACAGGTCTTAAACGTGCTTTACCAGCTTTAACGATGGCATGGAATAGATCATCATGCTCTAGATAATCTGATTTTTCTAAGCCTAACTCATTCTTTTTTCTATCAATTAAAAGTTGCGCATAATCTAATAATACCACACCATTGTTTACCACAATTCCTGCAAGTGAAATAATACCAACCATGGTCATCATAATTACAAAAGCACTGCCCGAAATTACCAATCCGCCAAATACGCCAATGAGACTCAATAAAATCGCCAGCATAATAATTGTAGGTTTAGAAATTGAATTAAATTGAAAGATTAAGATGAAGAAAATTAGTAATAAACCAAAACCAAAAGCACCCATTAAGAATGCCATTTGTTTGTTTTGTTCTTCAATTTGTCCTGTGTAATCAATTTTAATATCTGCAGGTAATTTGCGGAAACTTGCCATTTCATTCTGAATCTTAGCTACCACAGCACCAGCATCTGTTTCACCAGGTGATAATGCTGAGTATACTGTAACTACACGTTTAGTGTCTTTGTGCTTAATGGCACTAAAACCAGAGTTATTTTTCTGTATAGCAACGGTAGATAATGGTATTTCTTTTATTTGACCAGTATTATCTCTAAATGTAATATTCTGATTAAATAGAGCACTTGTGTTATATCTTATATCTTGGTCAAAACGCACATAGATATCAAAATCATCACCGTTTTCTTTATAAATCCCAGCTTTTGCACCAAAAATAGAGTTACGTAATTGTGTCCCAATCTGTGCAGCACTAATACCAAGTTCTCCTGCCTTTTTACGGTCAATCTCAACCTGCATTGTTGGTTTGTCTTTATTAACATCAATTTTAAGCTCATCTACACCTGTAATATTTTTTGCGTTAATAAACTCGCGCATTTCTTCTGCTGTAGCAATAAGCTCGTTGTAATCGTTACCTTCAATTTCGATATTAATAGGTGCACCAGCTGGAGGACCATTGGCATCTTTTTCAACCGAAATTAAAACACCTGGATAGATGCCAACTAAAGCTTCTTGTACTTTTTGACGTAAAATTTCGCTATCCTCACCACGACGGTATTTGTACTCTCGCATAGATGCCGTTATTTTGGCCTTATGTGGCATCTCTGCAGAAGAACCACCATCGGTTTGTGGATTACCAGCACCTTCACCTACTTGAGAAACAGCACTTTCTACCAAGAAATTTTTACCATTGTCCATGTATTGACTTTGGTTAATAACATCGTAAACGCGCTTTTCAATTTGATTGGTGATGGCATTTGTCTTTTCTATAGCAGTACCTTCGGGATACTCAATGTAAACAATAATTTGATTGGGTTTATTATCTGGAAAAAATTCAATTTTTGTACGTTGTGATGCCACAGAAACCCCAAAAGCCATAAAGGCAGCAATGAGCAATAAAAACGTAATACCACTTAAAATATAAGGGCGCTTTTTTGACAGCGCGCCATTAAGCATACGCTCGTACCAGTTTTCTAGCTTTACTAAAGATTTGTTCTGAAAGTTATTTGCGGCTTTCCGAATTACAAAACGGTATGCCCAAAGCATAATAGCTGTAAAGATCATAACGGTTCCTAAGCCACGGTAAGCACCGCCAAAAAATAAAATGAGTAGTCCAATACCTGCAATAATTATAGTGGTTCTTATAATTTGATTAAGCGGCATTTCTTTGTCTTCAATTTTCATAAATTGAGATACTAAAACCGAATTAAAAAAGATAGCTACAAATAATGACGACCCTAAAACAATAGATAATGTTATGGGTAGAATTTTCATAAACTCACCCATAATACCTGGCCAAAATGCTAATGGTACAAAGGCGGCAACCGTTGTAAGGGTAGAAATTATGATAGGAAAAGCAATTTCACCAATCCCTTTTTTGGCGGCTTGTAGCCGTGTTAGCCCCTCTTCTTCCATAAGGCGATAAACATTTTCAACAACTACAATGCCATTGTCTACCAACATTCCAAGTCCCATAATGAGCCCAAAAAGCACCATAGTATTAAGACTGTAACCAATAATATTTAAGATCATTAAAGACATAAACATAGACATTGGTATAGCAAAACCTACAAAGAGTGCATTTTTAAATCCTAAAAAGAACATTAAAACCGTTACAACCAGTATAACACCAAAAATGATATTGTTGACCAAGTCGTCTACCTGACCGATAGTTACCGAAGACTGATCGTTGGTTATGGTAACTTCTAAGTCTTGTGGAAAAACATTTTTAATGGCGTTGTTTGTAAGTACTTCAATCTGCTCTGAGGCTGCAACCATGTTTTTACCTGCTCGTTTTTTTACATCGAGCATTACAACTGGTTTTCCAGACTTACGAGCAAATGTGGTTTTATCCTCTTCATGAAACGTTACTTTTGCAATATCTTTAAGGTAAATAGAATTGCCTTTTTCTGTTTTAACTACAAAGTCTTCTAGCTCTTTTGGTGACTCAATTTCACCAATAATTCTAATGGTGCGTCGTTGCCCTGAAGCTTTTAAATTTCCGGCAGATTGGGTAACATTTCCGTTGCCAATAGCACCCAAAATATCATTGAATGTGACTTGCGCAGCCATCATTTTATAGATGTCAACTTCTACTTCAACCTCCCTATCTTGTGCGCCACGAATATCTGCCTTTTTAATTTCTGGTAAATCTTCTATTTCGTCTTGAAGATACTCTGCATATTCCTTTAATTTTTCGATAGGGTAATCGCCCGAAATATTAATATTTAAAATTGGCATTTCTTCAGAAAGGCTTAATTCAAACACATTGGGTTCTACCTTTGCGCCATTAAATGTTGGCCAATCTTCGCTAGAGGTTTCAGAATCTATTTCGTCTTTAACCTTTTGCTTGGCTTGCTCAACGGTAATGTTTTCATCAAATTCCGCGATTAAAATAGAATAATCTTCTTGAGATGTTGAGGTTAATTCTACCAAATTACTTACCGTTTTTAGTTTGTCTTCTAATGGGTCGGTAACTAGTTTTTCTATATCCTCCGCGGTATTTCCTGGAAAGACTGTACTCACATAAATTTTAGTTTCATTCACTTCTGGAAAATTCTCGCGAGGCATGCTAAAAAAGGCAGAAATTCCCATAAAGAAAAATACTGCAATGAGCACGTATATCGTCGTTTTATTATTAATTGCCCACGATGATAATGTAAATTCCTTATCTATACTTTGTTTTTTGTTCTTACGCTCCATCGTTATCTTCTTTATAGTTAATAACTTCTACTGTTTGCCCATTTCTTACACTACGCGCACCTTCTTTTATAATTTCAGAATTTCCGTTAAGGCCTTCTAAAACTTCAATAACATCTCCTTGTGTTTTTCCGGTAGTAATTATAACACGTTTGGCTTCTCCTTCGTTATCTGAATTTTTGTTGGTGATTATATAAACATATTGCTCTCCTTCAGCATTTTCTGATATAATACTTTGAGGTATTAAAATGGCGTTTTGGTTTGTGTAATCATTAATTTTTAGACGTGCCGTTAAATTAGGTTTTATGCTTTTGTCTTTATTTGGTACTGCAATTTCTACATTAAATGTTCTGTTGGTAGGATTTATAAAATTACCTGCTTGGCGCACCTGAGCTTCAATTTTTTTATTGAGAACAGGAAACACAACCTCTACATTTTTCCCTTCAGTAACATCTGTAATATAGCGTTCTGGAACAGCAGTTTCAATATACATATCATTTAAGTTTACAATACGTAATATTGGTGATTGTCCGGCACCAACAACACTACCCTGTTCGGTAATAACGTCGTCAATAGTTCCCGAAAATGGCGCTCTAACATAGGTTTTGCCAATTTGTTGTTTTAATTGGTTAATCGCTTGTATTTGCGCTTCGTAGTTAGATTTTGCTTGTAAGTATTGTATCTCACTACCAATTTTTTGATTCCATAGACGCTCTTGTCTATCAAAAGTAGTTTTGGCTAAATTCGCCTTAATTTCTAACTGCGCTAATTGTTGGCTTAATCCGCCATCATCAATCTTAGCAAGTGTCTGTCCTTTACTTACGTTTTGCCCCTCTTTAACGTACACACGTGTTAAAATCCCAGAGAATTCTGGATATAGTACCAAGTTGTTTTTTGTACTTACACTGCCTTGCAATTCTACATAATGTGTAAAAACTTCTTTTTGAGCTTTAAAGCTCGTTACAAGCGGTATGTTTTTGGTGGTGTCTAAACTTGTTATTTTTTCATCTAAACGCTTTAATTGTGCTGCAATTTCTTGCTGTTTATTTACAATTTCTTCGCGTTTTTTTCTTATGTCTTCTAGACTATTACTTTCAATAACGCTGTCTACAGTTTGTTTTTTATCACCATTGCAAGCAAGGAATAATAAGGAAACAAGGGTTAGTTTTAGTATGTTTTTCATTTTAAAAATGTTTTAATTTTTGATTGATTAGTTGGCTGAAATGTTGTTAGTTATTGTTTCTAGCTCTGCTTTAGAATTTACGACATCTAACAAGGCTTGTAATAATTCTTGTTGCGCAGCGTAGAGTTGCGTTTGTGCTTGTCTTAACTCAAAACTTGAACCTATGCCTTCAAAAAATTTGGTCTGATTTTTAGATTCAATACGTTCTGCCAAAGCAAGATTTTCTTTTTTATTATTGTAGTCTTCAGTAGCAAACTTGTAGTTGCTTTTTGCAGTTTCAATCTGTAGTTTTAACATCTGCTCGGTTTCTGTAAGATTGTCTATAGATTTTTCGAGATTAATTTTGGCACGTTGGGTGGCTGCATTTCTGCCACCAGAGCTAAAAATTGGGATGTCTATATTTAAACCAAAAGCAGAAAATCCTGCCCAGTTTTGATTGCGATTAAAAAATGTAAACGCGTCACTAAAACCTAAATAACCACCATTTAAAAAGGCACTTAATCTTGGTAGTGCTTTACTTTTTTCTAACTTTAGTAGTAACGCTTTTGCCGTTTTATCATTTGCGGCAATTTTATAATCTATAGTGTTGGCAACGTCATTGTCTTGCTCTAAAACGTTTAAGGCAATATTTTTTTGTGCAAGTTGCTCAAGATTTTCTGCTAAAGTAACATTGGTATTGTAGTCTATACCTATAGTGATATTAAACATTTGGTATGCTATGCTTCTTAGGCGTACGGCATTATTAAAACCGCTTTTTACGTTAGATAAGGTGATTTGAAGTTGTTCTATACTTTCTTCTTCACCCAAACCGTTTTCATAAATCTTTGTGGTTTCGTCTAGGTTTTTTTCTAAAATAGAAATGTTCTTTTCAAAGATTTTTATACTTTCCTCAGCGAGTAAAACATTGCCATAAGCATTAATTACCGCCTTTCTAACCTGTAAATCTGTTTTGTTTTTGGCGTTTTCAGAGATTTCTAAAAACACTTTGGCAGATTGTAAGCCAACCAAATAGGAACCATCGAAAAGTAATTGACTAAGTGTGGCTGTAGCATTTACATTTTGTTGGGTGCCAAAAATAACTTCGGCAAATTCACCTGGTTCACCACCAAAGAATTCTGCTGGTACTAAAGAAATCTGTTGTTTTAAAAAGTTTTGATAATTAATACTCGCGTTAAGTTGTGGTAAACCTGTAGCGGTTGTTTCCCATTTTTGCTTTTTAGCAGCTTCAATATCGCGAGCTGCATTTTTAGCGGTTCTGTTGTTTTTTAAGGCGTAGTCTATAGCTTCTTGCAATGTGAAACTAGTTGGTGTGTCTTGGCTATAGCTAAAACTGAAACACATTAAAAAAATGAAAATTAATAGGTTTTTCATTGGTTGCTTATGATTGATTGTTTGTTATAAATTGATTTAATATCTTAAAGCCCTTCTCTGTGACAATGGCACGTAAGTGATATTCTAAATAACTTTCCATAAGGTATGCCATCTGAAACTCTTCTGGTGGAAAAAACATATTATCCTTAATACCTGTCATGCCTGTAAAGTACATTCTAGAAATAAAGTTAATGTCTATGTTGTCCCTAAAGACACCTGTTTCAACCCCTTGTTGTAAACTCTCTTGTACCGAACCGTGCATTTTTTCAAATTGCTTAAACTTTAGTTGATTATGTATCTGAGGATAATATTTTTTTAGCTGATATTGAGGCGAGGTCTTTTCATCTTTTAAATGTTGCATCACAAACATTTTAATAGAATACAACTCTTCAATTGGGTCAGGTGCATTTTCGCAAATGGTATCAATACCGTCACAAATAGTATCAAAAAGATGAAATGTTACAGCTTCAACGAGTTTAGTTTTATTGCTAAAATGAACATAAATGGTCTTTTTAGACATACCTAGTTCATTGGCAATATCGTCCATAGTTACACTTTTAAAGCCCAGTGTAAGAAATAGCTCTGTGGATTTTAGTATAATTTTTTCTCTCATATTAACGGTCCTCGTAAACGGACATCTCATTTTCTTTTAGAAATAGTATAACTTATTATTTAGGCTGCAAATGTATATTTGGAAACTTTAAAAACAAAAAAAGTTTCCAAAGTTTTAATATTTATTTAACATTCTACTTAAAGACCTGTGAGGTTTTTAAAACCTTGTAGGTCTTTAAGCAGAATTCAACTATTTTTGCTTTATGCAAAACATTGAAGCTTACCAAAAATCTTTTATAACATATCTAAGAGATTTTGCAGTTGAAAAAGAACCTAAAAATCTATACCAACCGGTTAATTATATTTTAAAACTTGGTGGAAAACGCCTAAGGCCAGTATTAACTTTAATGACTGCTGAAATTTTTGACGGAAACGCCAAAGACGCTATGAATGCGGCATTATCTGTAGAGGTGTTTCATAATTTTTCTCTGATTCATGACGATATTATGGATGATGCACCATTGCGACGAGGTAAAGCAACGGTTCATGAAAAATGGGACGTAAACACAGGGATACTTTCGGGAGATGCTATGCTCATTTTAGCTTATCAGTTATTAGAAAATTATGAACCAACGACTTTTAAAGCCTTAGCAAAATTATTTAGTAAAATCGCTTTAGAGGTTTGTGAAGGCCAGCAATACGACATTGATTTTGAAACCCGAAACAATGTTGCCATACCAGACTATCTTAAAATGATAGAATACAAAACAGCTGTTTTAGTTGGTGCAGCAATGAAAATGGGTGCCATTGTAGCCAAGGCTTCGGTAGAGAATCAAAATGCTATTTATGATTTTGGACGCTATTTAGGTATTGCCTTTCAATTACAAGACGATTATCTTGATGCTTTTGGAAATCCTGAAACTTTTGGAAAACAAGTTGGTGGTGACATACTAGAACATAAAAAGACATATCTGTACATTAAAACCTTAGAATTAGGAACTGAATTGCAACAACAAAATTTAGTAAGTACTATTACCAATAATGCACTCTCAAGTGATGATAAGGTTAAAAAGGTTAAAGCACTTTTTATTGATTCTGGTGCATCAGAAGCGACTAAAAATGCTGTTGAAGCTTATACTAAAAAAGCATTTTTGGTTTTAGAAACCTTAAATATTTCTGAAGATAAAAAGCAAGTGTTAAAAACATTTGGTCAACAACTAATGAATAGACCGGTGTAATGCTACCTAATAATTTTGAAGATCTTATTGCCGAAGCAAACCAACTTCAACTATATAAAAAACTGATTCTTCAACTTAATAAAGATATGTATTTAGCAAATATTGATTTAGAATTTAATAAAGAAACCTTGCCAACAAGTCTAAAGCTGGTATTGCAAGAGACTGTATTTCATCTTATTCTAAATAAATTTTCTGATTATTTAAACCTACTATATCAGGTTGACCTACCAGAAGTAAAAGTACGTGCTTTAAAGACTGAGAATACCGCAAGATTATCTGAGGATGTTACCTTTTTAATTTTGCAACGCGAGTGGCAAAAGGTGTGGTATAAAGCCCATCCCTAACCCTTTCTAGAGGTAAGGGAAAGCATTACTTAATAAGTGATTTATAGATAACACGACCAAATATTTCAAAATAATCGTTTTAAGGATAACATCCGAGTTAGGGTTCCTTCCCTCTAGGAAGGCTAGGATGGGCTGCCTAAAACCAAAACCTAACAAAAGGCATAAAAGGATCGGCATAAATACTTTTGTCTTCATCATATAAGACATCATAACGAATTCCGAAAATAACATTTCCAGATCTGTAACCGACGCCTAAGAATAAAGCATTAGCCCAAAAATTATTATCGGCATTGCTAACAAATTGCGAATCAAAATTGGTATTAACGTTAACCTGTTCAAACTCTGCAGAGAGCTGAACTTGAGAATAAGGGTTTGCAAGCGCAAGTACATTTCCACCTAAAATCGTAGATTTAAAAAAATTACGCTGGCTACTATAACTTCCGGTAAGCCCTAAACCTGCTGAAAAATAAGGGTTGAAGTTATAAATGGCTACCGGAGAAAGTGATCCATTAAAAAAGCCATTACCAAAGTTTAAACCAATACCACCGCCAAACTGTACGTTTTGCCAGAAATTATTAGATTGAAGATCATCGGTTTGTGCCATTGAGACATCTACAAATACAAGTGCAAAAAGCACTGTTATTTTAATTAATCTGTTGCGGTATGTGCTTATTTTTTTCATATCAATAAAGGTTGATTTCTAATCGTTATAAATATACTAAAAGCTGAACTATTTTTGTTAAAAGTTGTATTTTTGAAGAAATTTTGTTGAAACGACAACGTCTCATAAAAAATAATGGATAAATATTCCTTTCTCAACGCAGCACATACAGCATATTTTGCTGACTTATACGAACAATATCTAAAAAATCCTGATTCTGTAGAGCCTAGTTGGCGCGCCTTTTTCCAAGGTTACGATTTTGGCTCAGAAAATTACGGAATGGATGGCGCTATTGTAGATGGGGTTTCTACACAAATACCAGAACAATTACAAAAAGAATTTCAGGTTGTAAAACTCATAGATGGTTACAGAAGTAGAGGGCATTTATTTACAAAGACAAATCCTGTAAGAGCAAGACGAAAATATGCTCCAACACTAGAGATTCAGCATTTTGGTTTGTCTCAGAGCGATTTGCAAACCACATTTTCTGCTGGTGAGATTATAGGCTTAGGTACTGCAACATTGCAAAACATTATCGATCATTTAGAGCGTATATATTGCGATTCTATAGGTGTAGAATATATGTATATAAGAAAACCAGAAGAAATTGATTGGATTCAGAATAAGTTGAATGTCAATGATAATCATCCTCAGTTTTCGCCAAATCAGAAAAAGAATATTCTTAAAAAATTAAACGAAGCCGTATCGTTTGAGAATTTCTTACACACAAAATACGTAGGTCAAAAACGTTTTTCATTAGAGGGTAATGAGTCTTTAATTCCTGCTTTAGATGCTATGATAGAAACTGCTGCAGATTATGGAGTTAAGGAATTTGTTATGGGTATGGCGCACCGTGGACGTTTAAGTACCTTAACTAATATATTTGGCAAATCGGCCAAAGATATTTTTAGCGAGTTTGACGGTAAAGACTATGAAGAAAAGGTATTTGATGGTGATGTAAAATACCATTTAGGCTGGACCAGTGATCGCGAAACTGATGCAGGTAAAAAAATAAACTTAAGTATTGCTCCAAATCCTTCGCACTTAGAAACCGTTGGTGCTGTTGTAGAAGGAATTTCTCGGGCAAAACAAGATAAAGCAGAAATAGAGGATGCGTCTCAGGTTCTACCAATTGTTGTGCATGGTGATGCTGCAATTGCAGGGCAAGGTTTAGTATATGAAATTGTGCAAATGGCGCAATTAGATGGCTATAAGACCAACGGTACAGTACATATTGTTGTTAATAACCAAATAGGATTTACAACCAATTATTTAGATGGCCGCTCAAGTACCTATTGTACAGATGTAGGCAAGGTTACCTTGTCGCCTGTACTACACGTAAATGCTGATGATGCTGAGTCTGTAGTACATGCCACGTTATTTGCGTTACATTTTAGAATGAAATTTAAGCGCGATGTTTTTATAGACTTATTAGGTTATAGAAAATATGGTCATAACGAAGGTGATGAGCCAAAATTTACACAACCTTTATTATATAAAGCTATAGCAAAGCACAAAAATCCAAGGGATATTTATGCAGATCGTCTTATAGCAGAAGGTATTATAGAAGCGTCTTATGTTTCTAAAATTGAAAAAGAGTACAAGGAAAAATTAGAAGAAAAACTTGAAGATTCTCGTAAAATTGAAAAGACAGTTATTTCGCCATTTATGCACGAGCAGTGGAAAGATTTTGACCGTGTAGATGAACATGAAATGATGAAACCTGTAGATACTAAAGTGTCTAAACAGGTTTTAAAAGCTATAACAAGGGTTATTTCTAATCTTCCAGAGGATAAAAAATTTATTAGAAAAATTCAGCGTTTGGTAGAGTCTCGTCAAAAAATGTTTGATGAAGACCGGTTAGATTGGGCTATGGCAGAACATTTGGCCTACGGTTCACTTTTACAAGAAGGCTATAATGTAAGAATATCTGGGCAAGATGTAGAGCGTGGTACATTTTCTCATAGACATGCTGTGGTCAAAGTAGAAGATAGTGAGGAAGAAATAATATTACTGAAAAATGTTTCAGAAAATCAAGGGCAGTTTAATGTCTTTAATTCCTTGCTTTCAGAATATGGTGTTGTAGGATTTGATTATGGTTATTCCATGGCAAGCCCTAATACATTAACTATTTGGGAAGCTCAATTTGGCGACTTTAGTAATGGAGCCCAAATTATGATAGATCAATACATATCATCAGGTGAAGACAAATGGAAAACATCTAATGGTTTAGTAATGCTACTGCCTCATGGTTACGAGGGTCAAGGTGCAGAGCACTCTTCTGGTCGTATGGAACGTTATTTACAAGTATGCGCAAAGGATAATATGTTTGTAGCGGATTGTACAACTCCCGCCAACATGTTCCATTTGTTACGTAAGCAAATGAAAGCTAATTACAGAAAGCCTTTAATTGTTTTTACACCTAAGAGTTTGTTACGTCATCCTAAGGTAATTTCTACAGTTGAAGAATTTGCAAATGGAAGTTTTCAGATGCTGATTGATGATGTTAATGCGAAGAAAGACAAAATAAAAACCCTAGTTTTTGTAACTGGTAAATTTTACTATGATTTACTAGAAAAGCAAGAAGAGTTAGGAAGATATGATGTGGCTCTTGTTAGGATAGAACAATTATTTCCGGTGCCAGTAGACCAAATCAAAGCAGTTATAAAAACGTATAAAAATGCGGATGATATCGTCTGGGCACAAGAGGAGCCAAGGAATATGGGAGCTTATAGTCATATGCTAATGCATTTTAAAGATGCAAGACAATGGAGAGCTGCAAGTAGAAGACCTTATGGAGCACCTGCCGCAGGTAGTTCGGTCCGTTCAAAAATTAGACATCAGCAAGTCATAGATTATGTTTTTGATAAAACCAAAAACAATCAAAGAAAGTAAATGTCATCCCTGTATGTTTCGCTGAGCTTGCCGAAGCGAATGCAGGCATCTAAATAAATGAAATAATTAAATAATGAGATTCCGAAATAAGTTCGGAATGACAAAAGAAACATTATGATTTTAGAAATGAAAGTGCCTTCACCAGGCGAATCAATCACTGAAGTAGAAATCGCAGAATGGTTAGTGCAAGATGGAGATTATGTAGAAAAAGATCAAGCCATTGCCGAAGTAGATAGTGATAAAGCTACCTTAGAACTGCCAGCTGAAGCTAGTGGTACTATAACCCTTAAAGCAGAAGAAGGTGATGCTGTTGAAGTTGGTGCTGTAGTTTGTTTAATTGATACAAGTGCAGAAAAGCCTGCAGGTAGTGATGCACCAGCAAAAGAAGAAAAGAAAGCTGAAGCTCCTAAAAAAGAGGAAGTAAAACCTGTAGCTACTGAATCTAAATCGTATGCTACTGGTACTCCAAGCCCAGCAGCTAAAAAGATATTAGATGAAAAAGGTATAGATACCAAATCCGTTTCTGGCACAGGTAAAGATGGTAGAATTACAAAAGACGATGCTGTAAAAGCTACACCATCTATGGGTACACCATCTGGAGGAAGTAGAGGATCATCCCGCAGTAAAATGTCAATGCTGCGACGTAAAGTTGCAGAACGATTAGTTGAGGCAAAAAATACAACGGCTATGTTAACCACATTTAATGAGGTTGATATGTCTCCAATTTTTGATTTGCGAAAACAATATAAAGAAGACTTTAAAGCTAAGCACGGTGTAAGTCTTGGTTTTATGAGTTTCTTTACGCTTGCTGTGGTGCGTGCATTAAAAATGTATCCTGCCGTTAACTCTATGATTGATGGTAAGGAAATGATTTCTTTCGATTTTTGCGACATTAGTATTGCAGTATCAGGGCCAAAAGGTTTAATGGTGCCTGTTATACGAAATGCCGAGAATCTGAGCTTTAGAGGAGTAGAGGCTGAGGTAAAACGTTTAGCGTTAAGAGCGCGTGATGGTCAAATAACTGTTGATGAAATGACGGGAGGAACTTTTACCATCTCCAATGGTGGTGTTTTTGGTAGTATGTTGTCTACACCGATTATCAACCCTCCTCAAAGTGGGATTTTAGGTATGCACAATATTGTAGAACGACCAGTTGCTATTAATGGTATGATAGATATACGTCCAATAATGTATGTAGCGTTATCTTACGATCACAGAATAATAGATGGTAAAGAATCTGTAGGTTTCTTGGTTGCCGTCAAAGAAGCCTTAGAAAATCCAACAGAATTATTAATGGATAATGACCCAAAGGGAGCATTAGAAATGTAGTACAATACAATATTTAATAAGAAAAAGCGCAACCCAAGAGTGGTTGCGCTTTTTTTCTCCTAATAAATTAAGAGCAACTAACTAAATTAACTAAAAAAATTAACGGCTATATTAGCTGATATTACGATTACAGAACTTACTATAAGTAATATCATAAATAGTTTATCTTTTTTTGAGGTGTTTTCTTTCATTGTGTGCATAACTTCGTATTTAAAAAAGCTCTGAACGTTAAAGCATTCAGAGCTTTAAGAACTTAAACTTGGGACTTAGATTAATAGCACTGTAAATTTCTGAATTAAAATGAAGCCATACTATAGGTAGAACTACGTAATTTTTGACTTTTTTCAATAAAACTCAAGAAAAAAGCCTTGGACAAATGCCCAAGGCTTGGTAATCCCCTAAGAACTAATTAATAGCTCGTTATTAACCCTTAATTAATAACAGTGTAAATTTCTGAATTAAAATAAAGCGATACTATAGGTAGAACTACGTAATTTTAAAGAAACTTTATATTTTCTTTGGCAGAAAGGTATAAACTTGTTGATTTAGAGTCTAATGCAAGTTTTCGTCGTATGTTATTTTTGTGTTTTTCAACGGTTCTAACCGAAATATTTAATGTTTCTGCAATCTCAGGCGTACTTTTATTAGCACCGATAAGCTTAAAAACCGTAATTTCTGTTTTAGATAATTTTTTTAAACCTTCTGGCGCTCTGTTGACTTCTATGTAATTAATAAGTTCTGGACTAAAATAAGGTTTACCATTTATAACAGAAGCAATGCATGCTTCAATTTCGTCTAGTGCAAATTCTTTTAAAACGTAACCATAAACGCCCAAATTCTTAGCCTCGTCGTAGATTTTTTCATCCTTTTCAAAAGTAATAAGTATAATTTTTGTCGCCAATTTAGCCTCATTACATTTTTGTGCAATTTCTAATCCTGTGTAAAATGGCATTTGTATATCTAGTATAGCAATGTCTGGGACATGAGCTTTTATTAATGTTAAGGCTTCCTTGCCATTTTTCGCACTTGCCAGGACGTTATAACTATTTTCGTTAAGAAAATCCTTGAGACCTTTTAGTACCAGAGGGTGATCATCGGCAATGATGAGAGATGGATTCATTTAGTAAGATGCTATTAATTCAATTATAAATTTACTTAAGAATCTTTAGTTAGAGAAATTTCTTTGAGTTTTAAATAAAGATACTTTTTTTCATAATCAATAATAGCCTTGCCTTTTTTAAGGATATCGGCACCAATAATACCATCAACAGGATCTGCGTTATGATTTATAAGACCAGTATTAACATGCGAGAGATTAAACAAAATTATACTAATACGGTTCTTTTTCCATTTGCCAATTTTTAGCGTGTTAGATTTAGATATCTTAGTTTGCATATTAGAAGCACCAGCGCCTGTCGCTTTAATATCGGAGTCTTTAACCTTAAGATTAAATCGATCAATAGCTTCAAAACCAACACAACTACTAGAGGCACCAGTGTCTAAAATAAATCTACCATTTACACCATTAATAGAGGCTTTTATTTCAAAATGATGTGTTTTTGTAAACTTTAATTTAATTTTAGAATAGCCCTTATCTGTTAGAAAATCTCTAAGCGTTTCCATTTTTTTAATTTGTGTAAATATAATATTATAAACAACTATTTTTGTCCAATGATTATAACAGACACCCATACTCATTTATATAGTGAGGCTTTTGATGACGATAGATCTGCAATGGTAAAACGGGCTATTGACGCCAATATTAGCCGGTTTTTTATCCCAGCTATTGATTCTTCGTACACAGCATCTATGCTTCAGCTAGAGGCAGACTTTCCTGAGCATATTTTTTTAATGATGGGTTTGCATCCTACGCATGTTAAAGCTAATTATAAAAAAGAGCTTCAGCATGTTGAAGATATGCTGGCGGAACGACGATTTTATGCTGTTGGTGAGATTGGTATAGATTTATATTGGGATAAAACGACTTTAGATATACAAATAGAGGCGTTTAGGTATCAAATTAATTTAGCTAAAACCTATAAATTACCAATAGTAATACATTGCAGAGACGCTTTTGATGAGATTTTTGAAGTTTTAGAGCAAGAAAAGTCAGATGGTTTATTCGGTATTTTTCACTGCTTTACTGGGAATTTAGAGCAAGCCCATAAGGCTATATCTTATAATATGAAATTAGGAATAGGTGGAGTGGTAACCTTTAAAAATGGACAAATAGATCAATTTATTAATCAAATAGATTTAGAGCATATTGTATTAGAAACAGATGCGCCTTACTTGGCACCTAAGCCTTATAGAGGAAAACGTAACGAAAGTTTATATATATATAAGGTATTAGAAAAATTATCGGAACTTTATGGTATCAGTGAGGAATCAATAGCAAAAGTCACAACAAAAAATTCTAAAGACATCTTTGGTGTTTAACTTATGCAAAAACCTAACATTTTATTAATATATACAGGAGGTACCATTGGCATGATAAAAGATGTTGATACTGGCGCACTTAAGGCTTTTAATTTTAAGAGTCTGTTAGATCGTATTCCAGAAATCCGTTTGTTGGATTGTAACATTGAAACCCTGTCTTTTGACGAACCTATAGATTCATCTAACATGAATCCGAAGTATTGGGCGGACATTGCAAAAATTATTAAGAATAACTATGATATTTTTGATGGTTTTGTGGTGTTGCATGGCAGTGACACTATGAGCTATTCTGCCTCTGCTCTAAGTTTTATGTTAGAAAATTTAAGAAAGCCAGTGATATTTACGGGTTCGCAATTACCTATTGGCGATTTAAGAACTGATGCAAAAGAAAATTTAATAACTTCAATACAAATAGCATCATTGCATAAAAATGGAATTCCTGTTATTAAGGAAGTTGGGCTTTATTTTGAATATAAGTTATACAGAGGTAATAGAACAACTAAAATTAATGCAGAACATTTTGAAGCTTTTGACTCTCCAAACTACCCAACTTTAGTAGAGTCTGGAGTACATTTAAAAGTAAATCATGAATTTTTATGGATGCATAATTCGTCAGATGATCTTATTGTACGCACCAATATGGATACAAATATTGGGATTCTAAAAATATTTCCTGGCATTTCAAAACCTTTTGTTGAGGCCCTAATACAAACAGAAAATTTAAAAGGACTTATAATAGAAACTTATGGCTCTGGTAATGCAACAATGGAAGACTGGTTTATCAACAGCTTACAAAAAGCCATACATAAAGGCTTATATGTCGTTAATGTTACACAATGTTCTGGTGGTAGTGTTGTAATGGGGCAATACGAAACAAGTTCGCAATTAAAAGCTGTAGGAGTTATCTCCGGAAAAGATATAACCACAGAGGCTGCTTTAGTAAAATTAATGTACCTTATAGGGTATAAAACAAAACCAAAAGACTTCAAAAATTATTTTGAAACGTCATTACGTGGAGAATTGACCTAAAATTAACGGCTTAAATTTTAGTGTTTAAAGTTTTTTTCGTTATTTGGTCTTCTGTAATTTTAAATTAAGGTTTACAGAGAGGTGGCCGAGTGGTCGAAGGCGCACGCCTGGAAAGTGTGTATACTCCAAAAGGGTATCGAGGGTTCGAATCCCTTCCTCTCTGCTTAGATTTTAAGATTGGATTACATTATTTTTTTTATCTTTATCACTTTAACTAATAAAATTTAAGATTCAGAACAATGAAAAGATTATTTTCTATCCTTGCCATAACATGTCTAATGGCTTTCGGAACTGTTAATGCTAACGCAACAACTTTAGCAAGTACAACAGCAACAGTAACAACTATGACTCAAGATGACGCACCAGCAGAAGACTTGAATTTCCATCAAGAATTAAAAAAGCGTTTTATCGAAGGTGGGCCAGGATTTATGGGAATTGTATTATTATGTTTAATTCTAGGATTAGCAATTGCTATTGAGAGAATTATCTTTTTAAACCTTTCTACGACAAACACAAAAAAATTAACTCAAAATGTAGAAGATGCACTCAACTCAGGTGGGTTAGAAGCAGCAAAAGAAGTTTGTAGAAATACAAAAGGGCCAGTGGCTTCTATCTTTTATCAAGGTCTAGACAGAGCAGATGAAGATATTGATTCTGCTGAAAAAGCTGTTGTTGCCTATGGAGGTGTACAAATGGGTCAATTAGAAAAGAATGTATCTTGGATATCATTATTTATAGCTCTAGCACCAATGCTTGGTTTTATGGGTACGGTAATTGGTATGATTCAGGCCTTTGATAAAATTGAAGCGGCAGGAGATATGCAACCTTCATTAGTAGCGGGTGGTATTAAGGTAGCACTTTTAACAACAGTATTTGGTCTTATTGTGGCTATTATTCTTCAAATATTTTATAACTACATCATCGCTAAGATAGATAGTATTGTAAATGATATGGAAGATGCATCAATTACATTGATGGATTTATTAGTAAAACACAAAAAATAAAAAAGACCATTTAAATTATGTTACACAAAATATTAAAAATAGTAGCTTTAGTTCTTAGCGTGCTAGGTATAGTCTTCTTAGGAAGAATTATAGCCAAAGGCGATGAGGACATTAAAGCAGCAGCACTAGCAGGTGATACTGCTATTGTAGAGCCAATGGCAATTATTGCTTACATTATTTTGGGTCTTGTTTTACTATTTGTGGTGGTTTTTGTTTTAAAAAATCTATTCACAAATACCTCAGGGCTAAAAAATACGTTAATAGGTATAGGAGCATTTGCGGCAGTATTAATAATCTCATATTTATCTGCTGGAGGTGATGCTAAACAATATAAACTACAAGACGGTTTTGCAACAGATGCACAATCTCAAATGGTAGGTGCTGGATTAACGGCGTTTTACATACTAATTGTAGTTGCGGCAATAGCAATGCTTTTTGCAGGAGTAAAAAAATTAATTAGTAAATAATAGGGTATGGCAAAACGATCGGCACCAGAAGTAAATGCAGGTTCAATGGCTGACATTGCCTTCTTATTACTCATATTTTTCTTAGTAACAACAACTATTGAGAAGGACAAAGGGTTATTAAGAAGCTTGCCACCTATTGATGATACAGAAGTAGAGCCACCTGTTATTAAACAAAAGAATTTATTTACGGTATTAATAAATCGTCAAAACCAATTGCTTGTAGAGGATGAGCAAATGGAGCTTAAAGAATTAAGACAAGCAGCTATAGACTTCTTAGATAATGGTGGTGGTGCTAATGCCGCTGGCGAAAGTTGTGATTACTGTAAAGGAAAGAGAGATGAATCTTCATCTGACCATCCTGATAAAGCAATTATCTCAATGAAGCACGATAGAGAAACCTCCTATGAGCAATATATAGAAGTTCAAAACGAGCTTGTTGCAGCTTATAATTTCCTTAGAGAAAGAGAAGCAAAGCGCTTATATGGTAATAAAAAAGATTACCGAGGAGTTGAAAAAGTGTTTCAAGCAATGCTAGAGGAGAAGGAGAAAAATCAGTTTAATAAGGATGAGGAGCTTAATGAGCGCATACAGACCATTAAAAAACTGTATCCAATGAAGTTATCTGAAGCGGAACCTGATAAAAGTTAAAACGTAAAAATTATGTCAAAATTTAAAAAAGGAAAACAAGGAGATTTACCAGCTATATCAACAGCATCCTTACCTGATATTGTATTTATGTTACTTTTCTTTTTCATGGTAGCTACGGTAATGAGAGATAGTAGTCTAATGATTGAGAATATTCTACCAAGTGCAGACCAAGTAGAAAAACTTAAGAAAGATAGAACCGCTTTTATCTATGCAGGTAAACCAAGTAGCCAATTTAAGCAATTAGGTACTGAGCCTCGTATTCAGTTTAATGATGCTATTATTAGTGTCGAAGAAGTACAGTCAAGTGTATTGGCTGCACAAGCTGAATTAGTAGAGGAACTTAAGCCAAAATTTGTTGTTGGTTTAAAAGTTGATAAGAACACACATGCAGGTTTAGTATCAGATATTAAGCAAGAGCTTAGAAAAGCGAATACATTAAAAGTAATGTACATTGCTAATGGTAAAGCTGAGCAATAAAAAATATCTTAATTTTAATAAAAAGCGCCTTGAGTAATCAGGGCGTTTTTTTGTTTTGTGACCTATAAAGATTTTGTAGATTTAGCTTATGAAGAAATTTTATATGTTTTTATACTTTGTATCTCTTGGTATTTTGGTGATGTCTCAAAATAACAATAATGCTGATAATGTAGAATTGTATAAAGATTATAGAGAAGATCAGTTTTACGCCTCTGTGACGTATAACCTTTTAAATAATAGACCAAATGGAGTATCTCAAAATGGATTCTCTTCGGGATTTCATTTAGGTTTTATAAGAGATATGCCTATAAACAAACGCAGAAATTTAGCAATTGGTTTGGGTTTGGGGCTTTCCTCCAATTCTTATAATCAAAATATATCTATTTTAGAAATAGACGATGCTATTATTTTTAATATTATAGACGAACGTGAAATTAATGTGAGTAAAAATAAATTCACAAGCTATCTTGTAGAATTTCCATTAGAGTTTAGGTGGAGAACCTCCTCAGCATCTCAATATAATTTCTGGCGTATTTATACTGGTTTTAAGTTGGGATATGTACTGTATAATTCAGCAAAATTTAAAAGTGATAATGGCAATCAGACCTTATCTAACATTGATGATTTTGATAAAATTCAATACGGTTTAACCCTTAGTGTAGGTTACGACACTTGGAACTTTCATTTGTACTACGGTCTTAATCCAATTTTTAATGGTGATAATGCGGTTATTAATGATAATGCTATAGACACAACGGCTTTAAAAATAGGTCTGATGTTTTATATTTTATAACCAGTAATTAAGAAATACGAGTTGTGGAAAAATACCTGTAAATAGCCCAATAATTAATTCTTGATTGGTATGCGCCTTTAGATGTAATCTAGAGGTGGCAATAGCGCCCAAAATAATCATCATTAAGGCTATTGTTCCATTAATGTTAATTTGGTAGTGTATGCCAACTGCTATAGCAAACATAAAAAAACCAGAAGCTGCTATCATGTGTATACTGGCTTTAATCTTAAATAGTGCCAAAATAAAGCAAGTTAAAGTGGAGCAAAGTATACCAAGAAAGAAATAATACAATTCTACGATTTCGTTTGGTGTAAAAACTCTGTATAGTATCAATACAATTATAATACAATTAATAAATAGAGGTATGATTCTTTCTCTTGTGCTTTTTAAGTGTATAGATTGTACTTTATTAATTGTTTTAAGTAAAAAGAAGAGTAGTATAGGTAGCCCAATGGTTAGTATACCTATAGAAAATATTTTTGCAATTTTTAGTGGATCTGGAATAAACCTTGGTGTTTTATGAAAGTAAAACATAACACCAAGAATGGGCATGATTAATGGATGAAAAACAACGGATATGCTCTTAAGGATAAAATCTTTCATCGCTTTTAAACCCTAAAGTTCTTTCCTTAATCTCGCTACAGGAATATCTAACTGTTCTCTATACTTAGCAACAGTTCGTCTTGCTATTGGATAGCCTTTGTCTTTTAAAATTTTGGATAAGGCCTCGTCAGTTAAAGGTTTCTTTTTGTTTTCGTATTCAATTACGGTTTCCAAAATTTTCTTTATTTCTCGGGTAGATACCTCTTCACCTTGGTCATTGGTCATGGACTCAGAGAAAAATTCTTTTATAAGTTTTGTACCATAAGGCGTATCCACGTATTTACTGTTAGCAACACGCGATACTGTAGATACATCCATTTCTATTTCGTCTGCAATATCTTTAAGAATCATTGGTCTTAGCTTCCGCTCATCACCAGTTAAAAAATAGTCTTTTTGATAATGCATTATAGAACTCATGGTTACAAATAATGTTTGTTGACGTTGTCTCACCGCCTCGATAAACCACTTGGCTGCGTCTAGCTTTTGCTTTATAAATAGTACAGCATCCTTTTGTGCTTTAGACTTTTGTTTACTGTCTTTATAACCCTTAAGCATGTTGTTATATTCCCTAGAAACATGAAGCTCTGGTGCGTTACGCCCATTTAGAGTAAGTGTTAATTCGCCATCTACAATCTTAATAGCAAAATCTGGAACTATATGTTCCACAATTTTATTATTACCAGCGTAAGACCCACCTGGTTTAGGGTTTAAACGTTCTATTTCTTCTATGGCGTCTCTAAGTTGCGCTTCGTTGATGCTAAATTTATGCATCAATTTTTCATAGTGTTTCTTAGTAAATTGTTCAAAGGCCTTGTTTATAATATTAGAAGCTAACTCAACATCGGGATTTTGTTCTTTTCTATTTAACTGAATACTTAAGCACTCTTGTAGATTTCTTGCACCCACACCAGCAGGATCTAACTGATGTACAACTTCGAGAACTTTTTCTACTTCCTCTTCGGTTGTATACACATTTTGTGTAAAGGCTAAATCATCTGTAATATCAGATAAAGACCGACGTATATAACCGCTTTCATCTACACTACCTACTAAGAAATAAGCAATTTCTTCGTCTTGTTCAGAGAGTCTAAACGTATTTAATTGATTGGTTAAATGTTGCGTAAACGAGGTTCCTGCTGCATAAGGCACACTCTTCTCGTCATCGTCAGCACTGTAATTATTGGCATGTGTGCGGTAATCTGGTATTTCATCGTCGCTTAAATACTCGTCTACATTAATATCATCGGCATCTATGGTTTCGTTGTCATTAAAATCATCAGAGCTGTTGTCAAACTCGTCTAAATTATCATCTGATGCATCAGCTTCCTTACCAGTATCTAAGGCTGGGTTTTCTTCTAACTCTTGCTTTAAACGTTGTTCAAAAGCCTGTGTAGGTAGTTGAATCAGCTTCATAAGCTGTATCTGCTGCGGAGATAGCTTTTGAGAAAGTTTAAATTGTAAAAATTGTTTTAGGGACATATGTTTTCTATTGCATATAAAAATAAGAAAAAAACCTGTTAGGATTCTTGTTCCTAACAGGTTTAAATATAATTTTAAAACTCTGCGTTTTGTGGTGTTCTTGGATATGGTATTACATCTCTAATATTACTCATTCCTGTGGCAAACATTACTAAACGTTCAAAACCTAAGCCAAAGCCAGAGTGTACTGCGGTTCCGTATTTACGTAAATCTAAATACCACCATAATTCTTCTTCGGGTATATCTAGGGCTTTCATTTTTTCTTTGAGCACGTCTAAACGCTCTTCACGCTGAGAACCACCAACCATTTCTCCTATTCCTGGGAATAATATATCCATGGCTCTTACTGATTTTCCATCTTCATTTAAACGCATATAAAATGCTTTTATATTTGCTGGATAATCAAATAAGATAACTGGGCATTTAAAATGTTTTTCTACTAAGAAACGTTCGTGTTCAGATTGTAAGTCTGCTCCCCATTCTTCAATAATATAATTAAATTTCTTCTTTTTATTTGGTTTACAATTTCTGAGTATATCTATAGCTTCGGTATAACTTACACGCTTAAAATTGTTGTCTACTACAAACTTAATTTTTTCAATTAAGCTCATATCGCTACGCTGTGCTTGCGGCAATCTTTTTTCTTCATCTTTTAGCCTGTTATCTAAGAATTCTAAATCTTCTTTATTGTGCTCTAAAACATAGCTTAAAACAGATTTCATAAAGTCTTCGGCCAAATCCATATTACCGGCTAAATCCATAAAAGCAACCTCAGGTTCAATCATCCAGAATTCGGCAAGATGACGAGACGTGTTAGAATTTTCTGCTCTAAATGTTGGTCCAAAGGTGTAAACTTTTCCAAGAGACATGGCGTAGGTCTCAGCTTCCAGTTGGCCAGAAACCGTTAAGTTGGTCTCTTTACCAAAAAAGTCTTCTTTGTAGTTTACCTCTCCATCTTCAGTTAAAGGAGGTTTTTTGGCATCTAAACCAGTTACTCTAAACATTTCACCAGCACCTTCTGCATCACTACCTGTGATGATTGGCGTATGCATATAATAGAACCCATTCTCATTAAAATACTTATGTATGGCAAATGACAATGAAGAACGCAGTCGCATTACAGCACTAAATGTGTTGGTACGTGTTCTTAAGTGTGCATTTTCTCTTAAAAATTCAAACGTATGTTTTTTGGGTTGAATAGGATAGGTTTCTGGGTCAGAATCTCCTAATACTTCAAGTTCTTTAACTTGTATCTCAACCGATTGTCCTTTGCCTTGGCTTTCTACCAACTCACCTTTAATATGGATAGCTGCTCCAGTAGTTATGCGTTTTAAAAGGGCTTCGTCAAAGTTTTCAAAATCTACAACACACTGAATATTATTAATAGTAGAACCATCATTTAAAGCTATAAATCGGTTAGCTCTAAAGGTTCTTACCCATCCTTTTACGGTAACATCTTGAAAGGTTACATCCTTTAAACTCATGTCTTGCAGCAATAATTCTGCTACTGTTTTTGTATGCTCCATTCTAATTTGTTTTAAGGTGCAAAGATATGAATGCTTTTATTTAAATTATAAGCAGACAAATTATAAATTTAGAAAGAAAAACCAACTTTAAGCATGATATATCTTTCTATGAGGTTGTACGAAAAGCGTGAAGTGGAAAAGTCACTTATATTTTGAACTTCAAATTTTCTTTCGTTTAGAAGATTTTTAGCTATAATGGAGTAAGAAAAATTACTTTTTTTTGGACTGTAATATAGTTCAGATTCAATAAAGTCAAAATCTCTATTATTTGAAATATTTGGTTTTATATAACTATATAGCGCTTTAAAATCTAGATTTTCTCTAATTTTAAAAATAGTTTTAAATTGATTAGTAATAGTGCTTACAGAATTTTTTTTAGTTGTTTTGAAGGTGGAATTATTGAAAATAAAAGTATTTTCAAAATTTATTGGTAATTTAAAGCCAGTTCGCCAAATAAACTCCACTTGCAGATCGTTAATAGTGATATCTCTAAAATCAGATTCATTTAAAGTATTTAAATCTTCTGCTATTGCATAATTTGTGTTTAATTGTAGAGTTGAGCTTAATGGTAGCACAAAAGTTTCAGTGTTTAAAGAAAAGTTGTAATTATCTAAACCTTCATTTTTTAAAAATGAATTGGTAATTGTAAGTTCTTCATTTATAATATTATTAAAAAAATATCCATTTTTATTATGATTATATTGAAATCCAAAATCTAGACTTGTTCTATTATAAAAATCGTAATATTTAAAATTAATATTTAAACTGTGAGATTTTAAGTTGTCTAGGGCTATATCGTTACTAACAAAACTTCTATAGTCTGTTTGTACTAAATTTCTGAATAACTTATCTTCTTTGGGCAGTAATTCATTAAAATTATAATTTACAGAAAAACCCCAAATTTTAGAAATTTTATAATTAAATTTCAAAACAGGTAAAATTAAGAGAGAATTTTCATTCAGATCATTATTAAATTTATCTATGAGCATTAGGTTATTGTGCATTAATTTTAAACCTAATACCAAATTACTGTTCTTAAATTTAAAATTGTAGCTAGAGTTTAAAAAGTAACTTCTAATCTTATATTCTGTATCGTTTTTAAAGTTGCTTTCTGTATTTTGATTAGTATTGGTATTTATTAGGGTTGACTTAAAATTATTATTAACTATGTTAATCCCTGCTTCAATTTTATATTGATTTAGTTTGTCTAAACCAATAATATCACTTTTAAATAACGCATATTCTTTTTTAAATCTACTGTTCTGGTTGTTAAATTCTAAAAAAGAATTACCATTATTAAACTGAGTAGTAGGTGACAAACTTAATTTTTGTGGTGCTTCACTGATGCTATAATTTAAAACTGTTTCTAGAGCGGTTTTTCTGCCTATTCTGTAGGTTAAATCTAATTTATTCAGCAATAGAAAACGCTTACTTTGTAAATCTGAGTTTTGAAATAGTGAGTTATTATTGCTGTTAATATTAGTGCTTATATCTCTGTAATCGTATATGCCTAAATAACTCCAATGTAAACTATCTTTTTCTTTGTTTTTAAATAAAATTTCAGTCTTTAGGTTAACAGGTTTTTTCTTTATTTTTTCACTAGTTGTAATTAAAGTCTGGTTTACGTCATTTATCATTAAAGAATTGAAGTTGGCTCGATTGCGAGAATCCTTTAGCGCAATTAAATTAATACGTAAATCAGAATTTTGAAATAGTTTAAATAATATATTAGTACTATTTGTAAAATTGTTGTTGAAATTATGAAAGGAATTATCTAAAATTGAAGTAAAATTTCCTTCGTTTATAAGTTTTTCTGAATTTAGATTGGTTTTATTTGTTGACAGTTTAGGACTATGGCCTATATTATTTAAAGAGGTATAATTATAGAATTTAACTTTTTTATTTATTAATAACCCAATAAAATTGGCCTTGTAATAATCCCTGTAGGCATAGGCTATATCTGTATTACCAGAAAAATCAAATTCACCTTTTTTAAGTACTAAGTTAAGTACAACGGCATCAGAATCTCGCAATCCTTTTTTTAATGAATTTTCATCGTAGTTGTCAATACCTTGTACTTTATCAATAATATCTGCGCTTATGTTCTTTGAAGCTATAGTGTAGTCTGAGTTAAATAAATCATCGCCATCTAGAAGCAGTTTTTTTATACTTTTCCCCTTATATTTTATTTCTCCATTGTTTTCAACTTTAATTCCTGGAAGTTTTTTTAGTATATCCTCGATAGTCTTCTCTGTACCATCTTTAAATTGTTCAACATTATAAATTGTAGTGTCTTTTTTTAAAGTTATACGTTTTTGAGTTTTAATTATAACATCATCTAGTTCATTAATTTTTTGCTTAAGTTTTATGTTTATTTTTAAAGTATTACCAATTATTATTTTGTTAGCTAAAATTATTGTTTGTGTTGAGTGTATTAAACTTCTAAACTCTAGAGCTAACTCATTTATGTTACCCGTAAATTGTAAACTATATTTTCCTTTATCATCCGTAATAGTATAATCTAAGGTTTTATTTGTTTCTCTGTTTTTTAAAAGTATGGTAATATTTGGTAAATTAGAAATGCTGTCTTTTACGGTTCCTTGTACCTTAACCTGAGCAAAACTATTTGCAGATCCAAAAAAAACAAAGGCTGTAAATATTAATTTTACAACCTTTAAATATTTATTTCTAAAAATAAAACTATTATTCAACAAGGTATTCTATATATCTTTTTGGTATAAAAACTTCGGAATCTATGTCAGATCTATAACCTGTCATTTTTTTAAAATGTTTCACGTACTGTTTCTTATAATCAGAAAAAGAAATGATATCCACCAAACCCTCGTAAGGATTAATAGGTACTTCCTCTAGCGTATATGTAATTAAATTCGCCTTCATTTTAACCGCACCATCTAAAGAATTCACTTCAATAATAAGCCCTGGTAAACCACTAAATTTAAATGGCCCATCTTTAAAATCGATGTCCTTATCATAATAAACCTCATACTTTCTGCCTCTAAACTCGCATGAAGCTTTATTACATTTAGAGCCATCAATTATCTTGGTCTCTTCGGAGAGTGTCCAAGTAATTTTAGACTTATCTTTAACTATTTTAGCATTTTTTAACCCACGAGTTTCCTTATAATTAATCACTGAATTTCCTAAATCTTTATAAAACAATTTTTGGAAACTTGGTGAATGGTTTTCAAATAAGCCAAAAAGCTCTGAATCTATCAACGTATCTTTTGTGGTTAATTTAAATTCACTTTTTATATTATCTGACTTAAGGATGCCTTTGTAAAAAATTATTGTACCGAACATGTCAGACTCATCAACAACATCTATTGAATATTCAACTTCCAAATTATCTTTTTGTGCTAAAGACACAAAACAACTCAAAATTAAAACACATAAAAGAAAATACCTTGTCATAAAAATTTTATTTTTAGTCTTTGTCTTCTATAACTTCTACTGATGCCCCAAGTGCTCTTTGAGCAGCAAAATTTGCAGAACGACATGCGTCTCCATAAGCTACTGCACTATCTGCATTTTCAGAGCATTTTCTTACGGTAGCTCTTTCATCGCCATTAGTTGCGGTTCTAGTACAACATCTTTTTATAAAGTCTTCAGATGATGTAATGGTTTCATTTAATTCAACTTTAACTTTATCGTTAAAAGCAAAAGTTGTGCCAATTAGGATTACTCCCAACAAGAAAAAAATACTTTTTTCATAATTTAATTTGGTTTAGGTTATACTCTTTAAAAAAAGAGCTATCAATTATTTGATATCTAAAACTAAAACATATACCAAATATATACAATCTACATTTTGCATAAAACTACCCTATTTTTAGATAACATCATTTTTAATTATATTTGTTTTAATAGAAAATCCAATTTATGAATGCATTAGTTGCTAAAAAAATTAAAGGACTAAGAAAACAAAAAAGTTTAAGTCAAGAACAAGTTGCTGATTATTTAAACATATCTCAAAGCACTTACGCGCGTATTGAAAATGGTGAGAGTAACAGTTGGGTTTCTTATATCGATTCTATATCAAAATTGTTTGACTTACAGCCAGAAGAACTTTTGATGCAAGACAATGTTACAATTAGTCATAATAAAGGAAAATCTACAAACGCATATATTATTAACCAACTTTCAGAAAAACTGATAGCGCAATATGAAGAAAATTTAAAATTA
Organism: uncultured Winogradskyella sp.; assembly: GCF_937958655.1. Taxonomy (GTDB): domain Bacteria; phylum Bacteroidota; class Bacteroidia; order Flavobacteriales; family Flavobacteriaceae; genus Winogradskyella. Next base: position 96,242 of record NZ_CALGNH010000025.1, on the reverse strand, counting down.
AAAGAGGGTATAATCGTAGATTTAAAAAAAAGACTCAGTAAATACGAGTAAAAATTTTTATAACATTTACTTCCCCTCTTCGTGACCATCTTCCGACGGAATAATATCAATGGCTGGTTTACGCAATACTTCTTTATTTGCAATGTTTCTTTCTAGGGATAATAACAAAGACGGTAATAATAGCAGATTAGAAAGCATTGCAAATAATAAGGTAATTGACACTAATGCTCCTAAAGCAACCGTACCACCAAAACTAGAAATTGTAAATACAGAAAAGCCAAAGAATAATACAATAGAAGTGTAAAACATACTTACGCCAGTTTCTCTTAAGGCTGCATATACTGATTTTTTAATCTTCCAATGGTTGGCTTGTAACTCTTGTCTGTATTTTGCAAGAAAGTGAATAGTGTCATCTACCGAAATACCAAAAGCAATACTAAATACTAATATTGTAGATGGTTTTATAGGTACGCCAACATAGCCCATTAAACCTGCGGTTACCAAAAGTGGTAGTAGGTTGGGTATTAGCGATACTATAATCATTCTAAATGAACGGAATAAATAGGCCATAAATAAGGCAATAAGTAATATGGCAAGTGAGAGCGAAATTACTAAATTACGCACTAAATATTTTGTTCCTTTCTGAAATACTAAGGCCTTACCAGTCATTGTAACTTCGTAACGTTCTTTAGGAAATACTTTATCTATTTTATTCTGAAGATTTTCTTGAATACGCTCCATCTTGTCGGTTCCGATATCCTTCATAAAGGTGGTAATCCTAGCATATTGGCCAGTACTATCTACAAAGTTTTTCAATAAATCTATGTTGCTAGATGAATTTTTAGCGTAGGACAAAATGAAGCTATTTTCTTGGCTTGTTGGTAGTTGGTAATATTTAGGATTGCCATTATAATAGGCTTGTTTGCTATATTTAACTAAGCTCACCACAGATATGGGTCTAGATAACTCTGGCGTTTCGTCTATAAGTTCTTCTAGCTGATTAATGCGCTTTAAAGTAGACAGCTTCATAACTCCTTTTTTACGTTTGGTATCTACCATAATTTCTAATGGCATAATACCATTAAATTCTGCTTCAAAAAACCGAATATCTTTAAAAAACTGTTTGTCTTTTGGCATGTCTTCTATAAGACTTCCCGAAATTTTTATTTGGTAAATACCAATCATACTGCAAATAATGAGTATTAAGGACGTAACATAAATGGTGATTTTTCGGTGTTTTACCATACGCTCCATCCAATCTACAAAGCCACCAATCCAACGTTTATTGAGATGTTCTAAATGCCTATCTTTTGGAAATGGTAAAAACGTATATATTATGGGTATAACTAATAAACAGAGTATAAAAATAGCAAGGATACTGAGCGATGCTACAATGCCAAATTCTTTAAGGAGCTTGCTTTCGGTTAAAATAAAAGTTGCAAAACCAGAGGCGGTAGTAACATTGGTCATTAAAGTAGCATTACCAACTTTGGTGATGACTCTTTGTAGAGATTTAACCTTGTTACCATGCGATTTAACCTCGTGCTGATATTTGTTTATAAGGAAAATACAATTAGGAATACCAATGACTATAATCAGCGGTGGTATTAAAGCTGTTAGTACAGTAATTTCATAGCCTAGTAATCCCAGTATGCCAAAGGTCCACATAACACCTATGCAAACTACTATTAATGATATAAAAGTGGCTCTAAAAGATCTAAAAAATAAAAAGAAGATAAAGGATGTAATAAATAATGCGGCACCAATAAAAATTGGAATTTCATCTACTATATTTTGAGAGTTTAATGTCCTAATATAGGGCATGCCTGAAACTTTAATATCAAGTTGATATTCATTTTCAAAAGTCTCAATTTTCTTTTCTAAGATATTAATTATAAAATCCTTTCTTACCGAAGTATTAACAATGTCTTTTTTGAGATATATGGCAGTCCTTAAAGTTTTAGTTTTAGCATTAAATAAGAAATTATCGTAAAATGGATATTGTTTAAATAACTCTTTTTGTAGTGTTTTTATTTGCTCTAAAGTTGCTATAGAGTCTTTAATAAAAGGCTCTAAATCAAATTGCCCTTTATCTGTATTTTTAACAAGCTTTTGAAGGTCTTTTATAGAAAGTACGGTTTCTACTTCATTATATTGACGAAAGGCATCTGATAGTCTGTTCCATGCATTTAGCTTTTCTACCGAGAAGACTTCTTTATCTTTAACACCAAGGACTATTAGGTTACCTTCCTCGCCAAATATTTTAAGAAAGTCTTTATAGGTAAGATTTACTTCATGCGCATCAGGTAGTAAATTTGCTTCAGTGTATGTAAAGCGCATGTGTTTCCACTGCATACTAAAAAATACAGTCGCTATAATAATAGCTAATAAAATGAAAATTTTATTGCGCAAAATTAGTCGCGCAAGTCCTTCCCAAAAGCCTGTAGTAAATAATTTAAACATTACAAAATAGTTGCCTTAGAAACCCTTCTTAAAATCGTCATTGAAATCAATATTTTAATTCTATTTCGTTTTTCAAGAAATGAGCGGCAAAGGTATGGAAAACCTATGTATTTGCTAAGGAAATAAGTGGAATATAATTCTTCCTATAGAGAAATATTAAAAGTAAACTTAAAAGCAAAATTATCTTCAAATCGTGGTAAGTTATAACCACCATAGCGATACGCAAAACTAAGACCAAAACCAAAAAGTAGTTTATTGATTTCAAAACCAGATTCTGAATACAGATGATTTAAAGTATTAAAATCTATGCCTTGGTGTCTGTCAATACTTCTCATATTACCCAAAGCATAACGCGATATTAATACTAACTGCGGCCTAAATTGATCTGAAATTTTAAATGGTCTTAAAAAATGTTTTAATTGTAGTGTTGTGAACTTATCGCTAAAAAACTCATTAAAGTACATGGTTTCAAAGCTGTTTAAACCCGCTACCGAAAATCGTTGTAGTATCGTTTCTTTATTAATATTATTAGGATACGCATGGTAAAGGTTAGTAAGAGGAACCTCGCCACTAGCAATACCAGCAACTAATGTAATATTAGTGGTTGATTCATTTTTATGATTGAATTGATGAATGGTTCTAAAATCTAATTTTGAAAAATTAAAATCACTTCCAAATACAGATCTAAATCCTTGCGTAAGCTGCATTGTAAATTTTGGATACGCATTTTTAGTTTCAACTACCCTAGTTTCGTTAAGTTCAAATTTACTAAATGGACTCCATTGTAAACTTATCTTAGCGGTACTAAGGTCAAACGTATTAAACGTATTATTTCCTAAAACGAAGTTATAGTTATAGGTTGGGTTTATTTTACTTACTGATAATTGTGTTTCTGATAGTAAGTGGTTAGAAATTTTATGCTGTAAACCTATAGATTTGGTAATATGCCTATGAAACAAGTCTATGTTAATAAGTCTAGGTTCAAAAAAAGAGAAAAAACGCTGGTCGGTTAAAAATTTAGAGCTACCGGTTTCTTTAAGATCGTCAGTATAGGATACATTTACCCATGTGTTAGCGTTTTTATTAACTCTAAATCCTCCACCGATGCTAAATTTAGACCGCTTATCTTTAAAACCATAAACCAAATAGCCATTAACTCTATAGCGCTCTGAAAATTTTCTATTCGTTACACCACCTAAACCTGTCCTTAGGCCTTCAAATTGATTAAACTTAACGAGATAACGCAAATCTGCGTCAAAGTAATTAAATGGAAAAAAGCCATTACCTATTTGTTTTAAAAAGTTAGCTTTCTTTATGGAGTCTTGAGCGACGTTAGATGAATCTTTGTTTTTTTTAACAGGATTTTGAGCACCGACATTTGTTGCCAAACTAAATAAGAGAACAACAAACAGATGCTTTATCATGGATATGGATTAATTAAAAACAGAAAACAAAGCTGTAAGTCGTAAAAAATCTGTAATTGTTTCAGATTCTTTAATTTTTAAATAGAGTTTGAACTTTATTTAAAATTAAGTTAGAATAATATTTTTATACGACATGGCTATACGGTCATAATCTCGTTTTCTTTAACATCGAGAATGCGATCTACTTTTTTAATGTAAGAATCCGTAAGTTCTTGCACATCTATTTCAGCATTTTTTTGTAAATCCTCAGAGGCATCAACTTTTTTGATGTCATTCATGGCGTCTTTACGAGCGTTTCTAACACCAACCTTAGCATCTTCTGCTTCTGATTTAGCTTGCTTTGCAAGATCTTTACGACGTTCCTCTGTTAATGGCGGCACATTTATAATAATTGTTTCACCATTATTCATAGGATTAAAACCTATGTTGGCAACCATAATGCCACGTTCAATTTCTTGAAGCATACTTTTTTCCCAAGGCTGTACAGTAATAGTTCTGCCATCTGGTGTATTAACATTAGCTACTTGGCTAAGTGGTGTTTGAGAGCCGTAGTAATCTACCATAACACTACCTAACATTGCAGGACTTGCTTTACCAGCTCTAATATTTGTTAACTGTTTTTCTAGATGCTTTAAAGCATTATCCATTGCTTCTTTAGCAGTATCTATTATAAATTTTATATCCTCGTTCATAATTATTATTTTAACAATTGCTCATCAAAAGTTAAGCCATAAATTAAAGATTAACTACTGTGCCTATATTTTCTCCAGAAATTACTTTAAGCAGATTCCCTTTTTTATTCATATCAAAAACTATGATCGGAAGTTCATTTTCTTGACTTAAGGTAAAGGCTGTTGTATCCATAACTTTTAAGCCCTTGCGTAATACATCGTCAAAGGAAATGTTATCAAATTTTACAGCCGACTTATCTTTTTCTGGGTCTGCCGTGTAAATACCATCAACTCGTGTACCTTTTAAAATGACATCTGCTTCTATTTCAATAGCTCTAAGCACTGCTGCAGAGTCTGTGGTAAAGTAAGGATTACCTGTACCACCTCCAAAAATAACAACACGTCCTTTATCGAGATGACGCATAGCCTTACGTCTAATAAAAGGTTCAGCGACTTCGTTTATTTTAATTGCCGTTTGTAAACGCGTTGGTATTTCAGCATCTTCTAATGCGCTTTGTAGCGCTAAACCATTGATTACTGTGGCTAACATACCCATGTGGTCTCCCTGTACACGGTCCATACCATTACTAGCGCCAGCAACGCCTCTAAATATATTACCTCCTCCAATTACTATAGCTACTTCTACGCCTAAATTTATAATTTCTTTTATGTCTTGGGCGTATTCTGCTAAACGTTGTGGGTCAATGCCGTATTGGCGCTCACCCATTAAAGCTTCGCCAGATAATTTTAATAGTATTCTTTTATACTTCATTAATTAGTTTTCAATGTTGAACAAAGCTACATAATTATTAGCATCTGTAAAAGTGAAAAAAAATATCAAAAAAAAACCTTTCAATACTGAAAGGCTTTTTAAATTATTAAAATGTAAGATTTAATTAACCAACCGTAGCTCTTTTAAATCCTATAACTTCAACGTCACCATAAGTTTTAACGTATTCTGCAACAGTTTTCTTTTCGTCTTTAATAAACTTTTGATCTAATAAACATTGTTCTTGATCTAAAGTTGTATTGTCAGAAATAAAACGCTCCATTTTACCTGGTAAAATTCTATCCCAAATTTGCTCTGGCTTACCTTCGGCTTTTAATTCTGCTTTAGCTGCTTCTTCAGCTTCAGCTAGTGCTTCTGGTGTTAATTGTGCCATGGAGATATATTTAGGTACATTCTTTAAAGTTTTACCTAAACGTCCTAATTCTATATTATCTTTTTCGATTACAGCAATACGTGCTTCAGTTTCTGAAGCAACATAAGCCGGATCAAAATCTTTATAAGATAATGTTGTTGCTCCCATAGAAGCAACCTGCATTGCGATATCCTTAACTAAAACATCTGCATTATCAACTTTAGCAGATAAGCCAACAATAGCAGCAATTTTGTTTATGTGAACGTACTGCCCAACAAAAGGCGCATCCAATTTTTCAAAAGCAGTAATGTCTAATTTCTCACCAATTACTCCTGTTTGCTCAATTAATTTTTCAGCAACCGTCATACCACCAAAATCAGCAGCTAAGAATTCTTCTTTAGTGTTGTGGTTTAAGGCAGCGTCAGCTAAATCGTGAGCTAATTTTACAAAGTTTTCGTTTTTACCAACAAAATCAGTTTCGCAACCTAATACGATTGCAACACCAGATGTATTATCAGCATTAACTTTTGCAACAGCAGCACCTTCAGAAGAGTCTCTATCTGCTCTTTTTTCAGCAACTTTTTGTCCTTTTTTACGTAAAACTTCAATGGCTTTATCAAAATCACCACCAGCTTCAACTAATGCTTTTTTACAATCCATCATACCAGCACCAGTTGCTTTTCTAAGCTTGTTTACTTCTGCTGCTGTAATTTTTACAGTGTTTTCCATAGTTTTAAAATTTAAAAAGCCATTCAATTAATTTTCAATCTGAAAAGAATTAAATGACTTTTAATATTGTATAAATGTTATTTATTCTTCTTCTTGAGCAGCTACTGGTGCTGGTTCAGCTTTTTTAGCTGGTTTAGCTTCAGCTTTTGCTTTAGTATCTTTTTCTGCACGCTCTGCTTTTCTTTCGTTTAAGCCATCTTCAATAGCAGAGGCTACGATAGATAAAACTTTATTGATAGATTTAGAAGCATCATCGTTTGCTGGTATTAAATAATCTACCTGACGTGGGTCAGAGTTAGTATCTACCATTGCAAAGATTGGGATATTTAATTTTTGTGCTTCTTTAATAGCAATATGCTCGCGCTTAATATCTACTACAAATAAAGCGCCTGGTAAACGTGTCATATCAGAAATAGACCCTAAGTTCTTTTCTAATTTAGCGCGCTGACGATCTACTTGTAAGCGTTCTTTTTTAGATAAAGAATTAAATGTACCATCTTTCTTCATTCTATCAATAGAGGCCATTTTCTTAACGGCTTTTCTAATAGTAACGAAGTTAGTTAACATACCACCTGGCCAACGCTCTGTAATGTAAGGTTGGTTAATACCACCCGCTTTTTCAGCAACGATGTCTTTAGCTTGTTTTTTAGTAGCTACAAATAAGATTTTCTTACCTGCTGCTGCAATTTTACTTAATGCTGCACAAGTTTCTTCAATTTTAGCTGCTGTTTTGTAAAGATTAATAATATGGATGCCATTGCGCTCCATATAAATGTAAGGGGCCATATTTGGATCCCACTTACGCGTAAGGTGACCGAAGTGTACACCTGCTTCTAGTAGTTCTTTTACTTCTACTTTTTCCATTTTTGTAATAGTTTACGTTCTGTTGAATTAGCAATGCTCTATTTAACCGTTAGCTTTATGCTGTTGGCTGTTAGCTCATTTAGATGCTAAACTAAATCCCAATGTTTCCATTGTGGACAACAATAACTGGTTTTAATTTTGCTGCACTATGCAGCAGTTTCAATAAAATTGCCTACCGACGTTTCGGTAGTGGCGGTTTGAAGATAATTTATCTTCTCTGTCATTTCGAGCGTAGGCGATAAACTTTTAAGTTCAGCGTAGCTAAATCTTTACGAGAGCTTTCGACTGCGCTCAAGGTGACAGTTGGAACTTGAAAAAACAAATTCCAAAAATTGTGTTGGATATTAACGTTTAGAGAACTGGAATTTCTTACGCGCTTTCTTCTGTCCGAATTTCTTACGCTCTACCATTCTTGGATCTCTAGTTAATAGACCTTCTGGCTTTAATACTAGTCTGTTTTCAGGATCTAGCTCGCACATAGCACGAGATAGGCCTAAACGTATTGCTTCTGCCTGGCCGGTGATACCACCTCCATATACGTTAACAGTAATATCAAAGTTGCCATCATTGTTAGTCAGGGCTAAAGGTTGGTTTACTTTGTACTGAAGTGTTCCAGTAGTAAAGTATTCCGCCATGTCTTTTTTGTTCACCGTGATTTTGCCTTTTCCTTTGGCAACATACACACGAGCAACAGCCGTCTTTCTACGGCCAATTTTGTGAATTACTTCCATTAGTTAATGTCGTTTAATTTAATTGCTTTTGGCTTTTGAGCTGCATGAGCGTGCTCAGTGCCAGAAACAACGGTTAAGTTTCTAAAAAGAACAGCGCCTAATTTGTTTTTAGGTAACATTCCTTTTACTGACTTTTCTACCAATCTGTTTGGGTCTTTCTCAAACATTTCAGTAGCAGTCAAGCTTCTTTGACCACCTGGATAACCTGTGTGACGGATATAACTTTTATCTGTCCATTTGTTACCAGTTAAGTTGATTTTTTCTGCGTTTATAACAATAACGTTATCACCGCAATCAACGTGTGGCGTAAAGTTAGGCTTGTGCTTTCCTCTTAAAAGTATTGCTACTCTAGAAGCTAAGCGACCTAAAGTTTGTCCTTCAGCATCTACTAAAACCCACTCCTTATTAACGGTAGCTTTGTTAGCAGAAACTGTTTTGTAGCTTAATGTATCCACACTAATTTGATTTGTTATTACGCTTATTTGCGTAATAGATTAAACATTTCTCTTCCAAAAAAGAGTTTGCAAATCTACGATAACTAATTGGATTGACAAACCTTAGCGGTGGTTTTTTTATGCTGAAAAGGACTGCTTTTAAATTAAAAATAACCCTTAGTTTTTAGTAGCGCGTTCTAACCGATCATTTATAGACTTTCCTAAGCCATAATCTGGTAATTGTTCTGCAATGATGATATCTAGATTTTGCTTATCTAATTGATGTAGGGCATCATACAGTTTTGATGCGGCTTCTTCAAGATTATTGTCTTCAGACAACACAATTTTAAAGTCAATGGCCTCGTCATTTAAAATATTATTATAAAGTAATACACCAATGCGTTGATTTTTAAATTCTTCTATAGAATTTGAAAGGTCGTTTGTTAGAATCGTTTTTGTTTTTGGCGCATAGTGCCGTTCTAACATACCTGGCGCATCTGGGTTTTCGACTTTTGATTTTCGATTTTTGATTTCAATCTTCCCAACAATGCGTTCTATATCTTCAATAGATGTTGAGCCTAAGCGATAGATAATAGGTTCTTCATTTTTAAAGCCTATAATTGTAGACTCTATTCCCTTTTTACAAACACCACCATCTAATACCATTTTAATAGTGTCTTTAAAATAATCTTCGACATGCTGAGCAGATGTAGGACTAATACGATTAAACGGATTGGCACTTGGTGCAGCTAACGGAAACTCTAATTGTCTTAATAATTTTAAACTTACAGGATGATTAGGAATGCGTACTGCAACTGTATCTTTTCCTGCGGTAATTAAATCGGGAATGCTTGCCTTTTTTTTAAGTACTAAGGTGATTGGGCCAGGCCAAAAGGCATTAGCCAATGCTTTTGCTTTTTCGGGTATGTGCTCTACAATCTTATCTAAATATTCAACATTTGGAATGTGAACAATTAACGGATTAAATTTAGGACGTTGTTTGGTTTTAAAAATTGAAGCGATAGCCTTTTTTGAAAAAATATTCCCTGCCAAACCGTACACAGTTTCGGTTGGTATAGCTACTAATTCTTCTTTATTAAGAAGTTCAACCGCTTTTGATATGTCTTTTGAAATGATACTCATAACCTATTGCAAATATCAAGAACTAAATTTCAAATAACAATAAAAGAGCAAAATTCATAAGTTTAGGAATCAAGAATGAGATTTCCGTTTTCACGGGAATTTAATGTGCCTCTAACCAATTATCACCAATGTCTAAATCGACATCTAAAGGAACGGAAAGTTGATATGCGTTTTCCATTTCAGATTTAATTAGGGTTTTCATAGTTTCTAACTCTGGTTTGTAGATGTCAAAAACCAGTTCATCATGGACTTGTAAGAGCATTGTAGATTTATAATTACCAGATTGAAGTTTGTTATAAATATTAATCATTGCAATCTTAATAATATCAGCAGCACTTCCCTGTATTGGCGCATTAACCGCATTACGTTCTGCTGCTCCTCGTACGACTGCATTACGAGAATTAATGTCTTTTAAATAGCGACGACGTCCTAAAACCGTTTGCACATAGCCATTGTCTCTAGCAAAATCAACTTGTTTGCTCATATAAGCTTTAAGTTTTGGGTAGGTGGAATAATAGGTCTCAATAAGCTCGTTAGACTCACTGCGTGATAAGTCAGTTTGGTTACTCAATCCAAATGCGGAGACGCCATAAATTATTCCGAAGTTGACGGTTTTGGCATTGCTTCGTTGTTCTCTTGTAACTTCATTAATTGGAACATTAAATACACGAGAAGCGGTTGATGCATGGATATCTTTTCCATTTTTAAACGCTTCAATCATGGTTTCTTCTTCACTTAAGGCTGCAATGATTCTCAATTCTATTTGTGAGTAATCGGCAGCGAGTAAAGTGTAATCTTCATTACGAGGAATAAATGCTTTTCGTACTTGACGACCACGTTCTGTACGAATAGGGATATTCTGTAAATTTGGATTATTACTGCTTAAACGCCCTGTTGCTGCAACGGTTTGCATATAGTCGGTATGTACTCTGCCTGTGCTTTCTTCGACTTGCAACGGTAAAGCATCAACATACGTACTCTTTAATTTTGAAAGTCCTCTATACTCTAAAATTTGCTGAATAATATCATGGTCTTTTGCGAGGTAACTAAGTACGTCTTCTGCTGTAGAATATTGCCCTGTTTTGGTTTTCTTTGGCTTGTCTACCAATTTCATTTTTTCAAATAAAATAACACCCAATTGTTTAGGAGAGGCTATGTTAAATTCTTCACCAGCAGCGTCGTAAATCTGCTTTTCTAGCGTATTAATGTCGTTATTTAATTGCTCGGATAGTGAGCCTAAAAAGTCTTTATCTAGGTTAATACCCTCTAGTTCCATAGTTGCAAGTACTCTAAGTAAAGGTACTTCAATGTCATCAAATAATTTTTTAGTATTGGCTTCGCCTAACTCTTTTTCAAAATGTTCCTTAAGTTGTAAGGTGATATCGGCATCTTCAACGGCATATTCAGTTTGTTTATCTAAGGGCACATCTCGCATCGAAAGCTGATTCTTTCCTTTTTTACCAAGAAGTTTAGTAATAGAAATTGGAGTATAATTGAGGTATGTTTCTGCTAAGACGTCCATATTGTGCCGCATATCTGGATTAATTAAATAATGCGCTAACATGGTGTCAAATAATTTTCCTTTTACATCGATATTGTATTTTGCCAATACCTTAATATCGTATTTAAGATTCTGACCAATTTTTTCAATATTTTCATTTTCAAAAAATGGGCGTAAGTCTTCTACAAGGGCTTGTGCCTCGTCTCTATGTTCTGGAAAAGGCAAATAAAATCCTTTGCCAGTTTCCCAAGAAAAAGCAATACCAACAAGCTCAGCTGTTAGTGGATTGAGTCCTGTGGTTTCGGTATCAAAACAAACCGAAGTTTGGTTCATTAAATTTTTAATAAACAACTTGGTGGCCATGCCAGGCGCTATGCTTTGATAAAAATGAGAGGTCGTTTCGGCTGTTTTTCTATCAAAGTTAGCGGAGGTTTCAGAAGCTATTTCATTGGAGTTATTTGTGCCAAAAAGTGAAAACTGACCAGCTCCTGCAGCTTTTGAAGTTGAACTTGAACTTGATTTTGAATTTGAACTCGAATTTGAAGACGAAGCTGAAGTCGATTCCTCTTGAGGTGCAAAGGTTTTTAGGAAATTATCTGTAAGTCTTCTAAACTCTAAATTCTGAAAAATTTCTTTTACCTTTTCAATATCTGGTTCGTCTAGAGTAAAATCCTTAGCATTGAATTCGACAGGTACATCTAGCATTATGGTGGCTAATTTTTTAGATAAAAGACCAAGCTCTCCATTAGCTTCTACTTTTTCTTTCATTTTGCCTTTTAACTGGTCTGTATTGGCTAAAAGCCCTTCCATACTGCCAAACTGTGTTAAGAATTTTTTTGCTGTTTTTTCACCAACGCCCGGTAAGCCAGGAATATTATCAGACGCGTCTCCCATCATCCCTAAAAAGTCAATGACTTGTAAAGGGTCAGTAACTTCAAATTTCTTTTGTACCTCAGGAATTCCCCAGGTCTCATATCCACCACCAAATACTGGGCGATACATAAAAATATTATCGGTTACCAGTTGCGCAAAATCCTTGTCTGGTGTTACCATAAATACCTTGTAACCTTCTTTTTCTGCTTGTCTAGATAGTGTACCTATTACATCATCAGCTTCATAACCTTCTTTTACCATTATAGGAATGTGCATGGCTTTTAAAATCTCGTGTATATAGGGAATAGCAGTCTTAATACCTTCTGGTGTTTCGTCCCTGTTGGCTTTGTAAGCTTCAAACATTTCTACGCGGTCTACACTACCGCCTTTATCAAAACAAACCGCTAAATGGTCTGGTCGTTCGCGTTTAATAACATCTAAAAGCGAATTCATGAAGCCCATTATAGCAGAGGTGTCTTCACCTTTAGAATTTATTCTCGGATTTTTTATAAAAGCATAATAGCCACGAAAAATTAAGGCATAAGCATCAACTAAAAAGAGGCGTTTTTGGTCTGACATCTGATGGATTTTTGAAGTTTATAAAACTACAAAAAGTTAGGGGTTTATTTAAAATTAACCGCTTATCTTTATAAGATGAATTTGTTTAGAGCTTTTAATTAATTTAAGCAATTAAAACACAGTTAATGATCCACGAGTTTAAATCTATAATTACACAAGCTATAATTAACGAGCGCAATGGTCTAAAAAGTGTTATGGCAACTGTTGTTTTCCTTGAAGGGTCCTCCTACAGAAAACCTGGTGTAAGAATGTTAATTTCTGAAAACGGAATTATGACTGGTGCAGTGAGTGGTGGCTGTGTAGAGAACGAAATTAAACGACGTGCAAGTACTGTTTTTAAAGATAACATTGCTAAAATAATTACCTATGATGGGCGCTATAGATTGGGTTGCGAGGGCGTATTATATATATTAATTGAACCTTTTAGGGTTTCTGAAGCGTTTATTTCAGAATTTGAAGTACATCTTAATAAACGTCAAAGTTTGCTAATAGAGTCTTATTATAAAGCAAGCGAATCCACTAATACTGCATTTGGTTCTGTGATTGTACTGGATGAAAATAGGTTTGTGTTTTCAGATAATTTTAATAGTGATAATTCGGATGAAAATGATGTGTTTTCTCAGGTATTACAACCACCCTTTAGACTTTTAATTATTGGTGGTGAGCACGATTCTGTAAAACTGTGTACGATGGCATCTTTATTAGGGTGGAATGTTGATGTTGTGACATCAATTAAGGATCCTAAATGCAGGAGTGATTTCCCAGGATCAACATCAGTTTCTGCAGCAACGCCAGATACTATTGATTTTTCTATTGATAATGAAACAGCTGTAGTTTTAATGACTCATAATTATGTTAAGGATTTAAAATATTTAATAAAGTTAGAGCCACTTAAACCAAAATATATTGGGATTTTAGGATCTTCTAAACGCAAAGCGCAATTGCAGAACGAACTTGTTCATTTTGTTCCGGATATTTCTGAATCTTTTTTTGACATTATATTTAGTCCTGCTGGTTTGCATATTGGATCTATAACACCAGAAGAAATAGCTTTATCTATCCTTTCTGAAATATTGGCAGTAGTGAGAGGTACTAAAGTTAGCCATCTTAAATCTATTAAAGGAAAAATACATACATAAATATGTTTGTAGAAAAGGATGTTCTATTTTTACAATGGTTTCCAATTAAAAATTTGAAGGAAAATGTTTTATATTTTTAACGGTTTCTGGTACTCAGACCTTAAAGCAAATAGAAAAGCAGTTTCATCTTTTAAATGCGGCCTGTAAACCTATAGATAAAGTATTAGATTATGTTTTAGCGGAAGATGAATTATTATCTATAAACATACTGCCTCTTAAGTAAGCTTCTATGTCATTAGCTCAAGTATTATCTATGCTAAAGTCTTATGGATTGCTAAAGGTACTTTTAGTAGTACAAAAGGATAAGGCGATTATTAAAAACGGTGAGCTGATCATCTGTATAAAACGCTAATTTATGGCTATTCTTCATTTAGAGGTATTACTCCTGTTTATAATTATACTTGTTGTTGTTGCGTTTATTTATGCTAGTGTTGGGCATGGAGGTGCTAGTGGTTATTTGGCATTAATGGCACTATTTTCGTTTCCGGTTTTAGCCATGAAACCAACGGCATTAACGCTAAACATTTTTGTTTCTGGTATTGCGTTTTGGTTTTTTAAAAAGAACACGTATTTTAGATTAAGGCTGTTTTTTCCTTTTGCGATAACGTCTATTCCTGCTGCATTTTTAGGAGGCTATTTTTCGGTTAATGCAAATTTATACAAGCAAATACTTGGTGTTTTTTTAATTATTGCGATACTAAGAATTCTCAATGTCTTTGGGAGTGCATCTAAGAAAACGATACCTGTAAATATGACCATAGCTTTAGTTATTGGAGGTATTATTGGTTTATTGTCTGGTATGATTGGTATTGGAGGAGGTATAATTTTAAGCCCTATTATTATTATGTTTTATTGGGGAACTGTTAAAGAAGCGGCTGCTGTATCTGCGTTGTTTATTTTTGTAAATTCAATGGCAGGTATTATTGGCTTTCTATTAAATGGTGGTAGCATTCCTAATGACGTTTTATATTTTATACCAGCAGTAATGCTAGGTGGAGCGCTAGGAGGGCTTTACGGAAGCCAAAAGTTTAGTTTAAAAACCTTAACTTACCTTTTAGCAATTGTATTGCTATTGGCAACGTTTAAATTGTTTTTAATATAAAATCTATGGTTATTAATTGTTTTGGAGACATTGAGAACGACTCATAAAATAGCCTAGAATAGCAAAGCGCACAGACTTTATTACAATAAAATGAATATAATGTTTGTAAAAGTTTGTAATGGGAGTTATTTTTGCCCTGTTGTGTTAAGTTCAGGATAATACCTGAATTGTAGAAAACCAGAGATACTTTGGTTTTACCAATGAAAGGCTTTCCTTTTTTCTTTAATCAGAAAATTGGGATGCTTTTTTGTTTTAGACCCATTTTGCCGTAATTAAGATGAATTCTTAAAACGTAAAATGTATTTTATCCGATAAATTACACATTTTAGCTATGTTTTTTTTGGAGAATAGAAAAATAAATCTATATTTGTGCTCTCTTTATAAGCCCTCAAAATACTCATAGAGAAATTCCATTAATTCAAAATGAGCTAGTTTAATAATCTAGCAAACATCCCTCGTTTAATTTTATGTATACATTTAGGTAAAGACCTAAAAATAGTTAATTATCCATTCCCTTCCCTCAGCGTAACTATTAGAGTTACACTATTTTATATTGACTATTAATAAACCCTAAATTGATACTTATGAAGACCCTTAAAATTACTTTAGCTCTAGTTGCCATTGCTACTTTAACTATATCTGGTGTAAAGTCAGATAATGATATTGTTGATAATGAATCAACAATAAAAACTTATAGTCCAAAAGACTTCTTGGCAGTGGATAAGAAAAAATTGAAATTAGAAACACAGGCTTAACTTTAACTTTAAGTAAAATTATAATTGGCTCTCGTTTTTTAACGAGAGCTTCTGTTGTTATACAAAATTCAAATTGTAAAAATTTAGCTTATTTTTGATGTAAAGTGTTTTAGTTTGTTGAGGTATTTAACTCTTATATTATTTATTGTGATGACATCAGGATTTGCACAAAGCAAGTCTGTGGATTCGATAAATGCCTTAATTTATAAATCGCAAGACAAAAAAAATAATCTTAACCAAAGATTTAATTTTGCTGTAAAATCTTCTGAATTAGCAAAGAAAACAAACATAGATTCTATCATTTTAAAAGCTAATAGAAATTTGTCATTACTATATTTTGAGTCTCAAAATTATGATAATTACATGGATTTAAACAGAAGAAACTATAAATTGGCATTAAAACTTAGAGATTCTTCTGCAGTAACAGTCGCAACTTCTAATCTTGGATCTGTCTATAGATTTTATGAACAAAATGATAGTTCATATTACTATTACTCAAAGGCACTAAAATATTATCCTAAACATGAAATATCTGAAAATAAAGCTACAGCTTTGCTCTATGTTGCTGATATTTTGCAGATAGAAAAGATTTACGTTGGTGCAGAGGAGGCTGCTGTAAAATCTATTATTATTCTAAATCAACTTAAAGAAACCCAAAATCGTCTTGATAAATTATGGAATGCATATAATTTGATGGGTATAATATCTAGAGAAACAGGTAATTATAACAAGGCCTTAGAATATTATGAAATATCTAACTCTTTTGCAAAGAAAATAAATGATGGATTTCTTAATGAGGTCTATTCTATAAATAATAAAGCATTTGTATATAGACAGATGGGTAATTTTAATAAGGCTATTGAGCTTTATGAAAGTTTGTTGCCGTTAAAGTCTAAATATAGTAATGAAGATCCTTCTTTTTATCCAACCATTTTAACCAATATAGCCGACACTAAATTAGAATCAGGAAGTTATGATTTTGATAGGTTAAATGATATATTTATGAAGGCATATACTTTAACTACAAAGCTTGATGATGAAGTGCTAACAATGAATGTTTCTTTGCGTCTCTCAAAGTTGTATGATACAATAAAAGAAAAGGATTCGGTTAATAAATATGCAAATGAAGCTTTAAAAATATCATCTAAAGTTTCTGCAAATGAAATAAAACAGAAAGCACTTTTATTATTAGCTGAAAACACTGAAGGAGAAAAAGCAAAATCTTATTTGAAAGAGCATATTAGACTTACGGATAGTTTATTAATCGAGACCCGAAATGTAAGAAATAAATACGCTAGAATAGAGTTTGAAACCGACCAACTCGAAGCCGAAAACGAACAAATCTCAAAAGAAAATCTATACTTGGCTATTTTATCTATGAGTTTATTACTAACTGCGATCTTAATTTATGTGTTTATCTCCCAGCGCGATAAAAATAGAAAATTAAAACTAGTACAAGTACAGCAAAAGGCCAACGAAGACATTTATAATTTAATGTTGAGTCAGCAAGATAAGGTTGAAGCAGCCAGAACTAAAGAAAAAAAACGGATATCCGAAGAGCTTCATGATGGTGTACTTGGTCGACTATTTGGTACCCGCCTAAGCCTCGATAGTATTAATTTTAAAGAAGGTAAAACAGCTATGGAGACTAGAGCAAATTATATTGCTCAGCTAAAAACCATAGAAAACGAGATTAGGAAAATATCGCATGAGTTAAATACAGATTTTGTTTCAGGATCTGGTTTTATAGACATCGTATCAGAACTTATTCATAGCCAAGTACAGGCCTATAATTTAGAATATGAGTTTAACTATACAGACGATATTATCTGGGAGAATATAAATAATAAAACCAAAATTAATATCTATAGAGTTCTGCAAGAATCATTACAAAATATCTATAAGCACGCTAACGCTCACGCTATTAAAATTAGTATTTCTTTAGAAAAAAATGTAATTTGCTTAAGTATTATAGATGATGGAGAAGGCTTTGATACCTCCAAGCAAAAAAAGGGAATAGGTATTAAAAATATGAAGTCTCGCGTTGCCGATATAGATGGTGAAATTTTAATTTCATCTGCGGTTGGTGAGGGTACAAAAGTTAGTGTAGAGATTCCTTATATAAACCAATCGATATAAAATGATCTATAGCTTATAGAATTTATGCTATAGTAATTTTTCACTGTCAATAATACTTGTTGTCACAAATGAAACATATCAACATTTTAATGGTAGATGACCATCCAATAATAATTGAGGGTTACCAAAATGTTTTAATGTCCACAAAAGATGATGATCAAACACTACTTATAGACACAGCCAATAACTGTGACACAGCACAGATCATGATTAATAGAGCAGCTAAAAACACACCTTACGATGTGTGTTTTTTTGACATTAGCTTACCACCATCAGAAGATGGTAGTTTTACCTCTGGTGAGGATTTGGCTTTACTCGCCAAAAATGTAATGCCAGAATCTAAAATCATTATTCTTACTATGTTTAATGAATCGTTTAGAGTCCATAATATTATTAAAGAAATAAATCCAGATGGATTTTTAATTAAAAGTGATTTAACGTCAATGGAATTGGCCGATGCTTTTCAGCAGATTTTAAGGTCTCCACCGTATTACAGTAGTACAGTAAACAACTTCATAAAAAAAACGATTCGTAATCAAATATATGTAGATGATGTTAATAGAAAGATTTTGCATTTATTGTCTCAAGGTATAAAAACAAAAAGTCTATCAGATTATATTCCGTTGTCTACCAGCGCTATAGAAAAAAGAAAAAAACAATTAAAATTGTTGTTTTCAATTAAGGATGGAAAGGATGAAACCTTACTTATTGAAGCTAAAGAGAAAGG
Source organism: uncultured Winogradskyella sp. (assembly GCF_937958655.1). Lineage (GTDB taxonomy): Bacteria > Bacteroidota > Bacteroidia > Flavobacteriales > Flavobacteriaceae > Winogradskyella. The sequence goes on along the minus strand of NZ_CALGNH010000025.1, from coordinate 77,826 downwards.
TTATTTATAAAAAAACCAAAAAAAACGCACATTTTCACCTATTAAAAAAGTCTCTAAAGTACTGTGTTTGCTGCAAAGTATGGTTTTTCCGCATGAAGTCTGCGGTTTTACCGCAATAAAAACTTAAAGATGTTATATATATTTACATCAAGTCAACAAGAATTAATTAATCCTTTTTAAGTAATTGTTGAGTTAATAGCAAGAAAATTAAACCTGGTTACATTTTTGTAACCGGGTTTTTTTATGCGATAAAGCGAAGTGCGTTATTATATCAATACGCACTATGTTCGGTAAGTTTTGAGATAAAAAAGCCTAAGTAAATAATAGCCACAATAAATTTTAAGAATGTAGAAGCTAAAAATCCTAAAAAAGAACCAAAAGCAGCTTTGAGAGCTTTTTCCATATCATTTCTATGAATCATTTCTCCAATAAATGCACCAATAAAAGGCCCAATAATAATACCATAGGGGATAGGAGTTATCAATCCTGCAATTAATCCAATTGTAGTGCCAATAATTCCGGCTCTACTTCCTCCAAAACGTTTGGTTCCAACCGCAGGTATCATATAATCTAACACATAAATAAACAGCGCAAAAAGCAGTGTAATAATCAAAAAGGTAAGACTTAGTTCTACACCATCTGTAAAATTTAAAACCAAAAGCCCAGCCCAACTTGTAAGTGGGCCGGGAATAACAGGAAGAAAGCTTCCTAATATTCCAAGTATCATCAACGCTAAAGCAATAATAATTAATACAATTTCCATAATAATTTTTCTGATCGATTATATGACGCAGCACAGTAACAAAAGTTACAGTTTAAACTAAAAAATTAGTTTAAACTAATTTTTTAGTTATATTGGCAGTGTAATTAAATTTTATAATCATATTTCGTATCCTGAACTTGTTTCAGGATCTTAACATATAAGCTAGTAATATTTAATGTTTTTATATAAGATCGAAAAATGAAAGTCTAACTTAACAAGATTCCCAATTGAGTTGGGAAATGAATATGAAGCAACTTACTAAAGCAGAAGAGGAAATAATGCAAGCGCTTTGGCAGCTCAAAAAAGCCAATGTAAAGACCATTATCCAAGTTTTACCAGAACCAAAACCAGCCTACAACACCGTATCAACAATTGTGAGGATTTTAGAATCTAAAGGCTTTGTGGATCATGAAAAACAGGGCAAAGGTCACTTCTATTTTCCAGTTGTTGCTAAAGAATCCTATAGCAATCAATCGATTAATAAGCTGGTAGATAATTATTTTCAAGGCTCTTTTAAAAGTATGGTATCCTTTTTTGTTCAAAAAAATGATGTGGATGTAAAGGATATTGAGACACTTTTAAATGAAATTAATAAAAACAAACCGCAGTAGATCTATTATTCTAAAACTAAAATTGAACATAATATACAAGGTTCAATGAGACCATTAGTAAAAAATAAATATCAACGAATTAATTAGTTATGTTATATACAATTCTACAAATCGTTACATGTCAGGCTTTGTTTTTATTGGTTTATGATTTCGTTTTAAGAAAAGAGACCTTCTTTAATTACAATAGAGCTTACCTTCTAATAACAACGGTTTTATCGTTTATTTTACCATTTATTAAATTTCCTGAGCTTAAAAATACGGTAACAAAAGATCTAGTTATTCAGTTGCCAGAAGTGTTTATCGGAACCAAAGCACCTTCAAACTACGATGTATCCATAGCAGAAAAAGCAGGTATTGTCTTAGAACAACCAGAAATTCCACTTTGGCAAATTATTTTAGGTGCTGGTATAGGTGTCGCTGGCTTCATCTTTTTGCTTAAAATGTTTAGGCTTTATTGGTTAAAGCATAAAAACCCAAAACGTTGGAAGGGCAACATACTCATCGTTAATTTATTAAACAGCACAGCTGCTTTTTCATTTTTCAGTACCATTTTTTTAGGAGAAAAAATTTCAACTACAGAAAGAAACACCATTTACAAGCATGAGCTCGTCCACGTAAAACAGTGGCATAGCTTAGATCTGCTCTGTTTTGAACTTTTACGCATTCTGTTTTGGTTTAACCCGTTAGTGTACATCTACCAGATGAGGATAAAAGAACTACACGAGTTTATTGCCGATGCTAAAGCCGTAAAACAAAATGGTAAAGCCGAGTATTATGAGCGTTTGCTCAATCAAATATTCGATGTTAACCACATATCATTTACTAACACATTTTTTAAATCATCATTAATTAAAAAACGAATCGTTATGTTACAAAAATCAAAATCAAAACAATGGCATTTACTCAAGTATGCATTATTAATTCCGTTGGTATTTGGAATGCTTATTTATACCTCTTTAGAGGTTAAGGCTCAAGATAAAAACAATAATGAAAACGCTTTGGCAACTCAAGAACTTAGCGATGAAGCTATTATTAAAAAATACTACAGTGAAATAGCTGAAAAATCTCAGGCCTCTGGAAGTTTTATAGAATTGAGAAATACTTATAACTATACAGAAAGAAAATATATACCAACTAAGGATGAATATTTAAAGTATGTTGCTTTTACGAGATATCACGCTCTAAAATTTAAAGAATACTCTGAAAATAGTGGTAAAAAAAATCAACTGCGAACTTTGCAATTTGATGAAATGATAAATTTTAATAGAAGTTACGAGGCGCATCTAGAGTATTTAAAATCAGAAGAGGCCAGAAGTTTTTATAGAGACTCCAATTATAATAGAACACTTCAAGTTATTTCTAAAGATATAGATAACCTTACAGAAGAAGAACACAAAGATGCTTATGAAAAAGTTAACGATGTACTTTACGGACGCTTGTATAAAAAATTAATTGTTAAGGATGGATCTGATAATATAGAAATTACTAAAGAAAATTATGATGGTTTAATACGTCTATTTTCGCCACAAGAGTTACAAGTGCTTTTATCAGAATGTGTTAATAAGGAAGGCAACTTTAATATTGAGACAGAGGAAGTTCCTTTCAGCGTTGTAGATGTTGCACCAACACCCCCAAAATGCTCAGATGAAAGGGATAATACCAAAAGAAAGTCCTGCTTTAACGATTTTGTAACCAAGTTCATCAATAAAAATTTCAATACAGGTCTAGCAAAAGATCTATCGCCAGGAAGAAAACGCGTATTTGTTCAGTTTAAGATTGATACTTTGGGCAAAGTTAAAGACATAATCGCCAGAGGGCCGAGTGAGATTTTAGAGGTTGAGGCTAAGCGTGTCATAGCCTTATTACCAAAATTTACTCCAGGAGAACAACGTGGAGAATTAATTACAGTGCCTTTTAGTCTACCAATTGTATTTCAGGTTGCAGACAAAAGCCCAAATATTCAAAAAGAAATTAAAACCCTAGAAAATCAAAGAGACCGTATCTTAAGATCTTCTACTGAAAAGAATCTTGTAATCATTCAGTTAAATAGGCAGATAGATTCATTAAAACAAGTTTTAATTAAGACTATAGGCAAAGGTAAAGATTGATTGTTATGATAAAACCATTAATGTTTAAGCTTTCTACAGTGTTTTTATGTTGTGTTATTAGTGTAAAAGCCCAAAACTCAAAACAAAACGCAGACCAACTTTTTGCTAACGGTTATTATTCTAAAGCTATAGAGGCCTACAATCTGGTTGCCGAAAAAGCAGAAGTCTATGACAATATTGCAAAGGCTTACATTGCCATTGGTAATTATAATAAAGCGGCTTTAAACTATGAGAATGCAATTGCTTCTAATCCTGATAACTTACTTTTTAAATATGAATACGCAAAACTCCTGACCAAAACCAAGCGTTATACAGAATCTGGTAATTTATATAGAAAACTCATAGAAATAGACAGTTTAAATCCAAACTATCATTATGAATTGGGTATTGTATTAGAAAAACAAAAGGACACTTTAGCCATAAGTGAATTTATTAAGGCGTATCGGTTAGATGGCAACCATCAAAAAGCAATTATTAAAATTGCGAAACGGCATATTTATAAGCGAAGGTTTAAACAAGCAAATACCTTAATAGACAAAGGTCTTCAAACTAATTCAGAGCAAATTGAACTTATAAGCTTAAAAGCACAGGCCTATTATTACCAAGAATACTACACACACGCGGTGGTTTGGTTTAATAAATTGATAGACTTAGGTGAGGAGTCAGAATTTATTCATGAAAAGTTGAGCTTAAGTTATGCGCAGAATTCGGATTATGAAGATGCGATTAGACATAGAAGAAAAGCTTTAAAATACAGTCCTAATGATGCTAATGCTATGTTTGTAATTGGCACATATTACCAACGTCTGAGCAATTTTGAAAAAGCTGAGGAGTACATGTCAAAATCATTAAAGTTAAGAGATGTTTCGTTGTCTGATGACTATCAACGATTGGGAACGGTGTTAAATCGTCAAAAAAAATACAAACAGGCTATAAAAGCGTTCCAAAAATCTTTAAAAGAAGATTCGTCAAATGTGATGTCTGAGTTTTTTATAATAAGGACTAAAGATGAATATTATGCCGATATAGATACTAAAATTAAGATGTACCAAGATTTTCTTAAAAAGAGAACAAAAAGTCCATTTAGACCATTTGCTGAACAGAGACTTGGAGAACTTAAGCAAGAAAAATTCTCAGATAAAGACTAAATTCTTAAAAAATCGTACATTTCCGTATCAAAATGTGCTAATGAACCGATTTGCTTTTCTTTTTTTGATTCTTCTTTTTACCTCCTGCGATTATTTTGAAAAGAAAAAAGTAAATGCTGAAGATCTGCTTAAAGAAGAATTAAATACCTTTAATTGGAACGATGTTGACACCTATCCAACATTCAGTAATTGTAATTCTATTACCGATAAATCAGCAAGTAAGCTGTGTTTTCAAACCACCTTATTAAACAGTGTTAATGATTATTTAGAGAATCAAAACATCGTAGTATCTGAAAATGTTAATGATACTATTAGGCTGAAAATAATAATTGATAATAAAGGTAGTTTAAGCATTGCATCGATTTCAGTTAAAGAAGAGACAAAATTTCAAATTCCAGAAATTGATAGTTTATTACGCCAAAGCCTGAAGGATATTTCCAAAATATATCCTGCTATTAAAAGAGGGCAACAAGTCACTACAGCTTTTGAGTTACCTGTAATTGTAAAGATTGATTAGGCTTTCCTGCAAGGTTTTCAAAACCTTGTAGGTATATTGGTAACTAAAACTTAATTTGTGGAAATTTCAGATATGACTCTACGTCTCTGCGAGGAACTTAAAACCGTATCGCCAGTTTCTGCATTAATCGTAAAACTTCAACATATAACCAAATCAAAGTCGCTAAAAGTCCCCAAGTGGCTAACCATTCTTTAGCTTTGGGTGCTCTATTTTTATAACGTTCTATGTAGTCAAAATCTAATAAAAGTGCAAAGGATGCTACAATAGCTGCTAAAACGTTAAAACCAATCGCAAACCAAGAGGTTCCCCATATATAGGTTTTAATGCCAAAAAAGTTAAGAATCCAAGACATTAAATAAACCACCATAATACTTATAGTAGCCGTTATAATTACACTTCTTAATTTTTTAGTTACTCTTATAATTCTTAATTGATAAAGCAATAACATTACAAAAAAGGTAACAATGGTGACTCCAATAGCTTGGTATGGCAGTTCAGGGAAGTTACGATGTGCGTAGGACGAAAACCCACCCAAAAAAAAGCCTTTGGCTATAATATAAAGTGGTACTAAAAATGGTGCCCATTGATGCCGCACCGAAATTATAATACTAATTACTATAGATCCTAACATACCACCTAAGGTAAACCAGTGCATGGGTGTGCCATTTTCGTTCAGTTTCCATAAATAAGCGGTAATACCAGCAATCACTAAAATACCAAGGATAGATTTTAGACAAATGCCAGCAACAGACATTGTTTTGGTAGATGTACTACCATTGTCCCAAAAATAACCATTAAAAACAGGGTTTGAGGTTTTAAAATTCCGTAAGCTCATTATTACAGATTAAATTTATACCCAATGGCAATGTCGGCAGAAAAGTTACCTTGGTTATCTAAGAGTACGGCAAACAATTCTCCATAAATAAGTGTAAGGTAACTATTGTCACCAACTTTAATATCTGAGCCAATACCAAAAATTAGAGGTACATCAAACGCTGTTTCATTAAAGTCCTTTTGCATATTATTAGTGTCTAAAAGCGTGACATTTGAGATATTTAATGTTGCTAATTTAACCTGGCCATAAATAGAAAAGGTGGATTTATTAATAATACGATAACGGTAACCTAATGAAAATTCTGTGGTACTATATTGAAAATCATCACTGCTAAACGCATGCCTTCCTTGTAAAAAACCTGAATGTCTTGGTAGGGCATTAGCTTCAAAAACTTCGAGCTCTAAACCTAACATTGGTAACTTTTTATTTTCAGGATTACTAACAAAAGGATTATTTGTTACACCGCCCCAAAAACCTAGTCTAAAACCTAAACTTTGCTCGGTAGATTCATACGTATAATTAGGGTCAACAGAGGCATTGTACCTATTAATAAAGCTTTTTAAACTGTAGAGCGTTAGTTTTAAGTCATCCGTGTTTTGGCCAGTTAAATTGGATAATACACTTTTATACTCTTCTAAATATTTGTTATTGGTATCCTTAGTGTTTTTTAGTTCAGTAATGCTGTTATCATTAGATTTTACAAAATAGCGGTAGTTGCCATCAAAAGTATTCCAAAGTAGGTCTAATTTTCCATCAACTTCTGTTTTAAGCGCTAGAGTATCTCCGTTAATAGTATAATGTTCTTGGCTAATTGCAGTAAAGCCTATACCAAGGCAGGCGAATAATACGAGGATTTTTTTCATTTTAAGTAATGTTATTTATGTTGTTTTGGGGTTCAATAATGGTAAAGCTACCAAAAATATTCAAAATGAATTAGGTATTGAAAGTTCTACCTTTCCAATCGTAGGGATTAAAAGCGGAAACCAATACAATATAAACGCAAAATAAAGGGTAAACTATGGCAGATCCTAAGTAGGATAACAACAAGTGCTCTTTGTTAAAAAATCTTGTAATTTTAAATACAAGTAAAAAATCAATACTCACTTTAATGACCAATAGTGCTAAAAGTGTTCTGCCTTCTAATAATTTAAATAAACCTAAGAAAGGCGCTACGATACAGGTTAAATTTCCTAAAAAAATGATGAGTCCAATGCACTTACTAATATAATTTGGTTGCTTATTCGTTTTAGAAGCCCATCGTATGCGTTGTTGTATTAAAGCTTCAAAATTGGGAGCAGGGCTGGTATAAACGACGGCTTCTTTACATTTTAGGTAGTTGACTTTTTTAGCATCGTATTGCTTAAGTTTTTCTAGTAAAAAAATATCATCACCACTAGCTATAGTGTCATTGCCTTTAAATCCGTTAAGTGTTTTAAAAAGAGATGTTTTATATCCAAAATTGGCACCATTACATAAAAAAGGAAGCTTTAACCCAAAGCCACCAATAGTAGCAGCTTGCAGGCTGAGAAAATCAAGGTTTTGAAAACGGTTTAAAAATGAAGAGCCTGTAGTGTAGCTTACAGGTGCAACAATACAGTTTGGGTGTTGTGTTTGTATAAATTCATCAAAAGCATTGAGCCAGTATTTAGGTAAAATACAATCTGCGTCAGTGGTAATGATCCAATCGTTTTTTGCAATGGCTATGGCTGATGTAATGGCATCTTTTTTTGGCGCCTTAGTTGTTCTCATAGTTTTAATAAGCTTTATACGGTCATTACTAGTAGTGTTCGATTTTGAAGATTTTTCACCAATAAACTTTTTAATGATTTCGACAGAATTATCAGAAGAATCATCATCAATTAAAATGATTTCAAATAAAGATTTTGGGTAATTTAATCTAAATAATGAACTTATTAGCGCTCTAAGATGGGCAGCTTCATTCCTAAAAGGGATAACCACTGTAAATTTAGTTTTAGATTCTAAATCCCTGAGTTTAAAATCATCAATAGTACTAAAACCATACACTAGGCTTCCAATTACAAACAAATACAACAGTATAATACCAATTAAAATATATATCATTCTGCTTGCGTTTTAGGGAATTTAAAATTTAGAACATAGTAACTTCCAAGGCCACTCGGAATAGCAAAATTAAGTATCCACATAACGGCTATTATAGATAAAATTGTTAGTTCATTAACCGCTAAAAAGTCAAATAAATAGACCGCAATACTACCTTTTATAACCACATCAAATATTGAAATTGAAGGCACTATAGATGCTAATAAATACATACTGGTAATAACTACCATAGCAGTACTATAACCTATAAAAACACCAAATGTGGTCAGTAAATAGTAAAATTGAAATGAAAAAATAAGATACCGTAAAAAAGATAGAAAAAGATTTAAAATATGTGTTTTAGTAGGCATCTCTTTTATGTAATTTATAATACGTTGCAGAGAATACCCTTTAATAATCAAAGGCTTATACTTTATCCCAAAAATGGTAAAAATCCCAATAATAATCAGCAGTAAACCAAAACGTGAGATTTTATAATAATCAATCTCAATGGGATGCTGATTAACAAATACAATAAAACCAATACATCCTAAAATTACGGTTATAGTCATTTGTGCCATATTGCTTAATAAATTTAAAAGAACTATACGCTTTCTAAATGGTTTTGGATAGTAAACCGCTTTAGCACCATAATCGCCAATGCGATTGGGTGTTATTAAAGATGTTGTGAGGCCGGCTAAACTTTGTTCCATCGCATTTTTAAATGTTATTTTTTTAATGGTACCTACTAATTTTTCCCATTTTAGAATTTCAAAAAACCAGTTAAAACCACTTAAAATGACCAAAAAAAGGATGTTTTTGAATGAAAAAGTATTATTTTCTCTTAAAAAATCAACAAATGTGCTGAACTCTAAATTGTCGTTTTCAGAGATTTTTGTGTATATAAAATAAAAAGCACCAACGACAATACTTAGCTTAATAAGTACAAAGAAGAATTGTTTAGTTTTGTAGGGCAAACCATAATGCATAGTGCAAATTACATCAAAAACTAAAACATGCAGCTCCATCTAAAAAAATACTTTATAACCTTTAGCATCATTTGTATAGGCTTTAATAGTTATGCCCAATTTAAAGACAGTAGCAAGTGGAAAGCGCTTTTTGCGCTAGGTGTTAACTACCCTACTACAGATGGTTTTGTAGAGGGTACCTATGCACAACCTATTAATTTCCCAACGGTAAACTTGGGAGTTCAGCGTATGTTTAAAAAAGAATATGGGTTAAAGCTAGATTATGGGTTTAATCGTTTTAAAAGTGATAGTGAGTCACCAGAGTTTAAAATTAATTACTCACGCATTAACGCTCAGTTTGTGTACGACCCATCTGATATTTTAAGATTTTTACCAAATAGATTTCGAACTATTCTCCATGCTGGTCTAGGTCTATCGTTCGTAAAACCCTTAGGTAATTTAGGTGATAATAAACAATCCTACTTAAATCTTTTAGGAGGCTTAGAGCTGCATTATGCGGTAAGTGAAAAGGTTTCTGTATATGTTGATACTGCTTATATATATGGCTTAACAAGTCTTGATAGTTACGACCCAGTTTTGAGCGGTTTGGGTGCTTTTAATGGAAGTGTTTTTAATGTAACTTTAGGGTTAGCTGTATCTTTAAGTGGATGTCAATTTTGCGATTAAACGATGAGTAAAGAACAAATTATATTAGGTATTGACCCAGGAACAACCATTATGGGATTTGGGCTTATTAAAGTTGTTGGAAAAAAAATGTCTTTTTTACAGTTGAACGAATTACAACTAAAAAAGTACGATGATCACTACTTAAAATTAAAACTCATTTTTGAACGCACTGTGGAACTTATTGATACCTATCACCCAGACGAAATTGCTATAGAAGCTCCATTTTTTGGTAAAAATGTACAAAGTATGCTAAAATTGGGTAGAGCTCAAGGTGTGGCTATGGCAGCAGGTTTATCGCGCGAAGTACCAATTACTGAGTATTCGCCTAAGAAAATTAAAATGGCCATAACTGGCAGTGGTAACGCAAGTAAAGAGCAGGTCGCTAAAATGTTGCAGAGTTTATTACAATTAAAAGAATTACCAAAAAACCTAGATTCTACAGACGGATTAGCAGCAGCTGTTTGTCACTTTTACAATCAAGGTAGAGTAGAGGTTGGTAAAAATTATTCTGGTTGGTCTGCATTTGTAAAGCAGAATGAAAAACGCATAGAAAAGCCCCTTAATCCCCAAAAGGGAAAATAAATACAATGGACGAAAAATCAGTAAAGGGTTTGAGTAATAGTTCTTCCCCTCTGGGGAAGTTAGAAAGGGCTGGAGGCATATACATACACATACCATTCTGCAAACAAGCTTGTCATTACTGCGATTTCCATTTCTCAACGTCCTTAAAAAAGAAGGACGAATTAGTTAGGGCTTTGGCTAATGAGTTGGCGCTTAGAAAAAAAGAATTTGAAAATACTTTAGTAGAAACCATCTACTTTGGTGGTGGTACACCTTCGTTATTAACGATTGACGAATTACAATTTTTGATTGATTCGGTATATCAAAATTTTCAAGTTACCGATAATCTAGAAATAACTTTAGAAGCTAATCCAGATGACTTAATAGAAGCGCAACGGTCACCTCAAGCGAAGTCGAGAGGTCTTTACCAACATTATAGAACTATTGGAATAAACAGATTAAGCATAGGTATACAATCCTTTTTTGAAACCGATTTAAAGTTAATGAATCGCGCTCACAATGCAGAGGATGCAAAAGAATGTCTGTCTGTGGCGACTCGCTACTTTGATAATATTTCATTAGACTTAATTTATGGAATTCCTGGAGTCTCTAATGAACAATGGGTTAAAAACATTGAGATAGCCTTAAGTTTTGGCATACCTCACATATCTAGTTACGCACTTACGGTAGAACCAAAAACAGCCTTAGCATCTTTTATTGAGAAAGGTATTATTGAAGATGTTGATGATGAACAAGCCCATGAGCAATTTCATATTTTAAAAGAACGATTAGAAGATGCAGGATTCGTTCACTATGAGCTATCTAATTTTGGTAAAAAAGGTTTTTTCAGCAAGAATAATTCAGCCTATTGGCAAGGTAAATCTTATATAGGTATTGGGCCTTCTGCACATTCTTTTAATGGCAAGCAACGCGGTTGGAATGTGAGAAATAATTCTAAATACATAAAGGCGCTTCAAAACAACCAATTGCCAATAGAACTAGAAACCTTAACTAAAACAGATCGCTATAACGAGTATATAATGACTGGTTTGCGCACTATTTGGGGAGTATCTTTAACTAAAGTTGAAAAAGAGTTTGGCATAAATTATAAAGACTACCTAATTGAGCAAGCTACTGTTTTTATAAATCAGCATTTATTGTATATTGATGGTGAATATTTAAGAGTGACTAAAAAAGGACAATTTTTAAGTGATGGCATAGCCTCTGAGCTTTTTATGCTCAACTTAGCTTAAGTTAATATTACATTATACTTTCCCTTTGATGCGATGTAGTGAGTATGTCGAAGAGGGACTTTAGAGATGTTTTATAAAAAAGAAAATTTAAAAGTTACTGAAAAAAGTTCAGCATAAATGATAGCAACCATACAATACAATAATTCTAGAAAGTTAAAAGTAGATTTATCAAAGCCACTAGATATTTCAATTCCCATAAAAGGAAGTAATAACAATGTAAATGCCTGGTATATTGGAGCGCCAAAAATTGAGCCCGAAGTTTTTGATGGAGAGCTCATTAGCGTCGCAAAAGGTGCGTCTGTTAATTTTAATACCATAACGTTTAATCCACATGCGCACGGCACACATACCGAAACGGCAGGTCATATTACAGAGACAGTTCATTCTATAAATAAAAATTTAAAACAGTTTTTCTTTTTAGCTGAGTTGGTAACTGTAGCACCAGAAAAGTTAGGAGAGGATTCCGTAATATCTGCCAAACAATTACAATTTGCTTTAGGAAACAAAAAGCGAGATGCTGTGGTGATAAGGACAATACCTAATACTAATGAAAAGAAGGCTAAGCAATACTCAAATACCAATTGGCCATACTTCTTAGAAGATGCCATTAAGCTATTGGTTAAAAAAGGCATTAAACATCTTTTAGTAGATTTACCTAGTGTAGATAGAGAGGAAGATGGTGGCGAATTAAAAGGCCATAAAGCATTTTGGAATTATCGTGGCCAGTTGCGCAAAGATGCCACAATAACGGAGTTTATTTATGTATCTAATAAGATTGAAGATGGTTGTTATTTGCTAAACCTTCAAATTGCACCTTTTGAAAACGATGCCACTCCAAGTAAACCAATTTTATATAAACTTATAGCGTAAGTTAAGTGACAATAGTGTTTAATCTAGTGTCTTATTTATACCTATGGAAACATTTTTTATAATCATAATTAGTATACTGGTAACCTTAGGATTGGTTACTATTTACAAACAATGGAAAAGCAAACAAAAAACTAACGAGCAATCTATTATTCTTCTCGATAAAATAAAACGCGTTTGTAAATTTATAACGGTAGAAGGTGATTTTGCAGAAATCTATCACTACGAAGATGTAAAAGAAAAGTTTTTAAAGCTAATTTCTAGTAAAAAGAAAGCCTTAGTTGTTATTAATGCTAAAGCATATGTTGGGTTCGATTTAAGCAAAGTGAAAATGAATTCGCATCCAAAATCTAAAACTGTTGTTTTGTCTCATTTTCCACAGCCAGAAGTCTTGTCTATTGAGAGTAATATTAATTATTACGATAAACAAGATGGCATGTTTAATAAGTTTGAAGCTTCGGATCTAACAGAATTACATACTAAGGCCAAAGCTCATATTATGGATAAAGTACCTGAGAGCGGTTTGTATAATGTAGCAAAGCACGAAGCTTTAGAAGCGATTCAGCTTATTGAGAATTTGGTAGAAACCATTGGCTGGACCTTAGATTATTCGGCCTTAAAAATTGAGTCTGGTGAAGACAAAAAATTGTTGGAGTAGTATGCTGTCATTGCAAGGACGACAAGACGCGGCAATCTTAAGGATACAACAATAAGTTATTTAATAATATAAGATTCCCACTTCCGTGGGAAATACTATGAACATAGAAGACTATAGAAATTATTGCATGAGTAAAAAGGAAGTCACAGAACACTTTCCTTTTGACGATGATGTGCTAGTCTTTAAAGTTTGTAATAAAATGTTTGCTTTAGCCTCCTTATCTAATTGGGAAAACGGAGAAGGTTTTATAAATCTAAAATGCGATCCTGAGTATGCGCAAGAGCTTAGAGCAGAATACGAGAGTATTAAACCAGCTTACCACATGCATAAGCAGCAATGGAACAGTGCCTACTTTCATACTGGCGAATTACCAGTTAAATTAATTTTTGAGCTTATAGATCATTCGTATAATATGATTGTTCATAAACTTCCTAAGAAATTAAGGGAAACATTGAAATAAGCATAAATTTGTCTTAAACCGCTTCCATGTCTTTAGAAAAACAATTACAACAACGCAGTAACTCACAGTGTGAGCTTTGTGGCAACATAGAAAATCTATCAGCATACAATGTGCCAGATGTGAAAGAAGATGGCTTAAAAACGAGATTATATTCCTGTAATGTTTGTAAAGAACAGTTCAATGATTCTGATAAGATTGATGCTAATCATTGGAGATGTCTTAATGACAGTATGTGGAGTGAGTATGATGCCGTAAAAATCATGGCATGGAGAATGCTCAATAGAGTTCAGGCAGATTGGACACAAGATTTATTAGATATGCTGTATTTGGAGGATGAAGTTTTAGAACTCGCAAAAGCATCTGGTGATGGTGAAGCTGAAGAGAATAAATTGGTTCATAGAGATGTTAATGGTGTTGTACTAGAGCATGGAGATGCTGTAGTATTAATTAAAGACCTAAAGGTTAAAGGGTCTAGTATAATTGCTAAGCAAGGTACTGCCGTTAGAAATATAAGATTAGATCATGAGAATGAAACTTATATTGAAGGTAAAGTTGGACCTACAAGAATTGTAATAATTACAGCGTACGTGAAGAAGATATAATAAGTCATGCTAGAGATTAGACCAACTTGCGAAAATTGTAATACGGATTTACCTTATGATTCTAATGATGCTATGATTTGCACGTTTGAGTGTACCTTTTGCAAAAACTGTGTTGCTCTTTTGCAACATATTTGCCCAAATTGTGGAGGTGGTTTTGAAAAACGTCCTATCCGACCTAAAACCCTATTAGAAAAATACCCAGTCTCTACTAAAATTGTATACAAGCCTGTAGGTCTTAATTCTACATCTAATTAGGCTTAAGTTTTAATTGTTTTCCTGTTAATTTTCCTACATTTTATCTATCAGAAAACGTGTTGTTTATCGAAAAAATAAACACGAAATTTCAAATAAACTTGTCTAATTTGCAATTTATCGATTTTCTAAGATACCGTTAAATAATAGTAAGATATTAGAGGTGCCCTCATGATTAATTAGCACCAAATTTACAGATTAATAGCCCAAATTATTATTAACGATTTAACAGTATTTTATTATGGATTTACAAATTACCAATTACAACAACCGTTTTCAGATTAAAGGCACTTTAAACAAGTTAAACCTTAAAACATTCGACTCTTATTTTGCTAATATTTTTGACAAACTAGATGATATCTTGTTGGACATTGAAAGTATTGATAGTATTGATAGAGATGGAGTAATGGCTTTGGCTAAATTGCATAATGAATCAATTATAAAATCTAAACGATTATCTATCATTGGCTTTGGTTGTAAGGAATTATATGATCATTTTAAAACAGAAGAACCAGAGGTAAGTACTGCTAGTATACCAAATATTGTAGCTGCATAATACTCATAGTATCATAACCTATATTTAAAAGTGTTTTCAACTAGTGTTCTTCTTGGCGGATGAGTACTCTTGAAAACACTTTTTTGTTTTAAGTTTCTAGATTTCAAAAGTGCCAGTGTCAGTTAAAAAGAGTGAGGACTGAGCGACGAGAAATCTCGTCCTAACTTTTATATTCGAATTCAGCTTCGTCTTCAACTTCAAATTTAACAGGACATATCCGCAACGATTTTCCATTCACCATTTATTTTTTTAAAAATAATTATAAAGATGCCATCAGCGTCTCCAACGCCACGCTTTAAATGGTATTCTCCCATAACCCAATAATTATCTCCCTCAATTTTTGAAATATCATTAATAACAAAATTTAACGTTCCACTTTCAGCTTTTGTAGGGTAGTTTTTTTTGTAACGCGCTAAAGTATTATCCCAGCCTCGTGTTAAACCATTTGAGCCATAGAATTTTAGGTCTTCACTTTTCCAATAGCCTTCCATAAACCCTTCCAAATCATGGTTGTTCCATGCTTTTTCTTGTTGTTCTAAAACCAATCTAATACCTGCCTCTGCACTATTTTTATCTGTGTCAAAATTAGAGTTGTTGGCGGTATCATCAGCTTTGACAGAAATACAGCTAGTGAATACGATTAGCATTATAAGTTTGAATAAGAGTTTCATTTCGATTAGGTTTTAGTTTCCTAAAGATAATTACTTATTCGGGAAAACACACCACTAAAGTCCCCTCAAGTGGACAATTGTTCGAATGTTTGTTGATTGGAATGTCCCATTGAGGGAACTTAAGGGGTGTTATAATACGCTTTTCTGCTTCTTTAAAAAAGCATCTGCTTGGTGTTGCATCAACTCACGCGCTTTTTTGCGTTTGTAGTTCATCACCTCCTCTTCATCGGCAATTTCTGTATAGACTTTATTGTTAATGGCGTTATCCGTTTTTACTAAAAGTTGGCGTTCAGCTACTTGTTGCGCAGTCCAACTTTTTATTACGGTCTCTTGATCTTGTAATTTATAGTCGAACTCGCCTTTTGGCGACATTAATTTGGCGATTATAGGTGAGGTTTCAATGGCTAAAAACAAAAGGAAAATAAAGAAGGATGGCAGCCATGGTAGCTTACCCAGAGCAGTGATACGTGCCATGAGCCCATCAAAATTATCAATGACGGGTTGCGATTCTGCCACGTTAGCTTTGTAATCTCCTTGAGTCGTAGAGATTTCATTCTCTAAAGCTGTTATTTTTGCCTTATTATCTGTTTTTAGTTGCTGTAATTCTGCCAACGCTGCATCGTGCTTTTCGCGCTTTTCTTTGTAAACAGGTCCTTTTCCTAGCTTCAGTGTGCCTGTAGTGCCTTCGGCCTCAGTAATGTAGGTGCTATAAAGCGCATTCACTTCAGTTTCTTTGGTGTCGATTTGAGCTTGTAACCCTTGGATTTGAGTCTCTAAATCGACAATTTTAGGATTAAACTGCTCGGCTATCTGATTTTGATTGGCCAAAGTCAGTTCATTCTTTTGCTCTAATAACACCTGATTGATTTCTTTTTCAAAAATCTTGAGCTCTAAAGGTTTAGAAATTACCACAGCAATAATAACTGCTAAGAAAATTCTTGGTGTGGCTTGCAGGATTTCGTTAAGAATATGATCTCGTTTTCTAATCGTAGAGACAATATAACGGTCTAAATTAAAAATGAGTAAGCCCCAAACAACTCCAAAAAAGACTGAGGCATAAAGATTGTCAAAAACTGTATAAAGCGCATAGCTAGAGGCTATAGTTGCCATTAAAGCGGTAAAGAAAACCGTAGCACCAATACCTGCATATTTATTTTGTTCTCCGATGGAGCAATCGTTAAGAATATCTGTGTCGGCTCCCGAGCAGAGGATAAAGAATTGTTTGAGCATGATTGATGAGTTATTAAAGTCTGCTGTCATGCTGTCCCGAAGCGTCGGGAGTTTCAGCATCTAAAAAAATGATGGTATAGATTCTGAAACAACATTTCGACTGCGCTTAGTGTGACAGTTCAGAAAGACAAGACTCTTGTTAATAGCTATTAGAACGCTAAAAGAGGTGATTTGTTACAGTTTTGATGTAAAAAGAAAAACCTTTCAGGTTTTTCTACATTGACCACAGCTTTAGCCAAGGTTGTAGAACCTGATAGGTTTTTGATAACCAAATAACCAGTAAAATTGTTTATTCTTTTAATTCAATCACTATAGGCGGAAGTTTTGAGCCATTTCCGTCTGTGATATCAAATAGTGAAATATCGTCGCCTGTTCTCGTAGTTTCAAGATTTTTTAAGGAGGTTTTAGTAATTGTATTACCTTCAATAATCTCTGTTCTTACACCAGTAATCTTAAACCTAAAACTTATAATCTTTCCTTTGGACAATGTAATCTTTAACTTTTTTACTTCCTCTTTTGTTAATGAAATCAATGGATTTTCTAGTACCTTATTGTTAATGTAAATCTTTGGGAGTTCCTTTGTTTGTATTGTGTTTTTCGATGTTAAATTAATTTTTCCGGTACTTTTTCCTTTATCATTAATATATTCAACAGATGCTGTGCCAACACTTATTTTCCATGGACTACTTGAGTTGTTAATGCTATCGATTTTTTTATCTATATCTACTGGTGAATCAAAAACCTCCTGTTGTTTAGCTTTAGCTTCATTAAGGGTTAAACCATCATAAAACCCATTTAATTTTTTGGTGTCATTTATTTTGGCTTTGTTCTCATTGTAAGACATACAACTTGACCATATATTAACTTTTTGCAATCTTTTTTGTAGTGTTTTCGCATAGTCTCTACTTGTATTTTTTTCTACAATAAATGATGCCATTACATAATCGCGATGGTCTATGCTATTTAAATGTATATTGATTTTTTTTACTTGACTTTCAAGCTCTTCATTATCTATTGATTGTCCATTTAGCACTAGGGAATTATCTGCTTTTACAATAATTTTTACTGGGTTAATTATTGATGAATGTGAAATTATACCAACATTTGGCCCACCTTTCTCTTTTTTACCGTATCCAGGATGAGGCTTTATCGGAGGTGGTGCATCAGGAAACTGCTGTGCATTTTCACGTTGAGTATCCGTCATTCTATCATAAATAGCCTTATGGTAATTCAGTTCTTTTAGTTTTATAATGGCATACTCATTATTTTTATTGGCTTTTGCTGCTTTATTTTTATCATTAATGTCTTTTGCCCAAGTATTGTATGCTTCAACCTCTTCTTTTGAAGCTGTTTTTTTAGGTTCTTTTTCAGCATAAGGATCATAGAATTTATAAACTCTTATATTGTCAATACCATTAAAAAGCAGTTGGTCAGTTATTTTTTTAAGCAGACGCTCGTGCTGTTTTAATTTACTAAACAGCTCAACTGTAATGAGTTTTTTTATTTCTTTTGGGCTTAAATCTCTTTTAATCTTTTTAACGCTTACTTCAAAATCATTATAGGAAGTTATTTGGTTGTTTATTTTTAGAATACCAGCTTCATCAATGTCAATTTTTAAATGTTGTGATGTAGCTATGTTACTAGTTTTTATGTAAGTTAATCCACGTGAATCTTTGAGTGTTTTATTGTCTATTTTAAAACTAAGCGGCTGGTTTTTGTAAGTAAACCACCATCCCGTATCGTTTGTTTTAGGGTGATATCTCACATGCGTGTTGTCCGCTTCTTTTACATCGCATAGCAAGCCGCCATTTTGTAAATGGAATTGTAAAGTGATGTTCTTTTCTTTATTATACCATATTCCCAGTAACTTATCTGAATTTTCGTTAATGTACGTTACATTTAATTTTTCTGCCTTTTCTAACTCTTCTGCGATCGCTTGATTAAGTTTTGTGTTTTCTTTCTGCACATATTCTCTTTCAGCAAAGCTGTAAAATAGTATAGCACATACAGGTAGTAGCAATAGGCTACTAAACCAAATTCTGGTTTTTGAGGTTTGTGTTTTCATAACTGTAAATCGTTTTTTAATTGATGAATAATTGATGGCACTCGATAATTGATACTCTTGAGTGTTTGATGAAAATTGTAATAATATCTGTTGATAGGTTATAGTGTCCGAACAGTTATTTAAAACTGCTTCGTCGGCTAAAAATTCGTGATTTAATTTTACATGATGCTTTAGGATATAAACCAAAGGATGAAACCAAAATAGGATTTGTAAAAGTTCTAAAATGATAATGTCTAAACTGTGCAGTTGTTTTGCATGGGTTTCCTCGTGGAGTAAGACTTCCCTTGGGATATCCTTATTTTCAAATTTCTGTTTGTTCAAAAAAATGTATCTGAAGAATGAATGTGGAATGCGATAGTCCTTGAGCAATACATAAATGAAAGAGCGATTATACATCCTTTCACTATGAGATATTTTTCGATATAAGTTGATGAGATTAAAAACAAAACGAATACTAAACAGTAGGACACCTATACCATAAATAGACCACAAAACAGTTTCTAAGCTTACAGACGTGTTTTTATCTTTTGGCGTTTCTATGTAGGGTGTATCGATAGGAGCATAATCAGACGTAATTTCAAAATCTTGTATTACAGGTTCTATATAATGTGTTATTGTGAGTACTGGAATAATGAGTGCAATTGCAAAAGCTCCTAATAGATACAAACGTTTAAATCTGTGCATGTTTTGACGCTCTAAAAGCAATACATAAACCAACAAAAAAATAAGTAAACAAGCCGAAAATTTTAATAGATACGTTTCCATAATCACTTATTTTTTAGTTCTTTGTCTATGATGGATTTTAATTCCTCTAGTTCTTCTTTTGTTAAATCTGTTTTACGTGTAAAGAACGAAGCAAACTGAGACGCACTATCGTTAAAAAATGTTTTAATTAATCCATTAACGTGTTTAGAAAAGTAGTCTTCTTTCTTTACCAAGGGGAAATATTCGCGCAACTTACCATACGTTTTATAATCTACGAAGCCTTTACCGATCATACGTTTAAGTAAGGTGGCTACAGTAGTGGTTGCAGGCTTTGGTTCTGGGTAACTATCAAGCAAATCCTTCATAAAGGCTTTTTCAAGCTTCCAGAGGTATTGCATTAATTGTTCTTCGGTTTTAGAAAGTTCCATACTTTACATATTTAGAATTAACTCTACAAATGTAGAGTAATAATTTTAATTCTACAAGTGTAGAGTATAAAAATTAGTATCATCTAAACCGTTGTCATTCTGAATTTATTTCAGAATCTCAATTACTAAGTTTGTAAATTGTATTAGACTATAGCCTCCTAAGGCTTTAGGAAATATTGACAACAACTCTATGTCTTCAATTCCGTAAAATATTTATAGAAATAAGGAATGGTTTCTATACCTTTCAAATAATTCCAAATCCCAAAATGCTCATTTGGTGAGTGAATAGCATCGCTATCTAAACCAAAGCCCATTAAAATGGTTTTACTTTTTAGTTCCTTTTCAAAAAGTGATACTATAGGAATGCTGCCACCACTGCGCTGCGGAATTGGCGTTTTGCCAAAGGTTTGTTTATAAGCTTTTGAAGCCGCTTTATATCCAATACTATCAATTGGTGTTACATAGCCTTGACCACCATGGTGTGGTGTTACTTTTACCTTCACTCCTGCTGGAGCTATACTTTCAAAATGTGATTTAAATAATTCGGTGATCTCTTCCCAATCTTGGTTGGGCACTAATCGCATAGAAATTTTGGCATAGGCTTTACTGGCAATCACAGTTTTTGCACCTTCACCAGTATAGCCTCCCCAAATACCATTGACATCTAAGGTTGGCCGAATAGAATTACGCTCATTAGTAGTATAGCCTTCTTCACCATAAACGGCATCAATATCCAAAGCTTTTTTATAGGCTTCTAATGAGAAAGGTGCTTTGGCCATTTCGGCACGTTCTGCATCAGACAAATTTTCAACCTTATCATAAAAACCTGGTATGGTAATATGTTTATTTTCATCATGAAGCGATGCAATCATTTTAGTTAATACATTTATTGGATTGGCAACGGCTCCACCATATAAACCAGAGTGTAAATCTCTATTTGGCCCTGTGACTTCGACTTCAACATAACTAAGACCTCTAAGCCCTGTTGTGATTGATGGTACATCTTTGGCAATCATTCCGGTATCAGAAATGAGGATGACATCATTCTCTAGTTTTTCTCTATTATTAGCGACAAAAACGCCCAAATTTTTACTACCTACCTCTTCTTCACCTTCAATCATAAATTTAACGTTGCAGGGTAATTCGTTGTTCTTGGTCATGTACTCTAAAGCTTTTACGTGCATGTACATTTGGCCCTTATCGTCACAAGCTCCTCTGGCAAATATGGCACCATCAGGGTGCTTCTCTGTCGCCTGAACTACGGGCTCAAAAGGTGGTGAGTTCCATAAATCTAAAGGGTCTGGTGGTTGTACGTCGTAGTGGCCGTAAACTAAAACAGTAGGTAAGTTTTTATCTATTATTTTTTCTGAATAAACAATGGGATAACCATCAGTCTCACAAACTTCTACATAATCGCAGCCGGCAGTCTCTAAACTTGTTTTTATAGCATCAGCCGTTTTTAATACGTCAGCTTTATAGGCAGAATCTGCACTAATGGATGGAATCTTTAAAAGTGCAATAAGCTCATCTATAAAGCGTTGCTTGTGTTGTTGGATATATATATTTATATTTTGCATAATAAGTTCTGATTTCTAACAAAAGTAAGAAAAAGTAAGCCTAATAATTCTTTGATTAATTGCTGTTTGAAATTATAAAGTATTGTTTATATTTGCAAACCTTTTGCAGGCGTGGTGGAATTGGTAGACACGCTAGACTTAGGATCTAGTGCCGCGAGGTGTGCGAGTTCGAGTCTCGCCGCCTGTACAATTCGAGAGCTTCAGTTTAATACTGAAGCTTTTTTTGTTCATTTTAGTTTTTGTTTTTCATCTCAGATTGACGCATTGACATTTTATCTATCTTATTAAATAGGGTCAAAATTGATACTACCTCAAAACTTTCAAATTTAATAGTGCCATCTACACCTATCAAAACAACCTTAAAATTAAAAGCGTCGTTATTATAGTTTTTGTATAAATGCTCTGATGTTTTCCATTCATATTTTTTAGTTTTAATTCTATACATTTTAGGTAAAACTTCATAAACAATTAGCTTTCTGTCTCTAAAGCCTTTGGTAGTATTACTAAAAATCTGAGATTGCTTTTTAAAGTTGGTAGACTCAGACGTCTTAGAAAAAATCAATACCACCCTATGTTTCCATTGGTGCTGTTTTAAGTTTTGAGCCGTAAGACAGCTATAGGAATTTAAAAGCATTACAATTATAAGATACTTTAGGATTGTTTTCATAGTTAAAATTAATTAAAATAAAGGATGAATGCAGTGTCTTTAAAATTCTATGATATGTTTTGAAGAATTAATAAATCCTATTAGCTTAGCAGTACTAAATACAATCTGTATTTTAGATTTCAATAACCCAGATTTTACATGAAAACAAAAGGATTTATATTCGATTTAGATGGTGTTATCGTAGACACAGCTAAGTACCACTTTTTGGCGTGGAAAAAACTAGCAAATCAATTAGGTATAGATTTTACCGAGCACGAAAATGAACAACTTAAAGGTGTAAGTAGGGTGAGATCCTTAGAAAAGATATTGTCTTGGGGAAATAAAACCATTTCCCAAACTCAGTTTTCTGAGCTAATGGAAGCTAAAAATAACGACTATTTACAGTATATTTCTGCAATGGATACGCAAGAAATATTACCAGATGTACCAAGGGTGCTTAACACATTAAAGGGTTTAGAGCAATCCATTGCTTTAGGTTCGGCTAGTAAAAATGCACGTGCAATTTTAGAGCGTGTTAATTTAAAACATCACTTTAATGCCATAGTTGATGGTAATGATGTGAGTAAAGCCAAACCAGATCCAGAAGTTTTTATAATTGCTGCAAAGCTCTTAAATGTTAATCCAGAAGATTGTGTTGTTTTTGAGGATTCAGTTGCAGGAGTAAAGGCGGCTAATGCTGCAAATATGGTTTCGATTGGTATAGGAAATTCTGCTATTTTAGGACATGCCAAGCATGTATTTAACGACTTTACAGAAATCTCCAATGCATTTATTGATTCACTAATATCAAAATAAAATAGTGTATAAAAATTACACAATAAACGATACTAATTAAATGAATTTAGATTACATCATACCCAATGAGTGGTCAATTATAGAAAAAGGCTTTAATACAGATACAATTAAAGCATCAGAAAGTTTATTCAGCATAGGCAATGGCGCCATGGGACAACGTGCTAATTTTGAAGAAAAATTTTCAGGGCCTACATTTCAAGGCAGTTACATCGCAGGTGTATATTACCCAGATAAAACTAGAGTTGGTTGGTGGAAAAACGGGTACCCAGAATATTTTGCTAAAGTACTTAACGCACCCAATTGGATTGGTATTAATGTGCACATTGATGATGTAGAATTAGATTTAAATACCTGCAAGAACGTTGAAAATTTTAGAAGAGAACTCAATATGAAAGAAGGTTGGCTCTCTCGAAGTTTTAAAGCTACACTACAAAATGATATTGAAATTGAAGTCAATACCAAACGCTTTTTAAGCCTAGATTTAGATGAAATGGGTGCTATTGAGTACTCTGTAACACTTTTAAATAAAGATGCTAAAGTAGTATATCAGCCATATATAGATGGTGCCATAACCAACGAAGATTCTAATTGGGACGATAAATTTTGGGATCTTCTAAACGTATCTCATGAAAATGAGCGTGCCTATATAATGGCAAAAACTATGAAAACCGATTTCTATACCTGCACGTATATGGAATCGAAAATTTTTATAAACGGTAAGGCATGCTCTGTAAAACCTTTAGAAAACGCCTCATCCACACACGTTGCACTTATTTATTCCTTAGACGTTAAATGTGGTGAGACGCTAACCATTCAAAAATTTGGTGGTTATACCGTGGATAGAAATCATGATAAAGATGAATTAATTACTGCAGCAAATACTGTTTTAGATAAAGCAATTAGTGCAGGGTTTTTAACCCTTTTAAAAGCCCAAAAAGCAGCCTGGGCTAAAATTTGGGATATGGCAGATATCACTATTCATGGAGATGTAAAAGCTCAGCAAGGTATCCGATTTAATATTTTTCACCTAAATCAAACCTACTTGGGTAAAGATCCGCAATTAAACATAGGGCCAAAAGGCTTTACTGGTGAAAAATATGGAGGTAGCACCTATTGGGATACAGAAGCCTATTGCATACCATTCTACATGGCAACCAAGGACCAAAGTGTGGCACGTAATCTATTGACGTACAGATATAAACACTTAGGTAAGGCTATAGAAAATGCAGAAAAACTTGGTTTTAAAAACGGAGCTGCATTATACCCAATGGTAACCATGAATGGAGAAGAATGCCATAACGAATGGGAAATTACCTTTGAAGAAATCCACAGAAACGGAGCTATTGCTTTTGCAATATTCAACTATTACCGTTTTACAGGAGATTTTAGTTACATACCAGAAATGGGCTTAGAAGTGTTAATTGGTATCGCAAGATTTTGGCATCAAAGAGCTACATTTTCAACCGATAAAGATAAATATGTAATATTAGGTGTCACAGGACCTAACGAATACGAAAATAATATAAATAACAACTGGTACACTAATTACATCGCCAAATGGTGCATTGATTATACATTAGAGATTTTAAATAAAGTTAAGGAAGGCTATAAAGAAGATTACAAGCGAGTTATTGGTAAAACAAACCTTTCTGATAATGAATTGGTACAGTGGTCTAAGGTAGCAGATAGCATGTATTTTCCATTTTCAGAAAAGCACAATGTTTACTTACAGCAAGATGGCTTTTTAGATAAGGAGTTAATAACCGTTGCGGATTTAGATAAGTCACAACGACCAATTAATCAAAAATGGTCATGGGATCGGATTCTTCGCTCACCCTATATAAAACAAGCAGACACGCTTCAAGGCTTTTACTTTTTTGAAGACCATTTTAGTACAGAAGAACTAGAACGACATTTTGATTTTTATGAGCCCTTCACCGTTCACGAAAGTTCATTGTCGCCATGCGTACATAGCATACAGGCGGCAAAACTAAATAGAATGGATCAGGCTTATAAATTTTATTTAAGAACCTCTCGGTTAGATTTAGATGATTACAACCACGAGGTGCACGAAGGTTTGCATATTACCTCTATGGCTGGGACATGGATGAGTATTGTAGAAGGCTTTGGTGGTATGCGTGTACTAAACGATAAACTTACCTTTGAGCCTAGAATACCAAATGAGTGGGAAGGGTATTCTTTTAAGGTAAATTTTAGACATCAAATATTGAGCGTTGAGGTTTCTAAGACTACAATTAATTTTAAAATAAGCGGTACTCAGGATTTAGAAATAGTAGTAAATTCCGAATCAGTTTTAGTGTCTCCAGATAAAGACGCAGCAGTAAAAATGAAATAAGATACTATTTCTAAACTAACAAGTTCAAAGTATTTGGCCATAGCTTGGGCGAAAGATGAAATAAATCTCTAGTCTTTATATAAACAACGTAGTAATGAAATCTGCTAAAATAATTTACATAGCAATTGTTTTAATAACGTTTAGTGCGTGTAAAAAACATATAAAAACATTGCCTAAAGCACAAGTAATTAAATTAAAAATGAAGAAAAAAGAAGTGGTTTATCAGGTATTTACAAGATTATTTGGCAACACAAATACTAACAATAAACCTTGGGGAACGCTTAAAGAAAATGGTGTAGGAAAATTTAATGACTTTACAGATAAAGCACTTTCAGAAATTAAAGACTTAGGTGTAACACATATTTGGTATACAGGTGTACCGCATCATAATGTAATCACAGATTATTCTCAATATGGAATAAGTAATGACGATCCAGATATTGTAAAGGGTAGAGCAGGTTCTCCGTATGCGGTAAAAGACTATTACAATGTAAATCCGGATTTAGCAGAAAGCGTAGAAAACAGATTACAAGAGTTTGAAGCTTTAATTACGCGAACACACAAAGCAGGGTTAAAATTAATTATCGATATTGTTCCAAATCATGTGGCACGTAATTACCAAAGTTTAACCAATCCAGTTGGAATTACGGATTTTGGAGCTGATGATGACACTTCACTTCAATACCATGTTAACAATAACTTTTATTACAATCCAGGAGAAGCATTCAAATTACCAAATTGGGAAAACGGTTACCAACCACTTGGAGGTAAAAGCCACCCAATGGCTGATGGATTATTTGAAGAAAACCCAGCAAAATGGACCGGTAATGGATCTAGAGCCTCACAACCCAATATGAATGATTGGTACGAAACCGTAAAAGTAAATTACGGCGTCGATCCCGATGGAAAAAAGGATTTTGATGAATTACCAGAAGGATACGATAACGAAGATTACAAAAAACATTATAAATTTTGGCAAGATAAAACCGTGCCAAGCTCTTGGGTAAAATTTAAGGATATTGCTCTGTATTGGACCGATAAAGGTGTGGACGGATTTAGATTTGATATGGCAGAAATGGTGCCTGTTGAGTTTTGGAGTTATATGAATTCGCATATAAAAACCAAAAATCCAGATGCCTTCTTGTTAGCAGAAGTCTATCAACCACACTTGTACCGTGATTATATTAAGAAAGGTAAAATGGATTATCTTTATGATAAAGTTCAGCTATACGATACACTTAAGCACGTTATGCAAGGCTATGGGAGCACCAATGCTATTCCACCCATTTTAGATGAGTTAAGTGATATAGAGCATCACATGCTACATTTTTTAGAAAACCATGATGAGCAACGCATTGCGAGTCCAGATTTTGCAGGCAGTGCAGATAAAGGAAAGCCGGCTATGGTGGTCTCAGCAACATCTACTACCGCACCAACTATGATCTATTTTGGACAAGAGTTTGGTGAAGCTGCCCAAGAAGATTTAGGTTTTGGAGACCCAACCAGAACTTCGATTTTCGATTATGGTTCCGTACCAAGTGTAGTGCGTTGGGTAAATGATAAAAAGTTTGATGGTGGGCAATTAACCAAAGACGAAAAAAACCTAAGAGATTTCTACAAACGGTTACTCAATTTTACAATAGCTAGTGAAGCCCTAATGGGTAATTATCAAGATATTCACCACTATAATCAGCAGCATACCGAATGGTACAATGATAAGGTCCTGTCTTTTGTGCGTTGGAGTGCTAATGAACAACTTATTATCATTTCAAATTTTAATGCAGAAAACACGTATGGTTTTGATTTACAGTTGCCAGAAGATCTAACACTAAAACTAAAACTTAAAGAAGGTGTTTATATGGTTGAAGACCAGCTATATAACACGTATCAATCAAAATTAAAAATTGAAAACGGAAAAGGAACCGTTAGGATAGATATTAAACCCTTGGAATCCTTTATATTGAAAATAAATTAACATGAAAAAAGTAATAATAATAATATTAACACTATTAGTTTTAGCCTTGAGTTGCAAAGAAAATACTACCAATAAAGATAATTTAGAAGTGAGGGTTGAAAAGCAACATTTTGATTGGGCTGGTGCTAACTTATACTTTTTGTTGACAGATCGTTTTAATAATGGAGATACCTCTAACGATGTTAACTTCGATAGGACAAGAGAAACAGCTAAACTCCGTGGCTTTAAAGGAGGTGATATAAAAGGGATAACCCAAAAAATAAAAGAAGGTTATTTTACAGAACTTGGCATTAATGCCATTTGGATGACTCCCATTGTAGAACAAATTCATGGTGGTACAGATGAAGGTACTGGTGTAACTTATGGGTTTCATGGGTATTGGACTAAGGACTGGACAAAAATTGACCCTAATTTTGGTACCAAAGCCGATTTACATGAGTTGGTAAAAGAAGCTCATGCTAGAGGGATTCGTATTGTATTAGATGCAGTCATTAACCACACAGGTCCCGTCACTGAAAAAGATCCTGTTTGGCCAGATAGTTGGGTAAGAACCAATGACAAATGTACCTTTGATAGTTACGAAAACACAGTAACCTGCACACTTGTAGAAAATCTACCAGATATTAGAACAGAGTCTAATGAAGATGTAGATCTTCCGCCACAACTGTTGCAAAAATGGAAAGATGAAGGACACTACGAGCAGGAAGTAAAGGAGTTAAATACTTTTTTTAAAAGAACAGGCCATCCAAGAGCACCACGTTTTTATATTATGAAATGGCTAACCGATTACATCACAGAATTTGGAATTGATGGTTACCGAGTAGATACAGTTAAGCATACCGAAGAATACGTGTGGCAAGAATTTAAGGTAGAATGCGATTACGCTTTTAACCAATACAAAACAAATAACCCAGAGAAGGTTTTGGATGATAACGCGTTTTACTTAGTCGGTGAAATTTATAATTACAACATCAGTAGTGGTCAGTATTATGATTTTGGAGACAAAAAAGTCAATTATTTTGATCCGCCAAGCTTTCATAGTTTAATCAATTTTGAGTTTAAGTGGAATTCAAAAGAGTTAAGCTACGAAGAACAATTCAAAAAATATTCAGACACTTTACATGGAGTTCTTAAAGGATTTGGAACGCTTAATTATCTGAGCTCTCACGACGATGGCAGCCCATTTGATGCGGTAAGAAAAAAGCCTTATGAGACAGCAAATAGACTCTTACTATCACCAGGAACGTCTCAAATATATTATGGAGACGAATCATCTAGATCTTTAATAGTGCCAGGCACAGAAGGAGATGCAACACTGAGATCTACTATGAATTGGGATTCCATAGCAAAACGCAAAAGGACTAAAGCCGTTTTAAAGCATTGGCAAAAACTAGGACAGTTTAGAGCTCATCATCCGTCAGTAGGTGCAGGTACTCATCATATCATAAGTGAAACACCTTATGCGTTTTACAGAAATTATACAAAAGGAGATGTTAAGGATTTTGTAGTTGTCGGACTAGATTTACCGAAAGGAAAAAAGGTGTTGGACGTATCTAAAGTTTTTGAAAACGGTGATAAGATTCGTGATACCTATTCGGGTAAATTTTCTAAAGTAAGCAGCGGTAATGTTACCATCGATTCGGAATACAGTATCCTACTTTTAGAAAAAGTAAAACCGAACTAAGGGTTTTTAACGTATATATCCCATAAACACAAAGTAAGGTTGCGTAAAAGCAGCCGACTATATTTAATTATACGTAACTTTGCATTAAATAGAACGGTAAGCATTGGATATTAATGATAACATAGAGTCACCTCTTATTATTAAAGTAAGCTTTAATAAACTGCTCAATCATTACGAAGCGTTGATTAAGGCAGATAATGATTTTATTGCTGCTAATGCTAGGCGAGTCCTTAAAATAGCAGAAGAAAATCCTATTTTACGTAAGGGTTTTAGCGACCTTTCTGTTTTTAATGACTACGAAAAAGAGATTGAAGGTATACTACAAGATACATTTAGTCCTATACTCACTAAAAATGAAATTAAAACAGCGTCTGTACCTTTTCAAGATATTATATTTAACACCTCTGCACGTTTTAAATCTATAATTGAAACAGCAGGTAAGGATTTTGAGCTTCAGATCAAAAATATGCCAACAGATCAGCGGTATATTATTGCCTGTACTATTATTCTAAACTTTTGTTACGGTTATAATATTAATTTTAAAAGACCTTTTCTTTATGAAATTCCAGATGCCAATGGCATAATGCGCTATTATAAAATATTATATAATGCAGATTTTACTGAAATAATACCAAAAGAAAATGCCCCTAAAATTACTGAGGAAGATTATAGTCAACTTATAGATAATTTTGAAAACTTAGACCTCTGGAAAGAAAAGTTTCCACCAAATAGTTATGAGTTTAAAGGCTTTGTAATCTCAAATATTTTTGACGTTACGGACGATCAGTCTATTTCAAATATTAAATCTTCATTAATTGGCGAGGATAAACGAAATAATAAAAGCTTTATGACAGGGTTTTATGATATATTTCGTTCCTTATTTGGACTTAAAAACCTAGAAATAGGCTTTTCTATATATAACGAAGAAGAAAGTAGGTTTGAATGTGTTTATGGTGTTGGTATGAATAGTTTTTTACTAAACGATTTAGAAAGTAAACCATGCTCAGACGCCCTTTGCGATTGGTCCTATAACCGGTTAATTAATGAAAAATCTTACTTTTCTATTTCTGATGTAGACCGACTGTATAAATTAGCTAAAGGAAAAGCACCACATATAAATGTTTTACATGAGCAAGGTTTTAAAAGTGCCATTTTTGCACCAATAGCTAACGACGAGGGTTTAATGGGTGTTATTGAAATTGTCTCTAGAGAAGCTAAAGTGCTCAATAGCGTCAATGCTAATAAGCTAATAGATGTAATGCCTTTTATTGTATCTGCGGTAGAGCGCTCAAAAAAGGAAGAAGAAAATTTAATAGAAGCTATTATCCAAAAAGAGTGTACATCTATTCACTCTAGTGTGCATTGGAAGTTTGAACAAGAGGCTAGGCATTACATTAAAACCCAATACAAAACTGATGAGTCTACTACCTTTAGAAAAATTACTTTTAATGAGGTGTATCCATTATTTGGTCAAATAGATGTTAAAGGCTCGTCAAACGCCCGAAATGAAGCTACGCAAAAAGATTTGGCGTTGCAATTAACTTTGGCAGAAAAAATAATAGATAAAAGTTTAGAAGAACGGAATTTGCCAATCTATGAGCAGATTAAATTTCAGATTAAAAAATTCAATACAGGGCTTAATGAAAATTTCAAAGTAGATAGTGAGCATGCCATTACCCTTTTTTTAAAAGACGAGGTAAAATCAGTACTACACTTAATTGCTCAAACTCAAAAATCTTTAATAGACGATATTGAAGATTATTTTAATAAAATCGACGACGATTTAGATGTAATCTATTATTACAGAAAACATTACGATGATACTATAAGACTTATTAATAAAAATATGTCTTTGCTATTAGATCAAAAACAGCAAGAGGCGCAGAAAATGTACCCACATTTCTTTGAGCGATTTAAGACAGATGGTGTTGAGCATAATATGTACATTGGAGAATCTATAACTAAGAAAAATAGTTTTAATATTATTTACCTATACAATCTTAGATTATGGCAGTTACAAGTGATGTGCCAAATGGAAAATCATTACTACCATAATCAACATAAGTATCCTCTTGCGTTGGATGTAGCGTCTATGGTTTTGGTATTTAACCAACCGCTATCAATACGCTTTAGAATGGACGAAAAAAGATTTGATGTAGATGGTACTTACAATGCACGTTATGAGGTTGTAAAAAAGCGTGTAGATAAAGCCTATATTAAAGGCACGGAAGAACGTATTACCGCAAAAGGAAAACTTACCATTGTTTATTCGCAAAAAGAAGACGAAGAAGAGTATATAAGATATATTAGTTTCTTACAATCTAAACAAATGCTAAATGATGATTTAGAAATTCTAGAATTAGAAGATTTACAAGGTGTTACAGGGCTAAAAGCACTACGTACCAGTATACTTTATCATAGTGAAAACAATACGAAAGATTATTACACCTATAACGATTTAATGGAAACGATTAAGTCTTAGAATTACACATAAATTTTAAGCGTACTATCTATAATCATTGAAGAAGAAGAACTGTTATCTGGTAAAACATCTTCTATATCCACACCACCAGGAATATTTTTTACAGCAATAGCAAAAGAAATTAGAGATACTATAATGCCAAACATAAAAACGGTATACGTTATGCGTAATAATCTATATTTTCGTTCCAATACCTTACCTAAGAAATAAAGATCTTTTGTGAGCGCCTTATATATGTAATCTTTGTCCTGTACCATTTCTTTTATAGCCCATTCAAAATCTTCGAGTTTCATTTTATGGAAGTTTCCAAAGAAACTTAAGTTTACCTTTTGATTTTTTACATCCTCTTTAGTAAACTCACCACTAGTAACATTAGGTCTTGTCGCTATTATTGAAAGGATCATAGACACCACGCAAAAAAACAAGAAAATTACAGTAGGCCAAGTTAAATATGGATTGGTGTCTAACTTAGATACAAGATTAGCTAAGACAACAGAAATTATAATAGCATTAACGGATAATAAAATATTAGCTTTAGTATCTGCGATATCACTTAATTTAATATGGTTTCTTAAGGCTACTCTATAAAATGTCTGTACACCTCGTTCTGGGCTTATATTTTTGTATTCAGCTTTATACTTGGCCTTAAGCTTTTCTACATTGAGTTTCTTTTTTCGTTTTTTCTTTTTGCCCATTAAATTGGCAAGATTTTTTTCTTTTCTGGGTTGCCAAGTTTTTAATGCATATTCAGTGTAATAACTATGTTTTTCCGTTAAGACTTTAATGTTTTCTGTACGCCATTCCTCAGGTGAGTAATTCTTAATACCTTGTAGTTCTAACTCTTTTCTTAAAAATTCACTAGCCTCACTAAAATATTTTTTACCAAAATGAGAAGCATCAGCATCGCGTATTATTTTTTCGAGTTCATTATTGGGTGAAGCATCAAATTTAGTAGCCATAATACAGGCAGAGACGCTTTCAATCGTTGCTTTGTCAACATTATGTTCTTTTAAAAAGGCTGTTGCAATTTTTACACTCTCGGCTTCGTGTTTGTCCGTACCTTTAATATAGCCAACATCATGAAAAAGTGCAGCTAACTCTAATATGGTAGTCTCTTCATTATTAAGCTCAGAATTTTCAATAATTTCTCGAGTACTTCTTAAAACACGTTGCGTATGGGTATAGTTATGATAAATAAAGGTGGTTGCTAACTTGTCTTTTAATAGTTTGAACACATAGTCTTGAGCGTCTTCAATAATAGACTTTGTCATAAATTCTTTAGTTTTAGAATTAGGTCTAAATTACGAAAAAATACAAGACTTAATTGTTTTAAGCACATCTGAGTGCAAACGAAATCGTATTTTTATAAAAATTTGCTTTTTTAATTCTATCTTTAGTTTAGTCGATTTAACGAGGACTAAATTTCAACTTTAAAAACTAAAATCACCTTTAGCATATTTAATGAATTTAAATCTATCTAATACTTTTGATAACGCGTTACCGTCAGATCCCAATACCGAAAATTATAGACGAAAGGTTTTTAAAGCTACACATTCTTATGTAACACCTAAGGTTCCATCCGACCCAAAATTAATCCATGCTTCAACAGAAATGATTAAAGCGATTGGATTAGATACTAAGGCTATAAAAACGCAAGACTTTATAGATATTTTTTCGGGCTCAAAAATTCAACCAAACACAAAGCCTTACGCAATGGCTTATGCTGGCCACCAGTTTGGTAATTGGGCTGGGCAACTTGGAGATGGTAGAGCAATTAATCTTTTTGAAGTTGCGCACCAAGGAAAGCGTTGGGCACTGCAATTAAAAGGAGCAGGTGAAACCCCTTACTCTAGGCAAGGCGATGGTTTTGCTGTATTAAGATCTTCAATAAGAGAGTATTTATGCAGTGAGGCTATGTTTCATTTGGGTGTACCAACCACCAGAGCATTAAGTTTAATATTATCTGGTGATGAGGTTTTGCGAGATATGTTGTATAACGGAAATGCTGAATATGAAAAAGGCGCCATCGTTTGTAGGGTAGCACCATCGTTTATTCGTTTTGGTAATTTTGATTTATTTGCAGCACGTAACGATCTCAAAAATTTAAAAAGACTAACAGATTATACCATTAAATACTTTTATCCGCATTTAGGTAACCCCTCACAAGCTACCTATATCCAATTTTTTAATGACGTTGCAGCAAGAACTTTAGAGATGATTATACATTGGCAACGTGTAGGTTTTGTGCATGGTGTAATGAATACGGATAACATGTCTATACTTGGATTAACTATAGATTATGGCCCTTATGGTTGGTTAGAGAGATTTGATTTTGGATGGACTCCAAATACAACCGACAAACAAAACAAGCGCTACCGTTATGGTAACCAACCTAACATAGGGCTTTGGAATCTCTTACAACTGGCCAATGCTTTGTACCCATTAGTGGAAGATGCTGAACCGTTTGAAGCGGCTTTAAACACCTATAAAGAAGACTTTGACGTTAAATCTTTAAATATGATGCGTTCTAAGTTAGGTTTACACGTTCAAAATAAAAATGATTATGAGTTAATAAACCAGCTCGAAAATTGTTTAACTTTACATGAGGTAGATATGACGATCTTCTTTAGGCTGCTGTCTCATTACAAACAAGATAATCCACAATTAGGACTAGAAATTGTTAAAGATGCATTTTACAAATTCGAAACTATCAAAGACCATATTTTAAAACAGTGGACAGTTTGGTTTAATTTTTACGACAAAAGATTACAGGTAGAACATTTAACCGACCAAGAACGCCAAGACCAAATGAATATGGTTAACCCTAAATATGTACTTAGAAACTATATGGCACAGTTGGCTATAGATGACGCTAATAAAGGAAGTTATAAATTAATCGATGAGCTGTTTCAATTACTTAAAAGGCCTTATAATGAGCAACCAAAACATAGTAAATGGTTTGCAAAACGCCCAGAATGGGCTAGGCATAAAGTAGGCTGTTCTATGTTGTCGTGCAGTTCTTAATTTAAAACTAAAAAAATGAATTTTTCAAATCTAAACGTACTTTACATTAATTGTACACTTAAAAAATCACCAGAAAAAAGTCATACAGCGACTTTAATGGAAGTATCGCAAAATATTCTTAAAAAAGAAAACGTCTCTTTTAAAACGATTAGACTTATAGATAAGGCTGTGGCTGTAGGAGTTTATCCAGATATGACAGAACATGGCTGGGAAAAGGATGATTGGCCAGACATTTATGAAGATATAATGGCAGCCGATGTTTTAATCATTGGCACACCTATTTGGCTTGGTGAAAAGTCGTCCGAAGCTCAAAAATTAATCGAACGTTTGTACGCTATGAGTGGCAAAACAAACGACAAAGGCCAATACATTTACTATGGTAAAGTAGGTGGTTGTATGATTACAGGAAACGAAGATGGAGTAAAACATTGTGCTATGGGAATTTTATATGCCATACAACATGTAGGGTTTTCAATCCCACCACAAGCAGATTGCGGATGGATTGGTGAGGTTGGGCCAGGACCAAGCTATGGTGATACAGAATGGAAAGATAAAAAGATAGCGCCAGCAGTAGGATTCGACTCTGAATTTACCAACAGAAATACCACCTTTATGACCTACAATCTGTTGCATTTGGCAAAATTACTCAAGGACAACAAAGGTTACAGCAATTACGGAAATTCTAGAGAAGATTGGGATGATGGGACAAAATGGTCTTTTGAAAATCCAGAATACAGATAATACTAACGCATCTTAAAATTTAAAATTATGAAAGCAATATGGAATAATGAAATAGTGGCAGAGAGCAATGATACTGTAGTTATAGAAGGAAATCATTATTTCCCTCACGACAGTATTAAAAAAGATTATTTTAATACAAGCGATACCAAAACCGTCTGTCCTTGGAAAGGAACAGCATCCTATTACACCATTGTTGTAGATGGCAAAGAGAACAAAGATGCTGCATGGTACTATCCAGAAGTTTCAGAACTTGCAAAAGGAATTAAAAATCGTGTAGCCTTCTGGAAAGGCGTAACGATAGAAGCCTAAGCGTTCATGTAGATATTATATTTATGAAAAGCACAAAATTAAAAATACAAAACAGAAAAGGGATAACGCTACATGCACATTTAGAGTTGCCAGCAAATCAAAAACCAAATTACTACGCTGTCTTTGCCCATTGTTTTACATGCAGTAGTAGCTTAAGTGCCGTGCGTAATGTAAGTAGAGCGTTAACCAATGATGGCTTCGCTGTGGTTAGATTCGATTTTACAGGTTTAGGACGTAGTGAGGGAGAATTTGCGGATAGTTATTTTTCTGCAAACGTAGATGATTTATTAGATGTACAAGCCTACATGGCAGAACATTACGAGGCACCACGTCTTTTGGTTGGTCATTCTTTAGGTGGAGCTGCGGTATTGGTTGCGGCTTCAAAAATAGAGACCATTAAAGCCGTTGCAACCATTGGTGCACCAGCAACGGTTAGCCATGTAAAACACTTATTTTCCCATCATATAGATAAAATAAGAGCAGGTGAAACTACTGAGGTAAATATTGGTGGGCGACCATTTAATATAAATCCAGAGTTTGTAGCTGATTTTGATAAAACAGATCTACCAACCATAGTTAAAGGCTTAAGAAAGCCATTACTCATTATGCATGCACCATTCGATACTATTGTAGGTATAGAAAATGCAGAGCAGTTATATAAAAATTCTCATCATCCAAAAAGCTTTGTCACCTTAGATGATGCAGATCATTTATTAAGTTTAGAAAAAGATAGCCAATATGTTGGGGAGGTTATTGGAACGTGGGCGAGACGTTATTTTCCGAAGGAAGAAAATGAAATGCTTAGTACAGAAGGTGAGCAATTGGTTGGTCATTTAAATATTATTGAAGATAATTTTACAACTACAATACAAACGAAGCATCATGCTTTTATTGCAGATGAACCTCTTAGTATTGGAGGTAGTAATTTTGGACCCTCACCTTACGAATATCTCAACGCTGCATTGGCGGCTTGTACGGTAATGACACTAAAAATGTATGCAGAACGTAAGCAATGGGATTTGCAAGAGGTATTTGTTTACATATCATACGCTAAAAAGCACAGCGACGATTTACAGATTGAAGTTAAAAAGCCAACATATCTAGATTATATTTATAAAAAACTAAAATTTATTGGCAATTTAGATGCAAAGCAAAAAGAACGTTTAAAGGAAATTGCCTCTCGCTGTCCCGTTCACAGAACTATAGCTAGTGAGGTCATTTTTGAAACAGAACTAATAGACCACCAATAATAGTGCAAACAATAGCCAATCATACTATAACAAAAGAACGTTTTTTAACCGTTAGAAAACGTACCGAAACGATATGTAAATCCTTAAAGCCAGAGGATACATCTATACAACCTGTGGCATTTGTATCGCCACCAAAGTGGCATTTAGCACACACTACTTGGTTTTTTGAGCAGTTTATTTTAAGCGAATATAAACCAGATTATAAGGTATTTAATCAGGACTTTGCCTTTTACTTTAATAGTTATTACAACAGTGTTGGAGAAAGAGTTATGAGAGCCAATAGAGGTTTAATGACAAGGCCTACGTATAATGCAGTTTTAGAGTATAGAGCGTATGTAAATATGCACATGGCTGAGTTTTTAGAACAAGAACCAACAAAAACTATACATCAAACTATAGAAATAGGTTTACAACACGAGCAGCAACACCAAGAACTTTTGGTGTACGATATTAAGTATATTTTTGGGCACCAGCCCTCGTTTCCAACGTTACAAACAGATGTAGTTTTAAAACAAGAAAAAGCCAGTCAAGACTTTATACAAATCCCAGAAGGTGTTTATAAAATCGGCCACGCAGAGGATACGTTTTGTTTTGATAATGAACTAGGTCTACATAAGGTGTATTTACATAACTATGACATTTCAAACCGATTAGTTACCAATAAAGAATATGCTGAATTTATAGAGGCTGGTGGTTACTCAGATTTTAATTTATGGCATGCAGATGGTTGGGATTTTATAAATTCAAATAAACTAAAAGCACCTCTATATTGGCATAAGTTTAAAGGTGAATGGAAGCAGTACACTTTACAGGGTTTTAGAGCTATCAATGAGGAAGAGCCAGTTAACCATATTACGTTTTATGAAGCCTATGCGTTTGCACAATGGAAAGGCATGCGTCTACCAACTGAGTTTGAGTGGGAAGTGGCCTCAAAGCATTTTAACTTTGGCCAACTCTGGGAGTGGACACACAGTGCTTATTTGCCCTACCCTAATTATATAAAAGTAGCCGGAGCACTTGGCGAGTATAACGGTAAATTTATGGTAAATACAATGGTAATGCGTGGTAGTTCTGTGGCAACACCCAAAAACCACAGCAGATCCACTTACAGAAACTTTTTTCACCCTGAAATGCGTTGGCAATTCTCAGGAATTCGTTTGGCAAAATAAGACTTATATGATGAACAATTTTGCAAAAGACGTACTCAAAGGCTTAACTTCTGACAAAAAATACCTGTCTTCAAAATATTTTTATGATGATAATGGCAGTCGTATTTTTCAAGAAATTATGAAGATGCCAGAGTATTATCTCACAGATGCCGAGTTTGAAATTCTCTCCCTGCAATCCAAACAAATTTTTGAAAGCTTAAAGTTTACGACACCCTTTAATATTATAGAATTGGGTGCCGGAGATGGTTTTAAAACATTTAAATTACTGCAATATTTAGTAACTAATAACATTGAATTTAACTACATACCCATTGATATTTCAGAGGAAGCGATAACAATTTTGGAACAAAGACTTAAAGAAAAACTTCCAAGTATTAAAATAGAACCCAAAGTTGGCGATTACTTTGAGATTTTAAAAGAAAATAAGGAGAGTAATGTTCCAAGTCTTTTATTGTTTTTAGGAGGAAATATTGGTAACTATACAAAAGAAAAAGCACAAGAGTTGTTGAGTTTATTTAATACCAGCATGAAAAGTGGCGATAAGCTTTTAATAGGATTTGATATTAAAAAGAACCCTATAACTATCCACAACGCTTACTATGATAAACATGGGATTACCAAGCGTTTTAACCTCAATTTGTTATTAAGAATTAATAGAGAGCTGGGTGCTGATTTTAAAATTGATGATTACGATTTTTACTGCCATTACGATCCTATTTCTGGTGATGTAAAGAGCTATATCGTTAGCCTTAGAAAGCAAAGTGTACATATTAAAGCTATTAATAAACTAATCGAATTCGATTATAATGAATTAATTTGGACGGAGCTTTCTAAAAAATATAGTCTAGATGAAATTAGTAACTTAGCGGTAGGCACATCATTTAAACTCGTCTCAAATTTTCTCGATTGTAAACACCTCTTTACAGATAGCTTATGGAAGAAGTGATATTGTTACTACTTATTTTTATAGAGTCAATAATTTATAACAAAGTATACGTGCTTTGTAATTAGCTATAATGTATTATGAAAAAATTAATTTTAGTATTCCTGTCATTCGCAATAGTATCTGCTTGTGCAACTTACGAGCCTCAATATAGAAATGAAGAGACTGCACAAATGCAAAGTCCAAATCAATCTATAGAACAACGATTTTATCTCATTGGTGATGCCGGGACATCACCATTAAACGGAATGTCCAATGCTTTAATAGCTTTTAAAAATCATATAAAAGATAAAATTACTACAGACGATTATGCTATTTTTTTAGGAGATAACATTTATCCGTCTGGTCTGCCAAAGAAGGAAGCTAAAGGTAGAGAAATGGCAGAGAATGCACTAAACGCACAACTAAAATCAGTAGCAAATTTTACTGGTAAAACCATATTTATACCTGGTAATCACGATTGGTATTCTAATGGCTTAAAAGGTTTAAAGCGCCAAGAAAAATATATTGAAGCTGCACTTGGAAAAAATACTTTTTTGCCAGAAAATGGCTGCCCAATAGAAGATATAGATATCGGTGATAACGTAAAGCTAATTATTTTAGACACGCAATGGTATCTCGAAAATTGGAATAAACACCCAACCGTTAATGACGATTGTGAGATAAAAACAAGAGAACGTTTCTTTGAAGAGTTAGAGGGCCAAATAAAAAAAGCTCAAAATAAAACCACGGTTATTGCTATGCACCATCCTATGTACACCAATGGTATCCATGGCGGTTACTATTCTTTAGATAAGCATTTATATCCTACACAAAGTAAAATACCACTACCAGGATTGGCATCGCTTTTGGCACAAATAAGAACCCAAGGTGGCGTATCCATTCAAGACCGTTATAACGAACGTTATAACGAATTAATGAGACGTATAGAAACCCTCACTATTGATGCCGATAATGTTGTTTTTACATCTGGCCACGAGCATGGTATGCAGTACGTAGAAAATGAGAGAATAAAGCAAATTGTATCAGGTTCTGGTGCTAAAAGATCGGCAGCAGCATTAGGGAATAATGGGCTGTTCAGTTATGGAGGACAAGGTTTTGCGGAGTTATTAATTTATAAAGATGGTAGTTCTTGGGTAAACATTTTTACTGCTGAAAACGGAACACCTAAAAAACGATTCACTAAAAAAATATTCGAGCCAAGAAGCACATACGATGTGTCACACTTACCAGATTTATTTCCACAGGAGGTTGAGGTTTCAATCTATTCTAAGGAAGAGACAGATAGAACAGGATTTTTTGAATCCATTTGGGGAGACCACTACAGAGATGTCTATAGTACTAAAATTAAGGCAAAGGTAGCAACTTTAGATACCTTATACGGAGGTTTAGAAATCGTTCGTAAGGGAGGTGGACACCAGACAAGATCTATGCGATTAAGAACAAAAGATGGTAAGGAGTTAAATATGCGAGCCCTTAAAAAGAGCGCCACGCAATACCTGCAAACTGTACTTTTTAAAGACACTTATATTCAAGAAGAATTTGAACGTACCAAAGTAGAAGGTCTCATATTGGATTTTTACACTGCAGCGCATCCCTACGCCTTTGAGGTAGTGCCAGATTTGTCTGATGCTGCGGAGATTTATCATACCAATCCAAAGCTCTATTATATCCCTAAACATAAGTATTTAGGGAATTATAACGAGGACTATGGTGACGAATTGTATATGATAGAAGAGCGGCCAGAAGAAAATTACAGTGACGAACGCAATTTTGGTTATGCAGATGATATTGAGAGTACACACGATATTATTAAAAAAGTACGAGAAGATGAAAAATATAAAATTGATGAAAATGCCTTTGTAAGAGCACGTTTGTTCGATATGCTCATTGGCGATTGGGACCGGCACCAAGACCAATGGCGCTGGGCCCAGTTTAACCAAGATAATGGTGATAACTATTACCGACCGATTCCTAGAGACAGAGACCAAGTGTTTTCAAATTTCGATGGAGCCTTGTTAGATGTAATGCGTATTATTTCTGGAGCCACAAAACAGCTTCAGGTTTATGATGAAAAATTAGAGGATATCGAATGGATGAATAGTGCTGGCGTAAAATTGGACCGCGCATTAATTCAACAAGCCAATAGAGAAACTTGGCTGAAACATGCCAAATTTTTACAAGAAAATATAACAGATGAGGTTATAGACAACGCCTTTTTAAAAGTGCCAAAAGAGGTACAAGATGCAACTCTAAAGGAGATTAAAACAAAGTTGAAAGGAAGGCGTGCTAATCTTCAAGATATTGCCAATCGGTATTTTGAGTACCTTAATGAATTAGTTATACTAAAGGGCACTGATAAAGATGATTACATCGAAGTTATAAGACAAGGAAACAAGGAGACTAGAGTTGTTATTTCCAGAATTAAGGATGGTGAAAAAGCCGATGTCTTAGTAGATAGAGTATTTCACAGGGATATAACCAAAGAAATTTGGATTTATGGATTAGACGATAAAGATATTTTTGAAGTTACCGGAAAGGGTGACAACCTCATATTTACAAGATTAATAGGTGGACAGGAGCATGATACTTATATTTTAAAATCCGGAAGACGCATAAAGGTTTATGACCACGAGAGTAAACCAAATACAATCGAAGAAAAAAATGGAGGGTTTACAAGATTTACAGATGTGTATAAACTTAATCTTTACGATTTTAAAAAGAATATAGTAAAGAATAGTTTAATTACTCCGGCTATAGGTTTTAATCCAGACGATGGTATATCTCTAGGCTTATCTTATGTAAAAACAAAAAACGGTTTTCAACGTAATCCTTTTTCTAATCAACACCGTGTAAAAGGTGCTTACTTTTTTGCAACCCAAGGATTTGCTTTAAATTATGATGCAGAATTTGCTAATATTATGAACGACTGGAATCTGCACGTTGGAGGACAATTAACTTCTGCTAATTTTACCAATAATTTCTTTGGATTCGGAAACGAAACTAAGAATTTTGATGATGATTTAGACTTTGATTATAATCGTGTTAAGACCAGTATTTATATGGTAAAAGCTGGTTTACTGAAGAAAGGAAATTTTGGAAGTGATTACGGGTTTAGAGCAATTTTTGAAGGTATTGAACTTGATGCAACAGACGATAGATTTATTACAAATATAATTCCAGAATCTAACGAGGCGTTTTATGAAAGACGTTATTTTGGTGGGTTAGAGGCAGAGTTTAAATATGCAAGTTTTGACAATAAGATCAACCCAACACGTGGCATGACTTTTAAAATTATTGCAGGTGGAAAATCAGAATTAGAAACAACCGAAAACACATATGGTTATATAGATGCTGATCTCGGTTTTTATAATGCGTTGTCGCACAATAGAAAATTAGTTTTAAAAACAGATCTAAGAACTCAATTTAGAATTGGTGATGATTTCTTGTTCTATCAGGCTGCGAATATTGGTGGTCGTAACGGTTTAAGAGGTTACAGAACAGAGCGCTTTACAGGCGATAGATCCTTAGTGGGTAGTGCAGATTTAAGATACAGTTTTAATTCATTTAAGACTAATGTTTTACCAATTCAGATAGGAGTATTTACAGGTTTTGATGTTGGTAGAGTATGGTTGTCTAACGAAGATTCTGATAAGTGGCATAACGATTATGGTGTTGGGTTTTGGGTTACAGCTGCAGAATCACTTTCGGGAACTTTCAATTTTTTTAATAGCCCAGAAGGATTACGTGTTTCGTTTGGGTTTGGGTTAAATTTTTAAACTAAAGGTTTATTTCAATTTTATATAATTAAAGGGCTCTAATATTACTATTAAAGCCCCTTACTTTGATAGATTCATTTCAATAATTTCTCTTTACTTTATAATAATCTTTTTAGTTATTTTTTCGAAATTATTTTCAATACTAATAACGTAAATAC
The DNA here is from genome assembly GCF_937958655.1 of uncultured Winogradskyella sp. Lineage (GTDB taxonomy): Bacteria > Bacteroidota > Bacteroidia > Flavobacteriales > Flavobacteriaceae > Winogradskyella. The sequence continues at coordinate 34,911 of NZ_CALGNH010000025.1, read as the reverse complement.
CGCTGTCTAAATCATTAACAGCTATGGTTTGTTCCGTTACATTGCTTTCTAATTTACTAAAAATAACCAAGCGACCTCTAACATCATATAATTTAGCAACACTAGCTTCATTGAGTAAACCCGAGATCACTATATTTCTGTTAGCATAATCATTAAATATCCTTAAATTATTAAGGTTATTGTCTTCTGTAGATAAAGATGAATTATTAAATCTTAAGAAGAAACGACCAGAATCATTTAATGTAGTAGTAGGTGTTAATATAAAATCGCTAGCGTTTAATAGCGTAGAGGATTGATTTAATTGATCCTCTAAATAAACATTGACGTAATTTGGAAGACTACTTTCCGCAATACTCACAGTTAGTTGCTCACCTATATTACTGTTAATACCTAACGGAATTAAAATATCACTAAAATCATTTTGACTTAGAGACTGAATAGCCATTGCTAAATCTGTGTTTTCTTCGGTTAAATAAGAATGGATTGAAAAAGAAGAAGGACTACCTCCCCAAACTTGGGCATCGTAACCAACATCTAAACCGCGAGTAGCATTAGGATTAAAATAAAAATCCGTAAAGTAGTTGCTTTCACCTTTGTTGAGGCGCAGTTTTACATGACTAATAGCAGAGTTAGACGCCGTAAGCGAACTGCCTGTAATAAAATCATCTCCTTGTCCTATAGAACGCATAGATGGACTAAAACTAATTGTACCTCCAGAAGGGTTTGAAGCTACAAAGAATCCTTGTCCAGGTGCAATTAAGGCATTAGGATTAGCATCTGAATAGGCTTGGTTCCATACGGTCCAGCCATTAGCTGCTTCACCATCATAACCATATACAGCTGCACTTGTGGTTTCTAAAATTGAAATATTAGACGCTAAAAAGTCACTTAACGTTATGTAAGATGGATACGGATTACCAATTAGATTCCAGTCCTCAAATAAGGGACCAGAATGAGTTATTGGCACAGAAATAGCACCTGTATTAACGAGACCTCTAAATGTAAAAGTACCATTATCCGTAGATGCAGTTCTGTAACCGATACCAGGATCTAAGGTTGCATTTTCACTAGCACCATAAATATCATAAGATCCTGTTACTTTGTTAAATGGACCAAATAAATATAAGCTGTTATCGCTATTACTTAAGATATTAGAGTTATTAGCTCTAAATACAGGGAAACTCTCACCAGATAACGGAGGAGCAACTAAGTCATTAGACCCAAATCCACCTTGTAAAGTATTATTACTATTTACATGTCTCTTGTAGATGATATTGCCACTTACATTACCATCAGTGATAAGACTTGAATATGTAGATACAGCATTTACAAACGAAGATTGTAACTCTATAAAACCTGTTCCACTAACATCTATGTCACCATTAGTAATGATAGATTTACCAGGATTAACAATAATAGACGCACCAGGATCCACTCTTAAATTATTTATTTCTATATCTGACGTAACGTCGTATTGCCCGCTCATAATAAGTGCATTGTCAGAACCTGTAGTGTCATCAGGCGCGTTAGGCGTCCAAGAGGTACCATCATATACTAAACCATAGATAGGAATACTTAAATTTATAACCACTGCGTCTGTAGTATTGTAAGTTACGGTTAACACAGCATTTTTTCCAAAATCACTACCAGTATGTGAAATAGTTATATCGTGACTCTCATTTGGTTTAATTAATTTAAACGGAATATCACCAGCATTAATAGTAAATTCAGAAGCATCAGGTCCAGTAATAGTCATGCTCTGTAAAATATTACCAATATTACCTTCACTATTTGTTATGGGGATTACTTTAGTTTCTCCAATACCAAATATGACATTAGAATCCCCTGTAAGATTACTTTCTACACTTGGATTACCAAAGGGATTGTCCTGTCCATAGTATTCCATATTTTTTTGATTACCACCACCACGTACAGGTGAGCCACCAGCAACATGAATTCCATTACCAGAAACAATACCTTGAGTACCATGTCTTTGATAGTTTAAGTTATCTCCAACAGACCAAGACTCTGAAACCGGATCATAAATTTCGGTAATAGCAAAAGAATTAGCACTAGATGGTGCCTCTCCACCTGCAATAAGTAATTGGTCTTCAAAATTTGCCACTATAGCACCAGCACGTGGTGTTGGTAAATTTTGAGCTGAAGGCAGTGTCATCCAACTCTGTGTTGCAAAATCATAAACATCTACTTCTGACAGAACTCCATCAAAAACGCTTCCTATTTGGCTGGTTTGTCTGCCTGACGCAGCGTATAGTTTACCATTGATTACAGTAGCATGAAAGTGATCTCTTGCTGTTGGTGCATCAGTTAATTGTGTCCATGTCCCTGTTGCAGGATCATACTCATCCAACCAACTCACAAAACCACCATCATGCCCATCACTATTACCTCCAACTACATAAAATTTATCATTGTAAACAACGAGTCCAGCTGCACCTCTTTTTCTGGTTGCAGGTATTTCAGGACCTTGAATCCATTCTTCTGTGTCTGGATTGAAAGCCCATACAAAATCAGCAGGGACTTCATCTGGATAATTATTAGTTCTAAACGCACCAATAACCCAAATTAGACCTTGATATTCCACAGCCTGAAAATGGTTAAATTCAACTGGTGCCGAATTGTTTAATGAATTCCAAGTATCCGTTGTATAGTCGTAAACATCTAAAGTCTGAGCACTTTCTCTACCGCCAAACAAGTAAAATTTATCACCGGCTTGTACAAAAGAACACTCATGTCTTGCAATGTAAGATTCGTCTTCATTTTTATCTGTCCAAAAATTAGTTAAATTAGTAACTGTCCAAGTAAATTCTATAGAGATATCTTCGGAATAAGGTTTGGTGGCTGTAACGGTAACTGTATGGATACCATCATTATTAGGTCCACCGTTTATTGCTGCGACATCAATAGTTCCAATGATTTGACCATTTGTTGGTTCAACAGATAAGCCAGCTGGTTGGCCGGTTATATTATAAGTTATATTACCATTAGGGTCACCACCACTGCCAGCAATTACTAATGTACTAGATTCACCTACTTGATTAGTTTGGTCAGCTATAGAATTTAAAGTTAAGATGGGAAATTCGTTCTCAATAGGAAGCCATCTTGTATCATCTAAGGGCTCATCAATTCCATCTACTCCTCCATTAGACACAATTAAGCGACTACCAAATGCTTTGGCCGAAGGTGCTAATAAATTCTCTGGAAGTTCGCAAAGTTCACTCCAAGAATTATTAACAATATCATATTGAGTTATGTCATCATAGAAAAAGGAATTCCCTTGTCTTCCACCTACAATAATAATCTTTCCATTATGGACGAGTGTACCAGGTTCAAAATGAGATCTTGCAGAAGGCAAATCTGCAAGTGATGCCCACGTATCTGTTTCTGGATCGTAAACATCTAAATCGTCTTGATCTACAATTAAGGATTCCTGATCATGGTTATATTGACCACCAATGGCGTAGATTAAGCCATTAAAGCTAACTGCACTTAAATGATTTCTTGCATTTGGTAGTGCAGCAGCTGTAGTCCAACCAGCAGCTTGATTATTGACATCTAAAACATAATGGTCATCTACATCTGTTCTTCTATCAGGAAGAAGTCCACCAACGTAATGGATTTTACCATTATTAAAAGCTATAGCTCCAGACCCTCTACGAACAGGTAGTGCTGGTCCCGTGCTCCAAGAATCGTTAACAGTATCATAAATTTGAACTATATCCGTAGCAACACCAGGATGATTACCTTCAAAACCAGATACAATCCATACATCTGTTCCTACTACTGCAATGCCAAAATGAGTTACTGGAATAGGCATTGAAGCTCCTGTAGACCAAGTATCTGTAGTGGTGTCAAATATTTCTGTTGCACCAGTAATGATTAAATTATCTAAGAACCCAGCAAACACATACATTTTATCACCAACTCTTGCACTAGGTGATTCTATTTTCTCTAATGAGGAATTAGGTAAATCGGTCCAAATACATGCTCCAGGGGAAAGTACATTTATTTGTATAGTGTCAGTATTTGTATTTCCTCCATCATCAGTTATAGTTAATGTCACAGTATATGATCCATCTTGGGTATAAGTATAAGAAGGATTGATACCTGTATCAGTGTCCCCATTTCCAAAGTCCCAATCGTAGCTCACAATAGCATCGTTATCATCGGTAGAATTACTTCCTGAAAACGTCACATTTAAGGGAGCTTCACCCGAAACAGGATTGGCAGATATCACAGCATTTGGGGCAAAGTTCGCGTTTCCAGATAACCCAATAACTTCAATGGCATTAATAAGCGGGTTCTCTGTCTGATGATCAAAACTAACATTTAGCTGACCGTCGGTAACAGTAACAGAATGACTTAACATTCCTGCAACTCTATGACCAAATCTACTAATTAGGTCTAAGTTATTTTCAACCACAACACCCTCAATTAGAATATCAAAAATTCTATCTCCAATGTCATTGGTGCCATTAAACGTATTTCCAACATAAAGATTTACTGTATAATTTCCATTAGCTATAGGTATAGAAAAATCCATTTCTTGACCAGATCTTTCATCATAGCGCTCTCCACCGAAAATACCGTTAAAAGTAACCTCATCAATATAATTAGGGATTGAGCTGTCTCTATTGGCATATTGCATATTACCAGGTGCATTTCTACCAGTATTTACTGAAAACGATGTTCCAGTGTAGGCGAAATCTGTAGGTGTTGCTTCCCAATCGGGACCATTATCTGTGCTGCTTACATCCGAAGTACTTCCTGCACTAATACGTACAAGCGGTATTTCACTGACCACCTCAGATGTTAGAGACACTATAGTAGGGCTGTTAGTACCGTTATGTACAATTTCTACCGATGCTGTTTTGGTTCCAGCTGTATTATCTGGCGTAAACGCAATAGGTATTAATATATTAGACTGAGGGCCTACGGATAGCGGTACACTCAAGTTTGTACTGAATAAATTTGCATTTGCACCAGTAAAATTAATTTGAGTAATCTCAATTGCTCCTAAAGCAGGACTACCAAGATTTTTTACCTCTAGATTTAATTCGTTTACACTACCGCCTGAATTGGACTGACCAAAATCTAAGGTGTTTACTATTGGATCTAAAATACGTGCTGAATCTTCAATTACATTCATAAAATCCCATGTGGCTATATATTCACTTCCAGAAGTACCAGAAGTACTAATGATACCTACTGCTAGTCCTTTACTATCGTTAGGGTCTAGAAAACTGGTTGGTAAATTTATTGCAGAGCCTAGTGTATTTATGTTAATACCATTATCTAAAGAATAATATATTAAAGCACTGTTGGTACTTGGATTTACTGAAATATATAAGTCTATACCTGTTGTTTGTAAAAGATTAGCAACATCGTAAGTTGTTGAGGTACTAACACCACCATCTTCTATAACAACTTCGAATCCGTAGGTAGTATCTGCAGAAGAAACTCCGTCCATTGCAACAACTTTAAGATAGTTGTCTTGATCTCCATTACCCATAAAAATTCCATAGGATTGGGTTGTCAATGGTGCATTACCATTAAAGGGAGTTTCTAATTTTGAATGTACTGTAAAGGGGTTAGAGTTTGTATCTACATTAATACCAAACTGAAAGGCATTCTCTTGCGTATTTGTGGCACCTAAAGCATCTCCTGAGGATACTAAATCTACAGTAGCCTTGCCACCAGCACCACCAAAAGAAAGGTTTTCAGGATCATACTGATTTAAATAATCCGTAGTACCAGAAGGATCTAATTGTAGGCCAGTAAAACCTAAACCAAAGAAACCTGTACCAGGATCATTGTTTAAAAATGGATAATTTATTGGGAGATTAGTAGAAAGTCCATTTTGAGCATCAATAGCGAAGGCGTCTTGTACATCTAAAATGCCGTCATTATCATCATCAGTATCAGTTAGATCAGAAATAAAATCAAAGTCATTATCGGTAGGTCGGCTTCCCGCCGAGCAATGATTTGTACCATTAGCAATTTCATCATCGTTTGTAAAACCGTCATTATCATAATCTTCTGTTCCTACATATTGAGCATCTCCAGGATTAAAGCAGTCTCCGAAATCAGCAGGTTCAAAAATAGTAATATCATTTGCGCCATAGGTAACCACCCAAATAGTACCTGGGTAAATTTGGGAATCGTCGCGTGCAATTAAATCTAACGGAATACTTCCAAAACCATTAAGAAATCCATTGTCTTGGGACAACAAAGTAACACCATCAGTGTCAAACTCATAACGGTTAATGTTACCATTGAATGATGCCGTAAGAATATCTCCTTGCATAGCTCCACCAAAATTAGTGGCCTTATATTCACAAATTCCGTTTGTAGATGAATTTACGATATCCAAAATATTAACATCTGGGCTAGATGCGGAACGAATATAATTTCCTTGTCTAGAATCATCAGGGAAGTCAGCCATTGTAAAACCCGTTGGACTGAAATAACCGCTAACGCCACTTATTAATGCAGACCAATCATAGGATGCATTTTCCACCCATGTTGAGCCGTCATATTCATATTTATATACTCTAGCTCGGTCAGGGAAAGCTCTTATCGGTACAGGATGTCCACCATAATAATTATTGTTTAGATCACTCGTAGTGCCTACATAATGCAAGGCGTCACCAAGATCAAACCCGTTTTCAATATTAAATTCACCCGTTATATAATCACCAGCATTTGGATCGTACACTGTGGAATTGTTTAGTGTTCCTTTTAAAACATCATTACTGTCTTTAATTAATGGCGTGCCGCCCCATCCTGCATTAGGGCCATTATCTGAGGTAAAAATTCGATTATCTGTTGTAACTACTACATCATAAGCATTTCTATAGCCTGGGGAAAAGATTTGAACCGGTCCACCAGCTTCTGGGAAGGTTTGATTAAGACCATTGTTACCTCCAAAAGGATCTCCTAAATCAATAATAGCATTGAACATTGGGTGTGAGGCATCGTAAGGAAAATTAGGATCTGTATTATCAATATCAGCGCGCTCAGGGTCGTTAAGAGAAGGTAAATCGTAAATGAATGCCGTATTACCCGTTCTAGGATCAAAATATGGGCCACCATTATTTGATTCCATCTGTTCAAGTTGTGTCAAATTTATTTTTAGTAACGCACCACTTAGATAATATTCTGATGAGCCTGCAAAATTATTACTTGGTGCACCTTGGTTGGTATTTCCTCCTACTTGCATAAGTAGATAGGTTATTCCTCCATCGGTGTATAAATCCATTCCATTGGTAGAGTGATTTTCTTCGCAACGTGGTAGTCCTCTTACTAAATCTACTTTTAACCAAGCAGTACCATTCCAAGTAAGGCGTGATAAAACACCAGAGTTAGTGTCTAAGTTAACATCATTACCAGCGGCTCCACCACCACCTATTCTAGAGTCCGAACTTGTAACGTATAATATAGGATTTGCAGCGGTTCCTGAGGTGAGGAGTCCTGTTATCTGCCTAGCCTGCGAAGAGTTGTTTGTGCCATCATCATTATGATTTGGCGTATTGTTTTTAATTAGTGTTATCTCGTTAGTATTGGTAATAGAGTAAGATCCACTGCCTGGGGCTGCGCCATCTCTAGTAACATCATACTCCCAAATTGTACCATCTTGCTGTGAAACATAGAGTTTGCCATTTGGTCCAAAGTCTAGCGATGTTGGGTTGTTGATATTAGCGCCAACAAGACCAGAAGATCCAAAGCTTATTTGCGCATTAATAGTTAATTGGCTAGTTAAAAGAAGTAATCCAAATAACAGCGTTTTTAAATTTAGACACATAACATGTAAATTTAGGTTTAATTATTTTTTTTCTTTAAGCAATTTTTAGTCATTTACATAGTTAAATGACTGCTTTTTTTAAGGGTAAAAAAGGGAGGTTAAAATTAATGAAAAAAGTCGTAATCTATTGTTTTGTAGATGTTTTGCATTATTAATCGATGAACAACATATGGGTTGAAAATAGTTGAAGTAAAAGGTATTTAGCTGATCGCAGAAATAATTGGGTTATATTAGATTTAATATTTTATTATAAACTAAACTTATAAATATTTCCACCCTTGCTACCATTACGTTCGTCGGTTATTAATACTTCAGTATTACTCTTAAAACATATACCCTCTTTTTGGGAGTTATGTCCAAATTTTAATAGTTTAATATCGCCAGAAAAGAAATCATCGCTATCAAAATTACTGAGTTTCCAGAGTTTGTCATTATTTAACAATACAACGGTAGTGCCATCAGTACTAATGTCAGCAGCTGTTATTTTATTATTCTTACCATTGAGATTATAGTCTGAGCGAATGATAGCCTCGTGACGGCCAGGTGTGTTAGGTACCTTTAACACTATGAATTTTTTACTTTCTTTACTAAGGATGTAAAAATTTTTATTCAATAAAAAGAACGCTTCAAAGTCTTTAGAATCTTGGTTTTTTGGTAAGGTAAACGCTATGATTTCAGCTTCAACACTAGGTTTAGTTAAATCTTGATGTTTAATTTTTAGAATTCTAAAAATCTTTCGTTTTTTGTTATTATTCCCAAAGTCACCAATGTAAATATTTCCATATTTATCAGAAGTTAAATCTTCCCAATCTATATTACTGGCATTGGTAATAAAGATGTCTTTAACGCTATGTCCATTTTCATTAAGTCCGTACAGTAGACTATCGTTGCCAGAGTCTTGTATGGTCCAAATAAGATCTGATTGCGAGGTTAATTCCGCAGCAGAAGCCTCTTTTATACTATTGTTAATAGTGCCAAGGATTTTTAATTGGCCAGTAGATTGACAAGAGAAAGCAATAAGCAAAACAAAAATTAGTCTTTTAATATATATCATTGTAGTTTTATTGTGTTTTAAGGATACGTATAGAAATCTTTAATCACAAAGAATAAGTTATAAAATCTTCTTAAATAAAGTATTGAGCAAACAAAAAGACATCGTAATTATAGGAGGTGGAGCTGCTGGTTTTTTCGCTGCTATTAATATTGCTGAGCAGCATCCAAATCGTTCGGTAACTATTTTAGAGCGTGGTAAAACAGGGCTTCAAAAAGTAAAGATTTCTGGTGGTGGACGCTGTAATGTAACCCATGCAGAATTTATACCATCAGAATTGGTTCTTAATTATCCAAGAGGAGAGAAAGAACTTTTAGGACCCTTTCATTCATTTATGACAGCAGATACCATAGCTTGGTTTGAGGAGCGTGGAGTAGAATTAAAAATTGAAGATGATGGCAGAATGTTTCCTGTATCTAATTCATCCCAAACGATTATTGATTGTTTTATAAACCAGGCTAAAAAGCATAATGTTGAAGTACGTTATAATCATGCTGTAAAGTCAATAGATCCATGTTATACTGAGCTTCCTTATACAGAACATAGTGGAAGTGAAGCGTCTCTAAACCAAAGCAATTTTAAGATAGAAACTTCTCAAGGAGAATTTAAATGCAATAAACTAATTGTAGCTACAGGAAGCAATCCAAAAATATGGAAATTGCTAGAAGATTTGGGTCATAAAATTGTGCAACCAGTGCCATCATTGTTCACTTTTGATATTAAGGATAGTCGTATTAAGGACATACCAGGAGTAGTGGTAAAAGATGTTGAGGTAAGTGTTTTAGAAACAAATTTAGTGTCCCAAGGGCCTTTGTTAATTACCCATGTTGGGTTTAGCGCACCAGCAATTTTAAAGCTTTCAGCCTTCGGTGCTATAGCATTGGCTGAATTACATTATAATTTCAAAATACAAGTCAATTTTATAAAACAAGATTTTGAAGATTGTGTGATTCGGCTTAAAGATTTAAAACAAGAATTAGCTAAAAAACAAGTTGTTGGGACATCACAGTTCTATTTGCCAAAACGCTTATGGAAACAATTAGTTTTAGCATCTTGCATAGCGGATACAGAACGTTGGGCAGATCTTAATAAAGTTCAATTAGAAAATTTATCCAACCAATTAACTAAAGCCATATTTAAGGTTACTGGCAAAAGTACTTTTAAAGATGAATTTGTAACCGCAGGAGGAGTCAATCTAAAAGAAGTAAACTTTAAAACCTTTGAAAGTAAACGTGTACCTCATTTATATTTTGCAGGTGAAGTGCTAAATATAGATGCCGTTACAGGTGGATTTAATTTTCAGAATGCTTGGACAGGAGGATATATAGTTGCAAAATCCATTCTGCATTAATCCTATTGCTTTTTTAGAATCTTTTCAAAATTTGAATGTTAAATAATTTTCTATTTTATATAATATATATATATTAGATATATAAATTTTATATATAATGGGAAAAACAAAAAAACTCATAGAATTAGATGATAAAGCCATTGAAATTCTAGAAAAGCAGGCAAAACTTCAAAAACGGTCCTTGAAAAATTATATAGAATACACACTCGAAGACCAGGCACTACGCTTTAGTGAACCCTCTGAAGCTTATAAAAGAATCATGGATGATATGATAGATAGAATGGACAAGGGAGAAGTTAAGTTTACATCTGTTTCTGAAGTATTAAAACAATATGGAAGAAAACTTTAGTTTTTCGGAGGACGCAAAACGAGAATTACATAGAATTGCATGTTATTTTGAATATCTAGAAAAAGGCGATCAATTCTTTAACGATTTTATAAGGCAGTTAAATTTATTGAAGCAGTTCCCATATTCTTTTCAAGTGAGATATAAGGATGTTCGTATCGTGGCACTTGAAAATTATCCGTATTCCTTACATTACAGAGTAATTAAAGGTCATATTTATATTGTACATGTTTTAAATCAATCACAAGATTACTAAATGCAAACCTCCATAGCTCTATTAAGAGGCGTAAATGTAGGCGGCCATAAAAAAATGCCTATGGCAGACCTTAGAGAATTGTTGGCTAAATCTGGTTTGAAAAATGTAAAAACCTATATGCAAACTGGCAATATATTTTTTCAATCCTCTTTAGAGGATAATAATGCGCTAGAATCAAAAATTAGAATTTTAATAGCAGATCATTTCGGCTTTAAAGTTTCAGTAATTGTGAGAACAAAAGCACAAATACAAACCATATTTAATAATTGCCCTTTTCCTGAGGAAAAGAAACTCAAAAGTTATTTTGCCATGTTATCTCAGGTTCCTGATGCTGAATTACTAGCTGAAGCCAAAGAAAAAACTTATGAGAATGAAGAATACTCCATTATTAATGATGCTATTTATTTCTATTGTGCAAAGGGTTATGGCAATGCAAAATTTAGTCTCAATTATTTTGAAAAAAAGTTAAAAGTAAAAGCTACCGCACGGAATTACAAAACGATGTTAAAACTGTTATCTTTGTCAGAGAATTAAAAAAATCGATGACAGAACAAGATTTTATTCCAAAGTCCTACAGCTTAAACATTAATAGTGGCAAGGTTAAATGGGAATCGCCAAGTAATATAGCCCTTGTTAAATATTGGGGAAAAAAAGCAAATCAAATACCAGAAAATCCATCCATTAGTTTTACACTTTCTAATTGTAAAACAATTACTGAGGTGACTTACACAAAACGAGACCTTTCGACTGCGCTCAAGGTGACAGCAGACTTTAGTTTTGATGTGTATTTTGAAGGTAAACAAAATGAAGCCTTTAGGCCTAAAATTCAAACATTTTTTGATCGTATTGAGGCCTATGTTCCATTTTTAAGAGATTTTCATTTTAAAATCGAAACTTCAAATACCTTTCCGCACAGTTCGGGCATAGCATCTTCTGCTTCAGGCATGAGCGCCTTGGCGTTGTGTTTAATGAGTATTGAATGTGATGTAACTAATACTGTCGTTTCGACAGAGCGAAGAATGAGCGACGAGAAATCTCAAAATTATTTTACCAATAAAGCATCCTTTTTAGCGCGTTTGGGTTCTGGCAGTGCTTGTAGAAGTGTTGAAGGCGAACTCGTAGTTTGGGGACAGAATGAGAGTGCAGAAAGTTCAGATTTGTATGGTGTTAGGTTTAATGGAGAAGTACACCCAAATTTTAAGAATTATCAAGACACCATCCTTTTAGTCGATAAAGGTGAAAAGCAAGTGAGCAGTACGGTTGGGCACAAATTAATGTTTGGTCATCCGTTTGCAAAAGAGCGTTTTTCTCAAGCTCATAACAATATCTCAAAACTGAAAAATAGTTTAGCTTCGGGTGATTTAAAAGCCTTTGTAAAAATAGTAGAAAGTGAAGCTCTGACACTGCATGCCATGATGATGACGAGTATGCCTTATTTTATTTTGATGAAACCAAATACGCTAGAAATCATCAATAAGATTTGGAGCTATAGGGCAGAAATGGACTCTAAAGTCTGCTTTACTTTAGATGCTGGTGCTAATGTCCATTTACTTTATCCTGAAAATGAAAAAGAAACTATTCTTAAATTTATTAAAAATGAATTAGTTAGTCATTGTCAAAACGGTCATTATATTTGTGATCAAGTAGGTTTAGGCGCCAACCAAATCAAAGATTAATCCGTATATTTGTTAACGACTATTTATCTTAAACTATGAAAGGGCCACTTTTTTACTCTAAAATCTTACTTTTTGGGGAATACGGAATCATAAAAGATTCAAAAGGTTTATCCATTCCTTACAATTTTTATAACGGTGCTTTAAAATTGGACGAAAATCCAAAGCAAGAAGCCATAGAATCTAATGAAAGCTTACAGCGTTTTGCAACCTATTTAGCTGGTTTAGATAAAAATTTAGTGCGTTTTGATATTGAGAAATTACAAAAAGATTTGGATGAAGGTATGTATTTCGATTCTTCAATACCTCAAGGCTACGGTGTAGGAAGTAGTGGTGCTTTAGTGGCAGCCATTTATGATAAGTACGCGTCAGATAAAATTACCGTTTTAGAAAATTTAACGCGAGAAAAATTATTGAAGCTTAAGACAATTTTTTCTGAAATGGAGTCTTTTTTTCATGGAAAATCTTCTGGTTTAGATCCTTTAAACAGTTACTTAAGTTTACCTATTTTAATAAATTCTAAAGATAATATAGAGGCAACTGGCATTCCGTCTCAACAAACTGAGGGTAAAGGGGCTGTATTCTTATTAGATAGTGGTATAGTTGGTGAAACCGCACCAATGGTTAGTATTTTTATGGAGAATATGAAAAATGAAGGCTTTAGAAGTATGCTAAAAGACCAGTTTATAAAGCATACAGATGCTTGTGTAGATGATTTCTTAAAAGGGGATATTAAATCTTTGTTTAGAAATACGAAGCAATTATCTAAAGTAGTATTAAATAATTTTAAGCCCATGATACCAAATCAGTTTCATGAACTTTGGAAAAAAGGTATAGAAACTAATGACTACTACTTAAAGTTATGTGGTTCAGGTGGCGGAGGTTACATTTTAGGTTTTACTGAAAATATCGATAGAGCCAAAGAGGCTTTAAAAGGTCAGAAGTTAGAAGTTGTTTACAATTTTTAACGTATGTATCCTAAACTATCACACTGAGCTTGTCGAAGTGTTGTTTTAGGATCTCACACCATTATCCCATGCTTTCTAGACGGCAAAAACATATTCTTCTTAAGTTCTTTAGTTTGTTTTCCGTGGTGCGTGGTTACAATATTTTGGTCGTAGTACTAGCGCAATATTTAGCATCCATTTATATTTTTGCACCTAATATACCACTAAAAGCAGTTCTTTTTGATGTTAATTTGCTTATGCTTGTCTTAGCATCAGCAGCGGCAATAGCGGCAGGTTATATTATTAATAACTTTTACGATTCTGAGAAAGATTTAATTAATAGACCAACAAAAACAATGCTAGATAGGTTGGTGAGCCAAAACACCAAGTTATCCTTTTATTTTGTGCTTAATTTTTTGGCTGTTGTATTTGCAAGTTATGTATCATTTAAAGCAGTTATATTTTTTTCCATTTATATTTTTGCGATTTGGTTGTATTCGCATCGTTTAAAAAAGCAGCCAATGACGGGTAATTTAGTATCTGCAATACTCACCGTAATACCTTTTTTCGCTATTTTTATTTATTATAAAAACTTTGAAACGGTCATATTCGCTCATGCTATTTTTCTCTTTTTATTAATATCAATGCGCGAGTTGACCAAAGATTTAGAGAATATAAAAGGAGATTTGGCTTTAAATTATAAAACGGTTCCTGTGGTATATGGAGAAAAAACATCAAAACTAATTATAACATTTTTAGTGATCTCAACTTTAGTATCATGTGTTATATTAATTTTGTTTTTCAAAATTGGAGCAATGCAATATTTCTTTTATTTAAGTGTAATGTTGCTCATTGTTTTTCTACTGATATTGTGGAAATCAACTAAGAAAATGCACTATCTCTTACTTCATAATATCCTTAAGTTTATTATAGTAGCAGGTGTATTTTCTATTTTATTAATCGATGTTTCTATTGTATTAAATCGTATATAACATGAAATCTACCTTAAAAATAGCTATGGCGCAAATCGCACCTGTTTGGTTAAATAAAAGCGCTACTTTAAGAAAAATTGAAAATTCTATTAAGGACGCAGCAAACGACAATTGCGAACTCATTGTTTTTGGCGAAGCACTGTTGCCTGGTTATCCGTTTTGGTTAGCGCTTACCGGAGGCGCAGAATGGAACACAAAGGTCAATAAAGAATTGCATGCCCACTATGTTAATAATTCTATTTGTATAGAAAAAGGTGAGTTAGATTCGGTTTGTACTTTAGCAAAAGCACATAAAATTGCGATTTATTTAGGGATTATGGAACGTCCTTTAGATAGAGGAGGTCATAGTATTTATGCATCCTTGGTTTATATCAATGAAAATGGCGAGGTTAAATCTGTCCACAGAAAACTACAACCAACCTACGATGAACGACTAACTTGGTCGCCCGGTGATGGCAATGGTCTGCAAGTTCATCCTTTAAAAGCGTTTACCGTTGGTGGGCTTAACTGCTGGGAAAACTGGATGCCTTTGCCAAGAGCAGCATTATACGGCCAAGGAGAAAATCTGCATATAGCCGTTTGGCCAGGAAGTGACCATAACACCAAAGATATAACACGTTTTATTGCAAGAGAGGCCCGCTCTTATGTGGTTTCTGTATCAAGTTTAATGTCTAAGTCAGATTTTCCAAATGACACACCACATTTAGAAGCCATTCTTAAAAATGCACCAGATAGGTTGGCCAATGGAGGAAGTTGCATTGCAGGACCAGATGGTGAGTGGATTGTTGAGCCTGTTTTGCATAAGGAAGGATTAATTATTCATACTATTGATTTTAACCGCGTGTTGGAAGAGCGTCAAAATTTTGACCCAGTTGGCCATTACTCAAGGCCAGACGTCACCAAGCTAATTGTAAATAGAGAGCGACAGTCTACGGTTGAAGTTAATTAATTTTATTAATGAGTTTATCTATCCTATAGTTTAAATCTCTAATTAAGATATCTTTTTCTTTTAATCTAGTCTCATATTGTTCAATAAGTCTATTCATGAGGCCATCCTCTTCAGATTGATTTTGAGGAATAATCTTATCTAGTTTTAAGAAATCGTCAATGGCTATTTTGTAAAGGTCACTTAATCTATCAATATAGTTTATCCAAGCACTTGTACTGCCGTTTTCTATTCTACTATAAGTTGCTTGAGAAATGTTAAGCATGTCAGCAACTTCTTCCTGTGAATAGTTTTGCTCTTTTCTAAGTTCCTTTATTTTTATCCCTATCAATCTATTCATTCACATTTATTTAAGATAATATTCAAAAATAGATTAATTATATTCAATTACTGAATTAGAATGCAGAATAAATGCCATTAATTTTGTTCCATTGTTAACATAATAAAATAGTATTATGAAAAAAATTAGTGTTTTATTAGTCGTTTTATTGATTTTCACTTCTTGTTCAAAAGAAGAGGCAAATGTAAATGAGCAGATTGTTAATGATGAAGCTTTTTCAAAGTCTAATATAACAAATATTGAAAATGAGATTAGAAAAATCGATTTTTCTAATGTTGCAAATTGGGACGAGAATCAATCTAAAACTATACTTATGCCTGTGATAAATGAAACCATTAAGTTGCTTAATAATGAGGGTATAAGTAATCAAGAAATTATCGATGAGTTTGGAAGTTTGGACAATCCTGAGATTTTGTATCTTTCAATGGGAATAGTTGAGTACGAAGGTCAGTCTTCATATCAGAAGGGTGATACAGTAGATTGTTTATTAAGAGCTACTGGTTTAGATGCTTTTCATCAAGGTTTTTGGAATTCTTTTTCCAATAGAAGAGCACTTTTGAGAGCAGTAGGTAGAGTTGCAACAAGAACCTTAGGGTGGTTTGGTGCAGCACTAATTGTAGCTGATTTCGCTCATTGTATGTGGGGATAAAATAGATTTATTATGAAATGGTTTTATCTTATAATGTCGATATACTTTTCAATCCTTATAGTGATTGGCTTATATAATTATTTGAAGTCACCTGAAAAGTTTAAAAAAGACAAATTGAGAAGTCTAGCTTTATTGGGCTTAGGTATATTTTTTGTGACTGTAACTATTCAAAAGTTCTTTTTTTAAAAAAGAAATTAGATAACGTAAATATAGATTAAAGAGAGCTTCGGCTCTCTTTTTTATTATACCTTTGCAAAAAATTAGAATATGAGCAGAAATCAAGATAGCAAAGGAAAAGGGAAAACTTCAGGAAGAGGAAATGCTAAAGGTAAATCCAAAGGATTTCCTAAAGGAAATGCTCCTTTTAAGAAGAAACCTCAATCAAAGAAAGTATCTAACCCAGACGAAATTCGTCTAAATAAATATGTAGCAAATTCTGGTATGTGCTCTCGTCGTGAAGCTGATGAAAATATTGCGATAGGTTTGGTTTCTGTCAACGGTAAGGTCGTAACAGAAATGGGCTATAAGGTTAAACGCACTGATGATGTTCGTTTTGATGGTCAGCGGATTATGCCAGAAGCTAAAGTGTATGTATTATTAAATAAACCCAAAGGTTTTGCAACAACAACGGCGGAAGGTAAGGGAAGAACTGTTATGGATTTGGTAGCTAATGCCACAAGTGCTAATATTAAACCTATTGGTCGATTAGGACGAAATTCTTTAGGACTATTACTGTTTACCAACGATGATAAAGTAATGCAGAAATTTACCAATTCTAAAAATGGTGTAGCCCGTTTATTTCAAGTAGAATTAGATAAAAATTTAAAATTTGAAGACCTTAAGAAAATCCAAGAAGGCTTTAAGGTAGGTGGAAAATTAATTGCTGTTGAAGAAGTTAGTTACATAGATGGTGAATCTAAGAATAAGTTAGGTATAAAGATTAAAAATACAGGTAACTCTATCTTACGTACCATTTTTGAAACCTTAAAATACGATTTAGTAAAAATAGATTGTGTAGCCATAGGTCATTTAACTAAAAAAGATATTCCTAGAGGTCATTGGAAGCATCTTACACTACAAGAGATTAATACGCTGAAGATGTTATAATCCTTAGATAAATAAATCTGAAGATAAATACTTGTCGCCACGATCACAGATAATACTCACTATAATACCACTTTCTAATTCATTAGCAAGTTTTAAAGCAGCAGTGGTAGCGCCACCACTACTCATACCAGCTAAAATACCTTCTTCTTTTGCCAATCTACGGGTCATAGCAACAGCTTCTTCTTGGCTAACTTCAATAACACGATCTACTTTAGAAGCATTAAAAATTTTAGGCAAATAAGCCTCTGGCCATTTTCTAATGCCAGGTATTTTAGAATTATCAGATGGTTGTACACCTACAATTTTAACATCTTTGTTTTGTTCTTTTAAATAGGTTGATGTTCCCATAATGGTTCCTGTGGTTCCCATAGCCGAGACAAAATGGGTAACAGCACCTTCGGTATCTCTCCAAATTTCTGGGCCCGTAGATTTGTAATGGGCTTTCCAGTTGTCATTATTTTCAAATTGATTAAAAGAAAAGTAACCTTCGTTTTTTACCTTATCTATGGCATAATCGCGAGCACCTTCTATACCATTGGGATGCAAAGTTACTTTAGCTCCATAGGCTTTCATGGTTTGTGTGCGTTCTTTTGTTGCTGTTTCTGGCATCACAAGCTCTATGTCTAAACCATAAATAGCCGCAATCATTGCAAGCGCTATACCTGTATTGCCACTAGTGGCTTCAATTAATTTTGAAGTTTTATTTATTCGCTTAGCGTCTAATGCACTTTTAATCATATTGTAAGCGGCTCTGTCCTTTACACTACCTCCAGGATTGTTACCCTCTAGCTTAAAATATAGACTTACATTAGGATTAGTATGTAATGCTGTAGATTTTACAAGCGGAGTATTTCCTATTCTATCTATTAAAGACTTGTTCATTTAGCTTGGGTTTTTAGTGTAAATTTCAACCTTATGATTATGAACTACGGTTGAGTTATCTGGTACGGAAGTGGTGAGCCATGTGTTACCACCTATAATGCTATTTTCCCCAATAACAGTGTCTCCACCAAGTATGGTTGCATTGGCATAAATGGTCACATTATTTTTTATTGTTGGGTGACGTTTTGTAAACTGATCTTGTTTTCTTACAATTAAAGCACCTAGAGTTACACCTTGGTATATTTTTACATTATTATAGATTTCTGTGGTTTCACCAATAACAACACCTGTACCATGGTCAATAAAAAACGAATGACCTATAGTAGCTCCTGGGTGAATATCAATACCTGTTAATTGGTGAGCGTATTCGGTCATTAACCGAGGAATTATAGGTAGTTTTAGATTATGAAAAATCCTTGCCATTCTATAAATAGAGATCGCAAAAAAACCAGGATATGCTATGTAGATTTCTGCAAGTGATTTTGAAGCAGGATCATTATTAAGAATAGCTTCAGCATCTTTTTTTAAACTAACATATAAATTAGGAATGTTTGTTAAAAAATCGGCCCATCGTTTACACGATTTTCCTTTGGTTTGAGGACATGCAATATCCTTTATGGTTATAAATAGTGGTTCTAAAGTTTTAAACGCGTCTTCTGTATGTGTGCCACTATCAAAAAAAGCTTTAAAAAGTAGCTTGGTAAATCGTTGAGATTCTTCTTTTAGGATCATAGGCACTTTAATTGCCGATTTCTCTTCATTGATTACCATTAATAACTTTTTATCCATTCTAACTTTTTCAATAGGTTAACGATGATTTTACTATCGTAGTTTCTAAAGGGCGAAATTAGTGAAAGTGAAATTAAAAGTAAAAAGCTTAACTCTATTTTATTACTGGTAATCTTAACAAAGGTGGGTCTAAGGATGAACTACTATAGTGTAAGTTGTAATAAGGGCTTTGTCTATGTAAAAATGCGCATCATAGAAATCTGCTCTATTAAATTATTGTTCAATGCTAAATAGTTTAACTTTTATGTCAATAGGAATCTATTTTATTTTACGTTCTTTTAAACTAAATTCTAAATATAATGAACTTTGTTTAGTTCGTTTTATTACAGTCAATATTTAAAAATACGTTAAGTAACGTATTTATAGTTCTGTTGGTAAGTATTTTAAATTTTAACATTCTGTTAATAATTAAAAGTTTGTATATTTGATATACCCAAATTTACATTCTGATCTATGAAACGCTTTGCCTATGCTATTGTTTTAGTTGCTTATTTAACGGGCTCGTACGTATATTCCCAAAATCTTGGTATTGATTTTGCCAAAAACAATAACCCATTAGATTCAATTTCTAATCTACTTCCTAAAATCTCCAAAGATTCTACTGATGCAGAGATAACCAAGCACGTTGAGGCTATGATAGCTTGGATGACGCAAGAGCTTTATAAAGAGAATTTTGCATTTCCTTTAATATACGCAGAAAAAGGACTGTATCTCTCCAAAAGGAGCGGTAATAAAAAGCACATTCATGATGCAAGAAGTATTATTGGTAATACATTTTTAAGAATAAAAGATACTACAACGGCAAAGGATTTATTCCTTAGATCATTAAATGTTGCCAAAGCGATTAATGATAGCATTTTATTATTGCGTTTTAGAACCAATTTGGCCAATATTTATTATTTTACTGAAGGTTATAAACAAAGGGCGATAGAAGAATATCTAAAAAGCAAAACTATAGCCTTAAAACTCAAGGATACCTTAAGAACGTTTGTTGTAAACCATAATTTAGCTAGGGCTTATAATGAATTAGGTAATATTGAGCAAAGTGTAAAACTTTCAGAACAAGCAGAGTATTATTTAAATCTTCTTGGTAATCCATCACATTACCGAGCTAGTCATTACCATAATCAAGGTAGGTTATTATTGTTACAAAACAAACCAGACGAAGCTATTACTTATTTTAAAAAAACAATCTCAATTTGTGAAGGTACAGAATATATTGAGGCATTAATTGAAGGGTATATTGGATTAAAAGATGCTTTAGAGTTAAAAGGCGATTATGAGGGTATATATGATGTTAATAAGAAATTAGAGATCTTATGAAGCCCAAGAGGATAAAAAAAAGACTAAAAATAAAATGGATGGTGTAACTGCAAAGTTAATGTCCGAACGTTATAAAGCGCAGGTTAAATCTAAAGAACTAGAAAAACAATTATTAGTAGAGCAAGCAGAACGGAAAAATATATTATTGTTTTTTTTTTGGTATAGGTGTATTTTTATTAGTTATTTTGGTTGTTACCTATCAATCAAACCTAAAGAAACAACAACTCGTTAAGGATTTACAACAAAAAAACAAACAGTATTTAATAGCAAAAAGGAAGAGTGAAGAATTTACAAAATCCAAAGCTAAATTTTATGCTACTGTTAGCCATGAGTTAAGAACACCGCTTTATGGAGTTATTGGTCTAAGTTCTATTTTATTAGAAAATAAAGAATTAAAAAAGCATAAAAAAGATCTTAA
This sequence comes from uncultured Winogradskyella sp., assembly GCF_937958655.1. Lineage (GTDB taxonomy): Bacteria > Bacteroidota > Bacteroidia > Flavobacteriales > Flavobacteriaceae > Winogradskyella. The sequence goes on along the minus strand of NZ_CALGNH010000025.1, from coordinate 14,016 downwards.
ATCTCTAAAATTTTCGGCAAATTATTTGCTGGCTCTCGTTAACGATTTACTTCATATTAATAAAATAGAAAGTGAAGGTTTTGTAGAGGAAAATATCCATTTTAACCTTAAAGATTTAGTATCAATAATTATTTCGTCTTTCGAATATATTAGAATTCAGCATAAAAATACAATCCATGTAAAGATTGCCAAAAACGCACCTATAGTGTTAAAAGGTAACTCTGTCAGTTTGTCACAGATTCTTATGAATTTGATAGGGAACGCATGTAAATTTACCGAAAAAGGAAGTATTAATTTAGAAGTAGATTTACTAAGTATCAATAACGACATTGCCAAACTACAATTTATTGTTAGAGATACAGGTCCTGGTATAGAGAAAAATAAAATCGATCAGATCTTTAACGAATTTACGCAAATTGAAACGTTATCATCTACCTACCAAGGTACTGGACTAGGCTTACCAATTGTTAAAAAATTAGTAGAAAAAGCGAATGGAAACATTACAGTAAATAGTGAAATAGGTAAAGGCACCACCTTTAAATTTATTATTGATATCGCAATTTCCTCCGAGTCTCAAATACAAACATCTGTGCCTGTTTTAGATTTTGAAAAACTAGATGGCAAGAAAATTTTAATCGTTGAAGATAATAGAATAAACCAAACCGTAACCAAAAGAATATTGGAAAGCTCTAACGTAACTTGTGATATTGCTCAAAATGGAGAAGAGGCGATACAAAAAGTATCTAAATCATATTTTGATCTAATTTTAATGGATATTAATATGCCAATTAAAAATGGAATTGATGCTACTAAAGAAATTAGAATGTTTAACAAAACCATACCTATTATTGCGCTAACAGCAGTTGAAATAGAAGAGCAAAGACATCAAATTTTTGAGAGTGGTATGGATGATATTATTCTAAAACCTTATGATATTGATAGATTTAAAAATACGATAACGCAAAATTTATCAACAAAACCTAGAGAGGAGCTTAAAAAATTAGGTTAATCAAAAGCTTTTTATTTAACCTCTACGGTATAGGTTGCAATTAAATTCTCTTTTAAATACAAGTGTACATCAAAATAACCTTTGCTTTTAAATTGATGTTTTAATAGTAGTGTTTTACCAGATATTACCTGAGATGTTGGCTCTGTTTTCCACTGGTTATAACCACTATCTATATAAAATCTAACGTCACTTTTTTTTAGAGTGGTTTTAGTGAGGTACTCAAAAATAAGAGCCTCACCTTTTTTTAAGACATGGTGCATTTGCTTTGGTTTACCGTGCTGGTCTAAATGTTTGTAAGCACTGCCATAAATAATTGGTGACGCTAAAAACGCTCTAAAAGTTGGGACTTCATCATCTAATAACCACCATTTATGGTCAATAGGGAAGTGGTTTATGGCAAATAATTTGGGGTTGGCTAAAAAGAAACCATCATTATAATTATAGGTAAAATTATTTGTTTCAGGATCAGGAATGCCACTTGCCCAAGTAGGATCGCAGAGGTACCATTTACCATTCAATTTTATAGCGTTCCACGAATGATTGGGTAGCTCCAAGTTTTCAATATTTGTGGTACTTACTCGTCCATAGCCTTGAATAATTTCGCACTCCAAGTCTGCCAAGTCGCACAATGTTTTTAACATATATGCATAACCTGTACAGATGGTACGTTTATTATTAAGTAATTTTTTAAAAAGTTTCTTTCTGAATTTAGTAGTCCAAGCATTAAACTTAATAGAATCATTTTTAAAACGTTCTCTTTTACTTTTGTTAAGATGGTATAAGCCATAGTCGTTAGCAATATTTTGGCAAACCCATACATAGATTGCTCTAAATTTTTCGACATCCGTAGTTAAGCCATCAGTCAACTTATAGGTGAGATCAGGTAAATTATATAAGTTTTCGCCCTTATTTACTAATGCGATATTATCTGCTTTTTCAAAATTGATCGACTTAAAATCTTGTATCTGGGCATAGCTAAAAATACTGAATAAGCTCGTTATTATTAATGAATAGATTTTCAAAAAACAGGTATTAAGGATTAAAAGTGAATGACCATTACAAACAAAAAACACAACCGAAGGTTAGTTAAACTTGCGATTGTGTTTTTTATGAAAAGCTTATGATTTTTCAACTTTTTTTACGTTTAGATTTATAGGGTTTGCCTGTGTCTAAAGCACCAATCATCTCAACCATATCGGTAGTTAATTCTAGTTTAATGAAACTCGTTTTGGCTTCTATGGTCATTTTTTGAGTTTCATACCCTAGATAGCTAAAAATTAAAACATCACCGTTTATTAATTTTTTCGGAAATGTAAATTTTCCGTCTTCATCAGTCGTAGTCCCAATACGCGTATCTTTTAGCGTAACATTTACACCAAGTAGAGGCCCATCTTCGTTGGAAACTAAGCCAGATATGCTGCGCTCAACATTTTGCGCGTTTTGTGCACTTAAGGTGTTAAAACTCATAAATACGACCATTACTAAACCTATTAAGCCTAGCATTTTAATCTTTTGCTGTCTCTGCATTGTTAATTCTAAATTCATAATATCTGTGTTTTATTTATATCTAAAATTATGGTCTTATAACAAAGATATAAAATAGCCTTGAGTTTTTGGTGCTTTTGAATGAGTGAAGGAGTGTTGGTATTGAGTAAATGCACTCATTATTACTTTTTCTATTTGCTCAAAAATGTCTAAAAATCGTATATACGTACTTGCTTATTTTGTTGGTAGCTATTTTTATTAGATTCAAAACGTACTTCATCTGGCCAAATTTTAACGCAGTTTCATCTAAAAATAAAGAATTAAGACGAGTTGAATGTTTAAATATCGGACTGTGAAATTTTTTTAAAAAAATCTTCAAAAAGTTTTTCATATTAAAAAATAATTTATTTTTGCCGCGAAATTCAGAAGCTATATCTAAACCATTCTGAATTTAGCTGAACACATTGAAAACTGTTTTTACGTTCGGGTTTTTGAACATTAGGAAGTCTTATTCAAAAACTGCTTATAAGATAAGTGACCGAATTTTAAAGCTAACTTCCGTTTCTTCATTAGTTGCTAGCCAACATTTTTATGGTTTTTTACCAACTACACAAAGTCAATTTAAGATTTGAATTTTGAGATAAGATAATGCCCTTAATCGCACTCTATTTTTTTATCCTGATTTAAACAAAACAATGAATACTAAATACATTGATCTTATCGATCAATCTTTTGATTTTCCTCAGCCAGAATTTAAACTGAAAGAGAAGACGTTACAGTTTCATGATGTTAACCTTATGAAACTCATAGCAGAGCACGGCGCACCATTAAAATTCACCTATCTGCCACAGATTTCCAATAACATACAACGTGCTAAGAATTGGTTTGCAGACGCTTTTAAAAAACACGATTACAAAGGCAAATACAACTATTGTTATTGCACAAAGAGTTCGCACTTTAAACATGTTTTGGATGAGGCTTTGCGCAATGATATTCATATAGAAACCTCTTCGGCCTTTGATATTGATATTGTTAGAGCCCTAAAGGCAAATGGCAAAATTACTAAAGACACCTTTATTATTAGTAATGGTTTTAAACGAGAACAATACATTACCAATATTGCTGAGTTGATTAATGAAGGACATCATAATTGCATACCAATAATTGATAATTACGAGGAACTGGATTTATTGACAGAAGCCATTACTCCAAAATTTAATGTTGGTATTAGAATTGCTTCTGAGGAAGAGCCAAAGTTTGAATTCTATACCTCGCGCTTAGGTATTGGGTACAAGAATATTGTACCATTTTACAAGAACCAGATTCAGGATAATAAGCAAGTAGCGCTTAAAATGCTTCATTTTTTTATCAATACTGGTATAAGAGATAATGCCTATTATTGGAATGAGTTAACTAAGTGTTTAAAGGTATATACTTCACTTAAAAAGATTTGTCCAAGTGTAGATAGTTTAAATATTGGTGGAGGTTTTCCTATTAAAAATTCATTGGCCTTTGATTTTGATTATGCCTACATGGTCGATGAAATTGTTAACCAAATCAAAACCGTTTGCGATGAAGAAGGCGTAGAAGTACCAAATATTTTTACTGAATTTGGCAGTTTTACGGTTGGCGAAAGTGGTGGTGCCATTTACAAGGTATTGTATCAAAAACAGCAGAATGATCGTGAAAAATGGAATATGATTAACTCATCCTTCATTACGACATTGCCAGATACTTGGGCCATTAACAAGCGTTTTATCATGTTACCGATTAACCGTTGGTACGATAGCTATGAGCGTGTGCTTTTAGGTGGGCTCACTTGCGATAGCGATGATTATTACAACAGCGAGCAGCACGTTAATGCCATTTACTTGCCAAAGTATAATAAGGATAAGCCACTTTACATTGGTTTCTTTAATACAGGTGCTTATCAAGAAACTATTGGTGGTTTTGGAGGCTTGCAACATTGCTTAATTCCATCTCCTAAACATATTTTAATTCAGCGTAATGCAGACGGCAACTTAACAACAGAAGTCTTTGCAGAGCAACAACAAAGTAAAGATTTACTTGGGATTTTAGGATATAATTTGAATTCTAATATTGAGAGTGGTAGTCAGGTTATAAAAAATGAGATTAATATCTAACTGTCAGGTTGAGCGCAGTCGAAACCTATTTTAAAAGTAATAACTTAAAAAGATTCCCGTTTTCACGGGAAATGAATATGAAAACAAAAACTTACGCTGGTATTTCAGCAGAATATTCAAAATTAGATCAATCAAAGATTGTTTTAATTCCGGTACCTTACGATGGCACAAGTACATGGCAAAAAGGTGCTGACAAAGGACCAGAGGCTTTTTTAGAGGCTTCAGAAAATATGGAGCTCTATGATATTGAAACCGATTCTGAAGTATATAAACAAGGCGTTTTCTTGGCAGAGGCCGTTACCGAAAATGCATCACCAGAAGCTATGGTCGATGCGGTTCATAAAACCACCAAAAGCTTTATAAAAAAGAACAAGTTTGTTACCGTTTTTGGTGGCGAGCACTCAATTTCTATCGGTACGATTAGAGCGTTTAACGAGATGTTCGAAGACTTAACTGTTTTGCACATCGACGCACATGCAGATTTACGAAAAAGCTACGAAGGTTCTAAATGTAACCACGCTTGTGCGGTTTATGAGGCCAGTCAGTCGACCAATTTAATTCAAGTTGGCATTCGTTCTATGGATGCCATTGCAAAAACTGTAATGAACCAAGAGCAGACTTACTTTGCACATGACATGGCAGAGGATGATAATTGGATGGATTCTGCAATTGACCAAATGACAGATAACGTATTTATAACGTTTGATTTGGATGCTTTAGACCCCTCAATAATGCCAAGTACAGGAACACCAGAACCAGGTGGTTTGTTATGGTACGAAACCTTAGAATTCTTAAAACAAGTATTTGAAGAAAAGACTGTGGTTGGATTTGATATTGTAGAGTTATGCCCTAATAAGAATGAGAAATCTTCGGATTTCTTGGCGGCAAAACTTTATTACAAAATGTTAAGCTACAAGTTTATGAATGAAGATGCGGATGATGATTTTGAAAGCAACTTCAATGATACTTCAAGTTCAAATCAAAAATATGCAAAATTCGAGTTAGAAGATGACTACTAAAGGACAAATTTCACAATTTATGGAGACATACTATCTCCATTTTAATGCAGCTTCAGTGGTGGATGCTGCTAAAGGTTACCAAGACCAGTTAAACAATGGAGCCAAAATGTTGGTGTCTTTGGCTGGTGCTATGAGTACAGCAGAATTGGGTAAGATATTTGCCGAAATGATTCGTCAAGATAAAGTGCATATCATTTCTTGTACAGGGGCAAACTTAGAAGAGGATATCATGAATTTAGTAGCTCACAGCCACTATAAACGCGTCCCAAATTACAGAGATTTGACACCACAAGACGAATGGGATTTGTTAGCAAAGGGGCTCAATAGAGTCACTGATACTTGTATTCCAGAAGAAGAAGCCTTTCGCCGCATACAAGAGCATATTGTAAAGCTATGGAAAGATGCCGAAGCAAAAGGAGAACGCTACTTACCGCATCAATATATGTACAAGCTTTTATTGTCTGGTGTTTTGGAGCAGTATTACGAAATTGATATTAAGGATTCGTGGATGTATGCCGCCGCAGAAAAGAACTTGCCTATTGTTTGCCCAGGTTGGGAAGATAGTACCATGGGTAATATTTTTGCGAGTTATGTTCTTAAAGGCGAATTGCAAGCAAGTACTATGAAGTCTGGTATAGAATACATGACGTTTTTAGCGGATTGGTACACAGATAATTCAGAAAATGGAATCGGTTTCTTTCAAATAGGTGGTGGCATTGCTGGAGATTTTCCTATTTGTGTGGTGCCAATGTTGTATCAAGATATGGAGCGACAAGACACACCGTTTTGGAGCTATTTTTGTCAGATCAGCGATAGTACAACAAGTTACGGTTCGTATTCTGGCGCTGTGCCAAATGAAAAAATTACTTGGGGAAAGTTAGATATAGATACGCCAAAATTCATTATTGAAAGTGATGCAACTATTGTAGCACCATTAATTTTTGCGTATCTTTTAAACATGTAAGTTAATTGTGAAAAAATTATTTCGATTTTATGCAAAGGCTTCAATAAATCATTGTCCCCTTTAGAGGTGTTTATTATTGCTACATTAAAAACAGAAACCCGTTGAATAAATTTTATAACAATAACTAAAAGATTCCTGTTTACACTGGTAATATTATGAACAAAAAAGACCAACATTTAAAACGCGTTATCGTCGATTTTAAAAAATTAACGCCAGAAATCTTGGCTATGCTGGTAGAAAAATATCCAGATGGCTATGATGATGACCAAATTATTTCATTTAGAAATGCTAAGAATGAAATGATTGAAGCCGTTGAAGTTACTACAGAAGATACTAAGTATTTGGTAAAAGTAAGTACAAAATTAGCGGTTACAATGGAGAACTACGATGAAGATGATTATGAAGATTTTGACGGTGATGATCCAGAAGCGGTACAAGATCCAAACTTACAATCAGACGATAGCTACGACGACGATTAATGTCTAAAGTTATAGCGTTTCAGGTGGCATCTCAGATTAACCTGAAACAGACCAAGAGCCTACTTTTGGGTGAGCTTTTGTTCAGTGATAGCGATGAGTTGTTTTATCAACTTTTAGAGCATCAGTTTGTTTATATATTTCAATATGGGATGGTCTCTTGTTTTAACATTACCAACCTAGAAATAGAGCAGTTGTTTTCTAAAGTTAAACCGTTTTGTAAGGATTATAACACTAATAAAATTTCTGAGGAAATTGAAGTTGTGATTGAGCATAATGTTCTTAAAGTTCAGTTTAATAACATCATCCTTCCAAAAATTGATGACGAAATGTTACGTTTAGTGATGCTTAATACTTCACAATCCGTTGCATTAAATACCTATGCAGCGATAACGGAGACCTTATTGGCAGAGACTAATGAACATACAAAATATCTTGAATCTAAAGGAAAACTCGATATTTCTGGGAATAAGTTAAAACGATTTATTGGTAAGGTATTAAATCTTAAGAATAAGATTTCCGAGAACTTGTATATTTTTGACTCGCCAGATATTACTTGGGAAGATGAACAACTTAATAAACTAAATTCAGAATTAAAGAAGACCTTCGATCTTAAGGATCGATATCACTTAATCCATGATAGACTAGATATCATAAAAGAGAACTTAGAACTTTTTAAGGATATCATGGACCATAGTGAAAGTAGCAGATTAGAATGGATTATTATCATTCTAATCCTAGTAGAAGTCGTTGATTTATTTATTCTAAAATTATTTTAAACATTTTAAATTAAAAACACTATGAAATCAAAATTAACAGTAGTACTAGTTTGTATGGTAGCTTTTTTAACCGTTAACGCTATTAACAAACCAGACAAGACACAAAACAAAAAAGTAGTAAAGATTGAAGGTACTTTTGATGGCTATGATGCAGAAGATGGCTATGCATTTTTGGTAAAAGCCGATAACGAAGACGGAGAACAAACCATGTATTTACAAAGTATCTCTGTAGAAGCCTTAAAGATGGTCAACCTAAAATCTAAGGATATGGAAGGTAAACGTTTTGAGGTGTCTTGTGAACTAACGGAAACAGAGGAAAAGGATGAGTTTGGGCAGGTAGAGGTTTATGAGTCCTATCATATTGTAAATTTGAAAAGATTGTAGAATTAGTATGCCAAAAAAAAAGGATTGACAATTTATTGTCTATCCTTTTTTTAATTTAGAATTTAATACCAAAATTAAGATTTATAGGTTTTGTCTCTAGTGCTGGTGGTAGAGAATTAGAATCATTAATTTGAAACAAACGTTGTTGAATAATTATTAGGCTTTCGGTACCACTTTTAAATTTATAACTTCCGCCAAATTGCGCATTAACATCAAAAACACTAAAAGCATTAACAGGTAGTAATATGTTATTTGAATTTAGTTGTGTGGTTACATCCAAACCACCAAAACCACTAACTTTATTAGAAAATGATCTACTCAGTAATACAGGTGCTCTAATGGTGTTATAATCCCCATTATAGATCATAAATAACCCTTTTTTAAATGCTAGTTTTGGGTTAAGCTGAGTGCTAAAAAAATAGCCTTTAGTAAATAAGCTTCTGCTTAATTCTATATTAGACTGATCTGATTGCTGTGCAAAGCTCATAAATACAAATACAAAGGCGAAACAAATACTTTTTAGATACATAGTTTTAAAAAATATAGAAACTACAAGCGTCCAAGGTTATAACTGAATTTGAAATAAGGAACGATAAACTCCTCAGGGACATCAAAAAATTCACTATTACTAGATGTATAGAAGCCTAACATAAGTTCTAATTTTCTTTTTTTCCAGCCAATACCAAAATTCCATGGTTCGTATGCGGCATCAAAAGCGCTACCTATAACTACTATTAAATTTCCTTCATTATCAAAAAAAGGCTCCTTTGTATTAATTTCTGTTCCTCTGTTTAATAGTGACTTACCGAGTCTTAAAAATAGTTCACTTTTCTTGAAAATTTTAAAATGATAGTCAGCATAAAGGTGGAAACCAAAAATCAAACCTCTATTAGAAGGAGCCGAGCCAGAGACACCTTCAATTTGAGTGAAATCGGCACCTATGTAGCTATATCTTAATGAATTTGAAAAACCAAGACTTAGGTTTTTTAAAACAAAGTAATCTAGTGTATAAGCAAAAGCGACACCAGAGCTCTGTAAATCTAGTGAAACTGGAAAAGTATTTGGCGCATCATATGGTAATGGGGTAATTCTATACTCTGAGCTCACTTTAAAAAATAGTTGTCCTTTCCTATTCTCGGTTAGAAGATAATTAATGTTGTTATTTTGAGTGTAAGAAAAATTTAAAGTAATAAAAGTAATTGCAATTGTTTTAAATATAAAATTCATAAAGACATTGTATTTAAAGGGTTGTAATAGTATTACAACCCTTATTTTAAAAATTTAATAACCTCTAGTAAGATTATATTTTATAGCATTAGTATCTGTAGAGAAATTATTAGCAAATGGTAATCCGTAGGGGTTATCATAATCATCTTGCCATGATCTATATTCAATTGCTCTATATTCACCATTTGGAAAATAAAACACTGCATCTGGGTCTGTAACTTTACCCCTTATTGGTGCTGGCCAGCTATCTGATTCAAATATTCTGTAAAAAATAAAATCTGAGTTGTTAGAACTGTTATCCTCTTTCATTAAATAACGATATTGTCGATCATCTCCGATATGTCTTCTTTTAATTCTAGAAATTCGTTTAACGTCTGGGTTTTGGCAGTTTAGTGTGCCAACAATATTGTCACCACAATACCCACTGCTTGTTGGTAGTTGACTTAATTTAAAACCTTTAAAATGCACTTCTGATCTTCCTGGCCAATTTTCTTTGTGTTGTTTTACAGTCATTCTATCTATACGTAATCTCCAAGTAGAAGGTTGTGTATTCCCAGTACCGTCATTGCCAGTATCAGAGGCATTTAAATCACATTGACTAAATTCATCATCTGGGGCATCACTTATAAATGAATCTTGTTCTCCGCATTGGCCTAATTCTACCACTACAATTTCTCTATCGCTATGTTCTTCTTCACTTAGCTGTTCATAATGGAGTTCTAATTCATTAATTTCATTTTCTGTGTATCCTCTGTAAATTTGTTCTCCATCTTCAACATCTTCAATACCAATAATTGGTTTGTCCGAATTATCACTTGATTTATGCAGTAAATCAATCCTGTTTTTAGGAGAAACAAATGTTAATGTAGGATACCAATATTCTCCGTCAAGATTTTCAAAAGCAGTTAATGATTTAGTTAAATTTTGGTCACTCTCATCATATTTAACGTTATTTAATACATAGTTGGCAGAGACTGAAAAATAATCTGAGTTACCAGTATTTACTTTATCAATAAAAGATTGCACTTCTTGATAATGGTTAGAGACCCAATGACCAATAATTTTTAAATGGTAGGTTTTGTATTCTAACTTTTGCTTGGTAGTAGCCTTTACAATTGATTCTGCTGTTTGCTGAGAGATATTAAAATCTACATTATCGCTTTCAGCGTCACCTTCTTTAGAACAAGAATAGGCTGTAACTAGAACTAGTGCACACACACACACACACACCATAATTTGAATTTGTTTGTTTTCATTTTGAAATTGATTGTTTATATTATGGTAAAGATTTAGTTAATTGGTAAAGTTTGGTAAAGAAAAATCAGCGCTGATTATAGTATTAATACATTTATTATAAATAAGTGATAAAAGATCTTTACCTTTTCCTAACCTCTCATTTACAGTGTGTTAAATTAATTAAAAAAATTATACGCTAGTATTTGGTAATTTGTTAAAATTATGTTAACTGCGGAAAAACCGTAATTGATTTTACTGATTATCGAAATTTTAGGCAGTTAACCTCAATTTTATTGATGTAGTATTATAAGATGTTTAATTCAATGGCTTTTTTTTAAAACAACTTCCCAAATAAAAACAGAAAATACCACCAAGTATTCTAAACCAACAATCCAAAGATTCTCTGACTTGTCTGCTGTGCCAATCCCTAAATAAGATAAGTAACTCAATACAATAACAACAGACCAAATTAAGGGGAAGCGGTACTTAGTAAAAACACAAAATAATACCAAAGTTGCCAAATACCAAGGGTGAACCGTTGTACTCAAAAACAAGTAAAAGGTAAAGGCCAATAGCATTGAAGTTATCAGTTTTGGTAGGGTGTCATTCTTTTTAAGTAAAGCTAATCCTAATATTATTAAAACGGTAATAACCGGAAGTACCTTGCCGATGATTGCAATTTCATTATAACCTGTTATGGCATAACCAATTGCTCTGAGAATATAATAGATACTTGCGTTGAATTCAAAATTGCTAAACCAAAGTCCAACCGTTTTAGAGTAATTATTGACGAATTCCATTGAAAAAAATGGCAGAAAAAGTAAGACTACAGTTATGCCAACAATGGTATAAAACGAAAGTAATTTAAACAGGGCATTGCGAGGCTTTTTAGCGGAAGCAATCTCGTCGTTAAGTTTTACTATACTGTTACCTTGAGCGTCGTTGAGAGGCTCGTGAGATTTCTCAACTACGCTCAAAATGGCAGTAGTCTTATTGAACCACCAAAAAAACAAAGGCAAAAACATCAACGGTATCAATTTTACAGAAACTGAGCAGGCAAAAATAACAGCAGCCCATTGCCATTTGTTAGAATGTAACAAATACAAACTCCAAACCAAGAAGAAAATCATAACCCCTTCAAAATGAAGATTGCCTGTTAATTCTATAATAATAAACGGATTTAAAATATACCAAAAGATTCTGTTTGATGGCATTTTTAGCTGTTCTAAGAGTTTCTTTCCAAAATAAAGTGTACCCAAATCCGCAACGATAATAATAACACGCATAACCATTACTGAGCCTAGAATACTCTTACTAGCAAAAAGACTGGTTATAAAAAAACAGAGTTGATTTATTGGTGGGTAATTGGTAAAATGCATGGCACTTAGTTCTCCCATGCCATTATATAATTCTTGTGCTTGGGTAACAGGAAATTGTTCGTTTACAATAAACGAATTGGGTGTGTATAAGTATGGGTTAAACCCTTCAAAAATCATACGTCCATCCCAAATAAAGCGGTAAAAATCTTGTGAAAGATTAGGGATTGAGAATAGAAATAATAATCGGAATAGTAGTGCTGAGATCACCAAAATTCTATAATAAAAGCCTGAGGTCTTAATAATTTTAAAGGCAAAAAAGAATAATGCCGTGTAGAGTAAAACCAGCTTTAAGGCCTCTGTGCGCTCTAATCCTATTGCAAACCATACGTAAAATATACAACTTATGAGTATGTAAGCTAAGGTTGATTTTTTGTGTTTGTAGATGTTTGCTAGTCCTAGCATAAAACCAAAAGTACATGATTTTTTTAGTTTGAAAACCTAATAGCACTCTAAATAAAAAGAATACGATTAAGACGGAATTTTAGGAATTCCGTTCTAAGAATGCTGCGCGTGTAAATTACCTCTTTTATTAGGTTTTTAGCCACCATGATTTAAAATAAGTTTGCTTAAGATACTTGCGTTAACCTTTGGTAAGCCTGCGTTAGTGATTGTAGTGGCATCCTTTTTTTTGAGATCCGAAAAAAAAAGATATAACGGAAAGCACGGTAGTATGTAGCTTTAGCGGAATAATAAACGCCCAAAAAATTAAACTTTAGAACCTAAAGACTTAAAGAATACATAGCCAAAGCCGATAAATAGCATTAAATGAAAAGGAAATAACCCAAAATCTCCGCCTTGGTCTCCGACTATAAATGCGCTATACATGCCAAATCCAAAATAAGACATTAAAATACCTTCTAAAACAACGTTTCTAGATAGTTTTTTTCTTAGGTATTTGTTGTTTTTCCAGTTGTCTTTAAATGTTTTGATATTAAATTTTGGTGTACGTACAAAGTCACTTTTTTTGCCAACATGCCCTTCTATTACGGCAATTGAGTTGTGCAGCGAAAAGCCCATGGCAATTGAGAAAAACGTAAAAAACATACCTATGTACCCAAAGAATTTTTTAAATCCACTACCGTATATATTTTTATACATAAACCAGTAGCAGACAAAAAAGATAATGGTACTCATTACAAAGAAGCTCATTACATAAAAATAGTGGCGTAAATGTGCGTATTCGTTTTTGATGTAAAGCATAGGAATACTTAGAATTGCAACAATGAAAATGCTTAAAAACATGGAGCTATTTAAGAGGTGAAGTAATCCATGAATCTTTGTTTTTGCAGAAATGTTGTTAGATTTAACGACACGCCACAGCATTTTTCTAAAGTTTTCGGCGCCACCTTTATTCCAGCGGAATTGCTGAGAACGTGCAGCACTTATAACAATAGGTAGTTCTGCCGGTGTTTCTACGTCTTCTAAATATTTAAATTCCCAATTTTTTAGCTGAGCTCTGTAGCTTAAATCTAAATCTTCGGTAAGTGTGTCTCCTTCCCAATTACCAGCATCAATGATACAGGCTTTTCTCCATACTCCAGCTGTACCATTAAAATTGATAAAGTGGCCTTTACTGTTTCTGCCTACTTGCTCTAGTGTAAAATGTGCGTCTAAAGCAAATGCTTGTATTTTGGTTAGTATTGAGTAATTTCTGTTAATATGTCCCCAGCGAGTTTGTACAACACCAACCTTATTATTTTTAAAATATGGTATGGTGCGTTTTAACCAGTTTGGTTGTGGTAGAAAATCGGCATCAAAGATGGCAATAAATTCTCCTTTGGCTACTTTTAATCCTTCTTTTAAAGCTCCTGCTTTAAAGCCTACACGATTGGTTCTGGTAAGGTGTTTTATATCTAAGCCTGTAGCTTTTAATTTAGCGATATGTGCTTTGGTTGTATGCACGGTTTCATCCGT
>NZ_CALGNH010000024.1 GCF_937958655.1 uncultured Winogradskyella sp. | reverse complement strand
TTAAGAAAACAAATAGATTGGTGGTTTTAGAAGAAGCGTGGCCATTTGGTAATGTAGCTACTGAAATTACTTACCTTGTGCAATCCGAAGCATTCGATTACTTAGATGCACCAATTGTAAAAATTAATACTGCAGATACGCCAGCACCATACTCACCAGTGCTTTTAGAAGAATGGTTGCCTAATAGTACGGATGTTATCAAAGCGGTAAAAAAAGTTATGTACAAATAAATCGCACTTAATTGCGTTTAATAAACTTCATTAGTGACCTAAAGCTAAAGTTTAGCATGGTTATTAATGAAGTTTGTTTTTTTATAATATGAAAAAGGAATTACTCATACTCTTTTTGTTTTTGGGAATAACTTGTGCCTTTACGCAAACTAAGGTAAGTGGCTATGTGTATGACCAAAGTAATGAGCCTATTCCGTTTGCAAACGTTCTTTTTAAAGGATCTACAGAAGGAACCATTACCAATGAAGATGGAAAATTCTATTTAGAATCTGATGAAGTTTGGGAGACTTTAATAGTATCTTTCATTGGTTTTGAAGTATTAGAAATACCACTCACAAAACGTGTTAATTACGATTTAAAGTTTGTTTTAATAGAAGAGGCCGCCTCCCTTAATGAGGTTGTTATTGTTACTGGTAAGCAATCTAAAAAAGCTTCAGAGAATCCAGCAATACGTATACTCAAAAAGATTTGGGAGCGTAAGCGCAAGAACGGACTTAGGCAATTTAACCAGTATGAGTACGATCAGTACGAAAAGGTTGAGTTTGATATAAATACCATTGACAGTTCCCTCATTAAAAGCAAACTTTTTAAAGGTATGGAGTTTGTGTTTAAAGAAGTTGACACTTCTAAAATTACAGGAAAAACCTACTTGCCAATTTTTTTAAATGAATCTGTTAAAAGAGTTTACGGTAATAATCTTAAAAATGAAAAGCGCGAAGATTTAAAAGGAAATAAAAATTCTGGCTTTAGTAACAATCAGGTGATTATAGATTTTATCGATGATTTGTATGCAGATTATAATATCTACGATAATTACCTTAAATTTTTTGATAAGAGTTTTGTAAGTCCCTTAAGCAAAACAGGTGTGCAAACCTATAATTATGTGCTATCCGATAGTGCTTATATAGACAATAAGTGGTGTTACAATATTATTTATTACCCAAGACGTAAAAACGAGCTTACTTTTAAAGGAGATTTTTGGGTTAATGACTCTACATACGCTATTAAAGACATTAATCTCCAAGCTTCTAAAAGTGCTAATATTAATTGGGTAAAGGAGATTTATATAGAACAAGAATTTGAGGTGCTTAACGATTCTGTGTTTTTGATTAAGCGCGACTATTTTTTATCAGATTTTGCAATCAATAAGAAAGAAAAATCTAGAGGTGTTTATGGTAAAAGAACAACACTTTACGATAATTATCTCTTTAATGAATCAAAAGAAGATCCTAAGTTTTACGAAAAGCAAGTTTATAATTACGATGCCGATGTCTATAATAGAGAAGATGATTTTTGGGATAAGAATAGGCTAGAAGCCTTAAATAAGGACGAAAAAGGGGTTTATAAAATGCTAGATACGCTTAAAACGGTTAATAAATTTAAGCGTATTTACAATCTTGGTAGCATACTAGCATCGGGTTACGTTGAGTTTCCTAGTATTAACTTTGATTATGGTCCAATATTTTCAACCTTTGGTTTTAACGAAGTGGAAGGGCTGAGGTTACGAACTGGTGGTAGAACCTACTTTGGGCGTAATGACCTTTGGCGACTCGAAGGTTTTTTAGCCTATGGCTTTAGAGACGATAAGTTTAAATATGGTATTTCTGGCAAATGGTTATTAGATAAAAAAAGTCGCTTTACATTATTTGGTGGTAATAGACGCGATGTGGAGCAAATAGGAGCTAGTTTAACAAGTTCTACCGATGTTTTAGGGCGTAGTTTAGCTTCGTCTTCAGTTATAAATACTGGTGCTAATGATAAGCTCAGTTCTATTAAATTAACCAACTTTGGAATGTCAATAGAGCCACTTCGCAATTTTGTTATTCGATTAGATGGTAGTTTTAGAACTATCAGTTCTGCGTCACCAACGTTTAGTTTAGATTTTATTGATCCTAACGCTCTAAATGGTGTGTCATCTGAGGTGAGGCAATTTGAAACACGATTAGCCTTAAATCTTTATCCCAAGCGCGAAATGACAGGCTTTGGTGTAGAACGGAGAACTAAAAATGATAACTTTGCTAAGCTTTTTGCACAAATAACGAGAGGAGATCGTAATTGGTTTAATAGTGATTTTGATTATACTAAAGTACAGTTCTCTTACGTACAACCATGGCAAGTTGGAGGTTTCGGAAGACTCACCACATCCATTGAGGCTGGTAAAACCTTTGGAGAAATACCTTTGGCTCTCCTAAGTGTAGTGCCTGGTAATCAAACCTATTTTTCAATCTATAATACCTTTTCGCAATTAGATTTTTATGAATTTGTAACAGATACCTACACCTCTATGCACGTAGAGCATAATTTTAATGGACGTCTGTTTTCTAGAATTCCATTTTTAAAGAAGTACAATCTGAGAGCCATAGCTAGTATTAGAGGAGTCTGGGGGGAGTTATCTGATGAAAATAGAGCGCTTAGTACCACAGGAAATCCTGTAGAGATTCCATTAATTGCACCAAACACAAGGATCTATTACGAGTATAGTTTTGGCATTGCTAATATTTTTAAAATATTAAGATTAGATTTTAATTTTAGAGGGAATTACTTAGATAATCCTAATGCCAGACGTTTTGGTGTTACAGGTAGTTTTGGATTTTATTTTTAAAGGACACGGTTATAGTTATTGATTCAATACTCACTTATTCTTATAATACTTTTTTGTTTTTTTATAAACTTTAATGTTTGGGCTATAAAGAAAAGTTAACTACCGTCATTGATTAATAACAACTAATTCGTTAGTGTTTAAATATAATTTTAGTTGTTTACGTTGAATTGGGTTTCCGTGTTCTATAATAAAGTTAGTTTCACAATCCTTTATATCCACCCAATCTACAATTACAGGGTTTAAAAGCGGTCCAATATCATAAACGCTCTGCTGGGGAAATTCATCACTTTCGGAAACCGCAATCAGCAAACGATACAACGATTTACTTCTTTTATCTTTAGATGTGAATAAGTCGTTTTCAATACTATAGACTTTTACGTCAAAATAGTCTGAGGCAATTCCTTCAATTAAGTTAGCATAATTAAGGATTTTAATGAGCTGTGCATCATTAAACCTAGTTACGTTCAATGTATCCTGTCCTATTATATTTAGGGAAAAGAATAAAGTAGTTAGTACTAGTACTGCGGGTTTTAATTTTATATTTCGCGATCTCATTTAAGATTAATTATGTAGATAAACGTTTAATAAACGAATATTTGTCAGTGAAAATTGTGTAGTATTTATGTCTTCAAATTTTCTTTACAACGACTAATTTGTACAATGTTATAAAAGCCATAAAAAAAGATACTCATATTAAATCGTAACAAGATGTTGTTTGTTAAAAACCTTAAGCTTTTTAGTTGTCTTAATTAAAGACTTAGCTATCTTTGAGGCCTGAAAAATTTATCATCCCAAATTTGGGGTAAAATTAGAATGACAATGAATATAGATAAGAAAATAACTTTTGATGTTTTAATTGAAATCCCAAAAGGGAGTAGAAATAAGTACGAATACGATTTTAAATTGCACAAAATCCGTTTTGATAGAATGTTGTTCTCATCCATGATGTATCCTGGTGATTATGGTTTTGTGCCAGAAACGTTAGCCTTAGATGGCGATCCTTTAGACGTACTCGTTTTAACTGCTGAGCCTACGTTCCCTATGTGCGTCATGGAAGTTAAGCCAATAGGCGTGTTTCATATGGCAGATGAGAAAGGGCCAGATGAAAAAATAGTTTGCGTCCCAGTTTCAGATCCAATTTGGGGTAAAAGAAATGATGTTTTTGATCTTAATCCGCATCGTCTTAAAGAAATAGAACATTTCTTTCAGGTGTACAAAGATTTAGAAAACAAGAAAGTTGATGTAGGTGATTGGGGAGATGCAGCAGAAGCCATTAAAATTTACAATAAATGTATTGAGAGATACGAAAATAGTGAACACAAAGCAAAAGGTGATTTTAAGATCTAATTAGCTTTTAATACTAGCAATTATAAGACCCTTTGGCAATACTCGCTAAAGGGTTTTTCTATTCCCATTCATTTTACTACTTTAGCCCAGCTAAAATTTAATCAAAATTAAAAGTTATAATATGGAATCATACATGATTTATATGCCAGTAATATTGGCAATTCTGGGCTTAATATATATGGGAGTAAAGCGCTCTTGGGTAATGAAGCAAGACGCAGGCGATGGCAAAATGAAAGAGATTTCCGATCATATTTATGTTGGTGCATTAGCGTTTCTAAAGGCAGAATATAAATTACTTACTTATTTTGTTATTGGAGCAAGTTTAGCCTTAGCAGGTATTGCTGCGATTGTACCTACTACACATTGGATGATTATAATAGCGTTTATCGTTGGTGCAGTTTTCTCTGCTGTTGCAGGTAATATAGGCATGCGTATAGCTACAAAAACTAATGTTAGAACTACACAAGCAGCAAAAACAAGCTTACCAAAAGCACTAAGTGTTTCTTTTGGCGGTGGTACCGTAATGGGACTTGGTGTTGCAGGTTTAGCGGTATTAGGTTTAACAGCTTTCTTTATTATATTTTACCAAATGTTTATGGGTGGAGAATGGACAAATACAACAGACATGACGTTGGTATTAGAAACCTTAGCTGGTTTTTCATTAGGTGCTGAGTCTATTGCCTTATTTGCGCGTGTTGGTGGTGGTATCTATACTAAAGCAGCCGACGTTGGAGCGGATTTGGTAGGTAAAGTAGAAGCAGGTATTCCTGAAGATGATCCGCGTAACCCAGCAACCATTGCAGATAACGTTGGTGATAATGTAGGTGATGTTGCAGGTATGGGAGCAGATTTATTTGGCTCTTATGTGGCAACTGTATTAGCGGCAATGGTACTAGGTAACTATATCATTAAAGATATGGGAGGTGCAATTAATGATAATTTTGGTGGTATAGGAACCATCTTATTACCTATGGCAATTGCAGGAGTAGGAATTATAATTTCTATTATTGGAACATTTTTGGTTAAAATATCATCTAATGATGCAAAAGAAGCCCAGGTACAAAAAGCTTTAAATATTGGTAACTGGACGTCTATCGTATTGGTAGCGCTAGCATGTTTTGGTTTGGTAACTTGGATGTTACCAGAAACAATGAAGATGGAATTTTTTGGTGAAGGCTTAAAAGAAATTTCTTCAATGCGCGTATTCTATGCCACTTTAGTTGGTTTAATTGTTGGTGGTGCTATTTCTTCTTTTACAGAATATTATACAGGTTTAGGTAAAAAACCAATTTTAAATATCGTACAACAATCTAGCACAGGAGCTGCAACTAATATTATTGCAGGTTTAGCTACAGGTATGATATCTACATTTAGCTCTGTGCTATTATTTGCTGCTGCAATTTGGTCCTCTTATGCTTTTGCAGGATTTTATGGCGTAGCCATGGCTGCATCTGCTATGATGGCAACAACAGCAATGCAATTAGCAATTGATGCTTTTGGACCTATTGCTGATAATGCAGGTGGAATTGCTGAAATGAGTGAGCAAGATCCAATAGTAAGAGAGCGCACAGATATTTTAGATTCGGTGGGCAATACTACTGCTGCAACAGGTAAAGGATTTGCCATTGCTTCTGCAGCTTTAACAGCATTAGCATTATTTGCAGCTTATGTAACCTTTACTGATATCGACGGCATAAACATTTTTAAAGCGCCAGTTTTAGCTATGTTATTTGTTGGTGGTATGGTGCCCGTTGTATTCTCGGCATTAGCTATGAGTTCTGTTGGTAAAGCAGCCATGGAAATGGTAGAAGAAGTACGTCGTCAGTTTAAAGAGATTCCCGGTATTATGGAAGGTACAGGGAAGCCAGAATACGATAAGTGTGTAGATATTTCTACAAAAGCCTCATTAAAACAAATGTTATTGCCAGGTTTATTAACCATTGGTTTTCCTATTGTAATTGTATTAATAGGAATTCTTATCTATCCAGAAAATCATAAGCTCGTTGCTGAAATGTTAGGTGGCTACATGGCAGGTGTTTCTGTGTCTGGTGTGCTTTGGGCGATTTTTCAGAATAATGCTGGTGGCGCTTGGGATAATGCTAAAAAATCATTTGAAGCAGGTGTAGAAATTAATGGGAAGATGACTTACAAAGGTAGTGATGCGCATAAAGCAGCCGTAACTGGTGATACCGTTGGAGATCCTTTTAAAGATACTTCAGGGCCATCAATGAACATATTAATTAAGTTAACCTGTTTAATTGGTTTAGTGATTGCTCCAATTTTGGGAGGACATGGTGCTGAGGATGGTTTAGCAACGATTGAAGATAAAGTGTCTGTACAGATGACTGTTGCTTCTAAAGATATGGCCAAAGCTACTATAGATTACACGACCATAAAAGACGGTAAAAAAACAAGTGAGGTTATCACTTTTGATGGTACTGAAGCAGAGGTTGAAAAACAAATCAAAGCTTTTGAAAAGACATTAAAAAATGATACTGATGAGGTTGAAATAGTGATTCAAAAAGTAAATACGACAAAAAATTAAATAATAATGTTTAGAAATTAAAACCACGCTAATGAGCGTGGTTTTTTTATTACTTTTATTTAAAATACTATAACATGGGCTGGTTTAAAAAAGATCCGCTTCAAATAATAGCGTTTCAAGGCTATGGCACCAATTCACATTTCTATGCAAGAGGTAGAGCTCTAGAAGATGAATCTATTAATTTAGATCAACAGAATCTATGGCAAGTGATGCTTAATACCTGGAAACGTTTTGAAACCGATGAAGTAAAGCATGTAGCTATACACATAACACTTCCTGATGCAACTGTTTTAAAGGGCAAAACAGATAATCACGGGTATTATAGAATTGAAGCAAATCTCCAAAATTTAGCAGCCCTATCTAATGAAGAAGGTTGGTTGTCCTTTGAGTTGTCTTATGACGATGCTGTTATTAAAAACTATATTCAAAATAACAATAAGTTTGCTGGCAAAATTTTAATTCCAGCTTCTAATGCAGCATACGGAGTTATAAGTGATATTGATGATACGATTCTTCATACAGGTGTTATCTCTAAACTTAAGTGGCGAGTAATTGTTAATTCTTTTTTTAAGCACGCTACAGCTCGGATTCCTCTAGAAGGTGCGGCTTATTTTTACCATAAACTGCATAAAGGGGCTTTAGGGACTGATACTAATCCTATTTTTTATGTCAGCCATAGTCCATGGAATTTATACCGTTATTTAGAGTTGTTTCTAAGGCAGAATGATTTTCCTAATGGACCGATCTTATTAAGAAGTATGAAGCATATTTTTAGAAAAAAATCTGTAGATACTCAACCGCAAAAGCAAAAGGAAATATATAATCTTCTTAAAACCTATCCAAACTTACCTTTTATTTTAATAGGTGATAGTGGAGAGCATGACCCAGATATTTATATGGAAATTGCATCAGCATTCCCAGATCGTATTCTAGCTATTTATTTACGAAGTGTAAAGCATAAAAAGAAAATGCTACGTGTTAGAAGTTTATTAGAACACTTTAAAACCACCGAAGTTGTAATGGCTGAAACTAGTGCGCAAGCTATAGAGCATGCTAAACAACATGGGTTTATTGCTTAAAATAAGCCGTTAATCTGAGCATCAATTTTATTAATGATATCACCTAAATCTTCAGGATTAGTTACAAAATCTAAATCGTCCACATCTATAATAAGCAAGTTGCCTTTATCGTATTTAGAAATCCAAGCCTCATAACGTTCGTTTAATCGGCTTAAGTAATCAATACTAATAGTGTTTTCGTAATCGCGTCCACGTTTATGAATTTGGGCAACTAAATTAGGAATAGAACTGCGTAAATAAATTAATAAATCTGGACCTTTTACAAAGGATTCCATTAATTCAAATAAGGATGCATAGTTTTCAAAATCGCGATTGGTCATTAAACCCATAGCATGCAGATTTGGTGCAAAAATGTGCGCATCTTCATAGATTGTACGGTCTTGTATAATATCTTTTTTACCAGATTGAATTTGATTGACCTGACGAAATCTACTGTTTAAGAAATACACTTGTAAATTAAAGCTCCAACGTTCCATCTGATTGTAAAAATCATCTAAATATGGGTTATCTACAACATCTTCTAATTGGGCTTCCCATTTGTAGTGTTTGGCAAGTAATTTTGTGAGCGTCGTTTTTCCTGATCCTATATTTCCAGCGACAGCAACATGCATAATCTTATTCTAGTTTAAGTTGGTATTGACGTAGAATTTCGTCGTGGTAAATATACAAGGTTTCGTTGGTTACTAAAAACTGACTTATTAACAAAATTGGGTGCTTAATCGGTTGTATATCTTCACTTTTTTTAGACAAAATATGGAGTTTGTCTTGTTTTTTTAAAATCAAATGTGCCTTGCTAAACGCTAAACTTTTATAACCTGTATTTTTATGTTTAGCGATGAGGCTGCCAAAATAACTATACACGTACAAATAATTTTCGGTGAGCATGTAACAGTTGTTGTAATCGCTTTTTAAATCTAGTATTTGAGACTGAACAGGCACTGTTTTTAATCGTACTTTATTCGTTTTATAATCGTACAACTCTAATTGCTGTAAATCTTGATTAAAAATCCAAAGTGTATTATCAAATCCTGTAGAAACAAAACTCACATTTGTGTAAGGTTGTACGGTATTAAAATCTATTTTAAAAACTTCTGCCAAACGGTTATCTAAAATTACAACGGTATTAAAGTCTCTGTAAAACAAATTAATTTTTAAAGGATTAAACGCATCGGCAGAGGTAATTTCGCTAAGCTGAAAATTGGTATAGGTTATCGTGGTGTCTTTAGTCTTTTTATGAAACGTATTATCATCTGTTGTATAATACAAAGTGCCAAAGGTATCGACCCCAAAAATAGCCTTGGCTTTAAATACAGTTGAGTCTTTTAGTATTGTCTTAACTTGCTTTTGGGCAATCACAGTAGAACTAACTAGAACTAGTAAATAGAATAATTTTTGCATACCAATTTGAAAAATACAAAAATTGAACCAAAGGCACTTGTCATTCTGGACTTGTTTCAGAATCTACGTCTAAGTTTTTTAATTATATGCTGAAATGATCCCGAAAGTCGTCGGGACAGCATAACACGAATTTATATGGCTGTTTTAAACAGTGAGTTTATATCCAAAACCACGAACATTAATAATCTGAATATTATCGTCTTGCTTTAACTTTTTTCGAAGTTTAGTAATAAATACGTCCATACTGCGTGCCGAAAAAAAATCGTCTGTTCCCCAGAGTTTATTCAATATCAAAGAACGATCTAAAACTTGGTTTTTGTTTTTAATCAAATGAAATAGTAAGTGTGCTTCTCTATGTGTCAATTGTACTGCATTTTCTTCTCTAAATTGTAGTTGCTGCTTCATGAAGTCGAAGGTGTAATCTCCAACGGCTAAAACTTTCGTTGTTTTTTGAATCTGTGCTCTATTCACTAAATTATGCACGCGAACAATAAGTTCCTCCATGCTAAAGGGCTTTTTAAGATAATCGTTACCACCAATAGAAAAACCTTCTACAACATCGCTGGTTTGAGATTTGGCGGTTAAAAAAATAATAGGAATGCTATCGTCTAGCTTACGAATTTCCTTGGCTAAGGTAAAGCCATCCTTTTTAGGCATCATAACATCTAGTACCAAAACATCAGGTGACGTCGATTGGTATTTTTCAAAGGCCTTTTCTCCATTATCGCACAGGGTAACTTCGAAGTTACGAGTCTCTAAACTTTCTTTAATGATTTGCCCTAAAGCCGCTTCATCTTCGGCTAACAATAGTTTAATTTTTTCAGCCATTTGGAAGTGTAATTTTAAATGTGGTAAGCTGATTAGACAAATCTATGTCTATTTCACCTCCATGTTTTTCTACAATGGTTTTTGTGTAATACAAGCCAATACCAAAGCCTTTAACATCATGGGTGTTACCTTTTGGAACACGATAGAATTTTTCAAATATTTTGTCTTTGTTGGCTTTAGATAAATTAGTACCGTTATCCGAAATATGAATTTCAAAAGTATTGTCTCTAGGAATTAAGGCTACACAAATGATGTCACCTCCATATTTGACAGCATTGTCCAAAATATTATTGAGGGCATTTTCAAAATGAAAAAGATCCACATTAGCCAAGAGCTGATTTACCTTAAAACTTTTATTAAACGTTTTATCTGTAAATCGAATTTTGTAGCGGTTGGTTAAAGAAGTCAACAGTTCAACCATGTTGGCGGACTCTGTGTTTAAATTAAGGCTATCACTATCTAAGGTAGCCGTTTCTAGTAATTTTTCCACCATGGTATTCAATTTAGAGAGTTGCTCGTTAGACATGCCAATATATTTTTGTGTTTTGGCTTTATCGTCGATGCCATTAAAATTACTAATGCTTTCTAAGGCTACTCCTATGGTTGCAATTGGTGTTTTAAACTCGTGGGTAATGTTGTTAATGAGGTCATTTTTTACTTCGGCCAGTTGCTTTTGGTGTTTGATGATTTTTAGGAGGTAAAACAAGCAACTGATTACTGCTAAAATCAGAAGTGTTGAAATTAGTATGCCTGCTAAACTGCGTTTAATTATTGTAGCTTTAGGATTGTTAAATCGCAATTCTAAGGTGCTACCCTTCGGTAAAAATGTAGAGGTAGAGCTTATATGTAATTCAAATGCTTTGTTCTTAGCGTCTTTTTTAGAATTAAGCGAGTCCTTTTTTGGAATTGCCCATACAGGTTGATTTGGAGTATAATTTAGTTGCTGAGCCATATTAATATTTTTACGATCCAACTCAACATTTAAGAGACTATCTACTTTTTTTAAATCTAAGGTATCATTAGTAATAGAAAACAGGACTTTTGTAGTGAGCTTTTCTATATTTTCAAAATAAATACTATCATTTCGTTGTTTTTGATTCGCCTTATATTTAAAGGAATCAGTAACTTTACTTGGAGTCTTCTGGCTGTGAGTACTCATCATAGAATCCGCTCTTCTACCTCTAAAAACCGTTAGACCGTTTATGCGGTTTATATCTAAAGAATCTAAATTTTTAAATTCGTTTTTAGTGTCGTCAATTTCTCCTAAAATCTTATAAAGCTCGCTATCTTCACCCAAAGCATCAGTTTGCGCATCGCCAACTAATGAAATACCAATCGTGGTACGTTCTGCTAAACTGGCATAGTAATCATCGACAGTTTTATCTAAAATTGTTTGAACATCAATAATTAATTGTTGTTTATTCGTTTGGTAATTTTTGTAATTCCAAAACAGCTGAATACCAATAGTAATGATAATAAGAGCAACAATTGCATAAAGAATCCATTTGTATCTTTGATCATTCATGCTTTAAAAGTAAATGTTAAAACCTAGTTTAAAGAATCGCTTAACACACGTTAACACTAGTTAACTCAAAAGATAAAATTCTATATAGATATTTGGAGTGTATTAATCTTAAAAACATAAAATAATAATGAAAAATTTAATAATTTGTTTGGCATTGGTAATTACAAGTATAGGGTTTGGCCAATCAAAATCCTTAGTAAAACAAGTAGATGAAAGTGTAAAAGTAGAAAGTGTTGCTGTAACTGTAACTGTGGATTCTGCTAAAGACATTGAATCTTCTGTTAAAATGGAAGATATAAAAGAAATTTTAAAAATGTCCGATACCAATGAAACTATAAGTTTTAAAATTATTTGTAATGGAAAACGAATGGCTAACGGTGTAAAATCGCACCTGTCGTATTCAGTTGAAGGTAATACTGATGAACCTAAAAAGTTTTTGAAAAGTGTAGAAAAAATAAGAACTTCTGCCATAAATTTCTATAATGAGAACTAAATATTAATTACAATGGCAACAATTTTTAGGCTTTTGGTTTTGGCGTTAACAGTGATCGTTACCACTGTTAATGCCCAAGACTTCCAAGGAGTGGCAACTTACAAAACACAACGTCAAGTTGATATTAAGATAGACAGCACCAAGATGGATGCTGGTGTGCATGCCCAAATGCTGGAGATGATGAAAAAACAGTTTCAGAAGACATTTCAGCTAACTTTTAGTAAAGAAGAGTCCATTTATAAGCAAGAAGAAGAATTAGACAAACCACAAGTAGGTGGTAGCGGATTTAAAATGGTTATGATTGGCGGAGGCGGAGGCTCTGACGTATTGTATAAAAACACAAAAGACCAGAGGTACGCTGAGCAAGTAGATACCTATGGTAAACTATTTTTGGTAAAGGATAGTCTCAAAACGATTAACTGGCAATTAGGTACTGAAACCAAGTTTATAGGAGAATATAAATGCTTTAAGGCTACGTATACCAAAATGGTACCAAAACCAAGAGAAATCCTGTCTACAGACAAAGACGAGGAAATTGATTTAGATACCGAGCCAGAAATGGAGGAACGTACAGTAACGGCTTGGTACACACCGCAAATTCCTGTAAATAATGGACCAGATAATTACCAAGGTCTACCAGGATTAATATTAGAAGTACATGATGGAAAATTGACCATAATCTGTAGCAAAATTGTATTGAACCCTCAGGAAAAAGTTGAGATTACTCAGCCTACTAAGGGTAAAGAAGTTAATAAAGAGAAGTATGAAGAAATTATGGAGAAGAAAGCCAAAGAGATGATGGAGCGTTATCGACCTAAAAAAGGAGATAGAAATGAGGGCAATAGTTTTAGTATAAGTATTGGTGGTTAAAATTTTAGATTATTGATTGTGTTAATATTATGGTAAACCATTAAAAAATGTTTAATGTTTAGTTAAATTTACCAGACAAAAATAATTAAACAAAAGTCTTTATTATGAAATCTATAGCCTTCAATTTAGGTTTTACGCTTTTATTTGTTCTTTCTCTATTTCAATTTAGCACAAACGATTTATCTAAAAAAAGTACAGTTAAGTATTCAGATGATTTTCAAGGCCAGGCCTTTTACGTTTCTAAATCTACTATGGAACTCGGTCGATGGGGAGCGCGCTTAAGTGAAGCACAAAAGAAGCAAGTAGCAGCGCGCTTAAAAAACCGTTTAGAGAAAGAATATATTCTTACATTTAACAAGGAAGAGGCTTTGTTTTATGAAGATGAAAAACTAGACGCCATGTCTGGTGCTACAGACTCTTGGGGAAAGAATTTTGCCCCAGGAAGGCAGTATAAAAATGTAAAGACTAATACACAGATTCAAAGTCAAGAGTTCTACGGAAAAAAGTTTTTAGTAAAGGATAAGCTACAAAACATTGTGTGGAATCTAGAAAAAGAGTCTAAGCAAATAGGTAACTACATGTGTTTTAAGGCTACAGCATCAATACCAACAACAGATTTAACGTGGTATGATTTTTCTTGGGATCGTTTAAGAAACAATACTAATGAAGATGCAACGGATTCAAAAGAAGAGTCAGAAGAAAATAGTATAGAGATGACAGAGGTAGAAGCGTGGTACTCACCTCAAATCCCAGTAGGTCATGGGCCCTTAGAATATTGGGGACTACCAGGTTTAATATTGGAAGTCACTGCTGGTAATACCACAATGCTGTGTACTAAAATTGTAATAAATCCCAAAGATAAATTAGCGATTGAAGCACCAGATAAGGGTAAAGAAGTTACTAAAACTGAATATCAGTCTACCGTAATCGAAAAAATGAAAGAGTTTAGAAATAACAGAATCGGTAGAAGACGAGGATAATTTATTAACAGAATTTTAACGTAATTAAAGTTAACGTTTCGCATCTAAATAAGTCTAAATGAAAGTAAATCTTTGATTGAATGTAACTTTTTTAAGAATCTTAGAATTATAAGTCTACATTTGTTTATCAACATTAACCTTACAAGATGAAAAAGCCACTTTTAAAACTTACTACATTAATATTTTTCTGCTTTTGTGTAGCTTCTTTTGCTCAGCAAGATTTCCAAGGTAAAGCATACTACATGTCTAAAACCACTATGGATTTAGATCAATGGGGAGGACGCGAAATGAGCCCTGATCAAAAAAAGCGTATTGAAGAACGCATGAAAAGCTTTCTCGAAAAGGAATACATACTCACCTTTAATAAGGAGGAGTCTATTTATAAGGAAGATGAGAAGTTAGAAGCACCAGGTTCTGGGAGAGGATGGGGAAGTTTTGGAAGCAGTTTTTCTGGTGGCCCAAAATACAAGAATGTAAAATCTAAAGAGTTGCTTCAGGATCAAGAGTTTTTTGGAAAGCAGTTTTTAATCAAGGACGAATTAAAAACCCTTGAATGGAAAATGGGTACAGAAACTAAGCAAATTGGACAATACACAGCTTTTAAAGCTACGGCTACAAAAACTGTTGACCAATTTGATTGGAGAAGTATGAGACGTCGTGGACGAGGCAGAGACCGCGGAAATGATGAAAAGAAAGAAGGCGAAGTAGCTAAAGATTCTACGAAAGCAAAAGATGACGATCCAATGAGCGAAATTGAAGTGCCCAAAACTATTGAGGTTACGGCTTGGTATACTCCTCAGATCCCAATTAATCAAGGACCAGACGATTTTTGGGGATTACCAGGTTTAATTTTGGAAGTAAACGCTGATCGTACAACAATTTTGTGCACTAAAATTGTTATGAATCCAGATGAAAAAGAAGATATTGATAAACCAGAAAAAGGTGAAGAAGTAACTCAAGCCGAGTATAACGAAATAATTACTAAAAAAATGCAAGAAATGCGCGAGATGTATGGAGGTCGAAGAGGTGGCAGAGGTGGACGTAGAAATTAAGATAGCGCAAATCTAACAATGAAACCTGAGGTTTCGTTACCAATCAGAATAACACAATCAAACTAATGAAAAAATTAATTGTACTACTATGTTTTGTAGTAGCTGGGAGTTCTTTTGCTCAAGTTAAAATGCAAGGAGTAGTAAAAGACAGTATTGGCACACCGCTCGAGTTAGCCAATGTTATAGCTATAAATAATGAAACTAGTGCCCTAGAGTCTTATGCAGTAACCGATGCTAAAGGAAAATATGTTTTAGCTGTAGGTAAAAACGGTAATTACAAAATACAGGTAAGTTACATTGGTCTAAAAACGTTTGAACAACTCATCAGTACCAAGGAAGAAAATATTACCAAAGACTTTACGCTATTGCCAGATAACTCATTAGACGCTGTAGAATTAACCTATGAGATGCCAGTAACCATAAAGGGTGATACTTTAATCTATAATGCAGATTCTTTTAAAAATGGATCTGAACGAAAATTAGAAGATATTTTAGAAAAGTTACCAGGTGTTGAAATTAATGAGAATGGGCAGATTGAGGTTGAGGGCAAAACCGTTAATAAATTAATGGTTAATGGTAAGGATTTCTTTGATGGTGATACTAAACTAGCAACTAAAAATATTCCTTCTAATGCAGTAGATAAAGTTCAGGTTTTGCGAAACTATGCCGAGGTTGGGCAATTACGTAATGTTACAAATAATCAAGATAACGTCGCTATAAATATTAAGCTTAAAGAGGGCAAAGAGAACTTTTGGTTTGGAGATATCACTGCTGGTGCAGGTCAAGCTCCCTCACCAAATGACGAACTCTATTTAGTACAGCCAAAACTGTTTTACTATAGCCCTAAGTATAGTGTTAACCTTATTGGTGATGTAAATAATATTGGAGAAGTAGCACTGACCAATAGAGATTTACGAGGTTTTGGTGGTGGTTTTAGATTGCCAAGCAGAACTAGCGGTACTAACATTAGTCTCGGTAATAATGGTCTAAATGGTTTAACAAGTGTACAAAATGCTCAAGAAGCGATTACAAAATTGGCTACAGCTAATTTTAGTTATTCGCCAAATAAGGCACTGGATCTAAGTGGATTTTTAATATATAACAGTAGCCGCTTAAGAACACGAGAGGATAGTTTTATAGATTATATAGAAGTAGAGGATGATCCTAATACACCAATAGATGAGTCTGAGAGTCTACCTCCAGACGAGGCAACAATTTCTAGGGGAAGAGAAGCAAGTAATCAGGCAATAGCAAAATTAAGTGCTTCATACAAACCAAATGTAAATAATCAGTTGGATTATGATATTTTGGGACGCTTTTCTAATGATGAAGAACGTCAGGATTTATTTTCTTCAGTAATTGGAAATACGGATCAGGTTGATAATGTCACTCCTTTCAGTATCAACCAAAATCTAAATTACTATTACACTCTAAATGAAGATAATATTTTTGCACTAGAGGTTCAACATTTAATAAAAGATGAAGATCCTTTTTACAATGCTTTGTTGACAAATGATCCAGATCCAGCCAATCCTGATGCTTTTGATGCTACGGCTGCAAGTTTAGGGCTTAACGTAGATCAATTAGGTTATAACTTAAACCAACAACGACGTGTTAAAAGCAATCAACTTAATGCAAAATTAGACTACTACAACATCTTAAACGCAAAAAGTAACCTTAATTTGACCCTAGGTACTATATTTAGTAATCAAAGATTTGATTCTAACATTTTTCAGTTTCTTGATGATGATACACGATTAGACCCTACACCAACAATTACAGACTTAGAAGGTAATCCGCTATCAGCAGGTAATGATGATGTTGAGTATCGTTTCAATGATGTGTATCTAGGTGTTCATTACCGATTTAAAACAGGCAAATTTACATTTACACCAGGTGTGTCATTTCATGCTTATGGTAACCAGAACACACAAAATAATGTGACATTTAAAGATAACTTTTTTAATGTGCTACCTGATCTAGAGGCTCGAATACAGTTCAAAAAAAGCGAAGCCTTGCAATTTAATTATAGCATGCAAAACACATTTACAGATATCACCAACATTGCAGAAGGTTTAGTGCTCAATAGCTTTAATAATATTCAGTTTGGTACTGCTGAATTACAAAATGCGTTGTCTCACAATCTGAGATTATTTTATAACAGTTTTAATCTGTTTAATTATACCAATGTTTTTGCATTTGCAAATTATAGCAAGAACATTGATCAAATAAGGCCATTAACCAATTTTGAAAATGTCATTAGAACTAATACGTTTTTTAACTCTCAGTTCGCAGATGAGACATTCATACTTAGTGGAAGGATACAGCGAACATTTGGGAAATTAAGAGCATCAATAAGATCTACTTTTAATTACAGTAAATTCAACCAATTTATTCAAAGTGCCACAAACCCTACAATTAATGAGAGTTTTTCGCACACATACATTCCTGAAATCAGAACTAATTTTAGGGAAGCTCCTAATGTGAGACTACGCTACTCACATAGTATTACCAATAACGAGCAAGGTTCAAATTCAACACGCTTTGTTAGGCGAACACCGTCAGTTAGGTTTGATGCTTATATTTGGGATGCGCTCACTTTCATTACAGATTTTAGATATACAGAGCAAGACAATGGAAACGACGTCCAGTCTTTTAAAACTTGGGATGCTTCGTTACGATACAGAAAGGACAGAGATGCTAAATGGGAGTATTCCTTACGAGCTTCTAATATTTTAGATATAGCTTCTAATATTAGTAATGGAGCAGGTAATATTTCTGTATTTAGTTCTGAAACCTTTGTGCAACCAAGATTTATTACCTTTAGGCTAACCTATACATTATAAATAAAAGAGACTGAATTCTAAGTTAATAAAACAACAGTCTGTTACATAGAACATTGGTTGAAAGCAAAGTACACTTTGATTGAAAGCACACTGCGAAGCAGTCGAAATGCTTTGATAAGCAAGATTTAGATTCCTCGACTATGCTCGAAATGACAGAAAAATTTCTTTCCAGAAAGCCTTGTTATTTATATATGTTTTATGGTACTTATATATCAAAAGCAGCCTTTACCTTATCTACATAGTCTAATTTTTCCCATGTAAATAATTCAACCTCAACCGAAATAGGGTCTCCGTTTGGTCGCTCAAAAGTTTTGGTTACCACATCATGTTCTCTTCCCATGTG
Organism: uncultured Winogradskyella sp.; assembly: GCF_937958655.1. Taxonomy (GTDB): domain Bacteria; phylum Bacteroidota; class Bacteroidia; order Flavobacteriales; family Flavobacteriaceae; genus Winogradskyella. Next base: position 39,939 of record NZ_CALGNH010000024.1, on the reverse strand, counting down.
TCCATAAGCAGCAGTTTCGCTATACATAGGTTGGCGCAATTTTAAACGCTCCTCTATAGCAGCTGGTCGCATATCAAAAACTTCAGAAACCTTTTGTGCAATCTCACCATCGGTTAAGTTAAAAGCACATGTGCCATAAGTGTCAATAAATATACCCATCGGTTCTACAACACCAATAGCATAAGAAACTTGTACTAAAATTTCTTCGCACACACCTGCGGCTACTAAATTTTTAGCAATATGTCTTGTGGCATAAGCAGCACTACGATCTACTTTACTTGGGTCTTTCCCAGAAAAAGCACCTCCACCGTGAGCTCCTTTTCCGCCATAAGTATCCACAATAATTTTACGACCAGTTAATCCAGTATCTCCATGAGGACCACCAATAACAAATTTACCTGTTGGGTTAATATGGTACGTAATAGCATCGTTAAATAAAGGTTTAATATGATCTGGGACTTTAGCGACCACCCTTGGAATTAAAATCTCAACAATATCTTTTCTAATTTTAGCTAGCATCTGGTTATCCGAGCCAAAGTCATCATGTTGAGTAGATACAACAATGGCATCTATACGCTGAGGTGTATTGTCATCGCTATATTCAATAGTCACCTGGCTTTTAGAATCGGGACGTAAATACGTAATGTCTCTGTTTTCGCGTCTTAAAGCTGCCAGTTCTTTTAAAATTAAATGGGAGATATCTAAAGCCAAAGGCATGTAATTATCGGTTTCATTGGTGGCATAACCAAACATCATCCCTTGGTCACCTGCACCTTGCTCTTCTTTAGAAGCTCTGTCTACACCTCTATTAATATCTTCTGATTGCTCGTGTATAGCCGAGAATACACCACAAGAATTACCATCAAACATATACTCACTTTTAGTATAACCAATTTTATTTATGGTATCTCTTGCTATTTTTTGTACGTCTAGATAGGTGTTGGATTTTACCTCTCCGGCCAATACAACCTGGCCTGTAGTAACTAACGTTTCGCAAGCCACTTTAGATTCTGGGTCAAAAGCTAAAAAGTTATCAATTAAAGCGTCGCTTATTTGGTCAGCAACTTTATCTGGATGTCCTTCAGAAACACTTTCTGAGGTAAATAAATAAGGCATATAACTGTCTTTTATTAGGTGTAAATTGTTTAAATCCGAAAGATTGCTTTGTCGCTAGAGAAGTCGATTACTTACTGCTTTAGCATTTAATTCCCAATTTAATTGAGAATTCATTACGAAAATCCCAAACTTGGAAGAGGTTGCAATCAGACAAATTTTTCCTCTCTTATATTTAAGTCGCAAAGGTAAAGAAATAAAAAGAATTTTTATTTATTTAAAATATTATTAAAAAATTAGGAATTGTAAATTTTCATTTGCAATATTTGCACTCACAAAGTTCAAATCACGTATTGAAATGTTATCAAGAAAGGTGGAGGGATTAGACCCTGAGAAACCTTAGCAACCCTCAGATTTACTGAGAAGGTGCTAAATTCTACTTGAACACGCAAGTCATTTTTTGCAAATTCGGATAGATAACACAACACTAATTACGCTTTCGTAGTTGGTATTTTCTTAATAACATTTTTCTATTATATAGGCTTTTAATTGTGCAGTCTGTTTTGTTTGGCAAATAGTACTCACATATAATTAAAAAAAAACTAGAAAAATGACAACTGTTAATCTGGCTATATTTGGAATTGGTAATGTAGGTTCCATATTAATTGACCAAGTTCAGGATATAAAACAACGACTGCTTGATGAACAAGGATTAGATTTACGTATACCAGTTATAACTAATTCTGCCTTAGCATACTTTACTGATGATACTAATAAAAATTGGCAAACTGATTTTAAAAAGTCATCCGTAAACTATGATATCTTAGACGTAATTAAATATTTTAAGTCACAGCAATTAAAAAACGCCATTGCAGTTGATGTAACTGCTAGTAAAACCTTAGTTGATAACTACGAACTTTTAATAGAAAAAGGGTTTCATATTATTTCTGCTAATAAAATAGCAAATACACTAAGCCAAGATTATTATAATAGGTTAAGACGAGCCCTCAAAGAAAAGGGTAAAAGGTATTTGTACGAAACTAATGTTGGTGCAGGACTACCAATAGTAGAAACCGTTAAAAATTTATACCAGTCTGGTGAGAACGTCACCAAAATAAGAGGTGTGTTTTCAGGATCTCTAAGTTATATTTTTAATACATTTTCTGAAGCCGAAAAACCCTTTAATGACATTTTGAATACCGCTCTATTAGATGGCTTAACCGAGCCAGATCCTAGAGATGATTTATCAGGTAAAGATGTGGCCAGAAAGTTACTCATCTTAGCAAGAGAGTTGGGAATTAAGCATGAGCTAAATGAGATTAAGGTAGCCTCTCTTGTACCAGAAGAGTTAGGTGGGGAAACAACGTTAGAGCAATTTAAAGAACGTTCTTATGAGTTAAACTCAATTTTTGAAAATAAGAAAAAATCTCAAAGCCCAGACACTGTGCTTCGATATATTGGTGAATTAGATGACCTAAATAAAACCCTGGAAGTAAGGTTGACCTCGGTACCTAAGTCCTCACCTCTAGGGCAATTAAAAGGTACGGATAATTTATTTGAAATTTATTCGGAATCTTACGACAAACAACCATTAGTAATACAAGGTGCTGGTGCAGGTAAATCTGTAACGGCTAGAGGTGTTTTATCCGATATCATAAAACTTGCACAAAGTTTAAAATAAGTCAATGAAGAAAGTAAATATAGAAACTGAAGCCATAAGAACGCAAATAGAACGCACGCAATACCTAGAGCATTCTAATCCGTTATATCTAACATCGAGCTACGTTTTTGAAGATGCGGAAGACATGAGAGCGTCATTTGCGGATGAAAAAGACCGCAATATTTACAGTCGCTATTCAAATCCAAATACGTCTGAGTTTACAGAAAAAGTATGCAAAATGGAAGGTGCAGAACGTGGCTATGCCTTTGCTTCTGGTATGTCTGCTGTGTTTTCAACTTTTGCGGCATTGTTAAATTCAGAAGATCATGTTGTGTCTTGCCAAAGTACTTTTGGATCTACGCAAACCTTTTTTAATAACATTCTTCCGAAGTGGAATATCTCAACCAGTTATTTTAAAATTGATGAGGTAGATACTATTGAAGATTTAATACAGCCCAATACTAAGATCATTTATGCGGAGAGTCCAACAAACCCAGCGGTAGATATTTTAGACTTAAAGCGCTTGGGTGACATCGCAAAGAAACACAATCTTATTTTTATAGTAGATAACTGCTTTGCTACACCTTATTTACAGCAGCCTATTAAGTTTGGAGCGCATTTAGTGATTCATTCAGCAACAAAATTAATGGATGGTCAAGGCAGAGTTTTAGGTGGTGTAACCGTTGGCCCTGCGGATTTAATGCATAAAATCTATCTATTTGCCAGAAATACGGGTCCAGCCTTATCGCCATTTAATGCTTGGGTTTTGTCTAAAAGCTTAGAAACTCTGCCAGTAAGAGTAGAAAAGCATTGCGAAAATGCGTTAAAAGTTGCTGAGTTTTTAGAAACACATAGCAATGTCAATTTTGTAAAATACCCTTTTTTAAAATCGCATGCGCAATACAATTTAGCAAAACAGCAAATGAAATTAGGAGGTAATGTCGTTGCGTTTGAGGTAAAAGGTGGTGTGGATGCTGGCAGACGTTTTCTCAATTCCATAAAGGTATTGTCATTATCTGCTAACCTAGGGGATACCAGAAGTATAGTAACACATCCTGCATCAACCACACATGCAAAGTTGTCTGAAGAAGACAGACTACAAACTGGTATAACCGATGGTTTAGTTAGGGTTTCTGTTGGGTTAGAACATGTAGATGATATTATTAACGATTTAAAACAAGCTTTAGAAGCATAAAATAAAGAACTATGAGCGATCAAAATGTAGAATTCCCAATTATTGAAGAATACCTCAATAAAGGAGCTGTAATACTAGATGTTAGAACAGAAGAAGAATATGATCAAGGCCATGTAAAAGGATCTTTACATGTTGTCTTAGACGATTTAGAATACGAAATAGATGAATTAAAAGCTTTACAAAAACCAATCATTACCTGTTGTAGAAGTGGCGCCAGGAGCGAGCGAGCCAAAGATCTATTATTAGAAAATGATATAGATGCCATTAATGGAGGGCCTTGGCAAAATGTAGAATCCTATTTATAAGTAATTAAGGCATGAGTAATATTAGAGAAGAAATACAAAAGCGGATATTGGTGCTAGATGGTGCTATGGGTACTATGCTTCAAGCCTATAATTTCACTGAAGAAGACTTTAGAGGAGAACGGTTTAAAGATTACCCATCGCCATTAAAAGGTAATAACGATTTACTATCATTAACCCAACCAAAAGCTATAGCAGAAATTCATGCTAAATATTTTGAAGCGGGAGCAGACATCGTAGAAACCAATACATTTTCTGGTACTACCATAGCTATGGCAGATTATAATATGGAAGATCTCGTTTATGAACTTAATTATGAATCTGCCAAAATTGCTAAAGAAGTCGCAGATAAATTCACCAAAGAAAACCCAAAGAAACCGCGTTTTGTAGCCGGTAGTATTGGGCCAACTAATAGAACGGCAAGTTTATCTCCAGATGTTAACCGACCAGAATATAGAGCCGTAACTTTTGAAGAATTACGAATAGCGTATAAGCAACAAGTTGAAGCATTAATAGAGGGAGGTATAGACATGCTTTTAGTAGAAACCATTTTTGATACACTTAATGCCAAAGCGGCTTTATTTGCTATTGAAGAGGTAAAAGAAGAACGGCAGATTGAAATTCCTATTATGGTCTCAGGTACCATTACAGATGCTTCGGGTAGAACCTTGTCTGGCCAAACCGTAGAAGCATTTTTAACTTCAATTTCTCATGTGCCATTGTTAAGTGTTGGGTTTAATTGCGCATTAGGAGCAGAACAGCTAAAGCCTTATTTACAGCGTTTATCTAAAGAAACCAATTTTTATACGTCTGCGCATCCTAATGCAGGTTTGCCAAATGCTTTTGGCGAATACGATGAAAGCCCAGAAGAGATGAAGACTTATATAGAAGAATACCTTAAAGATGATTTAATAAATATTATAGGTGGCTGTTGTGGTACAGGTCCTTCACACATCAAAGCCATTGCTGAGGTGGCTAAAAATTATAGTCCAAGAGAATTAGTTGGTAGTTTTTAGTTGATATTGGTTGGGTAAATAAAGAAGAAATGAATTATACAGAGTTAGATGTTTGGAAATATTCTAGAGGACTTGTAAAAAAAGTTTATCTACTTACTGATGAGTTTCCTAAGGAAGAATTATATGGATTAACGAATCAGATTAGAAGATGTTCAATTTCAGTGCCCTCAAATATTGCTGAGGGATTAGGAAGACAGTCGAATAAAGAAACTATACACTTTTTATATATTTCTAAAGGGTCTTTATTTGAGCTTGAAACTCAGTTATACTTAGCTTTTGACTTAAGCTATATTTCAAAAGAGCAATTAGATAACATATCAGAAAAGATTACATCCTGTAAAAAACTATTGAATGGTTTCATTAATTATTTCAAATCAAAAAAATAGCATGAGTACAACCATGGGCCATCAACGATCAACCAATCACCAAAAGTATTTAACCTTATCTGGATTAGAACCTTTAGTGGTCACTCCAGAGAGTAATTTTGTAAATGTTGGTGAACGTACCAATGTTACTGGGTCTCGGAAATTTCTTCGGCTGATTAAAGAAGAAAAATACAACGAAGCTTTAGAGGTTGCAAGAAACCAAGTTGATGGTGGAGCACAAATTCTAGATGTTAATATGGATGAAGGGATGTTAGACGGTGTTTACGCCATGACTACCTTTTTAAATCTCATTGCTTCAGAACCCGATATTTCTCGAATCCCTATAATGATAGACAGCTCTAAGTGGGAAATCATTGAAGCCGGACTGCAAGTGGCACAAGGTAAATGTGTCGTTAATTCTATAAGTTTAAAAGAGGGCGAAGCAGAATTTAAACGCCAAGCTAAATTGGTTAAGCGCTATGGAGCAGCAGTTATCGTTATGGCGTTTGATGAAACTGGGCAAGCCGATAATTACGATAGACGTATTGAAATCTGCAAACGTTCGTACGATATTTTAGTTAACGAAGTCAACTTTCCTCCGCAAGACATCATCTTCGATCCTAATATATTCCCTGTAGCTACAGGTATGGAAGAGCATCGCAGAAATGCACTCGATTTTTTTGAGGCTACCAAATGGATTAGAGAAAATCTACCCTACGCAAATGTTTCTGGTGGTGTAAGTAATGTGTCCTTTTCCTTTAGAGGAAACAATGTGGTTAGGGAAGCCATGCATTCATCATTCTTATTTCATGCAATAAAGCATGGTATGAATCTAGGTATTGTTAACCCAACAATGCTCGAGGTTTATGACGAAATTGATAAAGAATTATTAGAGCGCGTCGAAGATGTGTTGTTTGATAGGCGTGCTGATGCTACAGAACGCTTATTAGATTTTGCAGAATCTGTAAAAGGACATAAAAAAGAACAAGACAGCGCAGTGCAAGAGTGGCGAAATGAGCCTTTACAAAATAGAATAACACACGCCTTAGTAAAAGGAATTGATGCTTTTATAATTGAAGATGTAGAAGAGGCTAGGCAAGAATCTAGTAAGCCTATAGAAGTTATTGAAGGGCATTTAATGATGGGGATGAATGTTGTAGGAGATTTATTTGGTAGTGGTAAAATGTTTTTACCGCAAGTGGTGAAATCTGCTCGCGTCATGAAAAAAGCAGTGGCTTATTTACAACCGTTTATTGAAGCTCAGAAAGAAGGAAAAGCCTCTTTCGCAGGCCGAATATTAATGGCAACCGTTAAAGGCGATGTGCATGATATTGGTAAGAATATTGTAAGTGTGGTTTTAGGTTGTAATAATTACGAAATTATAGACCTTGGTGTTATGGTGCCACCCGAAAAAATTATTGAAACGGCAAAAAAAGAAAACGTAGATATTATAGGACTAAGTGGTTTAATAACACCATCCTTAGATGAGATGGTTTATGTCTCTAAATCTATGGAAAAAGAGAACTTAAACATTCCGCTTATTATTGGTGGCGCAACAACATCTAGAGCACACTCTGCCGTTAAAATTGCACCAAACTATAGCAATACAGTAGTTCATGTTAACGATGCGTCTAGAGCGGTAACCGTTGTTGGTAATTTATTGCAAAAAGATAGTAAAATATATAAAGACCAGATACGAGAAGAGTACGATGCGTTTAGAGCGCAATTTATGAAACGCGGAAAGAAAAAAGAATACCTATCGATAGAAGACGCTCGTAAAAATAAATTTAAAATTGATTGGAATACCTCAGAAATCGTAAAACCTAAACAAATAGGAATACAAGTCATTGAGGATTTTGATATTACTAAGCTTGAAGATTTTATAGACTGGTCACCATTTTTTAGAAGTTGGGATTTACACGGCAAATATCCCGATATTTTAAAAGACGATATTGTAGGTACACAAGCCACAGAATTGTTTGATGACGCCCAAGTATTGCTCAAAAGAATCTTTGATGAAAAGCTGTTAAAGGCAAAAGCCATTTTTGGATTGTTTAAAGCCAATACAGTAAATGATGATGATATTGAAGTAACAATCTCTGATAGTCATGCTGAACTTGATTCAGCATCTCATGATGCAACCTATAAGTTTCTAACTTTAAGACAACAATCAAAAAAATCAGCAGGAAAACCAAACATAGCCTTAGCAGATTTTATAGCACCTAAAGCATCTAACAAACACGATTATATGGGTTGTTTTTGCGTTTCAACAGGTTTTGGAACTAAAGAACTCGCAGAGCAATTTGAAGCTGATAATGACGATTACAATTCTATAATGATAAAAGCATTAGCAGACAGACTAGCGGAAGCCTTTGCAGAATATTTGCATAAAGAAATAAGAACAAAACATTGGAATTATGCGCATAACGAAAATCTTAGTAACGAGGAATTAATTAGGGAGAGTTATAAAGGTATTCGTCCTGCACCTGGTTATCCTGCATGCCCAGATCATTTAGAAAAAAATACCATCTGGGATTTACTTAAAGTTGAAGAATCTATTGGTGTAAAACTAACCGATAGTTTAGCCATGTGGCCAGCAGCAAGTGTTAGTGGTTATTACTTTGGTAATGCAGAAGCTAAATATTTTGGATTAGGAAAAATAACTAACGATCAACTTAAAGATTATAGTAATCGTAGAGGCATATCAATACAAGAGGCTGAAAAATGGTTAAGCCCAAATTTGAGCCCATCCTAACCTTCCCAGAAGGAAAGAACTCGTTCTAAAATGTGAAAGAAATAAAATTATTAAAATTAAAACAGTTCTATTTAGGGATATAAAGGAATGGAAAGCCTGGCTTTTTGCATACCTGCAAGGTTTCTAAAACCTTGTAGGTATGCGTAAAAAGTAACGCTATAAATAAATATTAATTTAAAAGATACCTGCTTTCGCAGGCATAAAATGAAAGTAACAGAACATATAGAAAACGCAAACGGTAAAACACAATTTACATTTGAAATTTTACCACCTTTAAAAGGACAACATATTCAATCTATTTTTGATAATATAGATCCTTTAATGGAATTTAAACCTCCGTTTATTGACGTCACTTATCATAGGGAAGAGTATGTGTTTAAAGAAGTAGAAAACGGATTGTTAAAAAAACAAGTGGTAAAAAAACGTCCTGGTACGGTTGGGATTTGCGCTGCCATACAGAATAAATATGGTGTGGATGCCATACCGCATATTTTATGTGGTGGCTTTACTAAAGAGGATACTGAGAACTTCTTGGTAGATTTAGACTTTTTAGACATTGATAATGTTATGGCATTACGTGGAGATGCTGTTAAGAGTGAAACTTATTTTAAGCCAGAAAAAGAAGGGCACGCCTATGCAAGCGAATTAATTTCTCAAATAAAAGATTTAAATAACGGAAAGTATTTAGATGAGGAATTACAAAATACATCTAAAACAAATTTCTGTATAGGAACAGCGGCTTACCCTGAAAAGCATATGGAGGCACCAAGTTTAGAAAGTGATATTCATTTCTTAAAAAAGAAAATAAAAAATGGTGCCACTTATATTGTTACTCAGATGTTTTTTGATAATGAAAAGTATTTCAATTTTGTAGATAAGTGTAGAAAGGAGGGTATCACAGTACCTATTATTCCTGGTTTAAAGCCTATAGCCACTAAAAAGCAATTGAATTTAATTCCGCACCGTTTTCATGTTGATTTACCAGAAGATCTTATCATTGAGGTGGTAAAATGTAAAGACAATAAAGCGGTGAGAGAAATTGGTATTGAGTGGTGTATTTCGCAATCAAAAGAACTTCAGAAATCTGGTATACCAGTGCTGCATTACTATTCTATGGGAAAAAGCGATAATATTAAATCTATTGCTGAGGCCATTTTTTAATCTTGTATTTAAACCTATGAAGTTATTGTAAGCAAAGCACAATTAGAGTTTTAAAAAAACTTAGATTTGTAGTATGCTTTCAAAGAAAACAAAATACGGAATAAAGGCATTGGTTTATTTGGCCAAGCAAGAAGATCGCCATCCAGTTCAGATTTCTGATATTTCAAAATCAGAAAATATTTCAAGAAAGTTTTTAGAAAGCATACTATTAACGCTAAGAAAAAATGGAATTTTAGGATCTAAAAAAGGTAAAAAAGGTGGCTATTACCTATTAAAAGAACCTAATGAAATTCCGATGACCTCAGTAATGCGCCTTCTAGAGGGGCCAATTGCAATGGTGCCTTGTGTAAGTCTTAATTTCTACGAAAAGTGCGACGACTGCCCAGATGAAAATACTTGTGCAGTACACACCATTATGCTTAAAGTACGAGATCAAACTCTTAATATTTTTAGAAATACTACATTGGCAGATTTATCAAATTAATAACATATATTTTTAGTTTTTTGTGAGGTGTTTTTAAAAAAGTTTGTGTACGTTTGTACAATAATCCTAGTATTCCGATAGGAATTAAAGATTTATAATAAATTATAAGCGTGGGAGCAACAATTAGAGTAGAATTAAATAAAGGAAAACTAAAGGAGATCGAACGCTCTTCCAAAGAAAATATAAGACAAAGTTTAGGTGAAATTATAAGCTGGAGAACAGTTGGTACTATAACTACAGTTGCAGTATCTTATATTATAACAGGTACAATGGCATTGGTATTTTATATACGAGGTATAGAGCTGGTTTCAAAAATGGAACTTTACTTTTTTAATGAGCGCACGTGGAATACAATAAAATGGGAAAATGATAAATATTGATATTGATTTTTGGAATAAAGAATTAAAAGATAAAACACCAGTTGAAATTGCGCAATGGGCAGTGCAATTATCAGACAATTATATAGTAACTACCAGTTTTGGAATTTATTCCTCAGTGTTGTTAAGTACCATGGCTAAAATCGACAAAGATATACGTGTAGTATGGTGCGATACATTATATAATCAACCAAGTACTTACGAGCATGCTTCAAGTCTAATAAACAAGTACAATCTTAATATTGTTAAATACCAGTCGCTATATTCTAAAGAAGAGATTGATGCTAAGATTGGTTTGCCGAGTTTAGAAGACGATAATCATACTGAGTTTTCTGAGGCCGTAAAGTTAGAGCCTTTTAGAAGAGCGTTAAAAGAGCAAAATCCGGATATCTGGTTTACAAATATTAGAGTAAGGCAAACAGAATATAGAGATAAGAAAGATATTTTAAGCTACAGTAAAGATGGTATTTTAAAAGTGAGTCCCTTTTATTACTGCAGTGACGAAGATTTAGATACCTATATAGAGGACAATGAATTAGCAAAAAACGTACATTATTTTGATCCTATAAAAGCATTACTTAACAGAGAATGTGGTATTCATTTTGAATAATTAAGAGCTATGAGAAGTTTTAGAACAGAATTTGAGAATCCGGTAGTAGAAAAGGATATTATTGAGTTAGCCAATAAAATTGAGCTTTTTCGTAATGGTAAAATAGATGAAGAAAAATTCCGAAGCCTAAGATTGGCAAGAGGTGTCTATGGACAGCGCCAAGAAGGTGTTCAGATGATTCGTATTAAATTACCGTATGGTAAAGTATTGAGTCACCAATTACGTCGTATTGCAGAGGTGTCCGATGAATATTCTAGAAGTAGATTGCATATTACAACACGGCAAGATATTCAAATTCATTATGTAGATCTAAATCGCACACCAGAACTTTGGGCAGAATTAGAGCGCGATAACGTAACGCTAAGAGAGGCTTGTGGTAATACAGTAAGAAATGTAACCGCTAGTGAAACGGCAGGTATCGATGTTAACGAACCATTTGATGTTTCTCCGTATGCAGATGCTTTATTTAAATTCTTTTTAAGAAATGCCATTTGCCAAGAAATGGGGAGGAAATTTAAGGTGTCTTTCTCAGCCTCTGATGAGGATACAGGATTGTCTTACATGCACGATTTAGGCTTTATTGCTAAAATAAAAGATGGTGTAAAAGGCTTTAAGGTGATGTTAGGTGGTGGTTTAGGATCCCAGCCAAGGCATGCTGATTTGTTCTACGAATTTTTACCGTCAAATAAGATTATTCCTCTAATGGAAGGAGTCTTGAGAGTTTTTGATCGTTATGGAGAACGCAAAAGTAGAGCTAAGGCCAGATTAAAATTTTTATTAAAGGATATTGGTTTAGAGGCATTTGTAAAACTTGTTGAAGAAGAGCAAAATGCTATTGAATATAAAACGGTAGAGATAGATGAATCTAATTACTCTGCTTCAAAGCCCGTGTCTACTGCTGCACCTGAGGTTAAAATTCAGAATAAGGAAGCCTATAACCTATGGAAATCAACAAATGTCATCCCACAAAAACAAGACGGTTATTTTGCTATAGGAATTAAAGTTTTATTAGGAGATTTTTATACCGATAAAGCAAGATTATTAGCAGATTTAGTTGAACAATACGCTGCTGGAGAAATAAGATTAAGCTTACGTCAAAATATTTTAATACCCTTTGTTAAAGAAGAATCACTTCCTTTTTTCTATTCTGAATTAGAAAAACTAGGTTTTGTTGAAGCGGGTTACAATAAAGCGGTAGATATTACCGCTTGCCCAGGTACGGATACCTGTAATTTAGGAATAGCAAGTAGTACAGGTATTGCAGAAGAGTTAGAGCGTGTTATAAAAACCGAGTATCCTCAATATTTAGAGAATAAAGATTTAGTGATTAAAATTAGTGGTTGTATGAATGCGTGTGGTCAGCATAATATGGCCAATATTGGTTTTCAAGGGATGTCTATCCGTACAAAAGATAAATTAGTAGCACCTGCACTGCAAGTACTTTTAGGCGGTGGAAACTTAGGTGACGGTAACGCTTATTTTGCAGATAAAGTAGTTAAAATCCCGAGTCGTAGAGGACCAGAGGCTTTGCGCCGTATTTTAAATGATTACGAAGCTAATGCTAATGCAATACCTTTTGTTGAATATTATAAAGCGCAGGGCGAAAAGTACTTTTATCAACTACTTACAGATTTATCTTCAACAGACAATTTGACACAGCAAGATTTCATTGATTGGGGAACGGAAGAAGAATATGTAAAAGCTATTGGTGTAGGAGAATGTGCAGGTGTCATTGTAGATTTAATTGCAACACTTTTCTTAGAGAGTGAAGAGAAAATAGCAGATGCTAAAGAAGCCTTTGGGAATGAAGTTTACTCTGGTGCTATATACGAAGCTTACCGCTCTATGGTAAATTCGGCAAAGGCTATATTACTTTCAGAAAATATAAAAACAAATACGCAGGCAGGTATAATTAAACAATTTGATGAAGGTTTTGTAGAAACGAAACGTATAGATTTAGGAAGTTCATTTTCTGATATCATTTATCAAATTAAGAAATTTCCGCCAACTAAAGATTTTGCAGTGAGTTATATAAAGGCTGCTGAACAATTTTTAGAAAAAGTAAAAGCTTTTAGAGAAGCTGATGTTTCAAATGACTAGTGTTGCCTTGGCATACAAAATGTTTAAATCTCTATAAGTGATTAAAAATTAAGAATATGACACCAAGATTAACCGTAGTAGGAGCAGGACCAGGTGATGTGGATCTAATCACATTAAAAGCTATAAAAGCTATAAAATCTGCAGATGTAATTCTTTATGATGCGCTTGTAAATGAAGAACTATTGCAATATGCCTCTCGTAAAGCTGAGAAGATTTTTGTAGGTAAACGACGTGGATGTTATTCGTACCAGCAAAATCAAATAAACGAGTTAATAGTTGAGCGCGCATTACGTTGTGGTCATGTGGTTCGTCTTAAAGGTGGAGATCCTTTTATATTTGGTCGTGGCGCAGAAGAATTAGAGTATGCTAAAGACTATGCTATTGAAGTAGCGGTAGTGCCTGGTATTTCATCATCTGCTGCAGTACCTGCCTACCACGGCATAGCCTTAACCAAACGTAATGCCTCAGAAAGTTTTTGGGTCATTACAGGGACAACAAAATCACATAAAATGTCTAGTGATATTGCATTGGCTGCAAAATCAACAGCTACAGTTGTGATTTTAATGGGTATGGCTAAACTACTAGAAATAGTAAAAACCTTTAAAAAACAAGGTAAAGGAAAAACTGCTGTTGCCGTTATTCAGAATGGTACAAGAGCTAACGAAAAAGTAGGTATCGGAACCATAAATACCATTGAAGCTGTAGTTAAAGCAAAAGCGTTATCAAATCCGGCAATTATTATTATAGGAGACGTTGTAAATCAACGTGTAGATTTAAGTGATATATATGCAAAAGCTGATTTAGCAATTCAAAGCTCTAATGGAGAAATAGCATAATTATGGATAGAAATAATCTGTATCCCATATTTCTAAAAACAAAAAACCTTAATATTTTAATCGTTGGTGGTGGCTTTGTGGCAGAGGAAAAGTTAACGTTTTTATTAAAATCTAGTCCAGATGCGCATGTGCTTATGGTAGCACCATTTTTTAGAGAAGGTACCATTGCCTTGGCAAAAAAAGGTTGCGTTACTTTAATAAAAGATAATTATAAAAAAGCGTATATAAATGGAAGGCATATGGTTGTTGCCACAACAGATATTCCTGAGGTTAATGTTCAAGTTTGGGCAGATTGCAGAGCAGAGGCTAAATTAGTTAATGTTGCGGATAACCCTCCATATTGCGATTTTTATATGGGAGGTATTGTTACCAAAGGCAATGTAAAGGTGGCCATTTCTACCAACGGAAAATCACCAACAACAGCAAAACGATTACGACAATTTTTTGAAGACGTCATTCCAGAGAATATAGATGATTTAGTAAAAAATCTCAATGAATATAGAAAAACGATAAAAGGAGATTTTGAAGAAAAAGTTGAACAATTAAATGAATTTACTAAAGGATTAGTAGAAAAAATAAAATAATGATAAAAACAGATATATTAATAATAGGCGCAGGACCAACAGGATTGTTTACCGTTTTTGAAGCAGGTTTATTAAAATTAAAGTGTCATTTAATAGATGCATTGCCACAGGCAGGTGGTCAGTGTTCGGAGTTATACCCAAAGAAACCAATCTATGATATTCCTGGTTTTCCAGAAATATTAGCAGGAGATTTAACCGCTAATTTATTAGAACAGGGTAAGCAATTTCAGCCAGGATTTACATTAGGTGAGCGTGCTGAAACTATAGAAAAACAAGAGGATGGTAGTTTTATAGTAACCACAAACAAAGGAACACAACACCATGCTCCAATTATTGCTATAGCAGGTGGTTTGGGTAGTTTTGAACCAAGAAAGCCACAGTTAGAAAATATAGAAAAGTACGAAGACAGAGGCGTAGCTTACTTTATTAAAGATCCAGAAGTGTATAGAGATAAAAAAGTAGTGATTGCAGGTGGAGGGGATTCTGCATTAGATTGGAGTATATTTTTAGCCGATGTCGCCTCAGAGGTAACTCTAGTGCATAGAAGAAATGAGTTTAGAGGTGCTTTAGATTCTGTAGAACGTGTACAAGAACTTAAGTTATTAAACAAAATAAACTTAATAACACCAGCAGAGGTGACGGCTTTACATGGTGAAGATAAAATAGAAGGTGTGTCTGTTACTCGAGATGGGGAAACTCAAACCTTAGAGGCAGATGCTTTTATTCCACTTTTTGGCTTATCACCAAAATTAGGGCCAATAGGCAATTGGGGATTAGAGATAGAAAAGAATGCAATAAAGGTAGATACCCTAGATTATCAAACCAATATCCCTGGGATTTATGCCATCGGAGATGTTAATACGTATGAAGGTAAATTAAAACTCATTCTATGTGGATTCCACGAGGCCACATTAATGTGTCAATCAGCCTATAAAAGATTAAATCCTAATAAGAAATTTGTTTTAAAATATACAACGGTAAGCGGTATCAATGGTTTTGATGGTACACGTAAAGAATCACCAAAAGCAGTTGTAAAAGCTATAGTATAATGCAAGATGTTACCATACATATTACGGATAGAGAGGGGAAAAAGCATTCTGTTTTAGCACCAACAGATATGGCCATGAATTTAATGGAAGTGGTGCGGTCTTATGAGCTAGCACCAGAGGGGACAATAGGCGTTTGTGGTGGTATGGCCATGTGCGCTTCTTGCCAATGTTACGTAAAATCTAACCATGAGTTAAACCCTATGGAAGACGATGAGGATGCCATGTTAGCTGAAGCTTTTAATGTAAAGGATAATAGCCGTTTAAGCTGTCAAATTCCTATTACTGAAGTTTTAAATGATTTGGAAGTAGAACTTGCGCCAGAGGTCTAAAAGTAGAATTTTTTAATTATTTTGATTATAGCGATCCAAACTACTGAGTTTAGGAAGTGAAAACAAAGTTAATAGTGTTTTTACCCTAGAATTAGTAGTATTGGTATGATGTCATCATCTTTTACTTTTGGCACTACACATCTATTTATCTATTAAACGTAACGATTTCTTTAGTTTAACTTAACAATTGGTGTCTCTATTAATAAGATCTTTGTACAGAATTTTAAGTCTAAAGCATAATGAAACATTTTGCAAAACACAAAACAGAATTTAAATTTATAGTGAAGTTATTAGCTTTAACATTAATATCTTTAGTTGCGACCTTGTTTATAAATTAAATATTCTGCTACTTTTGCCAGTAAGCATTTTTATTAATGAAACACTGGCTTACGTATTTAATTTTCTCTATAGTACTACTATCTTTTTCTCAAGAAAAAGTGCCTTCTAATACGTTTTTTGATCTCAGCTACTTCGGTGGAAATATTGCACTCCATAACAATGATATACTTCATTTAATACAAGGCCGTCCCAACGGTGTTATTTTAAGTTGGAACAAAAAAACTTTAGGAAATAAAGCTTGGGAGCAACGCTTTAATTATCCAGATTATGGGGCGTCTTTTATTTTTCAGGATTTAAAAAATGACGTTTTGGGAAATAGCTTTGCGCTATATGCACATTATAATTTTTACTTTTTAAATAGGCATTTAATGTTTAGGATTGGACAGGGTATTGCCTATAATACTAATCCCTATGATAAAGTAGAAAATCCTAAAAACGTTGCCTTTGGTTCTCATCTGTTGAGTTCAACCTATTTTATGTTAAATTATAAAAAAGAACGGCTTATAGATAGGGTAGGCTTACAAACGGGTTTGTCTTTTATTCACTATTCTAATGCTAATATTAAGGCGCCAAATACAAGCATAAATACTATAGCTTTTAATGTAGGTCTAACTTACAATTTAGACAAAACGCATTCAGAGTTTATTAGTAATCTTAGTGATGAAAAGTTTACAGAGCCTATAAAATATAATTTGGCATTTAGAACAGGTATTAACCAAAGTGATGTTATAGGAAGTGGTCAGTTTCCGTTCTATATTATTTCAGCCTATGCAGATAAACGCTTAAGCCATGTTAGTGCTATTCAATTTGGAGCAGATGTATTTTTTTCTAATTTTTTAAAAGAATTAATTTATTACCAATCGGTATCTTTTCCTGAATTAAATGTAAGTGGTAATGAAGATTACAAACGAGTGGGTTTATTTGTTGGTCACGAGTTATTTATTAATAAGATATCTATAGAAACGCAAGTAGGTTATTACGTTTATTACCCTTTTAATTTTGAGGGAAGAACATATTTTAGAATAGGCATGAAACGTTATTTTGGTGATAAATTTTTTGGCGCAATAACTTTAAAGACGCATGCCTTTAAAGCCGAAGCTGTAGAATTTGGAATAGGAGTGAGATTATAATTAGCTATGCTATGTTGGTCACTAAGCCAAGTCTAAGTGAAGCAGGAATCTATTTTTATATAATGAAAAAGTTTATTTACATATGGGTATTGTCCATTTTCGCTTGCAATAGTGAGGATGCTAACGATTGTTTTCAGACTGAGGGAAACCGTATTCAACAGGAGGTGATGGTTTTAGATTTCGATCGCATTATAGTTAATAGAGGTATTGAGTTAATTGTAACCGAGGCAGAAAATTATAAAGTGACAATAGAAACAGGCCAAAATTTAATCAACGAGGTTAATGCCGAAGTAATTAATAATCGTTTGGTCTTAACCGATGGTAATACGTGTAATTATGTTAGAGATTTTGGGAGTACAAAAATTTATGTAGAAGCACCAAATTTAACTGAAATTAGAAATTCTTCGCAATACGAAGTCTCTTCTAACGGAACATTATCGTATCCAAGTCTTAGTCTAATTTCTGAAGATTTTAATGAAGCTGTAGCCTTTACGGTTGGGGATTACAGATTATCAGTAAATACCCAAAATCTTATTGTAGTGTCTAATAACTTGTCTTCATTTTATATAAATGGTACTACGGAGGATTTATCAGTAAGTTTCTTTGCTGGTTCAGGACGTTTTGAGGGACAAAATTTAAGTGCGCAACATGTAGAAATAAGCCATCGTGGTAGTAATGATATGATTGTAAATCCGCTTCAATCCATAACAGGTTTAATAAGAGGTACAGGCGATGTTATTGCGGTAAACCAACCAGCAGTAGTTAGCGTTAATGAAGTTTATATTGGTCAGCTAATATTTCAATAAGATTATTTAAATGAATTTATAATAATGATAATAATGATCACTAGTGTTATAAACCCTACTCTTAAGTTCCAATCTTCAGTTAAAATTACATTAAGTTTCTTTCTGCCTAAGTAAAATAACCAACGAATACATGCGCCAAAAAATTTTATTAATTGAGGTAGTGCTTCGGTAATAAAACCAGCTAAAAATTCTAAAAAGAACTCACCCATATTAATGTGAAAAAGGGAATAAGAGTAATTTCAATTTCAATTTTAACTTCAACTTCTTTGGGTTAATTCCCTAAACAAAGTCTCTAAACTTGCGTTTTTCTGATTGAGTTGTAAAATCTTTAACTCATTATCGTGGGCAAAATCAAAGACATGAGAACGCATATCGTCATTTGTTGAGAATGTGATTTCGTAAATAAAGCCGTGCGTATTTTTTACAGCGGAAACTTTTGGGAGTTTTAATAAAAAAGCATCCTCTACACGGTAATCAAACTCCACCATAACCACTTGGTCTTGTCCTGCTCTTAAATCCTTTAAGTATTTATCGGCAACAATTTCCCCTTTATTAATAATAATGACACGATCGCACATAGCCTCTACCTCTTGCATAATATGTGTAGAAAGAAATACCGTCTTTTCCTTACCAATGGTTTTAATAAGATTTCTAATATCTACTAACTGATTAGGATCTAATCCTGTAGTGGGTTCGTCTAAAATTAAAACATCAGGATTGTGTAATAAAGCATTAGCCAAGCCAACACGTTGGCGATACCCTTTAGAGAGTTGCCCTATTTTTTTATGTGCCTCTGGCGTTAAACCGGTGAGCTCTATAACTTCGTTTATTCTAGATTTTGAAGTGCCATACACATTAGCATTAAAGTTAAGGTACTCTCTAACATACAAATCTGTATATAACGGATTGTGCTCTGGCAGATAGCCAACCGAGCTTTGTACATTTTTTCTTTCAGTATTTACATTAAAGCCATTAACTGCGGCAGTACCATTAGAAGGAGCTATGTACGTAGTCAAAATCTTCATCATTGTAGATTTACCAGCACCATTTGGTCCTAAAAAGCCAACAATTTCGGCATTATTAACTTTAAACGATACATCATTAAGTGCTTTTTGGTTTTTATACAATTTGGTAATGTTATTCACTTCAATAGACATATTGGCAAAAATTTATTCAAAAATAAGTATTAAATAATATTAAAGGGGCTTTATTGTTAAATCCTTAAAACTTATGCCTTAAGATTAAAAAGATTAAAGTACAATTTTGAATTCTAAAAATAATAACTACTTTAGCATCATAATAATAACAATGCAAGCAACAAAAACATATTTTAGCTGGTTTTATTTCTTTTTTAAGTAAAGGAACGAGACTGCGTATGTTTTTAATTACACATAAAATTATTAAGTCTCGATTTTAAATCGGGACTTTTTTCTTTTCAATCCCTTTTGGTTGAAAAGTCCTAAACCGTCATACTGAGCTTGTCGAAGTATAGTTTTAGGATCTCATTGAAGAAAATTAAAAGTTTGAAAAAACCAATAGCAATACAAGGTATAAAGGGCTCATTTCATCATACGGTAGCTCAGCAATATTTTCATACATCTACCGAAGTTGTTGAGTGTATGTCATTTGATAGTGCTGTAGATAGTCTATTAAAAGGCAATACAGACACTATGGTTATGGCTTTAGAAAATTCTATAGCCGGATCCATTATACCTAACTATGCGCTAATTGATAATCATAATTTATGTATTGTTGGTGAATATTATTTAGATATTCAGCATCATCTAATGGCTTTAAAAGGTGAAACATTAGCCTCTATTAAAGAGGTACATTCTCACCCAATGGCCTTGTTGCAGTGTAAAGTGTTTTTTAAGAATTATCCGCATATAAAATTGGTAGAAGCCAAGGACACTGCAGACGTAGCAAAACAAATAGAAGCGCAACAAACTAAAGGTATAGCGGCTATTGCTAGTAAAAATGCAGCGCATTTGTATGGTTTAGATATTTTAGCAGAAAGCATTCAGACTATTAAGCATAACGAAACCCGATTTGCAATAGTTACACAACAAAATCATAAAATAGAAGCTGATGGATTTAATAAGGCCTCATTAAAATTTGAATTAGATCACAAACGTGGTAGTTTAGCAACAATACTCAATGTAATGAGTGACTGTAAGTTAAACCTAACCAAAATACAGTCCTTACCAAAAATTGAAACCCCTTGGAAGTATGCCTTTTTCGTAGATGTAACGTTTGAAACCTCTAAGAATTACCAAAAAGCACATACAATAATGAAGCTAATGGCAGAGAATTTTAAAGTGCTGGGTGAATATAAAAATGCAAGATTATGATAGAAGTAGCCGACCGTTTAAAACACGTTGAAGAATATTACTTTTCTAAAAAATTAAGAGAAGTTGCTTTTCTAAAATCTCAAGGAAAACCTATTATTAATCTCGGTATCGGAAGCCCAGATTTAGAACCTCCTTTTAATGCTACAATGCATTTAAAAGATAGTTTAGATGATGAAGGTGCAAATAAGTATCAGAGTTATCAGGGTCTGCCAGAGCTTAGAGAAGAAATTGCATATTTTTATAAAAAAAGATACAAGGTAAGTCTAAGCGGACAGACTGAAGTGTTGCCTTTATTAGGGAGTAAAGAGGGTATAATGCATATCTCAATGGCTTTTTTAAATAAAGGAGATGAAGTTTTAGTGCCAAATCCAGGGTATCCTACCTATTCGGCTGTTACAAAACTACTAGAAGCCAAACCAATTCTCTACGATTTAAAAGCAGATAACCATTGGTTACCAGATTTTATAGCCTTAGAGCGCTTAGATTTAAGTAAGGTAAAAATTATGTGGGTTAACTATCCGCACATGCCTACAGGTACTAACGCGCCCAATAAGTTTTATGATGAGGTTATAGCCTTTGGTAAACGCCATAATATTTTAATAGTTAATGACAACCCTTACAGTTTTGTGCTCAACAACAGACCTATAAGCATTATGCGCTATAGTAATGCAAAGTTGGTATGTTTAGAGTTAAACTCACTGAGCAAAACATTTAATATGGCAGGTTGGCGCGTAGGTACTTTAGTTGGTAGTTATGAGCATTTAAGCGCAGTATTAAAAGTAAAAAGTAATATGGATTCTGGTATGTTTTATGGCATTCAAAAAGGGGCTATAGAGGCTTTAAAATCTTCCGATATGTGGTATGCAAGTTTAAATAGCATCTACGAAAAAAGACGCAAGCTTATATGGCAATTAGCAGAGGCACTAAACTGCACTTACGATAACGATGCAACAGGCATGTTTATTTGGGCAAAACTACCATCAAAAATTAAATCAGAAGCCTTTACAGATAAGGTGCTAAAAAAACATTCAATTTTTATAACACCAGGAACAGTATTTGGTAGTAATGGTGAAGGTTATGTGCGTTTTTCGTTATGTGCACCAGAAGAAACAATTAAAGAAGCGATAACAAGAATAAAATAATGAAATATTCAGACGTAGTTTTCGGTCTCAATATGAGCAATAAAAGCGTAGTTAAACAAGAAATAAGTTCCCTTTTCAATTTGAAAGGGATAGATATATGAATACTGTTTTTGTCATAGGAGTTGGGTTAATTGGCGGAAGTTTTGCTTTAGATATTAAAAAGCACAATCCTGAGGCTACTATTTATGGTATCGATAAAAATGACGCCTATTTAGACGAAGCTTTATCCCTTGGTGTTATTGACAAAAAAGCAAAAATTGAGGATTTAGAAAAGGCAGATGTAGTTATAGTAACCGTACCTGTTGATGCTACTTTAGATGTATTACCTAAGGTGTTAGATGAGATTTCTGATAAAGCCATTGTTTTTGATGCAGGATCCACAAAAGTAGATATCTGCTTAAAAGTAAAGCATCATCCAAAACGGCGAAACTTTTTGGCCGCACACCCAATTGCAGGTACGGAACACTCTGGACCAAATGCCGCAATTCATGGTTTGTATAAAAATAAAACCAATATTATTTGTGAGGTAGAAGAAACCGCATTTAAGCTTCAGGAAAAAGCCTTAAAGTTGTTTTCAGATTTGGGTATGCGTATTCGTTATATGAATCCTAAAGCCCACGATAAGCACATTGCTTACGTGTCGCATTTATCGCATATCAGTTCATTTATGTTAGGTAAGACCGTCATAGATAAAGAAAAAAATGAACGCGATATTTTTGACATGGCTGGCAGTGGATTTGAAAGTACCGTACGATTAGCAAAAAGTTCGCCAGCAATGTGGACACCCATATTTAAACAAAACAAAACCAATGTTATAGAAACTCTAAATGAGTATATAAACAATCTAAAACACTTTAAACAGCTTATGGAGAATGAAGATTTTGAAGCGGTTTATAATGAAATGCAAAAAACAAATCATATAAAAGACATTCTAAACGGAATACAATAACACTTACACACATATTAATAAGCAAAATGGAAAACAAAAAAGAAATGAGAACATGGTTGGATGATATGAAACTAAATCATCCACTAGTAATAGCAGGGCCATGTAGTGCAGAAACAGAAGAGCAGGTATTAAAAATAGCACATGATCTAAAAGATACAGACGTTAATTATTACAGGGCTGGTATTTGGAAACCAAGAACGCGCCCAGGTAATTTTGAGGGTGTTGGAGCACTAGGTTTAAAATGGTTGCAAAAAGTAAAAAAAGAAACAGGTTTAAAAACAGCTACCGAAGTTGCTAACAGAAACCATGTAGAATTAGCTTTAGAACATGATGTAGATTTACTTTGGATTGGTGCACGTTCTACGGTGAGTCCTTTTATAATGCAAGAGTTGGCAGATGCCTTGCAAGGAACCGATAAGATTGTATTGGTAAAAAATCCCGTAAATCCAGATTTAGCATTATGGTTAGGTGGTATAGAGAGATTATATACGGCCGGTATTAAAAATTTAGGAGCTATCCATAGAGGGTTCTCTACTTACGAAAAATCTAAATATAGAAATATACCAGAATGGCAATTGGCTATTGAGTTTCAAAATAAGTTCCCAGATTTACCATTAATCAACGATCCATCTCACATTACAGGAAAACGAGATATGATTTTTGATGTATCTCAGACCGCGTTAGACCTTAATTTCGATGGTTTAATGATAGAAACGCACACAGACCCTGACAATGCTTGGAGTGATGCGGCACAGCAAGTAACACCAAGTACTTTGGTTCAGATTATGAAAGACCTTAAGATTAGAAAAGAATCTGATCCAGAGGCAGAATATAACTCAGAATTAAATACACTAAGAGCTCAGATTGATGTTGTAGATAACCAGATTATTGATTTATTAGGAAAGCGTATGAAGGTAGCAGACGGTATAGGTGCATTAAAAAAGAAAAAGAATGTTTCTGTTTTACAGTCTAAACGTTGGAATGAAATCCTAGGTAAAATGGTACTAGAAGGTGAGGAAAAAGGACTAAGTGAAGAATTTATTTTACGCATGTTTAAGGCCATTCACCAAGAATCTATTAATCATCAAGAGAAGATTATTAAACACTAACATTATATCTAAATTAAAAAAGGCTCGCACGTTGCGAGCCTTTTTATTATCTTATTTTTTTATTAATCAGTATATCCAAGTCTTCTAGACGCTTTTCTCATTAATATATTTACTAAATCATCAGAATCACTACCGATGCTTCCTCTCACTTTTTTATTATAATTCCATAATAATTCAGCATCACTACCATTATGAATACTCATGTTAATAGTGGCGCTATTTGTATTGCCAAAAAAGCCAAAAACTACACCTAGAGCTATTGATGCACCATCTGACATTGGCTTGTCGGTTTCAAATGTTCCTGAAATAACAGCATCAACATCTAAAAGCTTTGCTAAATCTTCGGGTAATTGGTCTTCAATATTTTCATAGCTTATATCTGACTTCTTTAAAATTGCATTTGTTCGTTTAGGGTCCTGGACATCCACTTCCATAGTACCGCGTTTTCTTCTTTTTAAGAACCAAGAATGCATAGCTACTTGCAGTCCAATGCCTTCCGCTTTTTCAATTTTTTCTAAATCCCCTTCTTTAAGTTCTTTCATTTTTCGAGGTCTAAGCTTTACGGTTGTTTTAAAAGGAACAATAGCTATTTTTTTATGATCTTTGGTAAGATTCTCAAAATCTTCATGTTGAAATAGATTTGTTTGTCCTAAAATTGTAAATGTGCTAAGTGAAAAAATAGCTAATAGTAAAATTTTTTTCATTGTAGTTAAGTTTTGATTTGTGAGACCAAAGTAAAAATATTTATTTAAATGTTGTTAATTTGTGAAGATATTTATTTGAATGACAGGAACCGTATACAAATCTACCGGAAGTTGGTACACCGTAAAAACCCTAAACGGTAAAATCTACGAGTGCCGTATTAAGGGTAAATTTAGATTACAAGGTATTAAAAGTACCAATCCTATTGCTGTTGGAGACCAAGTAGAATTTGAACTCGAAACTAAAAACAATTCTGAGACCGGAGTCATTAACAGAATTGAAGAACGAAAAAATTACATCGTCCGCAAATCTGTAAACTTATCTAAACAAACCCATATTATTGCGTCTAATATAGATCAGGTTTTTCTTTTGGTTACTATAGATAATCCACCTACGTTTACAAGTTTTATAGATCGTTTTTTGGTAACTGCAGAAGCCTACTCTATAAAAACAATTCTGTTATTTAATAAAATAGACGCTTACGATAGCGAAACCCTCTTAGAGGTAAAGTATATGGCCAGTATCTACAGTAAGATTGGGTACCAATGTATTGAAATTTCTGCTAAAACAGGTCAAAATATAGAGAAAGTAAAAGGTTTAATGGTTGGTAAGGTGAGTATGTTTGCAGGGCATTCTGGTGTTGGTAAATCTACCTTAGTAAATGCTATTGAACCATCCTTAGATTTAAAAACTAAAGCAATTTCTGAGCAGCACATGCAAGGCCAACATACAACCACCTTTGCAGAGATGTTCGATTTAAGTTTTGATGCTAAAATCATAGATACACCAGGTATTAAAGGTTTTGGTGTTGTGGATATGGAAAAGGAAGAAGTTGGAGATTATTTCCCTGAATTTTTTGCTCTTAAGCAAAATTGTAAATTCAATAATTGTTTGCATTTAAAAGAGCCAAAATGTGCCATTAAGGAAGCCCTAGAAAATGATGAAGTCTCGTATTCTAGGTACAGAAGTTATCTTCAGATTTTAGAGGGAGAAGACGAGCATTATAGAACTGATAATTGGGACGAAATTCAGTAAATAGTGAGCATTCTTAGTATGCAATAGTGAACCTGCAAGGTTTTAAAAACCTTATAGGTCTAAAATTAGTAAGATTAATAAAGTAGTATGAAAGTAGTGATCCAAAGGGTTTCAGAAGCTTCTGTTATTATAAATAAAAAAGAAGTTGCATCCATTAAAACAGGTCTTCTCGTGCTATTAGGCATTGTAAATGAAGATACCCAAGAGGATATTAATTGGTTGTGCAACAAAATCACGAATCTTCGCATTTTCCCAGACGATAAAAATGTAATGAATACATCAATCACAGACAATAATGGTGATGTAATTTTAGTCAGCCAATTTACATTACATGCCAGTACTAAAAAGGGAAATCGTCCTAGCTATATAAAAGCTGCCAAGCCAAATATTGCCATACCGTTGTATGAAAACTTTATTGCTCAACTTCAAAATGATTTAGGAAAACCCATACAAACGGGCGAGTTTGGAGCGGATATGAAGGTAAACCTTATAAATGACGGGCCAGTGACTATAGTTATAGATTCTAAAGACAGAGTGTAGTTAAGCTATAATTTAGTATATAAAAACCAAAAATTATAAAAACATTTTGGAATAATAGCTATCATTATTATATTGAGGCACCTAACTAATCAATTTTATGTTGTCCCAGAAACTATTTTTTTCAGGCTTACTCTTCTATAGCTTGTTTTTCTCCTATTCTCAATCAGACGAAGATTATGTGGCTCTATTAGTACCTGCCGAATTAAAAACTAACGCTAATGCTATCGTTCGTTATGAAAGTAAAGTTGTAGAAATTAACGATTATGATGATATGACGGTAAAGACCAAGCGTTTAGTTACCGTTTATAACGATTACGGTGACAGGCATGTTAATGCTGTGGAATTCTATGATAAGAATACATCAATCAAAACGTTAAAAATTAAAATCTTTAATGCGCTAGGAAAAGAAATTAAAGAAATTAAGGAGAAGGATTTCTCGGACCAAAGCGCAGTGAGCGGTGGTACACTTTATTCAGATAACCGTTTAAAATATTACGAATATAAACCCATAAGTTATCCGTATAGTATAGAATATATTTCTGAGGTAAAATATAAAAGTACTGCATTTGTACCAAAGTGGCGACCTATTTATGGTTATTATCTTGGAGTACAATATTCAGAGTACAGAATTATTAACAACTCGTCAATTGACTTAAGAAAAAAACTTATAAATACGTATAATTTCCCCATAGAAGAAATTACTAATAATTACTATACAATTAAAAACGCAGGAGCTGTAAAATATGAAGCCTACTGTCCGCCTTTATCAGAGGTAACTCCATTACTCAAGGTTGCTATGACAAATTTTAATATGGAAGGCGTGCAAGGCGTTAATAATAATTGGAAAGATTTTGGGAAATGGATGTACGATAAACTTTTAATGGGAACAGATGAGTTGCCAGAACATAGTATTAGCGAAGTAAAACGGTTAACTTCTGGTGTTGAGGATAAGATTGAACGCGCAAAAATTGTTTATAATTACTTACAGGAAAAAACAAGATATATTAGTGTACAAGTAGGTATTGGTGGATGGAAACCTATAGCTGCAGAAGAAGTAGATCGTTTAGGTTATGGAGATTGTAAAGGGCTTTCTAATTACACAAAAGCGCTGCTAGAAGCTGTGGGTGTACCGTCATATTATACAGTGGTTTATGGAGGCGAAGCTATTAAAAGTATGGACGAAGATTTTTCGGTTACAGAAGGTAATCATGTTATATTATGTGTACCTAATGGAGAAGAAAATGTCTTTTTAGAATGTACAAGCCAAACTAACCCATTTGGCTTTACCGCAGGTTTTACAGATGATAGAGATGTACTACTAATAAAACCAGATGGAGGTGAAATTGTTCATACCAAGAACTACGATGCAAATGATAGTACGCAAAAAACAAATGCGTTAGTATCTATCAATGACGCAGGTACCATTTTTGCAGAGGTAGATGTAATGTCAACGGGTTATCAGTATAATAAACACGAAGGAGTACAAAGACAACCACTCAGAGATCAAAAGCTATACTACAAAGAATATTGGGATAATATTAATAACCTAGAAATAGATAATATTAATGTGGTAGACGATAGGGATAATGTAATTTTTAATGAAAACGTAAAATTATCCGCTAAAAAATATGCATCGCAAAGTGGCAGTAGATTAATATTACAGCCTAATATGTTTAATAAAGTAACTAATATTCCTCAACGTTACCCTAATAGAAAATTAGATTTCGAAATAGAAAGATCTTTTAAAGATGTAGACGAATTTATAATTGAGTTTTCTAATAATTTAAAAATTGAAGCAATGTCAGATGGGGAAAGTCTAGACACCAAATTTGGATCTTATTTTTATAAAATAGAAAAATTGGATGACACTAAAATTAAATATACAAGGAATTACATTCTCAATAAAGGAACATATGATAAGTCGGAATATAAATCCTTTAGAGATTTTATGAAAACTATTGTAAGATTTGATAAAACAAAAATTGCACTTGTACAAGCTAACTAAATCGCACCTAATATGAAAAAACGATTAACCATCGCACTTATTTTTTTAGTTTGTTTCTGTAACGCACAAAATTTTAAATTCGGGAAAGTATCCAAAGAAGAGCTACAGAAAAAAGCCCATGTAAAAGATACATCAGCAAATGCTACAGTACTTTATAAAAGTGAAGATATATATTTTGTTTATACCCAGACTGATGGTTTTGTGCAGCATAGAATTATTCATGAACGCATCAAAATATATAATAAAGAAGGATTTGATTGGGCTACAAAGAAGGTCTATTTGTACAAAGGTGGTACATCTGGTAGTAAAGAAAAAATCTCTGATCTAAAAGCAAACACCTACAATTTAGTGGGTGGTAAAGTCGAAAAGGAGAAGCTAAAAAAGGATGGGATTTTTAAAGAAAATTTTAATGAGTTTACCGATATTAATACTATCACCATGCCTAACATCAAAGAGGGTTGTGTTATTGAATATAGTTATAAAATAACATCACCATTTTTGGCTATTGATGATATTATTTTTCAATATAATATACCTATAGATAAGTTCGATTTAAAGGTAAGAACTCCAGAATACTATATGTATAATCACAGCGTTAACCCAAGAGCTTTTTATTACCCAAACATTACAAAATCTATAATTAATAATAAAGCTACATATACATCAAAAACTCAAAGTAGATCTGATGATCTTACAACTGGTGGAAATGATTATAGTAGAAAGGCCTTTAACTATCAAGAAAATATTTTAGAGTCTCACGAAACAGATATCCCAGCTTTAAAAGTTGAAGCATATGCTGGTAGTGTTAATAATTACAGGGCTTTATTAACTATGGAGCTCTCTGCTATCTTAAATTCTTATGGCGCAATAGAGAAATCTTTTTCTAATAATTGGGATCAGGTCTCAAGAAGTATCATGGCAGATTCAGATTTTGGTAATCAACTTTCGCGTTCGGTTTTTTTTAAAAAAGATATAGCGGATATTACTTCAGAAGAGGATAATGATTTTCAAAAAGCATTACGTTTACAAAACTATGTAAAGCGTAAAGTAAAATGGAATGGTATTAATGGGTTTATGACCATGAAAGGAACAAAAAAAGCTTACGAACAAGGAGAAGGTAATGTTGCTGATATTAATCTACTACTTATAGCAATGTTAAGATCTAAGGAAGTTAATGCTAATCCTGTATTAGTGAGTACCAGGAATAATGGAATTCCAATATATCCTACCAGAAAAGGGTTTAATTATGTTATTTGTATGGTAGAAAATGAAGATAGCTACGTGCTTTTAGACGCAACAGAAAATTATAGTACGGTCAATATTTTACCACAAAGAACTTTAAATTGGCAAGGGCGCGTTTTAAGAGATAATGGAAATTCATCTTGGATATCTCTAAGACCCAACGCAAAATCTAGTGAGACAACGTCTTTAAATATTAAAATACTTGACGATTTTAGTGTTGAAGGTAAAGTAAGGCAGAGTATTACAGAACATAGAGCTCTAAATTATCGTAAAAACTATGCCAAATTAAGTAACGAAGCACACATTAAAAGACTAGAAAAGAATAAAGGCGACGTTGAAATAATAAACTTAGATTTTAAAAATGACGACAATATTTCAAAACCTGTAATGATTACTTATGATTACGAAGCTTCTGACGTTATAGACGATATAGGTGGCAATTTATATTTTTCACCTTTACTATTTTATACCTTAGAAGAGAATCCATTTAAATTAGAAAAACGAGAGTATCCTATAGATTTTACCTATCCGATAAAGACAAAATATTTAGTCAACATTATGTTACCAGAGGGTTATGTCGTTGAGTCTCTCCCAAAAAGTGCCATTATGGATTTTAAGAATGGTGGGTCAAAATTTGAATATGTTGCCAGAGAGAATGGTAATTTTTTACAATTTAATATAGAGTTTGATATTAGCAGTTCTCTTATTCAGCCAGAAGATTACGAAAGTTTCAAGAATTTTTTTAATGGTGTTGTAGAAAAGCAAACGGAACAGATTGTTCTTAAGAAGTTGTAATATGGAATTAAAAAACGCCCAAAAAGCGGTAGATAAATGGATTAAAGCACACGGAGTGCGTTATTTTAACGAACTCACAAACATGGCTCAATTAACAGAAGAAGTTGGAGAGGTTGCTCGTATAATAGCCAGACGATATGGCGAACAAAGTGAAAAAGACAGTGATAAGGACAAAGATCTCGGTGAGGAATTGGCAGATGTAGTATTTGTTGTTTTATGTTTAGCTAACCAAACAGGTATAGATCTTCAGCAGGCATTTGATAAAAAATTAGATAAAAAAACAAAACGAGACCACAATAGGCATCATAATAACGATAAATTAAAGTAATTTTATGCCCACGTAAATGTGGGCATTTTTTTATGGATATACAAATTCTTAAATCAACGGTTAGTAGCAAAAATACAGTAGCAATTACGGGTTCAAAAAGCGAATCTAATAGACTATTACTTTTAAAGGCACTTTACCCAGACATTAGTATTGAGAATATTTCAAATTCAGACGACTCTGTATTAATGCAAAAGGCATTAGCATCAAAGGAAACACTTATTGATATTCATCATGCAGGCACAGCCATGCGTTTTTTAACGGCTTTTTATGCTACACAAGATGGCAGGGAAGTAACACTAACTGGTTCTGCCAGAATGAAAGAAAGACCAATAGGCATTTTAGTAGATGCATTAAGGGCTTTAGGAGCAGAAATTGATTACTTAGAAAATGAAGGTTTCCCACCTCTAAAGATAAAAGGTAAGAACCTAACCCAATCTAAAGTTAACCTAAAGGCTAATATAAGTAGTCAATATATTTCGGCATTATTACTAATTGCTTCAAAGCTTAAAAACGGCATAGAATTGGTATTAGAGGGTAAAATTACATCGGTGCCTTATATAAAAATGACCTTAAGCCTTTTGAATTCAATAGGTATAGTTACCAGCTTTAAGGGCAATACAATCTCCGTACAACCGTTAACTAAAAATTTACAAACGCAAAATTTAGTAGTGGAGTCAGACTGGTCTTCGGCTTCGTACTGGTATAGTATCATAGCCTTAAGTGATGATGATACAGCAGTGGAGTTAACATCTTACAAGGAGACCTCTTTACAAGGGGATTCTGTATTAGCTAATATCTATGAGCAGTTTGGCGTTACAACAACATATCAGTCCAATACCATAAGATTAAAAAAGGTAGAACGTATAGAATCTACGGATCGTATAGATTTAGAATTGAGCAATGCACCAGATATAGCACAAACTATAGCCGTAACCTCATTTGGATTAGGTTTAGAATGTTACTTAACAGGGCTTCACACCTTAAAAATAAAAGAGACCGATAGGTTAATGGCATTAAAAACAGAACTTAATAAGCTTGGCGCTGAGATCATAATTACAGAAGACACATTGCACCTAAAATCTTCAAATACAATAAATGCAGATAGCACAATAGCCACTTATAATGATCATAGAATGGCTATGGCATTTGCTCCTTTAGGCTTAAAA
This sequence comes from uncultured Winogradskyella sp., assembly GCF_937958655.1. GTDB lineage: Bacteria > Bacteroidota > Bacteroidia > Flavobacteriales > Flavobacteriaceae > Winogradskyella. Next base: position 8,424 of record NZ_CALGNH010000024.1, on the reverse strand, counting down.
ACATCATTATTTATTAAGGATGCAGATGTCGTTAGTAAATCCTACCCAGAGTTTTGGTCAGATTTAAAGCAAATAGGATTCAAAATAAAATAAACAATTAATTACTTGACAAGGCCTATGTTGAGATTGTATATTTGCAACTTCGAATATATTCTGCGGCGTAAGACTATAATTATTTAATGTCTGCCCGTGTAGAATAAATAAATCAACAAATACATACAAATGAAATTATCACATTTTAATTTTGACCTTCCTGAAGAATTATTAGCAGAACATCCAGCAGAACACAGAGATGAATCAAGATTAATGGTTCTTAATAGAGAAAATCAAACTATTGAGCATAAACTTTTTAAAGATGTAATAGATTACTTTGATGAAGGAGATGTGATGATCTTAAACAACACCAAAGTATTTCCTGCCAGACTATTTGGTAATAAAGAAAAAACAGGTGCCAGAATTGAAGTATTCTTACTAAGAGAATTAAATCAAGATCAACGTTTATGGGATGTATTGGTAGATCCTGCTCGTAAGATAAGAATTGGAAACAAATTATATTTTGGAGATGATGAAACCTTAGTAGCTGAGGTTATATATAATACAACATCTAGAGGTAGAACACTACGTTTTCTTTACGACGGATCTTACAGTGATTTTAGAAGAAAATTAACTGAGCTCGGCGAAACACCATTACCAAAATATATAAAAAGAGACGTAGAGCCAGAAGATGAGGAACGTTACCAAACTATTTTTGCAAAAAACGAAGGAGCAGTGGCTGCACCAACGGCAGGTTTACACTTTTCAAAACATCTTTTAAAAAGATTAGAGATTAAGGGTGTTGAAATGGCAGAAGTAACGCTTCATGTTGGTTTAGGAACCTTTAATCCTGTAGAAGTGGAGGATTTATCTAAACATAAAATGGATAGTGAGGAAATCGTAATATCTCAACAAGCGGCTAATATTGTTAATAGAGGTATTGAAAATAAAAGACGCGTTTGTGCCGTAGGTACAACCTCAATGCGAACTATAGAAAGCTCAGTATCCTCCAATGGACGCTTAAATGAATATGATGGGTGGACTAATAAGTTTATTTTTCCACCATACGATTTTAGTATAGCCAATTGTATGATAACAAATTTTCATACACCAAAATCAACGTTATTAATGATGGTTTCTGCGTTCGCAGGTCATGATTTTATGAAGGAAGCTTACGACCAAGCTGTAAAAGAAAAATATAAATTTTATTCTTATGGTGACGCCATGCTTATTATATAATTAAAAAAACAAAAGTAAATGAGCCTCTTAATTGAGGCTTTTTTTATGCTTAGGTTATACACTTCATTTAAGTAACTTTGCAACGATATGGAAACTAAAAAGAAAGACATACGTGCCCTTACCAAAGAACAGCTTAGAGAATTCTTTCTAAAACAAGGAGATAAAGCGTTTCGAGGTAATCAGGTGTATGAATGGTTATGGCAAAAATCGGCTCATAGTTTTGAGGATATGACCAACATATCTTTAGAAACACGCCAAATGTTGCAAGATAACTTTGTAATCAATCATATTAAAGTAGACCAGATGCAACGAAGTGCAGACGGAACAATAAAGAACGCAGTACGTTTGCATGATGATTTAATTGTAGAGTCTGTTCTAATTCCAACAGCAACACGTACTACAGCTTGCGTATCTTCTCAGGTTGGCTGTAGTTTAGACTGTAAATTCTGTGCCACAGCACAATTAAAACGTATGCGTAACCTCAATCCTGATGAAATATACGATCAGGTTGTAGCCATTGATAATGAAAGTCGTTTATACCACAATAGACCATTAAGTAATATTGTTTTTATGGGTATGGGAGAACCACTGATGAATTATAATAACGTACTTAAAGCTATAGATAAGATTACATCACCCGAAGGTTTGGGCATGTCTCCAAAACGCATTGTAGTTTCTACCTCTGGAGTGCCCAAAATGATTAAAAAAATGGCGGATGATGCCGTTAAGTTTAAGCTAGCGGTATCTCTACATTCTGCTATAGATGAAGTAAGAACCTCTATAATGCCATTTAATGCCACCTTTCCATTGAGTGATTTACGAGACGCTTTACAATATTGGTATTCTAAAACAAAGAACCGCATTACCTATGAGTATGTGGTTTGGGATGGTATTAATGATAAACGAAAGGATGTTGATGCCTTAGTAGAATTTTGCACGTTTGCACCAAGTAAGGTAAATCTTATAGAGTATAATCCAATTGATGATGGAGAATTTCAACAAGCAGATTCTAAGGCTCTAGATATGTATATAAATATTTTAGAAGCAAATAATATTACTGTTACCGTGAGACGAAGTCGCGGAAAGGATATTGACGCCGCTTGCGGTCAGTTGGCTAATAAAGGCCAATAGTAATTTTGCTTAGAAAAACAATCGATTCTGTCACTTTGAGCGTAGTTAAAAAAATCTAAAAAATTAATTTTTAAATAATTTTGACTACACTCTTCCTATGTCTTAAGGTGTGACAGTTCGCTATAATATCAATGCTTCAGAAGATCTCTTAACAGAGAAAATCTAAAATTTAATTTTTAACGAATTTAATTGTTTTAGATTTAGATCCAATGCTAATTTTAGCGATATAGATACCATCATTTAAAGAGCTCAGACTAAGAATCTCATTGTTTTGCGATAACTGTTTAGTGAAAACTTCTTGGCCTAAAATGTTATATAAGTTTACGTTAGTAAAAGTGCTAGTTTCAGATTCTAAAGTTAACTCCTTGGTAGTGTTATTATAGTAGTGACGAATTGAGTTTAAATCAAATTCATTAACATTTAAAATTGTACTACTAGTAGTAAAATTCCAAGTTGGACAACCAGTTGCGGCACCAAAACAATTAGAAGGAATTAAGGACCAAGTGTAGGAAGTGTTAACTTCAAAACCAGTAAATGTAATACCAGATGCACGCGTGCCTTGAGAGAATCCATTAATAAACATCTCATAACTTGTAGCTGTAGGAACATCATCCCATGTAAAAGTTATTGCACCGCCAGTACCAAGTTGAGCAGAAGCTTCATTGTCTACAGGTGAAAAAACTGTAACACATGCAGGTGGTGCAGTGTCAACACAATCTTCAGTAGTAAAACTCCACACTGCACTAGAAGTTGTTCCAAAACAGTTAACGGCGTCGATTTTCCAAAAGTAAGTTGTGTTATTAGCAGCACCAAAAGTAATAACATCTCCACTTTCAACATCGGCCAATGATCCAATATCGTCACCAGTTGCTGTTAAGCCTATACTAATTGTGAAACTCTCGGCTACATCACCTGTAGTATCTTCTACCCAAGAAAAGGCAACACCATCACCAGCTTCTATAGCAACACCAGTGGCGCCGTCCACTGGTGTTGGTGTTGTTACCGCACCAGGAGCAGTTGTTGCTAAACACGAAGTTTCGGATAACACAAAATCAAAACCTGCAGCATTCCATCGATCATCCCAAGCAATTAAATACGTGGTACCGTTAGTTACAGGGAATGAAGCATCAGATAAAAAATTAGCACCACTAACATCATCATTTCCACCTATACATGTTAATAAGGTACAATCACCAGAATAAATGTGAACACGAGTATCATCACTATTTGGTGCAACATTTGCTGGTAAATCGGATGTAACATTGGCAGTACCATCTACAGAAGCGGTAAAGGAATACCAAACGCCAGCCGTTCTCGTCCCATTAGCATTAGCAGCACATTCTGGTAATGGAACTTCACCACCGTTTAAAGCAGGTACACTGATTGTGCCCGGAGTTATTGGTGTTGAAGTAGAGCACGTATTTTGCCCATTGCTATATAAGCTAAAGACAAATAGTGTACATAATAAAAAAGTAATTTTTTTCATAAAATTTTAGTTTAATAGATTAATCGTTTGAAAGTTACAAATAAATTATATACATGATAGGTTAAACGACTAAAATTCTAATTATAAGAATATGTGGAGGTATTAATTCGTAATTTTGTAGAATTCATTATATAAAAATGAAAATCACCGAACAAATAAAACAACCAATCGCTTATGAAATGGAACTTTTTGAGCAAAAGTTTCGTTTATCAATGTCGAGTCAGGTTGCCTTACTTAACCGAATAACACATTATATTGTAAACCGTAAGGGTAAGCAAATGCGCCCTATGTTTGTATTTTTGGTTGCTAAAATGCTTAACAATGGGCAGGTTAGCGAACGCACCTACAGAGGAGCGTCGGTTATTGAGTTAATACATACAGCAACACTAGTACACGATGATGTTGTGGACGATAGTAATAGACGACGCGGTTTTTTCTCTATTAATGCACTTTGGAAAAATAAGATTGCCGTACTCATCGGTGATTATTTACTCTCTAAAGGACTTTTACTCTCCATAGATAATAATGACTTTGATTTACTAAAAATTATATCAGTTGCCGTAAGAGAAATGAGTGAGGGTGAATTGCTTCAAATTGAAAAAGCAAGACAACTCGATATTACAGAAGAGGTCTATTACGACATCATAAGGCAAAAAACAGCGACACTTATTGCGGCATGCTGTAGCCTAGGAGCAGCTTCCGTAAAGCCAAATTCCCAAGAAGTGGAACTAATGCGTAAATTCGGCGAACTCATCGGTATGGCATTTCAAATAAAAGATGATTTATTTGATTATGGTGAAGAAGCCATAGGCAAACCCACAGGCATAGATATTAAAGAGCAAAAAATGACCTTGCCTTTAATTTACGTGCTTAACAATTGTACTAAAAAAGAAAAGTCATGGCTTATTAATTCTGTCAAAAATTATAACAAGGATAAAAAACGAGTTAAGGAAGTCATAGCTTTTGTAAAAGCCAATAAAGGTTTAGATTATGCCATTTCAAAAATGAAAACCTTTCAAAAAGAAGCACTTAATTTATTAGATAACTATCCTCAATCACCATATAAAACTTCACTAAAAATTATGGTAGATTACGTTATTGACAGAAAAAAATAGAAATTAAAGCACTTAAAGTCAGCACCTTAAGTTTTTTCTGAAAATATTTTTCATCCTCAAAGCAACCCTTTCTAAATAATTGGCATCTTTATAAATAGAAGCCAACTACAATCAATACTATGAAAGTTATACAACTTCATAAAAACGAGACTAAACTTATACAAAGAGCAGCGAAACATAATCGTGAGGCACAGCATGTATTGTATACGTTACACGCGCCAAAAATGATGAGTGTCTGTAGGTATTACATTAAAGATGTACAACAGGCAGAAGAAGTAATGCTTAACGGTTTTTTTAAAGTGTTTAAGTATCTAAAGACATTTAAAAATGAAGGTAGTTTTGAAGGTTGGGTACGACGCATTATGGTAAGAGAGGCAATCTCATATTTAAGACAGAAAAAGCGTATAGAGTTTGCGGCTGAAGATGACTATTTAGAACATGATTATTCAAATAATATTAAGACGAATATAGAAGTTGCAGAAATTCAACAACTGATCGATAGTTTGCCCGAAGGTTACAGAATGGTTTTTGTAATGTATGCTATTGAAGGCTATAAACACAATGAAATTGCAGAATTATTAAAGATCTCTGAAGGAACCTCAAAGTCGCAATTATTTAAGGCGCGACAAATGCTTCAGAAGAAATTAAAAGAATTAAATAACAACAGTTATGGCACCAATTAAATTTGAAGAACAATTAAAAGATAAGCTCGAAAAGCGAAGCTTAGAGCCGTCCGAAGCGAGTTGGGCAAAACTGTCCGAACGCTTAGATGCGGAGGAAAAGAAAACCAAAAACCCGTGGTTTTGGTGGATGAGCATTGCAGCCGGACTTATTATTATGGTAGCTGTTGCAGTACAAACATTTTCCTCAAAGGATACAAAGAATAGCGATCCTATTTTGGTTGAAGAGGACACTAAAGAAGACACTATTAATCCAATAGAACCTAATGATAATAAAACTCAAATCACAGAATTTGGTATTGAAAATCAATATATTAAGACTGAAAATAATACTAAACCTGCTGCTGAACAACCAGAAATTATTAAATATAAATCGGTAACTAAGCAAAATCCAAAAGTTGAAAATCAATTAGTAGAAATAAATAAAACCCCAAAGACAAGACTTAAGCAGCCAAATGAAATAGAGCAACAACAAAGTCTAATAAATCAATCAGAAAGTATTAAGACAGCTATTGCCCAAGCGGTTAAAGAGTTTAAGTCAGAAAATAAAGCCGTAACGGATAGGGAAGTAGATTCCTTATTAAAATTAGCAAACAAAGAACTTTTTAAGTTGAAATTACAAACTGAAACCAGTAGAACTGTAAATGCAGAGGCTTTGCTGCAAAAAGTAGAGGAAGACATGGGACAATCCTTTAGAAGTAGAGTATTTGATGCTCTAAAGACTAGTTACGAAACTGTAAAAACAGCAGTTGCTGAGCGTAACAACTAACATATTCCTGCGCAGGCAGGAATCTCGAAAAGAAACAGAAATTATAATACACTAAAAACAAACATCAATTAATAATCATAAGATGCTGAAACAAGTTCAGCATTAAGAAAAACGAACAGTTATGAACACAATTACTAGAGTAGTAGTTTTAGCAATTATAGCTTTAATGCTTAATAATGCTAATGCACAGAAAAAAGAAGCGGATAGTACAATTACCAGAGTGCAACAGCGAATTGCATTTATTGAAATGAAAAAGGAACTTATAGAATCTGAAGAACGTCGCCTTTTAAAGGAGGAAATAATAGCAATTAACAAACGCTTAGATGTTAAAGAAATTACAGCAGAAGAAGCAGAAAAGTTAAAAAAAGAAGCTGCAAAAAGACGTGCTCAAAATATAGAAGACCGTTTAGCTATACAAGATATTGAATTAGCCTTACTAAAACGCAATGGTCTTCCGCAAAGAGAAAAAGATACTATAGATGTAGGATTTATTAGGGTTATTGGTCCTAATATAAAAGCCAGAAATACAAAGTACGATAGGCGTACAACTACAGATTTTGTTTTTGGTATTGGTTTTAATAATGCTTTAATAGAAGGGCAAAGTATAAACGATTCCCCTTATAAGTTAGGAGGATCAGGATTTGTAGAATTAGGCTATGCATGGAAAACAAGAATTTTTAAGAATACTAACTTTTGGAGACTTAAATATGGGCTGTCCGTTCAATGGAATAAGTTAGATATAAAGAATAATCAATTCTTTGTTAATAATAATGGTGAGGTGTCTTTGCAAGAATTTCCTTTAGATTTGGATAAAGCAAAATTTAGAACTACCAACCTCGTATTCCCAGTACATGTTGAGTTTGGACCATCTAAAAAAATTGAAAAAGATAATTATTTTAGATATTCCACAAGAGATAAGTTAAAGATAGGCTTAGGTGGTTATGGTGGTCTTAACATAGGCAGCATACAAAAACTTAAATACAAAGAAAATGGTGATCGGGAAAAAGAAAAGCAAAAAGGCGATTTTGAAGTAAGTGATTTAGTCTATGGCCTTAGTGGTTACCTTGCTTGGGGAGGAACGGCTTTATACTTAAAATACGATCTTAATCCATTATTTAATAACCAACAGGTAAGCCAAAATAATATTTCCGTTGGTGTTCGTTTTGATATGGATTAATAGATTTTAATTACTAACCTTTACATTCAGCTTAATGTAATTTTGACCTAAGTTGAATTGTTTAAGGTGAACATCAATCAATGTTTGAGTGTTAAAAAGCCTAGTCTCAGTTAAAAGACTAAGGCTTTTTTCTATTCCTTAGCATCACTAAATGCATCTTCAAACTCAATGTCATCATCAATGACTCCTTTAAATGCCTTTACCCATGCATTACCAAAAATATTTGCAACGGTAGGTATAATATTGGTCTCTACGTTACTAAGATCACCTTCAATAGGTATTCTGGTTGCAAGTGTATCTGTTTTTTGATTTTTTAGAATAAATTTAAAGAAACCAACAAAACCTTCCCATAGTACACCAAGGAATCCGTCATCTTTACCAACTAATTTAGAGTCTGTAAGTAATGGCTTCATATAGCCTTTTAGATAACCATCAGCAATTGCAATTTCGCTAAAGAGCTCAAAAGTTCCACTTTCAAAATCTATACCAGCGTAATGCTTAGTAAAATCATTGAGCGCTTTGGCATCAGCTTTTTCTAAAGCAAACTCAATATTCATATCGGGTATGTCTTTAATAAGATTTAGATTACCATTAAGCGATACATTACCATTGCCAACAGAAATAGCTGTGGCATTTATGGGAGATGGTAGGGTTCTTTCTTTTGCGGTAACATTTCGCAAATTTTTGGCATAGAGTTCTAAGTTTTCAAAATGTAAATCTATGGTTGGGTCTGCTTGTAGCTCAATAAATGCAATTTTACCGTTTTGGATTTCAAAATTATTTACGTCAATAGG
>NZ_CALGNH010000023.1 GCF_937958655.1 uncultured Winogradskyella sp. | reverse complement strand
GCTCCTAAAACAATTTGAGTTAATGAATCCATATAATTGACTGCAAAATTACAGAATTAATCCATTTGCAATTGGTTTTACAAAATCGTAACATTACAAAACTAAACTAACAAAAATGCAAGACGACGATTTATCTGAAATAAAAATAGATGACCAAAAAATAATTGATAATAAAGAGCTAAATATTTTTGAAGCACTTGTTCCTGTAGTGATTTTAATGATTCTACTGGCTATCAATATTTTTGGATTTGAAGGTGAAATGATGGGTGGCTACTCCAATCAATACATTCTTCTTATTGGTGGGTTTGTTGCTTTCATGGGTGGTTTACTAAATAAGGTTACACCACTAGTAATGTTGAAAGAAATTTTGGAAAATCTAAAAAGTGTTGTTGTGCCAATAATGATTTTGTTCTTAGTTGGTGCACTTGCAGGTACTTGGCTCATAAGTGGTGTAATACCTGCAATGGTTTATTATGGACTGCAAGTTTTAAGTCCAGAAATTTTCTTACCAGCCTCAGTTATAATTGCAGCAATCATCTCAATAGCTACAGGAAGTTCTTGGACCACCTCGGCTACAGTCGGAATCGCCTTAGTTGGTATTGGTACAGCTCTAGGTATTAATCCTGGTATGATAGCTGGTGCCGTAATCTCTGGTGCCTATTTTGGCGATAAGATGTCACCTTTGAGTGACACAACAAACTTAGCTCCTGCCATGGCTGGCACGGATTTATTTACACATATAAGATATATGGCTTTTACGACCGTTCCTACTATTTTATTAACTCTTGTAGTTTTTGGAATAATAAGTGCTTCGATTGAGCCAACGGGCAGTTCGGACACCGAATTCATACTCAGTACAATTGATAAATATTTTAACATAACACCTTGGTTGTTTTTAGTGCCAATTGGTGTTGTGGGTCTAATTCTATTAAAGACCAAACCATTAATAGCTCTAGGTTTTGGTGTCGTTCTAGCTATAATATTTGCGTTTATTTTTCAACCAAAATTGATTAATGAAATATCGGATTCTTCTACTACTACAGTTGTAAATTCTATTTTCTCAGATACTAATATAGAAATAGACGATTCGGAGTATATGGCAGCACTTACAGAATCAGATATTGATAAAATTAAGACTGATGAAGATGGTTTAAGAAAATTATTTTCAGACGATGATTTAAAGGGTGTTTATACCAATGAGAGCTTAAAGGAATTCTTCTCTTTAGACTACAAAAATTCAAATACTATTGAAAATAAGGCAGAAAATTTAGAAAAACTGATTACAATTAAGCGTTTGAAAAAACTTTTCGGAGCTGGTGGCATGAAAGGTATGCTATGGACCATTTATCTTATTGTATGCGCCATGGTTTTTGGTGGTATTATGGATGGTATTGGTGCATTAGCAAGAATAACTAAAGCACTGCTTTCTGTAGCCTCTTCTGTTTTTGGTCTATTTGCAACCACAATAATAAGTTGCTTAGGATTAAACGTAATTGCGTCCGATCAATATTTGGCAATCGTTATACCTGGAAAAATGTTTAAAAAAGCCTATGAAGATAAAGGCTTAGCACCAGAAAATTTGAGTAGAACACTTGAAGATTCTGGTACAGTTACCTCAGTTCTTATTCCTTGGAACACCTGTGGTGCCTATCAAAGTGGTGTATTAGGTGTTGGTATTGGTGAGTATTTTGTTTATGCTATTTTTAACTGGCTGAGTCCTTTTACAACCTTACTCTTCGCAGCTTTAAGAATAAAAATTAAGATGCTTACAACAAAAACTAATTAAGCATAGTTTCAATATTTGTAAATCCTTTATCCTTAGCATAATCTAAAGCTGTTTTACCCTCTATATCTTTTATAGAGGTATCTGCATTATGTGCTATTAACTCCTTTACAATCGCTTCTTGTTTGTATTGAGTTGCAAAACTTAAGGCAGTAGTACCTTTGTTATTTTGCGCATTAATATCTGCATTATGTTTAATTAAAAGCTTTACTAAATTAAGGTTACCTTTAAAACTTACGCCTATTAGTGCGGTATTACCAGAGGCGTCTTTACCATTGATATTAGCCTTGTGGTCTATTAATATTTTGGTAATAGCCTCTTTATCAAAATAGGTAGCAAAAATTAATGGTGTAAACCCTCTAGCGTCTTCACTATTTACCAAATGCGGATTGTTCTCTAACTGCCTTTTTATATTCTCAGCGTTACCTTGCTGAATGGTTCTAAAAAATAATTCTTGTGCGTTCATATGTCATAAAAAAAAGACCTACAAGTTTTAAAATTGTAGGTCTTCATTAATTAAAATTCATCTATTTATTTTAAATCAAAACGATCTAAATTCATAACTTTAGTCCACGCTGCAACAAAATCTTTAAGGAATTTTTCTTCCCCATCGTTTGCGCCATAAACTTCGCATACTGCTCTAAGCTCTGTGTTAGAACCAAAAATTAGATCTGCTCTTGTACCTTTAAATTTAACTTCGCCAGTGTTTCTGTTACGCCCCTCAAAGTGTGTTTCTGCTTCAGAAGTTTCACTCCAAGTGTATGTCATATCCAATATATTTTTAAAGAAATCATTAGAAAGTTGACCTACATTATCTGTAAAGACACCGTAATCTGAATTATCGAAATTAGTACCTAAGACACGCATACCACCAACTAAAACCGTCATTTCTGGGATTGTTAATGTTAATAGGTTTGCTTTATCAATCATTAAGTCTTCGGCTTTTACATCTGCATTGGAATTTTGGTAATTTCTAAATCCATCGCCAACAGGCTTAAGATAGTTAAACTGCTCTATGTCTGTCATGTCTTGAGACGCGTCTCCTCTACCTTGAGCAAATGGCACTGACACTTTGTGTCCAGCTTTATTTGCTGCCTCCTCAATACCTGCATTACCACCTAGTACGATTAAATCTGCTAGT
>NZ_CALGNH010000022.1 GCF_937958655.1 uncultured Winogradskyella sp. | reverse complement strand
CGTTGTTCTTTAATCTTTTTATCACTCATATAGTCATCAAACGTCATATAACGATCTATAACGCCATTTGGAGTCAACTCAATGATTCTGTTACCAACGGTTTGTGCAAACTCATGATCGTGCGTTGTTAACAATACTGTTCCTTTAAAGTTCTTTAATGAGTTGTTAAACGCCGTAATACTTTCTAAATCTAAGTGATTCGTAGGTTCATCTAACATTAATACATTAGCTCTAGTCATCATCATACGACTGAGCATACAACGTACTTTTTCACCTCCCGAAAGAACATCAGCTGTTTTTAAAGCTTCTTCACCACTAAAAATCATTTTACCTAGAAAACCTCTAATATAAACTTCTTCGCGTTCTTCTTCGGTTGTTGCCCACTGACGTAACCAATCTACTAAAGTCAATTTATTATTAAAATAGTCACTGTTGTCTAATGGCAAATACGATTGTGTTGTTGTAACACCCCAAGCATATTTACCTGCATCAGCTTTTTCTTTGCCATTTATAATTTGATAAAATGCCGTTGTTGCTCTAGAATCTTTAGAATATACAACTACTTTATCTCCTTTTGCTAAATTAATATCAATACCCTTAAACAGCACGTCTCCATCTAAACTTGCAGATAAACCTTCTATATTTAAAATTTGATCTCCAGCCTCGCGATCACGTTCAAAAATAATAGCAGGATAACGACGACTAGAGCGTTTTATATCCGCTATATTTAGCTTTTCAATCATCTTTTTTCTACTGGTTGCCTGTTTGGATTTTGCAACGTTGGCAGAGAAACGACGAATAAATTCTTCTAATTCTTTTTTCTTTTCTTCTGCTTTTTTATTTTGTTGTGCATGCTGCTTGGCAGCTAATTGAGAAGATTCGTACCAAAAGGTGTAGTTCCCAGAGAAATGACTAATCTTTCCAAAATCAATATCAGAAATATGTGTACAAACCGCATCTAAAAAGTGCCTGTCGTGCGATACCACAATAACACAATTATCGTAATTTGCCAAAAAGTTTTCTAACCACGAAATCGTTTCGTAGTCTAAATCATTGGTAGGCTCATCCATAATTAACAAATCAGGATTTCCAAATAAGGCTTGAGCTAAAAGTACACGAACTTTTTGCTTACCATCTAAATCCTTCATTAATGTATAGTGGTGCTCTTCTTTGATTCCTAAATTAGATAACATTGCTGCAGCATCCGAATCGGCATTCCAGCCATTCATTTCTTCAAATTCTACTTGAAGTTCACCAATCTTCTCTGCATTCTCATCGGTATAGTCGGCATAAAGTGCATCTATTTCAGATTTTAACTTATATAAGGGCTTGTTACCTTTTATTACGGTTTCTAAAACTGTATCCTCATCGTGCTTGTTATGATTTTGCTCTAAAACAGACATGCGCTTACCTGGCTCTAAATGCACATGGCCAGATGTTGGATCCATTTTACCCGCTATAATCTTTAAAAAGGTAGATTTACCTGCTCCATTGGCACCAATGATACCATAGCAATTACCGTTATTAAAGGTGGTATTAACTTCATCGAAAAGTACACGTTTTCCGAACTGGACCGAGAGATTTGAAACTGATAACATTTTATAGTCTTTAAATTTTCGGCAAAATTAGACAATTAAAGCGATTGAGCGAAATAAAACCGCTCTTATCAAGTTTTAACTAGGTCTTAACAAGACATAACACATTCAACCTATATTTTTGTTTTGATTTTTGTAAAGAATTTGATATTGTATAGACTTAGTTACTTATTTATAATCCTGTTATTAGTCCTTAATAGTTGTGAGGACTATTCAACTAAAAATAGCGAATACGCCTATTTAGGTGGAGAAATTGTTAATCCAAAAAATAAAAATGTTATTCTCTACAACACTAGTGGCGATGTTTTAGATTCGCTTGTGTTAGACAAGCATAATAGATTTTTACATAAGATAACAAATCTAGAAACTGGGTTGTATTCTATTACGCATGGTGGTGAGTACCAAATGGTTTTACTAGAGCCAAAAGATAGTGTAATGTTTAGGCTAAACACTTACGATTTTGATGAATCATTAGTTTTTACGGGTAATGGCGCTAGAAAAAACAATTACCTTATTAAAACGTACTTACAAAATGAGCTAGAGGAAAAAAAGCTAACTTCCTATGCTAAAATGGAACCTGAAGTTTTTGATGATTTTATTGAAAAGAAACGCTTGAGTCAACTCATAGAATTTCATAATTTTTTAGCACAAAATGATGAATCTGAGTTTTTTAAATCCATCGTTGAGGCCAACATTAATTACAATGCTTATGCAAGCAAGGAAATTTACCCCTTCGCCTATTTTGGCAACAATAAACTTATTCATATAAAGGATTTACCTGAAGATTTTTACAATTACAGATCTTCTATTGATTACAATGCTTCACATCTGCGTCATTTTTATTCTTATAATCGCTTTTTATTTGCACACATAGATAATTTAGCAGCAAATACTTATTATAATAAGAACACTTCCCATAGCAAGTTTAACAGGCATTCAGTAGCTTATAACAAATCTAAATTAGATATCATCGATAGCGTCATCTCTAACAAAACCATAAAAAACAGTCTTTTAAAATATAAGACTAGAGATTTTGTTAGCCATAACCATACCGAAGCCGAAGCCAAAGACATGCTTGCTTATTTTTTAAATAAAAGCACAAATGAAAAAGATAAAGTAGTAATGAAAGAGCTTGTAGCTTCTTTAAAGTCTTTAAGACAAGGCAATACTATTCCTAATCTTACTGTAGTTAATTATAACAGTACTGAATACAAACTAAAATCTATAATTAATAAACCTACAGTAATCTATTTTTGGTCCTCTAATTCTAAGATGCAGTATAGAAATAGTCATTATAAAGTACGTGAATTAAAGTCTAAATTTTTAGACGTAGATTTTATATCTATAAATCTCAATAGAAACGATAATAAAATATGGAAAGCCATAATAAATGATTACAGCTTTCCATCAGATAATGAATTTAGATTTAAGCATCCAACAAAAGCACAAAAAACATTAGCTGTAAATTATTCTAATAAAGCTATTGTCGTTGACCAAGATGCCACAATATTACATCCTAATGTAAACATTTTTAAATCAGATTTTGAGGATACGCTTCAACTACTATTGCAAGAAAAAGAGGTTGTTGCAAAAAAATAAGACCTCTAAAAACAATTTAGATTTATATTAGTTACCCTTTTTATAATCTGCTAAGAATTTTGCGAGCCCTATATCTGTTAAAGGGTGTTTTAGTAATCCTGCGATAGAACTTAATGGCCCTGTCATAACATCTGCTCCTAATTTTGCACAGTCTATAACATGCATCGTATGCCGTACAGAGGCTGCTAAAATTTGAGTGTCAAAAGCATAATTATCATAGATGTGACGGATTTCTGCAATTAAATTTAAACCATCAGTTGAGATATCATCTAATCTCCCAATGAATGGTGATACATAAGTTGCCCCTGCTTTAGCAGCTAATAAGGCTTGACCTGGCGAAAATACTAAGGTTACATTGGTTCTAATTCCGCGATCAGAAAAATACTTACAAGCCTTAACTCCATCTTTAATCATTGGGAGTTTAACTACGATTTGATTGTGTAATTCGGCCAATGCTTCTCCTTCTCGTACCATACCTTCAAAATCCGTAGCGATAACTTCTGCAGACACATCACCATCAACAATATTACAGATGTCCACATAATGTTTCATAATATTATCTGTGCCTGTAATACCTTCTTTTGCCATTAAAGACGGGTTTGTAGTTACACCATCTAAAACGCCCATGTCTTGAGCCTCTTTTATCTGCTCTAGATTAGCAGTATCAATAAAAAATTTCATAAAATTTAGTTTATAACTGTTGTTAATTGTTAGAATTATCTTCTAACGTGGTTACAAATTTACAATTAATCAATTGCATAGATTTAATGAAATACTGAAAATATATCAACAAGGTGTATCATACCTTTAAAATGCATTAGCTTTTGGTTATACATTGGGTGTTTTTTCTGACCTTATAAAGCAACAGTTATTAAAATAGCGTTTAAGTTTTATAAACTTTTTCGTCTTAGCCATTTTAAGCTATTTTAGTGTTGAATTTACAATGGATTTTTGATGCTTACTCAATAATAAGCATGTAGTTTTTGGAGGTGCTATAATTACAAAGTATATCTGGTTCTTCATCAACAGCCGCTCTAAATGGACCATCTACATCTAAGTAAATTGTAATTGAAAAGACACCAGATTCTAAAGGAGTGCCTTCTACACTAATGGTTCTAAAATTAACAAAGAAATCTAGGCCTTGTGGTAATCCTTGGACATCAAAATAATAATCGTAATCGTCATCTCTTGGCTCATTATTGATTTCTGCATTAAGGTCTGCATAATAATAATCGTTAACCGATCCTATAGGAAATTCTTTATTATCTAGTTCTGGTTCTTTAGCTATAAAACACAGTGAATCATTACAACTCAGCACAAAACCGAACAAAATTGTGAGGATGAGCAGAGGTTTTTTCATGATACCTTAATTTGAAATAATTATCTCAAATAATATACCAAACCCCATAATCTATGGTTAAAATACTAACATGTGTTTTAGAATTAAGGTGCTTAATTTTAGGGCTATACTTTCAATCCTTGTAAGGATTATGAAAACTGGTTTAAAGCTTATAATGATTCATCAGTAATTTTTCGTACACCTTATCTGGCAAGAGTCTTTTAAGTACCACTGAGAATTTTTGCATAAAGGCTCCGACCTTATAATGGATTTTAGGCTTATCTGTGTTTATAATTTTATTAATAGCTATCGCCATTTGGATGGGATTGTGTCCTTCATTAACATGATCGTCCATCATTTTTAAAGAAAATTCGTATTTCTCTTTATATGGTGAATCCTTAAGCACTGGTGCATGGTAACGACCAGCAGCAATATTAGTAGCAAAGTCTCCAGGCGCTACATTGGTCATTTCTATATTAAAATCCTTAAGTTCCATCCTAAAGGCTTCCGTAATAATCTCAAGAGCACCTTTACTTGCGCTATAAATTCCTCTAAAGGGTAAACCCATATAACCTGCTATGGAGGTTATGTTTATAATTAATCCAGAGTTTTGACGACGCATTTCTGGCAGTACTGCTTTAATAACATTAACTGGACCAAAAAAATTAGTTTCAAAATTACGTTTAATTTCTTCATCTGGGATTTCTTCTATAGGTCCTGTAATACCTGTACCAGCATTATTTATTAAAACATCTATTTTAGATGCTTTTGATATAACTGTTTCTACACATTTAGAAATAGAGTTGGGTTTTGTAACATCTAAAGCTATAATAGGAAATTTACTCTCAGGATAATTGCTAGGCGTTCGGCTTGTTCCATATATTTGGTAGCCTTTGGACTTAAGAAATTCACCTATAGACTTTCCTATTCCGGAGGACCCACCTGTTATTAGTACGACTTTAGACATAACATTATGTAATAATCAAATCTCAAAAACTAAATTCTAAAATTCCAAATTAAGCAAATTAAATTTAAAAACGTCTGAGTGAGGATGTCCTTTCCTTTGGAAAGGATTTAGGATAGGCCACAAAAAAAGGCAAGCTACCTACATCACACCGCTACGACCGTGTACCTTTGCTACGTTCCCGTCCTGGAGGATTAAACAGGAGCTGGTTGTGTAGGACTTGCCAACGGCAAAGATACAATCTTTTAATACTTTAACAATCATTTTTAAACTGAATTTTATTTAATAACTTGCCCTATATTCAAATAACATTTATGCAACCAATTAAACATCTCATTCTCTTAAGTTTATGCCTTTTATTAGTGAACTGTAGAGATAGCGCTACAAAAAATACTGGCCTGGCCATTAATACTAATACAAAATCGTTATTATTAGGCGACGCTTTTAATCTAACCATTGATAACCCAAAAAAACTAAATATTACAAATGTTACGTATCAATTAGATGGAGAAATTATAGCCAATGACGCAAAATTAAACGACGTAACACTTGGTGAAAAAACAATAACTGCTGTAGTGACTTATGACGAAACTATTGAAAATCTCACCAAAAAAATAAAAATATACAATAATGTAATTCCAAAAATATACTCCTATGAGATCGTTAACACCTATCCGCATGATATTTCATCTTATACGCAGGGCTTAGAGTTTTACAACGGAGAATTATACGAAAGCACAGGGCAACGTGGTGAATCTAAACTTAGAAAAGTAAACTACAAAACAGGTGAAGTTTTAAAAAATATTGATTTAGATGATGCTTATTTTGGAGAAGGTTTAACCATATTTAAAAACAAAATTTATCAATTAACATGGCAAGCAAAAAGAGGCTTTATTTATGATGTAGATACATTTGAAAAGTTGAGTACATTTAACTACGGTAAGAGCAAAGAAGGTTGGGGCATTTGTAATGACGGTAATACGCTTTACAAATCTGACGGCACAGAAAAGATTTGGTACATAAACCCAGAAAACCTAACAGAAACTAAACATATTGAAGTCTATACCGAAAAAGGTAAAATACCACAGCTTAACGAACTAGAGTGGGTAAATGGAAAAATCTATGCCAATATCTATCAGCGTAACGGTGTAGTCATTGTTAATCCTAAAACAGGTGGTGTTTATGGCGTTATAGACTTTAAACCTTTACGAAAATTAGTAACTCAACACGATAAACTCGATGTGCTAAATGGCATCGCTTACCACCCAGAACGCAATACAATTTTTGTAACTGGTAAAAACTGGGACAAGCTCTTTGAAGTAAAACTAAAAGAACAATAAATTAAAGTTGCAATTTTTAGAGAAAAACATCACCGTTTCCAAAGACGATTTAGACCAACTCAACCATGTAAATAATGTACGCTATGTACAATGGGTGCAAGACATAGCAGAAGCCCATTGGTTGAAAAATGCTACAAAAGATATTTTGGCCAATTACTATTGGGTATTAGTAAGTCATCATATAGAATATAAAGGAGAAGCGCTCTTACATGATAATTTACACGTAAAGACTTATGTTTCTAAATCTGAAGGAATTTCCTCCATACGCCACGTAGAAATCACAAATACCAGGACCAAAAAATTAATATGTACTTCTAAGACAAAATGGTGCTTTATGAGCGTAGCTTCAAAAAAACCTGTGCGTATTCCTAACGAAATAACTACGTTATTCGATTAACATTTATTTAGGTTAAAATTTAGCAAACACTTTAGGTAAGTTAAGTGAGATATACGTTCTTTAACCTATAATCAATCAGTTATGCTTCGCTTATTTATAACCCTCTTTATTTTTAGTGCTTTTGCGACACATAAATTAAATGCCCAAACTTTAAAAGGTAAAGTTTACGATTCTAAATCGGTAGTAAAAGACATCAAAGTACTTAATATTACACAAAATAGACTTACTGTGACTGATAAGGATGGAAATTTTAACATCAATGCAACTATTAATGATACCATAGCCTTTAAGTCTATATTTTATCACCCAAAAGAAGTTGTTCTTACCCAAATTCACTTTAATGATACTAATGTTTTTGAAGTCAAGAAAATCACTAATGCACTAGACGAAGTTGAAATTACAGCAGAACCAGAACAACCCGTTTTTAATGAAGAAACCTATAATAGTGACCTAAATAATTTAATTAAAGAAGATATAAAACGTAATCCTCACTTATATGCGCCTGCTGGAGCGCAAAATGGTGTGGATTTTATTTACCTAATTGGGCAAGTTGCTAAGTTATTTAAACGAAAAAAAAGCAAGCTAGTAGAATATGAGTCCCTAACCTACTTTCAAATAGACTCGTTATTTAATAAAAGTACCTTCTTTAATAAAGGTTTAGTCACCAATGTCTTAAAAATCCCAAAAGATAAAACCAAATTATTTTTTGATTTCTGTTCTGCAAAAGGTGTAAGTTCAGAATGGCTTAAACAAGAACATAAAATGATTTTATTAGAAGCACTTGTTGTAAATAGTAAATTATTTTTGACTTTACTAGAAGAATATGACAGAACAGGTGCTGTAAAGGATTAATAACTTAAATGTCGTTGTCGTTATTGCATAGGCCATAATCCATATCATCTTTAAAATTCCTATTAAATTTCGGTAAGATTCAGAATAACAAATTCAATTAATTATCATATTTCATACTAAATCCTAACTTCAAAAGTTATATTTTTAAGCATTAATTTACAATCAACTTATGAAGCGCGTATTCGTTTTTTTTATCTGTTTTGGAACACTCATTTTTTGGAGTTCTTGTCGTAATGATTTTGAATTCTCGCCAAGTACAGGTAACTTAGAGTTTGAGAGAGACACCGTGTATTTAGATACGGTATTTACCAATATTGGCTCTAGCACATACAACTTAAAAGTTTATAACCGAAGCAATGAGGATATTGTAATACCAAACATTCAGTTAGAAAATGGTGTAAATTCATTTTATAGAATGAATGTAGATGGTGGTACAGGAAGTGATGCTGTTATTGGTACTCCACAAGAAGGTAAATTTTTTGAAGATGTAGAATTATTAGCAAAGGACAGTTTATTTATTTTTATAGAAACCACTATAGATATTGAAACCTTATCTAACACTGACACTCAATTTTTATATACAGACCGTATTTTGTTTGATTCTGGCAACAATCAGCAAGAGGTAGAGTTAGTAACCTTGGTTAAAGACGCTGTTTTTATTTTTCCTAGTAGAGATCCAAACACGGAGATTATTGAGACACTCACCTTTGATGTTGATGGCGATGGCAACCCAAACGAAACCAACTTGCAAGGTCGCTTTCTGCAAAATGATGAACTTACTTTTACCAATGAAAAACCTTACGTTATTTATGGCTATGCAGGTGTAGGTAACGGACAAACACTTACCATGGAAGCAGGTACACGTGTTAACTTTCATTCGGAGTCTGGTATTATTGTAACCCAAGGAGGGTCGCTAAATATTAATGGAGGGCTTAGCCCAAACCAAGACACTTTAGAAAATGAAGTGATTTTAGAAGGTGATCGTTTAGAGCCACTTTTTGAAGATGTTCCTGGGCAATGGGGAACCATTTGGTTATTTCCGGGTAGTTTAAATAATTCTATAGAATATGCTACTATTAAGAATGCTACTATTGGTGTTTTAGCAGAAGGTGGTAGAGATGACATGGATGATAAATTGCGCATAGAAAACACAAAGATCTACAATTCTAGTGCTTTTGGTATTCTTGGTAGAGCTACGTCAATTACCGCCGAGAATGTCATTATCAATAACTCTGGGCAATCCTCTTTTGCTGGCACTGTTGGTGGCAAATATAATTTTACGCACTGTACTATTGCTAACTATTGGAATAACAGTTTTAGACAATTTCCTTCTCTGCTTCTTAACGACTTTTTAACTGATGAAAATGGTTTACCTGTTAATAATACATCGACTGACTTAATTGAAGCTAATTTTACAAACTGCATTATCTATGGTAACGATAATCCTGAATTTTTATTAGAAAGTATTAGTGATAATTTCAATTTTAAGTTTACAAACTGCTTGCTAAGATTTGATAACGACGATTTAGAAGGCACTACCAACTATCAGTTTGATGATATTGCTTTATATGAAAATAATAGTTTCAATACCGATCCAGAGTTTGAGGATCCTTTTGAAAACCTAATGCGTATTGGTGAAAATTCGGGTGCTAATAGCATAGCAGTACCGTTAACACCAAGTGGATTTGACATTCTTAACGTTCAAAGAGATGCCGTTACACCAGATGCTGGTGCTTATGAAAGCACTAGTATTGAAGATTAAAAAAAGCCCTTCAAACTGCATTGAAAGGCTTAAATTTCATTTTTTGTGATGCTGAACTAGTTTCAGCATCTCACTCTTATATTATATAGATTCTGAATCTCCCGACGTTTCGGGACAGAATGACAAAGTAAAGTAGTATTTTACCCATTAAACAAAGGACGTCCCTCCATAAGTGCATTCACCTTTTTAGCAACACCCTCTAATACTGTTTCGTTTTCATAGTTAGTGATCACCTCATCGATGAGATCAACAACAAGACTCATATCGTTTTCTTTTAAGCCTCGCGTTGTTATTGCCGCCGTACCTACTCTTATTCCTGAGGTTACAAAAGGAGATTCTGTATCAAACGGTACCATATTTTTATTAACAGTAATATCTGCCTTCACTAAAGCATTTTCGGCATCTTTACCTGTTATATTCTTGTTTCTAAGATCAATTAACATCATGTGGTTATCTGTACCACCAGAGATTAAATGGTAGTCTTTGGCTACAAAGGCTTTTGCCATAGCATCAGCATTTTTCTTAACCTGCATCATGTAGTGTAAGAAATCGTCAGTTAAGGCTTCGCCAAAAGCAATAGCTTTAGCAGCGATAATATGCTCTAATGGCCCTCCTTGGTTTCCTGGAAACACGCCAGAATCTAATAAGCCAGACATTTTACGTAGTTTCCCGCTTTTTAAGGTAATACCAAATGGGTTATCTATATTTTCACCCATCATTATCATACCACCTCTTGGCCCTCTTAAGGTTTTGTGCGTAGTGGTCGTTACAATATGGCAATGTGGCATCGGGTCATTTAAAATACCCTTAGCTATTAAACCAGAAGGATGCGAGATATCTGCTAACAAAACCGCTCCAACATTATCAGCTACTTCTCTAAACTTAGCAAAATCTATATCTCTAGAATACGCAGAAGCACCAGCTATAATTAATTTTGGCTGCTCTTTTTCTGCCATATCAGATAACATATCGTAATCTATATACCCTGTATCTTTTTTTACTCCATAAAAGGTTGGGCGATATAATTTACCAGAAAAATTAACAGGTGAACCATGGGTTAAATGCCCTCCATGTGATAAATCAAAACCTAAAATAGTATCACCTGGTTTTAAACACGCATGAAATACCGCAGTATTAGCCTGGCTTCCAGAATGAGGTTGCACATTAGCGTAAGCTGCACCAAATAAGGTTTTAGCACGTTCTATAGCAATAGTTTAAACTTTATCAACAACTTCACATCCACCATAATAACGCTTACCAGGATAACCCTCAGCATATTTGTTAGTTAGTACAGAACCAGAAGCTTCCATAACCTGCTCACTAACAAAATTCTCAGAAGCAATAAGTTCTATACCATCTAATTGGCGTTGTTTTTCATCATTAATTAGTTCAAAAATTTGTTCGTCGCGTTGCATAAATAAAGTCTTTGTTAAATCGGTACAAAAATAAACAATACATTAGTTTTAATATTAAAAATTATGTAGGTTTGAGTATAAATTAATAAACAATTAATCAACAACAGCATTATGTCCTTATCAGCCAACAATCCTAATAGAGCATCTTGGTTATACGTTAATAAGTATTCTGATTTTCCGATTCAGAATATTCCGTTCGGAGTATTCTTAACCAAAGAAGATATTATCACCATAGGTACACGTATTGGTGATACGGCTATTGACCTGGGCGCATTACATCAATTGGGTTATTTTGATGGTATACCATTAACCGATGATATCTTCCTTCAAGATTCGCTTAACGACTTTATCGCAGATGGGCGCAAGACATGGCGTGCAGTCCGCAATCGTGTTGCAGAAATATTTGATGCTACCAATGATGAGCTAAAGGATAATAATAAGCATAAGGAAATCATCTGTTTTCGATTGGATGAAATTGAAATGCAAATGCCAGTACAAGTTGGAGACTATACAGACTTTTATGCCAGTAAAGAGCATGCGACTAATGTTGGCACTATGTTTCGTGGAGAAGACAATGCACTAATGCCAAATTGGTTGCATATGCCTGTGGGTTACCATGGACGCAGTTCTTCAATTGTTACAACACATATTCCAATATACAGACCACAAGGACAAACGATGCCAGAAGGTGCAAAAAAACCTGTATTTGGACCCAGCAACTTAGTGGATTTTGAATTAGAAATGGCGTTTATCACCACTGATGCTAATGATCTTGGCGAACCGATACCAGTTGAAGAAGCTGAAGAATATATTTTTGGATTAGTTGTTTTTAATGATTGGTCGGCTAGAGATATACAAAAATGGGAATACGTACCTTTAGGGCCGTTTTTGGGTAAAAACTTTGCCTCAACCATATCCCCTTGGATTGTAACACTAGACGCATTAGAACCGTTTAGAGTTGAAAGTCCAAAACAAGACCCAAAACCATTGCCCTATTTAAAGACTACTGGCAAGCACAGTTTTGATATAAAGTTAGAAGCTGGTATTATTCCCAAGGGTGGTAAAGAAACCACCGTTTGTAAATCTAATTTTAAATATATGTATTGGAATATGTCACAGCAATTAGCCCACCATACGATTAATGGTTGCCCAGTTAATTCTGGTGATATGATGGGAAGTGGAACCATTTCTGGCCCAACTGAGGATTCTTATGGCTCAATGCTTGAGTTAACTTGGAATGGTGACAAACCTATTAAATTAAAAGATGGTACCGAACGTAAGTTTATTAATGATTATGACACGGTGGTGATGCGTGGTTATTGTGAAAATGACGATGTCCGCATTGGGTTCGGACAGGTTAAAACGCAGCTCTTACCGGTTTTTAATCCAAAGAAGAAAAAATAGCTTCGACAAGCTCAGCTACCGATAATTATTATAATTCTATTCAAAACAGTTGACTGAGCTTATCGAAATCAATATACAGAACGATGCCAAAAGGTTACACGGATATCTTGGAGTGTTCAAACAAAAGTTATTATGTTGGAAGCACTATAGATTTGGCATTAAGATTTATGCAACATCAAAAGGGTGAAGGCCTAATCACACCAAAAAATATCTTCCTGTTAAGTTAGTTTATGTCGAAATATATTCAAGAATTGATTTAGCTTTTAATAGAGAAAAACAGATACAAGGTTGGAGCAGAAAAAAGAAAGAAGCCTTAATCAATAATCAAAAGAAAGCCTTACCAAACTTATCGAAAAATTATACAGATTTTCCACGTAATTAGACGTTCCTATTTGTGGAATAATTAGCCAAAAGCTAAGTGAAGCCAACTGAGCTTGTCGAAGTTTGGCATAATACTTGGTTTTATAAACTATAACCTTATAAAACACAAGATTATGAAACGATTTTTACTTTACACAGTCCTTGTTTCGGTAATCGTATCTTGTAGTGCCAAAAAACAAATTGAAAGCGCTATCAGCCACGGCAATTATAACCAAGCCATTTCTGAAGCTTTAAGAAAATTAGAAACCAACAAAGACAAAAAGCGTAAGCAAGCCTATGTTATAATGCTAAAGGATGCCTACGATAAAGTCTTAACAGAAGATTTGGCACAGATTGCACATCTTAAAGCAGATGGTAACCCTGAGTTATATAAAACGATTTATGAACGTTATGTAGATCTCGATAAAAGACAAAATGCCATAAAGCGCGTTATGCCTTTAACCATTGAGGGTAAAACTATAAACTTTACATTCCATAACTATTCTAATGAACTTGTAAATTATAGGTACAAAACCTCAGATTATCTTATGGATAAAGGGTTAGATCTTTTAGATACTAAAGATAAATTTAATGCTAGAGAAGCCTATAGACTCTTTGATTATGTGGACACTATAAACCCAAACTTTGAAGACGTTAAAGACCTAATGCAAGAGGCACATAACATGGGAATGGATTATGTACACGTATCTATTAAAAATGATACCCAGCAAATTATTCCATCGCGATTAGAAGCAGAATTATTAGACTTCAACACTTACGGGATTAACCAATTTTGGACGACTTATCATGTTGTAGCAAAGGATTCCTTAAACTACGACTATGCTATGCAACTGTTGTTAAAGCAGATTAATGTATCTCCAGAACGTGTAAGTGAACGTCAGTTATTGAGAGAACGCCAAGTGGTAGATGGTTGGGAGTATCTATTAGATGACAATGGTAATGTTGCCAAAGACAGCTTAGGTAATGACATTAAAGTGGATAAAATCGTTAATGCACGCGCAAGATTCTATGAGATATTACAAACAAAATCATCGCAAGTGATAGCAGATGTTATCTATACCGATTTAGAGCAAAATCAAATTATTGAGGCCTTTACTATAGATAGTGACTTTGTATTTGAAAACGTTTTTGGTAGATACCGTGGAGATAAACGTGCTCTTAACAAAGACGATAGAGCTTTATTAAGACAAGGACAAGCCATTTTCCCAACAGACGAACAGATGGTCTATGATTCTGGCGAAGACTTAAAATTAAAGTTAAAAAATATCATTAAGTCCAATAGATTGAATGGTTAGAATAAAAACCTCTCACGTTTATTAATCTTTCCAGTACTGAGCTAGTCAAAGTATTGAAATGTGAGAGGTTTTTCTAATAACTTAAAGTATTTATGCCCAAAACAAAGATTTCGTCTTTTACTACATAGATAAATAGATTATAATTTTTTCATAGAATTTATGTCTATCAAATTAGAGTCAAATCTTTCTATTTTATAGTTTTTAGCCACGTAGTGCTGTTCTATCGAATCATTCTCATTTCTAACCTCTATTTCCATTACTAAACCTTTTATGTTGTAAGATTCAGATACGTTAATAATATCGTAATAGTTGATAGGTATTCCTATACTATCTGCAAGCCAAATACTATAGGTCTTTGTTTTCCTTATCTTTCCTATCTGCTGTGCCTTAACAAGCTTTACTTGGTAACAAACTAAATCTAATATTTTCTTCTTGTTTTCTCTATAAACATTGATCTTGGTTTCTGTTTTGTAATCTTCAAATATTTTTGATTTCTCAAATTTTCGTTCTCCGTTTAAGTACAAATTTAAAACATATTTATCCTGTGTTTTAGGCACATAAATATATGATGATATAGGATTATTAACCCTAACTGTATCTTTAAAGAAATAATAATCGAAGGTATTTATTTTTAAACTATCCTTTGTTACAAGACTTGAGAATTTTTCTAAGGCATCTAGTGTGCTTGGTTGAACAAGGGTATCGCCATTACTATTTAAAGATTCATAAAAAGATATAACTTCATTGGCGTTATCAACATTAAATCTATTCTTATCAACGTACGTAATTAGTACTACCAGGTTATTACTAAAGGTTTTCATAATCTTCTTAGTGCCGCAAGCAAAAAGAATGAAAAAAGTAATAATACTAATATAAAATCTCACTACTCTCATTTTTTAATATCAATCATGGAAAGATATGATTAATTATAGTCTTAATTAGTGGTTCATAGTTATACGTTTTTTTAAAACTATCAATTCTTTTGAATGGTATAAATAAAACAGAGTTTGTTGACGAATTTTTAAATTCATATTCGCTTTTAATTATCGTATAGCTTATGTCTTCACCAAAACCTGTATTATCTTTAATAATTAATTCGCTATTATTTAATATATATTCATGAATTGATGGCGTTTTTTCGCCATTAAAGAGTTTATCATCAAAATCTTTCAATTCTTTTATGTTTGAAATTTGAGAAATTTTTGCAAGATTATAATTATCTAATAGCTTGAAAGCTGATATAAAATAATAAGGATTAGTCGAAATGAATCTACGATCCAAATTTTTTAATATTGGTTTTGCTAAATAATACCCGTTGGACTCCATTATTGAAAGGTATTTGTTATAGGGTTAAAATTTAATCCTTGATGGACAAACGTGTGAACTTCCTTACCGTAAAATCCTAATTCATCTATAAAAGTTGTTGAATTTTCTGAAAAAGACAACATATAATTCTTTACTTGTTGCCAGTTTGAAAAGGAGATATTAGTGACATTTGAAAAAAACAAGTTACTAGCATTAATTGGGTTTGCAGTAGCTCTTAAAACGCCTCCTGCATTTATAGCATTTAAAAGCCAAGGTTTATTTGTCTGATTCCAAGTGTCAATTGGATTAGGGTAAAATGGACCATCACCAAGAACATTTAAACCACCTATATTATCATCTTGTTTTGCTAGCATTGAATTTCAGTAAGTGATGCAGCGGCAATGATCAAAAAAATAAATTGTGGTTAGTTTATATTTTTAACACTTCTTCAATTATTTTTTTATCATTAGGCTTTTTATCTCCATAAGTTTCATATACTTTTTCAAAAGACACAAAATACGCTTCCTTTTTAAGAAAATTTATATATAACTTATTCTCATTTATAATATCTAAAATAACATCTTGCGAAAACTCATCAGTTTTCTTTAATATCATTTTATTATCATTAATTTTAAATTGTCCCTTTGTAATCTTATCATCTATGAAATCATCTATTGTGAAATCTGTAATATGTTCTAACAATTCAATTTTTGAAATTCTTTCATAATATCCATTTTTTAAAAACCGATAAGCATTTACAGAATAAATGTATTTTTTAATTCTTCCTTCATAGATTTTTTTGGGTTCCAACAAGTAATAACCATCAAATTTTATCATAATAATTCAAATAAGTTAGAAACTGGATTAAATGTATAGCTGTAAGCTTCCCTTAATTAGAACTGTTTATTTTTCCAAAATTACATTATTTAATTTATTTTTAATTCCTCTGGGGCTAGCCCCAGAGGAATTAAGCTTTGCATATTTCACGGGTGACATTTTCCCCAAGCTATCATGTGGC
>NZ_CALGNH010000021.1 GCF_937958655.1 uncultured Winogradskyella sp. | reverse complement strand
TCATATAGGTTCTTGTAGCGATACACCCCTTCGACCAGATGCCTTTAAATTATCTAATACCGAAAAAATTGATAGTATTAGAAACGATGTAATGCATATTTTAGAAACCCTAGGACTAGACCTTAATGACGATAGCTTAAGTGGCACACCTAACCGCGTTGCAAAAATGTTTGTTAACGAGATTTTTGGGGGCTTAAATCCTGATAAAAAACCAAATGCTTCTACGTTTAAAAACAAATATAAATACGGTGAAATGCTTGTGGAAAAAAACATTACGGTTTACTCCACTTGCGAACATCACTTACTACCAATAGTTGGCAGAGCCCATGTGGCTTACATCTCTAATGGTACCGTAGTTGGTTTATCTAAAATGAATCGTATCGTAGATTACTTTGCTAAGCGTCCTCAAGTACAAGAACGACTCACTATTCAAATTGTACAAGAGCTCCAAAACGTCTTAAATACAAATGATGTAGCTTGCGTCATAGATGCTAAGCATCTTTGTGTTAATTCTAGAGGTATAAGAGATATAGAAAGTAGTACCGTTACTTCAGAATTTGGTGGAAAATTTAAAGAAAAAGAAACTCGTCGAGAATTTTTAGATTATATTAAATTAGACACACAATTTTAGCTTGCTTTATCTAAACTAGTTCTTTAGTTTTGTTTTTACTCATACAGAACATAAACGTATGCCTTTACACAACACTCAGCAGATAAAAATACACAATACACTTTCTGGCAAAAAAGAGGTATTTAAACCCATCACCGAAGGACACATTGGTATGTATGTTTGTGGCCCAACCGTGTATAGTAATGTGCACTTAGGTAATCTAAGAACCTTTATGTCTTTTGACATGATTTTTAGATACTTTTTACACCTAGGCTATAAAGTACGTTATGTGCGTAATATTACTGACGCTGGCCATTTAGAAAATGATAGTGATGTTGGCGAAGATAAGATTACAAAAAAGGCAAGATTAGAAGAAATTGAACCTATGGAAATCGTTCAGCGCTACACTGTAGATTTTCATAATGTTCTTAAAATTTTTAATTTTTTACCACCTAGCATAGAGCCTACAGCTACTGGTCATATTATAGAGCAAATTGAATTAATTCAAAGTATTATTGACAATGGGTTTGCATACGTGGTTAACGGCTCAGTGTATTTTGATGTTCATAAATACAACACCACTAACGAATACGGTATCTTAAGCAAGCGCAAGCTAGAAGACTTAATACATAACACTAGAGCTTTAGACGGACAAAGCGATAAAAAGAATCCACAAGATTTTGCACTTTGGAAAAAAGCAGAACCAACGCATATTATGCGCTGGCCGTCACCTTGGAGCGATGGTTTCCCAGGTTGGCATTTGGAATGTACAGCAATGAGCACCAAATATCTCGGTGATTTTTTTGACATACACGGTGGCGGAATGGATTTAAAATTCCCTCATCACGAATGTGAGATTGCTCAAAACCAAGCAGCCAAAGGCAAAGCACCCGTAAAATATTGGATGCACGCCAACATGTTAGAGTTAAACGGTGCTCGTATGAGTAAATCAACGGGCAATTATATAAATCCGGCTGAATTATTATCTGGTGATAATGATAAAATGTCTAAAGCCTATAGCCCAATGGTTATCCGCTTTTTTATGATGCAAGCTTCTTATAAAAGTGTGCTAGATTTAACCGATGCAGGTCTAAAAGCCGCCGAAAAAGGGTTTAACCGATTAATGGATGCTATTGGCTTAATAGGTCATTTAAAATTAAGTACCGCCTCTACATTTAATGTTGCTGAATGGCAACAGAAATGTTATGACGCTATGAATGACGACTTTAATACTCCTATCTTAATAGCACATTTATTTGATGCAGCAAAATATATTAATCAGGTAAAAGATGGCAGTGCTACTGTAACCACTGAAGACTTAGATTTACTTAAAGACACTATTCATAATTTTACATATAGCGTATTAGGCTTAACTAATACTTTGGAAACTGATTCTAATACCGAAAAATTATCTGGAGCTGTTGAAATTTTAATTAAGCTAAGAAAAGAAGCACGTATCAATAAAGATTTTGCGCTTTCTGATAAAATTAGAGATGAGTTAGCAGAAGTTGGTATTCAGTTAAATGATAGTAGAGAAGGTACTACGTTTAGTATTAATTAGACGTCTATTCTAAATCCTTTCTAGAGAAAAGACTTAATCAAGATTATGAAAAAGATTCTCATAGCACCTTTTCTATTCCTCATCAGAGTCTATCAAAACTTTATTTCACCCATAACACCAGCCACATGTCGTTATCAACCCACATGTTCGCATTATGCTAAAGAAGCTCTAGAAGTTCATGGTATTTTTAAAGGTGGACGTTTAGCGCTAAAGCGTATATTTAATTGTCATCCTTTTGGAGGAAGAGGTTACGACCCAGTACCACCAAAAGAGGATTAATAATACGTTAATCTCGTTTTCAATCCTTTTCAAAATATTATATTTACGCTTCAAAGCGAACAACTATGCATGTATTAAAACTAACTTGGGATCCTATTAAATCTATTGATTTAGGTTTTTTTGAACTTCATTTTTATAGCGTTATGTGGATCGTAGCCTTTATTCTAGGTTTTCAAGTCACTAAACGTATTTGGAAGAATGAAGGAGAATCCGCAGAATCCTTAGACTCTTTATTCATTTATTCAGTATTAGGGATTATGTTAGGCGCCAGATTGGGTCATGTCATATTTTACCAATCAGAATTAATTACAGACGATTTCTTTAGCATTTTTCTACCTTTTAAATTTAAAGGAGGTATTCAGTTTACAGGTTTTCAAGGTTTAGCAAGTCATGGTGCTGCTATTGGTATGATTATATCCATGTACCTCTACAACAAAAAAATTTTAAAGAAAACTATACTTTGGATTTTAGACCGTGTTGTAGTACCTGTGGCATTAGGTGCCGTATTTGTAAGAATAGGAAACTTTATCAATTCTGAGATTGTTGGTAAAAAAACCGAAAGTGCTTTCGGTGTTGTATTTAAACAAAATAGCGAATCTTTTGCAAGGCATCCTGCACAACTTTACGAGGCATTTTGTTATATTTTTGTATTCTTAATTTTACTCTATTTTTATTGGAAAACTAAAAAATCTGAGCAACAAGGCTTTCTTTTTGGATTGTTCTTAGTGCTTCTCTGGACTGTTAGATTCTTTGTTGAGTTCATAAAAGAAGCCCAAGTAGATGGACGAGATGATTATGTTTGGTTTATGAATACTGGCCAGGTACTAAGTGTTCCCCTCATTTTAATAGGGCTATATTTTATGTTTATATATAAACCTAAAACTGCACTACACTAATGTCTTTTAAGGCTTTTCTAAAGTTTGTTTTCTTTTGTTTTACGGCTGTTGTATTAACTCGTTGTAAAGACGAAAAACCAACAAAGTCTAAAGATAAAGTTGTGGTTAGTTTTAAAAAGGAAGGCACCCTTCAACTAAAAAAAGCAGAGTCTGACTCTATAATTATAACGTTGGATATTGAAATTGCAGATAACGATTATGAAACCGAAACTGGCTTAATGTACAGAACAGAGCTTGCAACTCATCAAGCAATGCTATTTGTTTTAAAAGAAGAAAAATACCAGAATTTCTACATGAAGAATACTAGAATTCCTTTAGATATTATTTATATTGATTCTGAAAAAAGCATTGTTAGCTTTCAAAAAAACACGAAACCTTTTGATGAGACCTCACTTCCGTCCGAAGCACCTGCAAAATATGTGTTAGAAATAAACGAAGGACTTTCTGATGAATGGGAACTTGAAGTTGGTGATAAGATAGTATTTGAAGTTATAAAGTAATGCATCTAATTAGTCGTCTTTTCAAAGTTAATCTGTCTGAGAAAAAATGGTATAAAATTATTCTTTGGTGGGAACTAAGACGAATACCCTATAATGTTTTTCTCTTCCTATTTCTTTTATTCTCTATTTTTCTACTATCATTTATATCAAATGACGGCTACTTTAAGATTATAGCTGGTTCAGGCTTTGTCATTGGTTTCTACCTATCGATTCTACTTTATTTTATTGGAGCTAATGTACTTTACACAACTGGCTGTATTTTTCAATTAATTACACGAAACATCAACTATAAGTTTATTAATAAAGTTATTACTTACGCATTTATTTTAGGATTAATTATTTCTTTTATAGCTACTATAATTCCTATTTTATTGCTCTTATAAATTCATGGATTGGATAAAAAAAGCCTTTCTTTTCAGAAAGGCTTTTCTATTTTTCAATCAGAAAACGATTTTATTCTTCGTCTTCTTCTTTAACTTTTGTTTTTAAAGCTTCTGCCGCATCACCTTTTTTAGCAGTATCATACATTAAAGGTGTGGCAATAAACATAGAAGAATATGTACCCACAACAACACCAACGATTAATGCAAATAATAACCCTCTTAACGATTCTGCTCCAAAAATAAACATGGCTAATAACACTACTAATGTGGTTACAGACGTATTTAATGTTCTACTCAATGTACTATTTAAGGAGGCGTTTATGGTTTTACCAAATTCCCAAGAGGTATGCTCATTCAAAAATTCTCTAATTCTATCGAACACAACAACGGTATCATTCAGCGAGTAACCAATAACCGTTAGGATTGCCGCAATAAACGCTTGGTCAATCTCCATACTAAACGGCATAAACTTCCACGTTATAGAGAAAATACCTAATACAATTAATACATCATGGAAAACGGCAGCAACTGCACCTAGAGAGAATTGCCATCTCTTAAATCTAAATAAAATATAAAGGAATACAACGACTAAAGAGCCCAATACTGCCCAAAATGATGATTTTTTAATATCATCTGCAATAGTTGGACTTACTTTACTAGATAACATTTTACCAATTTTAGCCTCACCAGAACCATCTTGGAATTGTGCGTAAAACATACCACTAGGTAAATATGGTTTTAAAGCTTCAAATAATTTAGACTGTATCTCCTCATCGGCCTCTACAGAGTTATCCTCTACCCTATATTTAGTGGAAATTTTTAATTGATTAGCAGCACCAATAGTCTTTACCTCTGCACTTCCAAATACAGCTTCATCATTAAGTATGTTTGTAATTTCTTCTGTACTTACGGGCTGCTCAAAACGTACTTGGTAGGTTCTACCTCCAACAAAATCTATACCTTGGTCTAATCCTGTTGATAATAAAGACCCTAAACTTGCTAGTATTAAACCACCTGAAATCACATAAGCAATCTTACGTTTCTTTAAGAAATTAATATTAACATTCTTAAACAAGCCTTTAGTCATTGCTGTTGAAAAATCTAAAGATCCACCTCTATTGACCCACCAGTCTATTAATAAACGTGTTATAAATATTGCTGTAAATAGAGAGGTTAAAATACCAATGATTAATGTGGTTGCGAAACCTTTAATAGGACCTGTACCAAATACAAATAAAATCAATGCCGTTAAACCTGTGGTTATGTTCGCATCCAAAATAGATGACAAGGCATTAGAGAAACCATCTTTAATAGATTCTTTTTGAGATTTACCTTTGGCTAACTCCTCCCTGATACGCTCAAAAATAAGTACGTTAGCATCTACAGATATACCAATAGTTAAAACAATACCTGCAATACCAGGTAAGGTTAATACAGCACCTAAACTCGCTAATACACCAAAGATTAATAAGATATTTAGTAGCAATGCAATATCTGCAAAAATACCCGCTTTACCATAATAAAAAATCATCCATAATAACACAAAAGCTAAAGCAATAAGAAAGGACTTCATTCCGCTATCTATAGCTTCCTGTCCTAAAGATGGCCCTACCTCATCGGCTTGGATAATCTCAGCAGATGCAGGTAACTTACCAGCTCTTAATACATTAGCTAAATCTACCGCTTCGTTAAGTGTAAATGCTCCTGAAATTTGTGAGTTACCACCAGAGATTCCACCCGCTTGTGTAACACCTGGTGCAGAATATACTAATTCATCTAGTACAATAGCAATATTACCATCTTCCTCATTTGCTTTTTTAGTTAACTCCTCCCAAACCTTAGCACCTTTAGCATTCATTTGCATACTAACGGCTGGTCTACTAATTTGATCATAGTCTTGCCTTGCATCGGTTATAACTGCTCCACTTAATGGTGGCTCTCCATCTCTCCCAACTTTAATTGCATATAACTGAGCATATTCAGAATCTTTATCTTGTATGCCCCAAACAAATTTAGCATAACGCATTTCTGCTGGTAAATTTGCTCTATTCTTTGGCGCATTAAGTATTTCTAATACTTTTTTCTTATCCTTTGCTAAGAAAACACCAACAACAGCTCCATTACCTGGACCTTGAAGACCAATAGGATTAACATTTGCAACATTAGTAGAGTCTGATTCAATTTGACCCGTAAGCTCATCAATAGTATTTGTAGCATCTTGCTCAGCATCAGCAGATTGTTCGCCTTCTTCTTCGCTAGTAGACTCTTCTGCTTTAGCTGCTTCTACCATTTGTTGGTTAACTTGTAAGATGTAAGGAAACATTTCTTGTGCTTTATACGTTTCCCAAAATTGTAATTGTGCTGTTTTAGTAATAATATCTACAACACGCTTTTTATCTTTTGCACCAGGTAATTCTATTAAAATACGTCCAGAGTTTCCTAAACGCTGTATGTTTGGAGACGATACACCAAAACCATCAATACGGTTACGTAATACCTCAAAGGCAGAAACGATAGACTCATCTATTTTACGTTCTAATACGACCTTTACTTCATCATCAGTCATATTAAATGTTACATCGTCGCTTAAATCACGATTGGCAAAAATATCTGGAGAGGCTAATTTAGTATCACCTTTTATAGCATCAAATGCTCTAAAAAACGACTCTAAATAGGACTCTTGTGCATCCTTTTGCAACTCTTCTGCATCATCTAAGGCTTTATTAAAAACAGGATCTTTACTGTTGTTAGCAAGTCCTTTTAATATATCCTTAACCGATATTTGTATAATTGCATTAATACCACCTTTAAGGTCTAAACCTAATTTCATGGCATTATTTTCTACTTCGGTATACGTGTATTGCGAA
Source organism: uncultured Winogradskyella sp. (assembly GCF_937958655.1). Classification (GTDB taxonomy): domain Bacteria; phylum Bacteroidota; class Bacteroidia; order Flavobacteriales; family Flavobacteriaceae; genus Winogradskyella. The sequence continues at coordinate 12,869 of NZ_CALGNH010000021.1, read as the reverse complement.
ACTCCAAGATTATAAACCTCAATAGGTTTAAAGGTTTCACCTTCTTGTACTTTAGAGGTTTTTAGTGAGTCTAAGTAATTAATTTCTGCCTGACTTCTTAAATCTTGATAGTTGTCGGTAGACTCATCATATTTGGCAATTGCTGCCGCTTTTGCATCATCTTCAATTTGGTTAGCCTTAAAGGTAAAAGACAGTTGGTAAATACTTACCAATCCAAACAGAAGTGCAAATACTTTAATTATTCCTTTGTTTTGCATTTCAATTTAATTTATTTAAGATTTTGACGCACAAATATATTCTATTAGGTCAAAATCAAATTGTTATTTTAATTTTAAAAGAGGTTTCAGTTTTTGATTGATCACAAACTGTGTGATATGGGAATTGTGTAGTATTAGATAGTCCCAAAATAACGTGGCCCAGCGCGTACTTCTGGTATGTTATAAGAATGTATTTTAGGTTTTTTAGTTGCGGTTTTTTGTACCGAAATTACTTTAGAAAGTGCTAAAAATACCTCATCTGAATCCGACAGAAAACCTAAGAAATTGTAATTTACGTTATTAAATCGTTCTACCTTTTGGTTGAATTCTGCTATTTGCAACCCATCAAAATCCCAATTTTGGTGACTAGGTTTTTGTATTTCGGAGATATTAAGCTTGTAATCCTTTACATGCTTCTCTATTGGAAGCTCTCTCTCTGTATCGTTATCTGAATTTTTTGAAAATTTAAGTGTTCGGTCTTTAGATAATAAATGTTGAATTTGTGAAATATAAAGGTCGCTATGGTAGGTAATCTTAAATTGCCCTTTATTGTTCTGAAAAATTTCTATATCTGATGCACCTATGCGTTGCAGCTCTTCTTGGATAAAGTCTAAAGTATGCTCTGCCTTGGCATCTAATATATTTTGGCTAGAAAATTCAACAATAATTTGTTGATTAGCAACTGACGAAGCATCAGTTAATTTAACCAAAACCGCTATTACAAATAATAAGCCTAATATGTTACGCTTTTTTAGCATTGGGCAAATATAAAAAAAATAAAGACTGCATAAATGCAGTCTTTAAATGTAATTTTTTCTATGTCGATTATTAATTGGCTTGAAGCTTAGTATAGCCCTCTGGTGGTGTCATATTAAACTTAGAATTGGCAACACTCTCCTTTGTTAATTCAATAACTTCAAAGGTCATTTTCATAGCCATTCCCTGTTGATTCATATTCATTATCATATACATAGGAAAGCCCTTTAATTTGTTACCTAACATAGAGGTTTGTTGCGTCATAACTGGAGTAATCTTATCGGTAATGTACATAGACATTTCCATTTTAACTCCGTTTTGATTCACCGTAACTATTTGCTCTTTACACTCGTACCCTAATATTGTTTTGGTATTATCACCTTGTACAATCTTTACATTCTCTTCTAACTTTTCTTCGTCTTCTATATTTAGAGATGTTAACTGATACTTTTTGCCCAACATAGGATTATCCATTAACATCAACATTTCCTTTGTGTCGTTGTTAGATATTGTTATAATATCACCAGACGCAGGGTTACTAATCTCACTTCGGGATTTATCGCCTTTAAGATAGGTTACTATAGTCATTGGTTCGTCTCCCATCATTTGTTTTAGCATGGCCTGCATTTGCTCATTGTCTGTTGACATGGTTTGAGACATAATGATCTTGCCCTCCGTAAACTTTTCTTGAGCAATTGTTGTAAAGCCCATAATTAAACTAAGGCCTAGTATTACTAATTTTTTCATTTTGTATGTGTTGTTTTATTAAATATATAATAACCTTACCAACAAACATGCCAGTAAGGTTTTTTCTTTTCTTTATTGTAATTACTTATCGGTTATAATTCTAATAAACCGTTAGTCTTTTTAACTCCTTCGGCACTCTCAGCCATATGTTTCTTCTCAGCATCGCTTAAAGGCACATCAACTATTTTCTCTATACCGTTTCTTCCTAGGATTACTGGCACACCAATACAAAGATCGCTTAAACCATATTCATCATCTAACAATGTAGAACATGGAAAGATTTTCTTTTGATCGCATGCTATGGCTTGCACTAAACCACTAACAGCAGCACCTGGCGCATACCAAGCAGACGTTCCAAGAAGTTTAGTTAAGGTAGCACCACCAACTTTAGTATCTGCAGCAACTTGGTTTAATCGCTCTTCGGATAAAAATTCTGAAACTTTAATACTATTTCTAGTAGCATGAGAGGTTAGTGGCACCATACCTTTATCGCTATGCCCTCCAATTACCATTCCGTCTACATCACTTATTGGCGCTTCTAGAGCTTCCGCTAAACGATACTTAAAACGTGCAGAGTCTAAGGCACCACCCATACCAATAATTCTATGCTTAGGTAAACTTGTGGTTTTATGAGCCAAATACGTCATCGTATCCATAGGATTACTAACAACAATTAAAATAGTATTTGGTGAATGTTCTACTAAACTACCCGACACTGTTTTAACGATGCCAGCATTGATACCAATCAATTCTTCTCTGGTCATACCTGGTTTACGAGGAATACCAGACGTAATAACACAAATATCGCTATTTGCCGTTTTTGAATAATCGTTTGTACTTCCTGTTATTTTGGTATCAAAACCATTTAGAGATGCGGTTTGCATAAGATCCATAGCTTTTCCTTCTGCATAACCTTCTTTTATATCTAGTAAAACAACTTCTGAAGCGAAATTTTTAATGGCTATATACTCTGCACAACTAGCGCCTACTGCACCTGCACCAACTACTGTTATTTTCATTTTATTTTTAATTTTTTAATGTGAAACTTAACCTTGAAAATGATTGCAAAATTACAAATAAAATTGCTGTAAACGAAGAAAGCACAAGATTAACTCTTGTGCTTCACTATATTATACTGATACTATTAAATTTTATCTAAACCCGAAATTAACACCGACTGAGAACGCGTCATATTCAGAAATATGGTACTCTGCATTTAATCTAAAAAAGCCTAATTTTAACTTGGCTCCAACTGTACCTCTTAGTGAGGATACTTCGCTCGATACTGAAAATGGATCTGTTATTGTTTCCGAAGTTAAGGCACCACTTCTAATTCTATAATTCCCTAAAAGGTCAGTCTCTGAGTTACCCGTAATATAACCAAGACCACCATACAGGTTAAAAACTGGTAATTTTGTGGACGTAATAAGCTGAAACAGCCATGTATTCGTGTTATTTTCTAAACGCTGATTTTCACCTTCAATACCCGAAGAACCTGTTAAATCGTAAGAACCGTCAATATGGTTATAAGCCACAAGACCCGATAAAGCAACTGGCCATAATTTATCGGCTGGTAACCATTGTGTAAATTCTAATTGTAAACCAGCCCCATACATACTTAGACTTACATCTTCATTTTCTAATTTAGGGACATATCGAGCTTTTAACTCTATACCGCTACCAAGACCGACCGCACCTTGTAATGTTGCTGTTGGTAATAAGTTGGCACTTTGCTCACCAATTCCTTGAGGCAATTCTAACTGAACAGATTGTGAACCAAAAATAGGATCATCAAATTCTACCTCAACAAAAATTGAGGGGTCATTTTCTCCCAAAACAGACGCCACATCTTGTATAGCAGGGCCAGAAACAAACTGCATATTATTATAATCTGCAGTATTAAGTGTAAACGTTTTATGGTCGTCATTTATTAAAGATGCACTACCAATTAAAGAAATCTCAAAACCACCCAAAGGTTTCACTTTAGCTGAATTAAACCAATTGGCATTCATACTATACACTAAGCCATTGGTACCAGGCGCTAAGTAATCGTTTGCAAAACGTTGTGCGTCTTCAATACCAGCAGCTAATAATACATCAATGTCATTTTGAGCCTTTACTGTTAATAAGCATGAGCTTACTAAAACAAATGATATTAATTTTCTCATAAGGTTAAGTTTAAGTTTTTACATTACAAATATAGCAAAACGTCTGTAAAAATTGTGCTTTATCGAGTTTATTTACTTTTTATCGATTTTAAAGTGAAATGTTTTTAGTGAAAATATAAATCTTAGTTGAGGTATTATATCAATTAAGGAATCACTATTACCTAAGGTATTACCTAAAATTAGGATATTTATATTTATATATGATGAAGGCAGTCCAAAAAACAGAGTGTGGCAATTTTCTATTGGCTTTGACTTTTAAAAAAACTGTTTTGGTAAAAGTTTACCGGAGCTTTATTAGCCTTTTGAAATAAAAAGGCATGTGCTATTAACCAAAAAAACCGCGTAGAAGTTCTATGCGGTTTTTCAATTTTATGATTATTTTAATTAGGCGTCTATATTAGCATAAATCGCATTCTTCTCAATAAACTCTCTACGTGGCGGCACCTCATCTCCCATTAACATTGAGAAAATACGATCTGCCTCTACTCCATTATCAATTTGCACTAAACGCATGGTTCTAAATTCAGGATTCATCGTAGTATCCCAAAGCTGTTCTGCATTCATCTCACCAAGCCCTTTATAACGTTGAATCTTAGACCCATCTCCAAAGTTAGCTATAATCTCATCGCGTTCATTATCTGACCAAGCATATTGTTTTTTAGCACCTTTCTTAACTAAATATAAAGGTGGTGTAGCAATGTAAATATGATCGTTTTCTACCAACTCTTTCATATATCTAAAGAAAAAGGTTAAAATCAAAGTTGCAATGTGAGAACCGTCAATATCGGCATCACACATAATTACAATTTTATGATATCTTAATTTGGATAAGTTTAATGCTCTAGGATCATCTTCCGTACCGATAGTTACTCCTAACGCTGTAAATATATTTTTAATCTCCTCATTCTCAAACACCTTATGCTGCATAGCCTTCTCTACATTAAGAATCTTACCTCTTAATGGTAAAATCGCCTGAAAAGCTCTATCTCTTCCTTGCTTCGCAGTACCACCTGCAGAATCACCCTCTACAAGGAATACTTCACATTTCGCAGGATCTTGTTCTGAACAGTCACTTAACTTCCCAGGCAAGCCTCCTATGCTCATTACAGTTTTACGTTGCACCATTTCACGAGCTTTTTGAGCTGCATGACGTGCTTGTGCCGCAAGGATTACTTTTTGTACAATTATCTTTGCATCATCAGGATTTTCCTCTAAATAATCTGAAAGCATTTCTGATACCGACTGACTTACAGCCGCAGAAACTTCTCTGTTGCCTAGTTTTGTTTTTGTCTGCCCCTCAAATTGTGGCTCGGCAACTTTTACAGAAACAATGGCTGTTAATCCTTCACGGAAATCATCACCCGAAATATCAAACTTTAATTTGTCTAACATGCCAGAACCATCGGCATACTTCTTAAGTGTGTGAGTTAAACCACGTCGAAAACCAGAAAGGTGCGTACCTCCCTCGTGTGTGTTAATATTATTTACATACGAATGTAAATTCTCTGCATAAGAGGTATTATATACCATAGCTACCTCAACTGGCACACCATTCTTTTCACCTTCAAAAGAAATGACATCTTTCATTAAAGGTTCGCGGTTACCATCTAAGAATTTAACAAATTCTGGCAATCCATTTACTGAATGAAAGGTTTCACCCTCAAAAGAACCGTCTTCTTTTTTATGACGCTTGTCTATTAAATGAACTGTAATTCCCTTATTAAGATAAGCCAATTCACGCATACGACTTGCAAGCGTGTCATAATTATACTCTAAAGTCTGCTGAAATATTTGCGGATCTGGTTTAAAGGTTACAGTGGTTCCTGTTTTATCAGAATCGCCAACTGTTTTTACAGGATACATTGTTTTACCACGCTCATACTCTTGCTCCCAAATCTTACCATCTCTATATACGGTAGCTTTTAAATGCTCTGAAAGTGCATTAACACAACTTACACCTACACCATGCAGACCACCAGATACTTTATAAGAATCTTTATCAAACTTACCACCTGCACCAATTTTGGTCATTACAACCTCTAGGGCAGAAACGCCTTCTTTTTTATGAAGACCAACTGGTATACCACGTCCGTCATCTTCAGTAGTAATTGAATTATCTTCGTTAATGGTTACCGTAATATTATCGCAATGTCCTGCTAATGCCTCATCAATTGAGTTATCAACCACCTCGTATACTAAATGATGTAAACCTCTAACGCCTACATCGCCAATATACATTGATGGACGCATACGCACGTGCTCCATACCCTCTAGGGCCTGGATACTATCTGCGCCATATTTCTTTTGATTATCGTCGCTCATAATTTTATATTAATCGATATTTTTAGTTCATTTTACATAAAAAGACGCTTAACGCGCCTCTTAATGAGTTCTTTCAAAGATACAAATTTACAAGGCTAAAAAATAGCTTTTCAGCCAGTTTAAGCAATAATTATCAACAATTGTTAAAAACATCAAAGTGGCTTAAAACGCCTAAAAAGTGGCTTAAAATGGATTTAATCATTATTATTTCAATTTTAAAAATTGAATTTTTAGAAAACTGCTTAGAGCGCATTAAATGCGTGTACACTACAAAAAAGACGAACCCTTTGGATTCGTCTTTTACTATAATATAATTTTAGTACTTAAGGTTAATAAGCATCATCATGTACATTAGCAATAGCTCTTCCGCTTGGTTCATTCATGTTTTTAAATGCTTCATCCCACTCTAGAGCTGTAGCCGTACTACAAGCCACACTTGCTTCTTGAGGCACACTTAATGCTGCAGCATCACTTGGAAAATGACTCTCAAATATAGAACGGTAATAATATTCTTCTTTGTTAAGTGGTGTGTTAATTGGAAATCTAAAACTTGCGTTTGCCAATTGTTCATCAGTAACCTCTTTTTCTACGACGTCTTTTAATGTATCTATCCAGTTATATCCTACTCCATCGCTAAATTGTTCTTTCTGCCTCCATGCTACACTTTCTGGTAACATATCTTCAAAGGCTTTACGAATGACCCACTTTTCCATACGCTCACCGTTAATCATTTTATCTTTAGGATTAATGCGCATAGCTACATCCATAAACTCTTTATCTAAGAATGGCACACGACCTTCTATTCCCCAGGCCATTAAACTTTTGTTAGCTCTTAAACAATCGTACATGTGCAATTTATCTAATTTACGAACGGTTTCTTCATGAAATTCTTGAGCATTTGGTGCCTTATGAAAATATAAGTAACCACCAAAAATCTCGTCTGCTCCTTCTCCAGAGAGTACCATTTTAATACCCATTGATTTAATAACTCTTGCCATTAAATACATTGGTGTAGAAGAACGAATGGTTGTTATATCATAAGTTTCAATATTGTAAATAACATCCTTAATAGCATCTAACCCTTCTTGTATTGTAAATTGAATTTCATGATGCACAGTACCAATATGATCGGCAACTTTTTGCGCCGCAGCTAAATCTGGTGAGCCTTTAAGACCAACAGAAAAACTATGCAGCTGTGGCCAACACGCCTGTTCTTTATCATCTGCCTCTATGCGATGTTGTGAGTATTTTTTTGCAATTGCAGAGGTTACCGAAGAATCTAAACCACCAGATAGTAACACACCATAGGGCACGTCACTCATAAGCTGTCTGTGCACAGCATCTTCTAATGCTTGTTTAATTTCTGATATACTTGTTTCGTTCTCTTTTACCGCTTCGTAGGCTTCCCAATCGCGTTTGTACCATTTTACCAACTCACCATCTTTACTACTCATATAATGCCCTGGAGGAAATAGTTCGATTTTTGTACAAACTCCTTCAAGAGATTTCAATTCTGATGCCACATAAAAGGTACCGAACTTATCCCAACCCATATATAATGGAATAATACCCATGTGGTCTCTTGCCACAAAGTACTCGTCCTTTTCAACATCGTAAATGGCAAAACCAAAAATACCGTTCATATCATCTACAAACTCAACTCCCTTTTCCTTGTAGAGTGCTAATATAACTTCGCAATCACTTTCTGTTTGAAACTTATAATCTGGAAACTGAGCACGCAATTCTCTATGATTGTAGATTTCACCATTTGCGGCTAAGATTAATGTTTTATCCTCACTTAACAAAGGCTGTTTCCCAGAGGCTGGATCTACAATTGCTAATCGCTCATGAGCCATTATTACCTTATCATCACTATAAACTCCGCTCCAATCTGGTCCACGATGACGAATTATTTTTGCCATTTCTAAGACCTGAGGTCTTAATGTCTCTGTTTTCTGTTTTATATCGAAGGCACATACAATTCCGCACATAATCTATTTTTTAATTTATAATTGTTTAGCAAATATTAGAATAATCTTTTATATTTTACATATAATTAAACCAATGTATTTCATTTTAAAACTTAAAATACTAATATATATAAATATTGTAACTCTATATTCTAATAATTCTTCTTTAGCTATTAATCTGTAAACTTTAATATTTCTTTACGATCCTTAATCTTTGACAAAGATTAATTTTGCTAAAAACAAAATTATAGAATTATGAAAACGACACGACTTATTACAACCATTGCTTTTGCCCTTATGATGCTACTATCATTTAATGCTGAAGCCCAAAAATTTAGAGGATTAGACAAAAGTCCTTTAGATGTTAATTATTACAGAACATCTAGAAACGCCTCTCCTGATGCCAGAGTAATTTATAGTAGACCTCAACTAAAAGGTAGAACCATTGCGGCTTTAGCGCCTAATGGAAAAGTTTGGCGTACTGGCGCTAACGAAGCTGTTGAGATTACTTTTTATAACGATACTAAGTTTGGAGGGGAAACTATTAAAGCAGGAACGTATTCTCTATTTACAATACCTGGTGACAAAGAATGGACTGTTATTTTAAATAGCGACTTACACGCTTGGGGAGCTTATTCTTATAATGAAGAAAATGATGTAGCTCGATTTAAAGTTTCCGTTGACAAGGCAGAAGACTCAATTGAGGCTTTTTCAATAGCATTTACTAAAGATAGCCTTAATATGGGTTGGGGAACACTAAGGCTCGTTATTCCATTTTCAAAAGCTTAGGTTATAGTCTAAAAAAGAATAAATTTTAAAAGTCCTAATTATTTTATTAGGACTTTTTTTATAGTTCTAACCTGCCTATGGAAGCGGTTGAATATCTGCCCAATTCTCACCTGTTTTAATGCGTCTCAATTGCATGGTGGTTATACCAAAACGCTTGGCTATAATTCTTAGACGTGTTCTACGATTAGGATCATTTATCATTTTCTTAATTAATCGCACGTTATTTTCACTTAGTTTGGCGTAACTTCTTTTATTTTTCTTCTTGGCTTCGATAAATTTTGGATTTTTCCATTGGTGTAATTCTTTTTCGCGCTTCGTCGCCCATTTTAAATTATCGATATGATTATTCATCTTATCATAATTTAAATGTATTACAAAAATACCTTCTCCTTGTTCTAGAAAGTGAGACGCAACGACTTTATGAAGGTAAAAGGTCTTAAAATTTTTGGGTTCGTTTTTTTTAACTCTAAAGTAAGGGTAGCCATTCATTATATAAGGATTAAACAAAAGTGGGTTGTCATTTTTAATCCGAACTAATCTACCATAATTAGAAACGTAGTAACATTCATCTTGATGAATTGTATCGTCAAAACGCACAGCTACCCAAACTTCGCCACGGAAGTTTTGAATATGAGGGAAAATCATTGTATGTATTAATCTAAGGGTTAGCTACAAAGATACGTAATTTTAAGGTATATTAAGATATTTATGCGTTTGTAATGACACTTTCCATTTAGGATTTGCCATAACATAATCTACAATTTGCGGCATCATTTTATCGCGTTTACTCCATTCTGGCTGTAAATATAAAATGCATTTGTTATTTACCTTTTCTGCCTGCTCTTCAGCAAATCTAAAATCGTCGTTGTTATAAATAATACATTTTAACTCGTGTGCCTTCTTGTAAATCTCTTCCGTTGGTAGTTTTATTTTTTTTGGAGACAAACAAATCCAGTCCCATTGGCCTGTTAATTTATATGCACCAGAGGTTTCAATATGAATTTGCAATCCTTTTTCTTTTAATTGCTTGGTTAAAGGCCCCATTTCCCATGTCAGCGGCTCACCACCTGTTACCACAATAATATCACTATATTTTGCTGCATTTTCTACAATTTTTGTAGTCTCAGTAGCAGGGTGCAATTCTGGTAACCAACTTTCCTTTACATCGCACCAATGACAGCCCACATCGCAGCCACCAATTCTTACAAAATAGGCAGCGGTACCCTTATGATAGCCTTCTCCTTGGATGGTATAAAACTCCTCCATTAGAGGTAGCAAATGACCTTGATCTATTAGTTGTTGTCTCTCTCTTCTCGTCATAGATCGCAAATATAAGGATTACTCTAATAAGCTAATTTTGAATTAACGACAAAATGTTTTATTTTTATAATCCCTATAAACTTAACCCAAATATTAATGACTAGAATAATAGCTTTAATTTTATTAACTGTATTACCTATATCTACCCTTAATGCCCAAGTTGGCATTGGTACTACAAATCCAGACCCATCATCTCAATTACATATCCAATCTAGTAATTCTGGTTTATTAATTCCTAGACTTACAAGCGCACAAAGAGACGCTATTGCAGCGCCAGCAGTTAGCTTACTTATATTTAATACTGATAGCAATAGCTTTGAATACAATTCTGGTACCGCAGCAGTGCCAAACTGGGTATTACTTAGTAATTCTATTATTGTAAGCAATGACCCAAACAATCAACTCAATATCGGAACGGACGGAGGTGCTTTTTTACAAAGAACTGTACACCTTGGCAAATTTATTATCAATGGCTCCGGTAATCTTACAATATCTGGATTGCCTTTTAGACCATCTCAAATTAAATTTACAGCTTATGCAAATGTAGAAAGCTACGACCTAAACTCTGACAACGGTGTAGGTAACAACAACACTGGTATTGCAAACGCGTTTGGTTCTATGGCTGGTTTTGCATCAAATACAAGTGGTTCAATTTTAGAACAAGTTATTTATGGCGGTGGCTCTGGAAATTCCATTAACGATATTTCTAGATATGCGTCTAGCACTCACTGCATTGGCCTAAGATTTTCTAATCAAAATGGAAATTCCTTGGGTATAACTTCTGCTACCTTAAACAGTTTTAACCCTAATGGATTCACCTTAAATGTTGATAGTTTTGCAGATAGTATTGTTGTGTTATACGAGGCTTACAGATAGTAAAACATTTACAACTTAGCAGCAATAACATCAATCTCAATATGTGCACCACCTGCTAGGGCTGAGGCTGCAAATGTTGTCCTAGCTGGTTTCTTTGTAAAATATTTTGTGTAAACCGAATTGAAGGCTTTAAAATCATTAATATCTTCTAAAATCACAGTACACTTTACCACGTTATCTAAAGATAAATTGTGATGCGCTAAAACCGCTTTAATATTCTCAATAACCTGTTTTGTTTCTGCCTCAATTCCGCCTGAAATTAATTCTCCCGTTTTATGATTCTTTCCTATTTGACCAGTTAGAAACAACAAGTTTTCTGTTTCAACAGCATCACTAAATGGTACATTAGCACGATTAGGCTCGTGGGATTTATGAAAGCTAATTTTAGATTTAGAATCATTACAGGATTGAAAACTTAGTAAAATAAAAAGGCAATGCATTAAAAAATTAGACTTCATGATAACTTGTTTTAATCTTGTTTAAAATTACAGTATTTTTATGCAAATTTCATACACATGACGCATTCTGACAAATTCATTAAAGATATAGCTAACGGCAATACGTTTAAAGGCGATTATATTACCCTAGGAGCAGCAATGCTAGAAGGAGAAACAAAAACCAACGCTTATGTAAACGTACCTTTAAAAACCATGAATAGACACGGCTTAATTGCTGGCGCCACAGGTACAGGAAAAACAAAAACACTACAAGTTTTAGCTGAAAATCTTTCAGAAAAAGGAATTCCGGTTTTACTAATGGATATTAAAGGGGATTTAAGTGGTTTAGCTAAACCTAGCCCTGGTCACCCAAAGATCGATGAGCGACACCAAAAAATTGGCTTACCCTTTGATGCTAAATCCTTTCCTGTTGAACTACTCACACTTTCTGAACAGGATGGAGTAAGACTAAGAGCTACTATTAGTGAGTTTGGCCCAGTATTAATATCGAGAATTCTTGGAGTTACCGAAACCCAAGCAGGCATTATTTCCGTAATCTTTAAATATTGTGATGACCATAAATTACCGCTATTAGATTTAAAAGATTTTAAGAAAATCCTTCAGTATTCTACTGGTGAAGGTAAAAAGGAATTTGAAGACGCTTACGGTCGTATTTCTACAGCATCAACTGGGGCAATCCTTAGAAAGCTAATAGAAATAGAACAACAAGGTGGAGATTTATTTTTTGGAGAAACCTCTTTTGATACGCAAGATTTATTGCGTATTGATGAGAATGGTCGTGGTTACATAAATATTATTCGCCTAACAGATATACAAGACAAGCCTAAGTTATTCTCTACCTTTATGTTGAGTTTACTGGCTGAAATATATTCTACCTTCCCAGAGCAAGGAGATAGCGGTAGACCAGAGCTTATTATGTTTATAGATGAGGCGCATTTAATTTTTAACGAAGCCTCTGATGCACTTTTAAATCAGATTGAAAGTATTGTAAAACTCATACGAAGTAAAGGTGTTGGATTATATTTTGTTACTCAAAACCCAACTGATGTTCCAGAAGCTGTTTTAGGGCAATTAGGACTAAAAGTACAACATGCACTTAGAGCCTTTACAGCCAAAGACAGAAAAGCTATAAAACTCACAGCGCAAAACTACCCTGACACAGCGTACTACGACACTGCTGAAGTTTTAACATCTTTAGGTATAGGT
>NZ_CALGNH010000020.1 GCF_937958655.1 uncultured Winogradskyella sp. | reverse complement strand
ACGGTTTCTTTAGTCCCAGATTCAGTGAGTTTATAATATTTACGTAAGCGATTATCTACTTTGGCTACCTCAACATCTAAAAGACCCTCCGCTTCCAGCTTATGAAGCGCTGGGTATAAGGCACCTTCAGTAATATTTAGCTCACCTTTAGTTAATGCTTTAACTTTTTGTGTGATCTCGTAACCATACATCTTATCATTCTCATTGAGCAGTTTTAAAATAATTGTATTTAAACTCCCTTTATATAATTTAGAATTACTCATAGATCAAATATATGCATAAATCACTTATGCATAATATTCTTAGGTATATATTTTAAGAAATTTTTGTAATTGCGCTGTGGCTTCTAGAACCTCAACTACTAAAGATTCCTTATTTTTGCAAAAAAAATTATAATGGCTCAATTCCATACACTCAATATAAAATCTGTAGAAAACGTAACTGCAAAATCTGTAGCTATAACTTTTGATATTCCTGAGGCTTTAAAAGAAAACTTTACTTTTAAGGCAGGTCAGTATATTACACTAAAGACCACAATTAATGGTAAAGACGTTCGTAGAGATTATTCTTTATGTTCTTCTGCAAAGAGTGGTGACCTCACCGTTGGCGTTAAGGCTGTTGACAATGGTACCTTTTCAGTTTATGCCAACCAAGAACTTAAGGCTGGTGATAGTATCGAAGTCGCTGAACCCAATGGACGATTTATATTTGAAGCCAACGAAGCCAAAACAAGGACTATAGCTGCTTTTGCAGCTGGTAGTGGTATTACACCAATTCTAAGTATAGCAAAAACCTTATTAGAAGATGAACCTTTTAGTAATTTTATTTTAGTTTATGGTAACAAAACTTTAGCTGACGCCATGTTTGTTGAAGATTTACTTAAACTAAAAGACACCTACGGCAATCGTTTCCACATACATTTTATTTATAGCCAGGCTCAAGAAAATGATGCCTTATTTGGTCGTATAGAAAAAAGTACTGTTAATCTCATTGTGAAAAATAAGTATAAAGGTGTTTCTGTAGAGTTATTTTATTTATGTGGTCCAGAGCAAATGATACACACCGTTAAAGATGTGCTGAATGAAAATAACGTAAAAGACTCTAATATTTTATTTGAATTATTTACTGCTCCGACTGAAGCTGAAAATACAACTGATATTGATGTCCCGAATGGAAGCTCAAAAATTAAAGTACTGGTTGATGAAGAGGAATTTGAGTTTACCATGTCACAAGACGCTTCTATTTTAGAAGCTACTTTAAAACAAGATATCGATGCTCCTTACTCTTGCCAAGGTGGTATTTGTAGTAGTTGTATTGCAAGACTTACTGATGGTGAAGCTACAATGCGACAAAATAATATTCTTACTGACAGTGAAGTTGCAGAAGGTTTAATACTAACATGCCAAGCACATCCAACGACTCCAAATGTTGTGGTGGATTATGATGATGTGTGAAGCCCAGAAGCCCATCCCTAGCTCTTCCCAGGAGGAAGGGAACGAAAACTCAAAATAAATTGATTAACTTCTTTCAGTCAAATTTCTGACTATGCAGGAATAACGGCTTTAATTTTTGATACTATTTTATCAACAGAAATACTACCAGCAGCTTTTTCATAGCCTTCTGGAAATTTATTGCCGTATACAGACGTTGGTATTAAAGGATAGTGTTCCCTGTCTGCCACTAAAGCATAATCTTTAGGTTGGTTGAATGGTGCAAAACCTGCAAAAGGGTGGGAGACCCCCCAAAGTGTTACTACTTTTACTCCATACATGGCTGCTAAATGTCCATTACCAGAATCCATAGACAGCATTAGGTCTAAATTAGATATAAGTGCTAGTTCTTCTTCAAAATTTAATTTGCCAGCGACTGAATTAACATCGCTATATTTTGCTTCAAGTTTGTTTAAAATCTCTACTTCTTTTTGCCCTCCACCAAACAAAACAACATTATAAGTTTTGGATAACTCAGCAATAACATTTTCCATTTGTTCTAATGGGTACATCTTACTTTTATGAGCAGCAAATGGGGCAATTCCGATGGTTCTATTATTAGATTTAGATATAAAACTTTTTATTTGTGTAGGTAGTTCAACTTTCTCAGGAAAACTTGGTTTGGATAAATCTATTTTATAGCCTAACTTTTCAAACACATCAGCATAACGTTGATGGGTAGTTTTTAACTGTTCAAAAAGTTTGCCAGAGGTTAAAGCTTTCTTTTCTTTTCTGCCTTTATCAATCTGTACGACCTTTTTTTTGGTAAAAAAGAACTTTAGGATTTTGCTTCTTAAGACATTATGTAAATCTGCAACAGCATCAAACTCTAAACGATTCAATTCTTTTGAAAGTTTATATAATCCCAATATGCCCTTGTGTTTTCCCTTAAGGTCTGCAGCATAAACTTCAATATTGTCTAAGTTTTTAAAGAACGGCTTAAAAAATTCTCTAGTTACAACAGTTATTTTTAGATCAGGATATTGATTGGTAAGAGCTCTTAAAACTGGAACAGTCATAGCGACATCTCCCATGGCAGAGAATCTAATGACTAATATGTGGTTTATGGTTTGCATCTGGTCTTCGAAAAGACCTGCAAGGTTTGAGAAACCTGCGAGGTCTCAAATTATTTCTGTCCTCTTAAAACAGGGTTTAGCTCATCATCGTTATACATCTTCATTTGCTTGTAGACTTTCATGTATTTATCTCCATTAGAAATATCTTCTAATAAATCGTCAATAGCCGTACTTAAATCTACACGCTGTTCTAGCAATACATCTAACTTCTTTTGGCAAGCGGCTTTATGAGCGTCAGAAGCGTCATCTCTAACTGTTTCTAAATGCATATGATAAATCTTAAGCGCTAAAATTGATAAACGGTCAATTGCCCAAGCCGGACTTTCTGAGTTGATTTTAGCGTCAGACTTTACAACAACGTCTTTGTATTTATTTAAGAAATAACCATCAATAAATTCAACGGTATCTGTTCTGTCTTGGTTTGATGCATCAATCATTCGCTTCAGTTTTAATGCGGCAACAGGATCTATATTTGGATCTCTAATTATGTCTTCATAAGCCCACTGAACAGTGTCAATCCAACATTTTCTGTATAATAAATGAGCGATTAAATCTTCATCCTTATGATACTTGTTAGAAAATGGTTGGTCTACTGTATTTAAAACTTTATAGGTCTTAATGACATCTTGAAATATGGCATTTGCTTTATCTGAAAACATTTTAAAAAATTTAGAATATGCAAATATACTTTGAATTATTAACTTAGCAATTGAATAAAAAGCGAATCCGATGCATATTCATAACCTATCTAAAACACCCTCTGTATTAAACACTTTTATTGCAGAAATCAGAGATAAATCTATTCAAAAAGACAGTATGCGTTTTAGACGAAATATTGAACGTATTGGTGAGATTTTGGGTTATGAATTAAGTAAAACTTTGAATTTTGAAAATCATACAATTGAAACTCCTTTAGGGCTATCAGAAACAGTATTACACAAAAATGACATTGTATTATGCTCTATTCTTAGAGCAGGTGTACCATTACATAATGGTTTACTTAATTATTTTGATGCTGCAGAAAACGCATTTATATCTGCATACAGACAACACAAACAACATCCTGAAAGTTTTGAAATTGTTGTTGAGTATTTGGCCTGTCCTAATTTAGAAAACAAAACACTTATACTTGCAGACCCAATGCTTGCAACGGGTCAGTCTATGGTTGCGACGTTTGAAGCTTTAAAACCTTTTGGTACGCCCAAAGAAGTCCATCTAGTAAGCGTTATTGGTGCGCAAAAGGGTGTAGATTACATGTCAGAACAATTTAATGCAGCTACACATCTTTGGATTGCCTCCATAGATAGTATACTTAATGATAAAGGGTATATAGTACCTGGTTTAGGTGATGCTGGCGATTTAGCTTTTGGTAATAAACTACAACAATAAATTAATGATAGGCGTTATTATTAATAATATTATAAAAATTTCTTTAAACCACTTTTCTGAAATTACCTCAATATAATTAGCCATTATTATAGAAAACGGTGCAAAAACAAAAAGAAACTCACTGCCATTTTTAAGCGGAGCTATAACGGTAATTAAGACCGCTATAATAGAAGACCATGCAATTAAAAAATAGGATGGTTTTAACTTATTATTTTTATCGGGAAGTACTCTAAAAAAATAAATTAGTATCCATAGTAAGGTTGTAAAAAACACTGTTAATCTCACAATGTTCTCTTTGCTATTATATGCCGTAAAATCCAAACTAGCAAATGGCTGAAAGTTAGTATATCTTATAAAAACATCATGAAAAATAATATTATAAACTAACAGAATTATCAATACTACGGCGATACCGATAAAAGGGATGATTGTATTTTTAATATCATTTTGAGAATGATATATTAAAGCCACTATAACAATAGAAAAAAACAGAATTGACCAAAAATAGAATAGCGTTGCTATCATAATCCAAAATCCTGCATCAAATAATTTTTTTTTGAGACTCACATTAGAATGTAAACTAATAATGCGTCTTAGTGCAAATAAAACAAAGAGATTAGCTAACAATAAATTAGAATGTTTAAAAATTTCTGGGAATACACCTACCAAGAGGCCAAAGGTTAATATGGCATAACTGTTATTTTTTGATAGATTGTTTTTTGAGATTATAAAATCTAATAAAAAAATCATGAAAAGGACTATGAGAAATCTTGCTATTCCTATTAATGCATAAGAAATATCACTAACTAAAAATTGTAGATTAAGACTCAAAAAATAAATGAACACAAAAATAGCTACCAATACATAGTTAATTGGTCTAGATTTATTAAAAATACTTGTAATCATAGCGTGTTTTTGTATTTTTGCTTTAATTATAGTTTTTAATATAAAGGATTAGAAACTAATTTGAAAAATAAACTATAATTTAAATTGCATAGCGCATAAATTTAAAAAGTTATGAAAGATTTCTTTAACGCCATACAAGATTTGTTTGTAAATGTATTATTTGCACCTTTTGATGCCATTAGAGCTTTAGAACTAGAAAGTTGGTTTACTGCAAACACCATGTCATGGATTTTTATGATTATTGGTTTTGTAGCTTTTGTATATTGGATGAAGCAATTAGCAAAGTATAATGCTAATAACGAGGAAGATAAAAGTATTTCTGCACATTCTTATTTATAAGTCAAAGCCTATATCTTTTCTATAATACATCTTATCAAAGTGTATATGTTCTATACTTTGATAAGATTTTTTTATGGCTTCTTGGTAAGTGTTGCCATAAGAGGTTATGGCCATTACACGTCCTCCAGAGGTCACTACTTTTTCATCTTGTAATTTAGCTCCTGCATGAAAAGCTAATGAGTTATTTACTGCCTCTATACCTGTTATTTCTTTTCCTTTCTGGTAAGCTTCAGGATAACCACCAGAGACTAATACAACTGTAGTTGCTGCACGCTCATCTATTTCTATATCTATATTGGCTAAAGTCTGATTAGACATTGCTTTAAAAATTTCTACAATATCAGTCTTTAATCTAGGTAACACCACCTCCGTTTCAGGATCACCCATTCTTACATTGTACTCTATAACTTTAGGGTCATTACCCACTTTTATTAAGCCAATAAAAACAAAACCAACATAAGGTAAGTTGTCTTTCTTAAAACCCTCTATTGTTGGCTTAACGATTTGATTTTCAATTTTATTTAAAAAATCAGTTGTAGCAAATGGTACAGGAGACACTGCACCCATACCGCCAGTATTTAATCCTGTATCGCCTTCACCTATACGCTTATAATCTTTTGCTGTTGGTAAAATTTTATAGTCCTTTCCGTCCGATAGGACAAAGCAACTTAATTCAATACCATCTAAAAACTCTTCTATAACTACTTTGGTACTGGCTTCACCAAACTTAGCATCTACAAGCATGTTTTTTAATTCAGTCTTAGCCTCATCTATATCATTTAAAATTAAAACACCTTTGCCTGCGGCTAATCCATCTGCTTTTAAAACATAAGGAGGGTTTAAGGTTTCTAGAAATTTATAGCCTTCTTCAACATTATTTTTAGTAAAACTTTTATATGCTGCTGTCGGAATATTATGCCGCATCATAAACTCCTTTGCAAACTCTTTGCTTCCCTCGAGTTCTGCAGCTGCTTTTTGAGGTCCTATAACGGAGACATGTTTAATTTCATCGTCATTTAAAAAGAAATCATGAATGCCTTGTACTAAAGGATCTTCTGGGCCAACCACAACAAGATCTATACTATTATGAAGTACGGCATTTTTTATGGCATCAAAATCTGTTACAGCGAGATCTAAATTTGTAGCTATGGCGTCGGTTCCAGAATTTCCGGGTGCAACAAAAAGGGTCTTACAATGAGCACTTTGTGCTATTTTCCATGCAAATGTGTGTTCTCTACCTCCTGAGCCAAGTACTAAAATATTCATATCTACAAATTGTTTGCGCAAAAATAATTGGTTTTAAGTTGAAAAAACAATTAATTTACGGAAACCTTAAGTCTAAAAACGGTTTGCGATTATTTGACTTCACCCTAAAAGTAAATGGCTTTGATATTAACAAAGCTAAGGCTAGGTTATCCCAGATTTTGTTAAAAAATGATTCTGAATTTGAAACTTATATTAAAACATCTCAAAAAGATATTTTAAGCTATCATTTACAAAACAATTCATTTTATAAATCGTTTGGAGACCCTATAGATATAAATAACTGGTCTACAGTACCCATACTCACCAAGCAGCATTTGCAGCAACCCATAGAAGATCGATTGAGTAATGGGTATACCACAAAAAATGTTTACCTAAATAAAACCTCTGGCAGCTCTGGTAATCCTTTTATTTTTGCAAAGGATAAATGGTGCCATGCTATGACTTGGGCAGAAATTATAAACCGATTTTCTTGGTATAATATAGATTTTAACACCTCTAAACAGGCAAGATTTTACGGCATCCCCTTAAACAAAAAAGGGTATTACAAAGAACGATTAAAGGATGTGTTTAGTAATCGGTATCGTTTTTCAGTTTTTGACCTAAGTGATACATCATTTGATGTTGCTGTTAAAAAATTTAAACATACACGTTTTGAATTTATAAACGGATACACAAGTCCTATTGTACAATTTGCAAAATATTTAAAACGAAAAAATATTGTTTTAAAAACCATATGCCCAAATCTTAAGGTTTGTATTGTAACCTCAGAGATGCTCTTTAAGGATGATAAAGTTCTAATGGAAATACAGTTTGGTGTGCCAGTAGTTAATGAATATGGCGCATCTGAACTAGATCTTATTGCTTTTGAAAATACTAAAGATGAATGGCAGGTTAATTCTGAAACGCTTTATGTTGAGATTTTAGACGAAAACAACCGTGTTTTACCTTATGGTGAAGAAGGCAGAATAGTCATTACTTCTTTCTACAATAAAGCCCATCCATTTATTCGTTATGATATTGGCGATATTGGATCACTATCTAAAAACAGTACTTTAAAAAAACCGATTCTTAAAAAACTAACAGGTAGAACAAATGATATAGCAGTTTTGCCAAGCGGTAAAAAGGCGGCTGGGCTTACGTTCTATTACATTACTAAAAGTGTTATTGAAAACGACGGAAATGTTTCAGAATTTACAATTGTACAAAATACGCTAAATGAGTTTACAATTAATTATGTTAGTAAGGATGAACTTTCTGCAGAAAAGAAAGCCCTAATTAGCTCTGAAATGACAAATTACTTAGAGCCTGGTATACAAGTGCTATATAATAGAGTAAAGGTCTTAAAACGCACAAAAGCAGGCAAACTAAAACAGTTTATTTCTAAGGTATAGATCTAATTAATCTTCGTTTTATGATGAGGTGCTCAAATAAAAATAGCACCATATAAACTATAGATTTTAAATATGAATACCCTAAACCTTTCCGATAGGCATAAAAATTATGCTTAATAAGATTCGTTTTATTAGACGACAATGAACCTTTAGAAATTCTGTAATAAGCAATGGTCTCTTGTAAACCTATGGCAGGTTTTTTACTTCGTCTTAAGGCTTCTAACCACAATAACCAATCTTGTCTTTTTTTTAAGTCTTTTGTATAAATCTTACCTATGGTATTTACGTTATAAACTCCTGTAAGATTGCCAATATAGTTTGCTCTCAAAAGCTTTTTATAACTTAAAGTGTTTAGGGCATTAACTTTCTTATTTAGAGGTTTTGAGTTTTCATCAATTAATTCGTAACTACCAAAACATACATCTGCACTCTTAAGTGCTTTAAGTTGTAATTCTAACTTATACTTATGCCACTTGTCGTCTGCGTCTAAAAAAGCTATAACATCGCCTTTAGCCATTTTGGTCCCTAAATTACGTGCTTCGGATGTTCCTTTGTTTTTTAAATGTTTATAGAGCTGAATTCTTGTGTCTTGCTCCAATAAGGATTGTATAATGATATTTGTATGGTCTGTAGAAGCATCATCTATTAGAATCAATTCCCAATGAGGGTAGGTTTGCTGTCTTACACTATTGACCGTATCAACAATTACGGCCTCATTATTAAACATTGGTGTTATTACAGAGACTAAGAGATCCATAGGTTTAATATGCCTTATCTTCACCTTTTACCGCATTAACAAAGGTTTGAATAATAATTTTTATATCTAACAATAATGACCAGTTTTCTATATAAAAGATATCATATTTAACTCTGCCTATTATATCCTTGTCTGTTTCTACCTCACCTCTAAAACCACTAGTCTGTGCTAGTCCCGTTATACCTGGTTTAACAAAATGCCTTACCATAAACTTATCTATTTTTTTAGCATACATATTAGTATGGCTTACCATGTGTGGTCGTGGACCTACTACAGACATGTCGCCAAAGAGTACATTAAAAAATTGAGGAAGTTCATCTATACTAGTTTTTCTAATAATTTTACCAACCTTAGTTACGCGTTCGTCTCCTCTTGTGGCTTGGTATAAGTTAGCATCGCTATTTGGTGTCATTGAACGAAACTTGTAACAATCAAACTCTTTAAAGTTAAAGCCGTTTCTAGATTGCTTAAAAAACACAGGGCCCTTAGACTCTAATTTAATTAAAATAGCAATTAATGGCGTTAGCCACGAAAGTATAAATAGAATTACTAAACTTGAAAATAAAATATCAAAACCACGCTTTATAATTGTATTAAAGTGCTCTTCTAAAGGAATGTTTCTTAACGTTAGAATTGGTATATAATCATAGTACTCATACCTCAACTTTTTAGAATAGATTTCTTTACTATCTGGGATAAACTTCAATATTTTTAAATTATTATCTGCAAAATCTACAATATCAGCTATCTGGGCATTAGTAAGTTCTGAAATAGAACAATAAATTTCATCAACTTTTTGATCTAAGATATAATTAAAACAATCCTCTAACGTATGTGCTTTAGTTTTAATGTTAAACGTTTCTTCGTGCTGATATCCGTACTCAGGATTTTTGTTAAAAAAACTCTCTAATGCTAACGTTTTTTTATTAACTCCAAATATTACTGTTTTTCTGTAATTACCACCAAAAGAGACCCTGTAACGCTGTAAAAGATAGTAGATGGCAAACTTAAAAACGGTAATAAACGCAAAACAAATAAGTGTGTATTTTACGATGGGTTTAGGATAGATATTAAGCTCATAATACAAGCCTGAAAATGCAAAAACATATAATAAAAATAATAGGGCTTGTTTAAATATTAAAGCCAAAATATTTACTGGTCTTGTATATCTATATACCTCGTAAAATTTTGAATAAATAGACAACAACACCCAACCAGAGGAAATAACCAGTAAAAAAACAAATGGAACACTTACATTAAGTAGATAAAGCGTAGCCAAAAAATTGATTACACATAAATCTATCAAATAGGAAATGGGTCTTAAATACCCTGAATATCGTCCGTGTTTAAATAAACTCAAATTTCTAAATTAAAAATGGCGTTAAAAGTAGTTGTTTTCCCTGTAAATCTAATTTTGAGTTGAACGTGGTTTATTTTATGAAAGTTAAGTTAAAATTATATGTTTTGCAATTGTATTTTAATCTTTGATTACGGTGTATAACTATAGCTGTACTAATTTCTCATACATTTTCTTAAGAATTGTATTTTTAGAAAAATTTTCTATTACATATGTTCTACTATTAATTCCATTTTGATGTAAGCGCGCTTTGTCATTGATAAAATTATTAATAGTCTCAATAATACTTTTTGAGTAGCTCGAAAAGTATAAACCTGAATCTGAATTCTTAAATATAGTCTTTACCTCGGATTTATCGTTACCGATAATTACTGATAATTTAGAACTAGCCATCATGCCTAGTACCTTAGACGGCATAACGGTATCCAAAACTTCTGATTTTTGAAATAGTATATGTACATCTGCACTGCATAAGAGGTCCGACAGCTCTTTAAAGGGCACAGGTTGATAATGCTTAACATTATTAAATGATTCAATTTTGGAGACCAGCCAATCCTTTTTTGATCCATCACCAACTACAACAATTTCATACGTAGATTTGTCAATATCCTTACAAAACTGTAGAAATATTTCCCAATCTTGCTTATCGCCAATATTACCAGAGTATAAGATTTTAATTTTATTGGTATTTAGGTAGGGATGCGTCTTGGATGTGCTAGGGTTGATTTCCTTCTCATCGATCCAGTTTGGCATAAAAAATTGATCTGCACTACTTTTAAGAGACAGTTTTTTAAGCATGGTATGGCTTATTGTACTTACCAAATCTGGCCTTGAAAAAAGCCATTTTTCTAATGAAAATAACGGCGAAAAAAAATAATTTTTCTTTTTGCCTACTCCCGTTTGTAGTGCCGCATCAAACTCAAAATCTTGTATATGTGCCCATAATTTTGCACCATGTCTTTTTTTATGGAGATAACCCAAAAATGCAGATGTTGTAAAGGGTACTATTGAAATTACAAGGTCACAGTCCTTTATTTTATTAAGGTTAATAAAAGACCCAAAAGTAAAATCTAAAAGATGGATTATTCGTTTTAAAAAACTTGGTGTTTTGGGTACATATTGTTTGTACCTCAAAATTTTTATGCCGTCATTTTCTTCTTTTAGGAATGTTTTTTTGTTTTTGTACGCTTGCGAAATCTCCCACTTTGGATAATACGGAAATGCAGTTACTACAGTAACCTTAAATCCCTTATTTTTTAAGTACTCAACCCATTGCGTAGAATACAAGCCTATAGCTGTGTCTTCGGGTGCATAGTTTAGGCTAATAAAAGTAATGTTTTTTATCTTCACTAGGCTCTGTCTTTTATAGCTTTAGCAGGGCTACCTACACAGACTTTATTTGCTGGCAAATCAGAAAACACACTGCTACGAGCCCCAACAACTGTAAAATCGCCAATAGTAACTGCGGGAGCAACATAAACATCTGTAGCTAACCAACATTTATTACCGATGGTTACTTTTTTAGAATAAATCTCAAAGGTTTCAGAATTATAATGATGTGACCCTGTACATATATAAGATTTTTGAGACACTACTGTATTAGATCCAATTTCTATTTCGCCCAATGAATAAAGTACTACATCATCGCCAACCCAACTATAGTCACCTATTGAGACTTTCCATGGATACGTAATTTCTACGGAAGGTCTAATTATAACTTTTTTACCAATTTTAGCACCAAACATTCTTAATAAGAAACGTCTCCAACTATACATAAATTGAGGTGACCACTTAAATAATGTAGCTTGCACCAACCACCATAATTGAACATATAAAACACCCTTTCCTCTAAATGACTTGGGTGTTTTAAATGCTTTTAAGTTTTGAATGTTACGCATAATTATTTGCAAACATGTTTATATAAATTCTCCCAATCTATAAATCTTTCTTCCCAAGAATAATTCTTCCTCACAAACTGTTTTAGTTGGCTCTCTTTTTCTTTAAGTGTGCTGTTATCCCAACTTAGAACTTTTTGTAGCGCTTTGGCAATTTCATCTATATTTGGATTTATTAAAAACCCCCCATTTTTTGACCAGTCTTTACTTAAACCCGTTGCATGAGTTGTAATTACTACTGTTCCAAAAAGAGCTGATTCTAAATTTACCATACCAATAACTTCGGAATATGATGGCGCTACCAATGCTAGAGCATTTTCAAAAAGTTTTTGCTTTTCTATACCTTTAACCAAACCCAAAAACTCAACTTTATTTTCTAAAGACAACTGTTCAACTTGATTTTGCAATTTTTCTTTATAACTATTTATAGGGCCTGCTATTTTTAATAAAAGATCATCATTTTTACTGATTCTATGAAAAGCATCGATTAATAAATCTATACCTTTAATAGGATCCAATCTTCCAAGAAACAAAATATAGTTAGACTTATCTTTTTCTGAACCAACTGACTTTAAATTTCTAAAACGTATAAGGTTAGGTATTTCAATAATATCGGCTTCTTTAAAAGTCTTGCTTAAATTGGAAGTCTCAGAATTTGTAATAGAGTGTATAACTTTGGCTTTACTAAAATATTTGTTTGTTAAAAATCTTGAATATAATCTTTTTTTTAGATTTCCAGATTTCCACAACCAAGGCTCATACATACCATGAAAAGATATGACAAAAGATATGTTGTTTTTATATGCAAATTTACTAGCATAGTATTGAGGATGCATCCATACTCCATGTATATGAATTACATCAATACTTGATTCATTGTGGAGCTTTCTTAAAATACTATCCAATTTGCTAGAATAAACCCATGGGTTTTTCTTTTTCATTGGTATAGCTACTATCCCCTCATCCTTTTCTTCAAAGAAAGGGGTTACTACTAATGAGTTATATTTATGTAATAGGAGCTGTTCGTGGAGACTTTTAACCACGGTTCGTATTCCACCACTTGTTATTGAGTAATCCTCTACAATATGGATTATTCTCATAGTTAAATATTTAGTGTTTTATTTTTACGGTCTTGGTGTTCATAATAAGACATCAACCCGAAAAAGTTAATAAAGAAACTGAAATAAATAACTCCGTTTTCTCTTTCCAATATATTTTCAAAAAGCATTATCATTCCATAAAAAACAACCAACAAAATTAAGAGTTGATTATTATATCGTATACCTAACACCAAATTAAAGCCTAAGAAGTAAAGAAAGTAAAGTAATCCAATTATTCCTAAAGACAGCATAAAACTAATGTATTGATTATGGGTATTATACCTGTTTTTATAGAGCTCCTTAGATTTTTCTTTAAAACCCTCTAAAAGTACATCTTTATGATCTCCTAAACCATAACCAATTAAAGGAGATTTTAAAAAATTATACAATGCAGACCTATATATTGTATATCTAATATTGGTAGAAGTAGGGCCTCCTTTATTAACATCTTCAATTTTAGTTAACTCCATAAACTTACTACGGTATTGCGGTATGCTTATAATTATAACAACATTAATTGCTATTAAAGCAAAACCAACATACAGTAATTTTTTACTTCTTTGAAATAAGACAAATATTATAGAAGTAAAACCTAAAACGATGATTAGCCCTTTTTTTAATAAAACAAAAAGGAAAAATAAAAGAACAAAATCTAATACAACCATTAGTGCAATTTTCCACTTCGTTTTTAATTTTTTGAGAATAAAAAATGAAAACAGAATGGCTGTACATATGTGCATAGATAAATATATAGGATGTATATTGTATGGGCCTTGCGCAATTCGATTAACTGTAGGGTAATGAATTAGTGTTGTTTTACCATAGTGTCCAAAATGATATACCAGAGAAATAATGTTATATATTAAAATTGCAATACTATATATTAACAAATAATTACTAAGGTTCGCCTTTACTTTTTTTAGTGCAAATTTTGGAAAGAAAGAAAATAATAAAGGTAGCACTATTAAAGAAGCCATGGTCTCTAGCTTATTAAATCCATAGTCTAAATTTTCTGAATAAAACAAACTAAGTGCCATTAGCACATATATGCCAGAATTTATTAAAAAAAACTTTAGGTTAAAATTAAATGACCTATTAATATTTGCTATCAGTAATGATAATCCCAGAAAGATTATAGCGTAAGGTCTAATGTAATCTGGTATTACAGGTAAAGAAAACATTATAAATAGACTAATATTAAGCAATTTAAACTTAAAACTGTCTGTTAGTACCATCATTACTTTTTTAGGGCAAATTTAATACTTTTATGGACGATTTTGGGAATTAAAAATACTCCCATTAACGTACCTATATAATACGTGTAACCATTGGTAAAATCTCCTCTTAATAAAAAAATTAAATGTATGGCAAAGTAAAACGCCATGATCCTCTTTAACTGATCATCTCTATTTAACCATATTAAATGTTTTACCATAAAATAAGCTAAGGCTATAGACATTAGTAAAACACCAAAGATGCCAAAATTTATATAACCTTCAGACACCAGTGGGTTTGCAAGATTAGTGAAATTAAAATTATATTCTTCTACTATATAGTTGCCAATAAGTTCTCCTGTAGATATAGGTTTAGACGTCCATATTGCTCTTGGCACAAAAAATAAAAGCCCGCTTAATAGTTGATACCCATAAGCAAAACCATTATAAGAAACATAATCTATTGTTGCTGAAATGTTAGAAAATGCATCATAATTGAGGGTGTTAAATGTTGTGGCAAAATTAGATTTTGCAAACTCTTCTGAAAGTATTTCTGGATTATTAACAATATACTCAAAAGAATAATCTATGTGCGTTATTACCTGAAAAAGAGGAAATAAAATAATCATTGCAAAAAACAAAAATGATAAAACTTTTACATTAGAGTTTAAAGTTTTTGGAAAGAATAAAAATATTAAAGCTATATAAATAGGCCCTAAGGCATTTCGTTTCTCTGTCATTGGATTTTTAAACCAAAGTAGAATAAAAAATGATATCACTAATATTAGAGCGATAATTAATGTGTTGTTATTTATTTTTTTATGGTTTTTAAAATATTGATAACATAAAATTATAACCGCAAGAGGTATCATAAACAATACCTTTTTTTGAAGTAGTAATTCAAAAATAGAATATGATGATATTTGCCAACTTGGCCTATATAACTCATCTTCTATAAAGTCTTTTGTAACGAAATAAACCAATATACTTATTGTAAAAAGCACAAATATGGTTAATGGCAATACTCTTTCTTGTTTTAATTGTTTGGGTTGTATAATCTTCCTAGTGAATCTTTTTTTTATGAAAAAATAGGACAGAAAAAAAATAAGATTAAACAAAATTATTAAGCCATTGGTTTTTAGTGTTAAATCAACTTTATAATCTAAATTGGTAGCATATTTGCCAACTCCGTCTTTAAAACCGCCTATTTGTATAATAGGCGCGAGTAAAAAGAATAAATATGTAAAAACGATGTAGGCTGAGATAAATGGGGAAAAATGCTTTTCAACAAATAAATGATAATATACTATGATAGAAACAATAATAAAACTGACAAAGAATGTTGTCCATACCATAGGATCACAACGAAATGTGATGAATAGAATTGAACTTATAATAACATAAACTACCAAAAAAATATTTCTTAAACTCATTTATTTTATGACATTTAAAAATGTTTTAGCCATTGCTTCTGTTGAATAGGTATTCTTGCAAAATTGGCAGATTTCTTGGCGCTTATTAATCCAACTTAATTTTTGCTGAAAAGCACACTTTAAGGTCTCCTTAAAAGAAGCTTTACTATTTGTTTCAAAAAATAAAGCGTTAACACCTTTTAAGGCTGCCTCTATCTCAGGAGAATGATTTTCTTCCCTAGATATTATCATTGGTGTGCCAAAACTAAAGCTTTGTGTAATAGATAGGCCTACATAACCTGGCGAAATACTAAATAACGAAGTCGCATAAAGTTTTTCTAATGTCTTTAAATCAGAAATATGTCCTTTAAGGCTAATTCTTTCTTTTAAATTATTCTTTATAATGTAGTTTTCTATATCTATTTTCTCTTCACCCTCACCAACAATAATTAGATGACACGTATTGGGTATCTCACTTAATGCTTCATGGAATGCTTTAACTAAAAAAAATGCTTTTTTAGCTTTGGATAATCGTCCAACATAAATAAGATTTGTTATAAGTCTATTATCTTCATTATAAAGCATATTCTTTTTTAAGTACAATGCATTAGGTGCCGCAGTTATCTTCTTCTTAGGCATTTTCTGCTTAAGTTCATTAGCTTGGGTCTGTGTATAAACTATAATTTCGTTACCTAAAAGTCGCATAAAATGCCTAACAAGATCTGTTTTACTTTTTTTACCATTTCTAGGCCAAGCATGTCCCCAAAGTACCGTTTTTTTTAACAAAAGTCTACGAATTATTAAAATGAGCCAGTTGGAAATAATCCTTGGATTCATTTCCAAAACCATAGTGTTCTTTTTAAAAACCTGATGCCACATACCCATTTGGAAAAGCAAGCGTCTATTAAAAAAATAGAAGTTTTTAACTGGTTTTATAAAAGATATCGTTTTATCTGTAGTAATTGATTTTTCAAAATAGCTTTTACCCGAATATAGTTTAAAATAATCACCTAATTCAAGATTTAAATAGGAATAAATACCCTTTCTATAATGAGGTGCTGCAGTTTGTAAAATGATTAGTTTTTTCAAAATTTCTGCTCTCTTTTAAAAAAATAAAAGCCTAAAATCAAAAGTACAAATTCTGTAAATGTAACAGTAATTGCTGTTCCATAAATACCATAAAGCTTTACAAGTATTAAACTTAGCAACAAGTTTACAGCACCTCCTGCAATCATAATATTCATTCTAATTTTATATTTTTTTATGGCCGGAAAATACAACGCATTATACAACATATTTAATCCAGAAAAAATAGCAATAAAACTAAGTATTTTAAAAATTACAACATAACTTTCTATTAAGGTATCATCATAAACTAAGTTTAAGATAGATTTACCAAAAATTAGAATAATAGCAGTAATTAGTAAGCCCGTAACTATAATATAAGGTGTAATCTTTTTTATGTTTTTCACTTTATCTTTATCCAATTGTTTGGCCATCCAAGGATACATAGCTTGGTAAAGTGGGACATAAAAATTTTTTACCGCTAATATTAGTTTTTCCATACTAGCATATACACCGACAATAGTATTTCCTGTAAAAATACCTAGGATAAAAACATTACTAGACGTATAGAGTGTTGTGGCAAAATTAGACACAAACAAACTAGAGCTCTCTGCCACTAATCTTTTTACCATTGTATAGCTAGGGGCTTTAAATTTTACATACTTAAAACTAAAGATTAATCCTAAAAATCCAGCAATTATAAATCCTAAAGAATTATAAACAGGCACATAAATATAATCTGACTCCTGCCTTATTAAAATAAAAACAAGTAGTGTAAAAATGAGTTTAGCAGAAATATTAACTAGCGTAATAAATCTCATCTTCTCTATGCCTTGAAAGAACCAAACAGGAAAAATAGCCTGACCTATTACAATCCCAAAACTAAATAGATAAACAGACTTATCTATACTAAATCTTGTAAAAATATTAATAACAAAGAATAATATGGCGAGTGCGACTATAGTTAAACATAGCTTTATGAATATTATGGCACTAAAGATCTCGGAAAGTTTTTTATTATTATTTCTTGCCAGAGATACCTCTCTCGTGCCACTTATATTAAAACCAAAATCTACAAAAACCGTAAGAAATACTGACAGCGCTTGCGCAAACATTACAAGTCCAAACTTGTCTGTACCCAATACCCTTACAAGAAAGGGTAAAATCAATAATGGTAAAAGGTAGTTTGCACCTTGCAGTATTAATAAGGATAAGTAATTATCTACTAAAACCTTAGACTCCTTATCTTTTAAAAATTTTTTTATCACCTAATTAAATTCAAAGGATTTCCAATTTTAGACTAGATGGTATTATTTTCACACTTTTTGAGTCCTCAGACTTAGCTTCCCAACTTAAAATTTTGTTTTCTTTTGATGTAGTTCCTATAAGCAACGAAACGTTAGAAGCATTTATTTTGCCAGTTAATACACACTTATAATAACCATTTCCTAAAGGTTCAATTTTTGCGTTTTCATTTTCAAATCTGCCTGCCTTTTTCACATTTTTTAACTTACCACTATCTAAATTAAAAACAGCGTCTACTCTGTCCGGATAAGCCCCTTGAATCCGTAGGGCTAAAAAACTATTACCCTCTTTTTTTGGATCAGAATAGGTTGATGGTATAAAACCGTAATTGCCTATGTAGGGTAAAAAATTAATCACTCTGTCCTTTCCGTTTTCTTGATCCACGTAAAATGTATTGGCACTTGGGTCATACTCTTTTTTTACGTTACTACCTGCTGGTATCTCGATAACTGCATTTACTGCACCATCCTTTGAATAGGCAGAAATAGAATAATAATTACCTTCATTTTCACAGGAGAATAAATAACATAAAATAAAAATAACTATAAAGGTTGGTTTTTCTGACAAAATAAATAAACTTATAATTTTAAAATATTAGTTTTTCTTTCATATTCCCTGTAATTCAACAACTATTTTATTTAAAAATGTCTCAAAGAGGTTTCAGCTAGTGCTTATTTTTATTTTCAAACTCGAAAATACAGATGTAATAGGTATAGTTATTTCAAATTTATATTAACCATTATACAGATCTTACTGTAACTATTGTTTTACTCAATAAAAATCTGTTTATTAATACTAATTTACTGCTGGTTTTATTGGTCATTATTGCAGTACAACTTCTGGATTTGATTTTAAAGTAAGGGTTTAGAATTATTACTTATATACCAATCGTACAATATCCTTATACCCTCTCTTAAGTCCACTTTATGCTTCCAGCCTAAACCATTCAACTTTGAAACATCGGTTAATTTACGCAAAGTACCATCTGGTTTTTCAGTATTAAAAACAAGTTCACCTGTAAAACCTATAATATCTTTTATGGTTTTGGCTAAATCCCTTATAGAGATATCCTCACCTGTACCGATATTAATATGGGTATTTCTTATTTCTGTTTCACTTTCCGAAAATGTATCCTTAAAATCCCTTTTCTCCATCAAAAAAACACAAGCATCCGCCATATCTTCTGACCATAAAAACTCTCTTTTGGGCTTTCCTGTCCCCCATATTTCAACACTGTTTGCAGAAACACCAAATGATGCCAAATAGGTTTTGGCTTCTTCAATTGTTTTTAAGCCTAAATCTTTTAAAACCTCATCGTATTTTGATTCACTGATCAATTTAGCTAAATGAATCTTTCGGATTAATGCAGGTAAAACATGGGATTTCTCTAAATCAAAATTATCATTTGGCCCATATAGGTTTGTAGGCATTACAGAGATAAAATTTGTGCCATATTGCAAATTATAGCTTTCGCACATCTTAATACCTGCTATTTTAGCAATAGCATAGGGTTCGTTTGTGTATTCTAAGGTATCTGTTAACAGATACGCTTCATTCATTGGCTGAGGGCTATTTTTAGGATAAATACATGTGCTTCCTAAAAACAATAATTTTTTTACTCCATTTAAATAACTTTGATGAAT
Organism: uncultured Winogradskyella sp.; assembly: GCF_937958655.1. GTDB lineage: Bacteria > Bacteroidota > Bacteroidia > Flavobacteriales > Flavobacteriaceae > Winogradskyella. Next base: position 22,750 of record NZ_CALGNH010000020.1, on the reverse strand, counting down.
TACATTATTCTGAATCATCAAGTTTTGATAAATAAAATCTGCGCGATACGTATTATTTGCAATGATACCTCCAACTTTAGCTGCTGCTAGAAAGACATATTCTGGTTTCTCTATTTCAAAAAACTTCCTTGTCTTTTCTGTATTGGTTAGGTCGAGTTCTGTATGTGTTTTGGTTATTATATTAGTATAACCTTTAGCTTTTAAATTTTCTAATATTGCGCTACCTACCAAACCGCGATGCCCTGCAACATATATCTTTGAATCTTTATGCATCTCTATTCAAAGTAATTTTTAACCTGATAGCCTCCATCCTTGAGGTATTGTTGCTTTTGCATTAATTTTAGGTCACTAGACATCATATCTTCAACCAAGGCTGGCAAATCGTATTCTGGTATCCAACCTAACTTCTCTCTGGCTTTTGTAGCATCACCTATTAATAAATCTACTTCTGTTGGTCTAAAATATTTTTCGTCTACAGATACAACCTCTTTTCCTATTGGGATCTGGTAGTCTTTGTTATTGCAAGCCTTTATATAACCCCTTTCATTAGCACCTTTTCCTTTAAAATCCAACTCAATACCGACATGACTAAAACACATCTTTACAAAATCTCTTACAGAGGTGGTTTTTCCTGTTGCTATGACCCAGTCTTCTGGTTGCTCTGCCTGCAAAATCATCCACATCATCCTAATGTAGTCCTTTGCATGTCCCCAATCTCGTTGAGCATCGAGATTACCAAGGTATACTTTATCTTGCATGCCTAAGACAATTCTAGATGTGGCTCTTGTAATTTTTCTGGTTACAAAAGTTTCTCCTCTTACTGGTGATTCATGATTAAACAAAATACCATTACAGGCATACATACCATAGGCTTCTCTATAATTTACTGTAATCCAATACGCGTACATTTTAGCAACTGCGTAAGGGCTTCTTGGGTAGAACGGCGTCGTTTCAGTTTGCGGCACTTCTTGTACCTTACCATAAAGTTCTGAAGTTGAGGCTTGGTAAATTTTTGTTGTTTTTTCTAAACCTAATATTCTTACGGCTTCTAAAATCCTTAATGTACCTATACCGTCTGCATTTGCTGTATATTCTGGCGTTTCAAAAGACACATGAACATGGCTCATGGCCGCCAAATTGTAAATTTCATCGGGCTTAACATTTTGGATAATCCTTATTAAATTAGTACTATCTGTTAAATCCCCATAATGTAAAAAGAAATTTTGATCCTCTTCATGAGGATCTTGATACAAATGATCTATTCTGCCTGTATTAAAAAGCGATGATCTTCTTTTAACTCCATGTACTATATAGCCCTTTTTTAAGAGAAATTCGCTAAGATATGCTCCGTCTTGACCTGTAACACCAGTTATTAATGCTGTTTTTTTCATAAATCTTGTATTACCATACGCAATTACAAATCAACAATTAATAAACCAATTAAACTAAAGGTAAAATCAATTTTAACTAAATTATTAATTTAAAAAAGGTATTGATGTTAGACTCATTAAACAATCATACCCGCAGCAACAGTTTCGTTAGTTGCGTCATCTATTAAAATGATGCTTCCTGTAGTTCTATTTTCTCTGTAAGGATCAACCATTAAAGGTTTTGTAGTTCTTATTTTTACCTTAGAGATATCATTCATGTTAAGTGATTTATCTTCCGTATTACGGTCTAAAGTTTCGATATTTATTTTATAAATCACCTCTTTAATCATTGCCTTTTGCTCATTACTAGTATGTCTTATACTGTATTTAGCTCTTGGCTTAGCTGCATCGTCGTTCAACCAACAAAGCATAACTTCTATATCTTGAAGCGCTTCTGGCTTATTATTGGATCTTACAATCATATCTCCACGACTAATGTCAATATCATCTTCAAGCGTTAAGGACACTGACATTGGTGCGTAAGCTTCATTTAATGATTTATCCAGCACATCTATAGACTTAATCTTTGACGTAAAGCCTGAAGGCATCACAGTAACCTCATCGTTAACCCTAAATATTCCACTTGCTACACGACCTGCATATCCTCTATAGTCTCTATTGTCATCGTCGCTTTGCGGTCTTAAGACTGTTTGCACTGGGAACCTTGCGTCCACTTTATTTATATCACTACTGATGTGCATAGTTTCTAAAGTGTGTAATAAAGGTGCGCCTTGATACCAATTCATATTTTCTGATCGGTTAACCACATTGTCGCCATTAAGTGCACTAATAGGGATGAAACGTATATCATGCACTAATAGTTTTGAAGAAAATTCTTCAAACTGTTGAATAACTTTATTGTATGCGTCTTCTTTATAATCCACCAAATCCATTTTGTTGATACAAACAATGACATGAGGAATCTGTAATAATGATGCTATAAAGGAATGACGTTTAGTTTGCTCAATAACTCCATGTCTAGCATCAACAAGAATTATTGCTGCGTTAGCTGTAGAAGCACCGGTTACCATGTTTCTGGTATATTGAATATGACCTGGTGTGTCCGCTATTATAAACTTACGCTTAGGCGTTGTAAAATACCTATACGCAACGTCTATGGTTATACCTTGTTCTCTTTCATCACGCAATCCATCCGTAAATAAAGCAAGATCTACACCTTCGTGACCTTTCTTTTTACTTGTGTTTTCTATTGCTTCTAGTTGATCTTCGAATATAGACTTAGAATCGTACAGTAAGCGCCCAATTAATGTACTCTTACCGTCATCAACGCTTCCTGCTGTTGTAAATCTTAATAGTTGATTATTATCTAACATGTTTGTCTTCTTTAAAAATAGCCTTGTCTTTTTCTGTCTTCCATTGCAGATTCTGAACGTTTATCATCGCTTCGGTTACCACGCTCTGTCTGGCGCATACCCGAAACCTCATCAGCAATTTTTTCTAACGTATCTGCATCTGATTCTATACCACCTGTTATGGTAATATCACCTAAAGTTCTAAAACGTATCTTCTTGGTTACGATTTCTTCATGGTCTTCAAGGATTAAAAACTCAGAATTAGGTATCCAACTGTCTTGTCTCCAAACCACTTCTCTTTCGTGAGCAAAATATAAAGATGGGATGGCTATATTTTCCCTTTTTATATAGTTCCAAACGTCCATTTCTGTCCAGTTACTTATAGGAAACGCTCTAAAGTGCTCTCCTTCAAAATGCTTTCCATTAAAAATGTTCCAGAGTTCTGGTCGTTGGTTCTTTGGATCCCATTGCCCAAAATCATCTCTATGTGAAAAGAAACGTTCTTTTGCTCTGGCTTTTTCTTCGTCTCGTCTTCCACCACCAATAGCGCAGTCTATATTATTAGATTCTATGGCATCTAAAAGTGTTGTTATTTGCAAGGCGTTCCTTGTGGCATTTTTACCTTTCTCTTCTGCAACACGACCTTCATCAATAGAGTCTTGAACAGAACCCACTATAAGTTGTGCTCCCAATTCTTTAATGATATCATCTCTAAATTTTATGGTCTCAGGAAAATTATGCCCTGTGTCTACGTGCATTAATGGAAATGGTATCCTTGCAGGATAGAATGCTTTTTTTGCTAAATGTGTAACTAAAATAGAGTCTTTTCCTCCCGAAAATAATATTACGGGATTATCGAATTGAGCCCATACTTCTCGTAAAACAAAAATAGCTTCACTTTCTAATTCGTCTAAATAATTTAAATAATACTTACTCATTGTAACTCTGACAATTTTGGTGTTATAAAGTCAACGACTCTCTGAGCAGCTGCTTCTATAGATTCGTTTTCTGTTTTTATTTCTATATCAGGATTTTCTGGCGCTTCATAAGGAGCGGAAATACCTGTCATATTTTTAATTTCGCCAGCTCTAGCTTTTTTATAGAGTCCTTTAACGTCTCTACGTTCACATTCTTCTACGCTAGTATTAATAAAAATTTCAACAAAGTTAACATCTTTAACTATACTTTTAATGTTCTCGCGGTCTTTTTTATAAGGGGATACAAATGCGCCCAAAACTACTAAACCAGCATCAATCATTAATTTGGACACCTCTGCTATTCGCCTAATATTTTCTGTTCTATCCTCTGGTGAAAAACCAAGGTCTTTGTTTATTCCTTTTCTTATATTATCGCCGTCTAAAGTATAGGTTTTAATATCGTTCTGAAATAATTTTTGTTCAACAACGTTTGCAATCGTTGATTTACCAGAACCTGACAAACCTGTAAACCATAATAGTAACGATTTATGCCCATTTGTTTTAATTCTATCGTTTAAAGCGACTTGGTAAGTATGGGGAATTATATTTTTAGCCATTTCAATTTTTATTTCTTTGGGTTAATCCAAAATTTATTTTATACCACGCACGCTCGTGCACGTAATACAATATCATTTTTGTGATTATTTCTGCTAAACCTATGTGTAGTGCAGCTAATGGGTTACCTGAAATAATCCAAGCTAAAGTCATTGTATCTATAGTACCAATAACGCGCCAAGTAATGGTCTTTGCTAGGTGGCGTTTTCTACTTTCTAATAATACACCTTCTTTACTTAAGTTAATTTTAAACCATACACGCTCATGAAGATAATATAATATAGACTTAGTAGTAACTTCTGCTAAACCTATTTTTAGACCTGCTAAGGGATTACCTGTTACAACCCAAGATAAAATAATGGTATCTATAGTTCCTATGACTCTCCACGTAATGGTCTTTGCTATATGTCTTTTGTAAGAAATATCTGCCATTTATTTGCTTACTAAAAAATAACTATTAAGTAGGTTTTCTTTATTATAAGCCAAAGATTTATTTGTTTCTTTAGAAATAACTTTTAAGCCTACAGCATTGCAAATGGCTTGCCCAGCGGCAGTATCCCATTCCATCGTAGGTGCGTAACGTGGATAAACGTCTGCTTTACCTTCTGCGACTAGGCAGAATTTTAATGAGCTTCCTTTAGAAACAATTTCCACCTGCTTGCCGTCTTTTTTTAGTGCTTCTACATAATCAAGTGTGTCTTGGTTCATGTGAGATCTACTTCCAACAACTTCTATGTTGTTTGAATTATTGTCTTTAGGAATTAAAGGTTGAGATTTATTGATAATTGAATCTATAGTTTGGTTATGAGAACTTAAACTAGCTTTGTATGCTTTCTTTAAATTAGTATCTGCATAGTAAAGTGTTTTAGTCGCTGGCACGTAAATGACTCCTAGTATTGGTTTCCCATTTTCAACAAGAGCTATATTAACAGTAAACTCACCATTACGCTTAATAAATTCTTTGGTTCCGTCTACAGGGTCTACAACCCAGCAACTATTCCATGTTTTTCTTATGTTATAGTCCGTCTGCTTATTTTCTTCACTAATTATAGGAAAATCCGTTTGCTTTAAAAAAGCGTTTATAACATCATTTGCTTTTTTATCTGCTTCGGTTAGTGGAGATTTATCATCTTTATATTCAACATCAAAGACTGAATCATAGATTTGCATTATAACATCACCAGCTTCTAGGGCGGCTTTTGTTGCCGTTTGAATATTTTTGTTATCTAAAATACTTGTCATTTTATTGATTATTTTCTAAAGTTAGTTGGTCTACAATGTCTTTAACACTCGCCTCCCAGTTTTTTATCTCATCATAAAATTCACTTGTTTTAGTCATATCTAATACAGTGTATTTAGGTCTTTTGGCAACTGTCTTAAAATGATCCGCTGGTTGGATAAGGTTCATTTTTTTTGGGCTGTAATGATACGTAATTTCTCGGGCAAATCCATACCACGTGGTTTGCCCTTTAGCCGAAAGGTTATAAATTCCGTATGAAGTGTTTTGTTTAGTAATTAAATGGATAATAAAATTAGATAAATCAATACAACTAGTCGGTGTGCCAACTTCTTCTGTTGTAATTTTTAACTCCTTATTTTCATCAACTTTATTGATTATAGTCTTAAGAAAATTTTTTCCATAAATAGAATATAACCAAGATGTTCTAATGATAAAGTGCTCTTTTAATATACTTTGAATATACAGTTCTCCTTTAAGTTTAGATTTCCCGTATTGATTTAATGGGTTGGTTTCGTCATCCGTTTTATATGGTGATTTTTTTTCTCCATCAAAGACATAATCAGTAGAAATATGAATAAGCTTTACGTTACTCAAATTACAAACTTCAGCAATATGCTTTACTCCTTTAGCATTGACCAAAAAAGCTTGTTCAATATCCGTTTCTGCAGCCTCTACATTAGTATATGCAGAACAGTTGATACAATATTCAAAATCTGATTTTTTAAATAAAACGTCTAAGCTTTCTTTATTAGTTATATCTATATCTTCTTTTGAAAAAAAAAAGAACTGGTACCGCTCATTCTTTACAATATCCAGAAGTGTTTGTCCTAATTGCCCATTGGCGCCTAGTACTACAACTTTTTTCATAATTTGGCGTTTTTAAATTCTGGCAACACCAAATCTTTTTCTGATATAATCAAATTGTTTGAGGTTAGTTGCCAATCTATATTTAAATCTTTGTCATTATAAATAATCCCTGCCTCTGCGTCTTTATTGTAATAATTATCGCATTTGTAATTAAAAGTGGTGTTGTCCTCTAATACTAAAAACCCATGAGCAAATCCTCTTGGTATAAATAATTGCGTTTTGTTTTTTGCTGATAACACTATTGAAAACTTATGGCCAAAGGTTTGTGAGTTTTTTCTTAAATCTACAACCACATCGAGCACCTTACCTTTTGAGACTCTAATTAATTTAGCTTGGGCATGTTCACCTAACTGATAATGCAGACCTCGTAAAACCCCTTTTTGCGAACGCGACTCATTGTCTTGTACAAAATTGATGTCTAATCCTGTCGCTTTAAAAAACGTTTTTTTATTGTAATTTTCAACGAAATATCCTCTCTTATCGTTAAAAATTTTTGGTTGTAATATATAGCAGCCCTTAAGATCTGTTTCTTTAAATTCCATATTACTCTTGTAATAAACTCAATAAGTGTTTACCATAACCACTTTTAGTTAATGGTTGAATAACATTCTGAAATTGCACCTTGTTAATATAACCCATTTTGTAGGCTGCTTCTTCTATAGCTCCAATTTTTAAGCCTTGCCTTTCCTCTATAACTTGTACAAATTGGGAGGCTTGCATAAGCGATTGAAACGTCCCAGTATCTAACCATGCTGTTCCCTTATCTAAAATGGAAACACTTAATTTTCCTTGTTTTAAATAGGCTTTATTAACGTCAGTAATTTCTAATTCACCACGCTTACTTGGTACGATATTTTTTGCAATATCAATAACCGAGTTGTCATAAAAATAAATTCCTGGAACCGCATAATTTGATTTTGGTTTAAGCGGTTTTTCTTCTATTGAAATCGCTGTTCCTTCTTGGTTAAATTCTACTACGCCATAGCGTTCTGGGTCTAACACATGGTAGGCATAAATTATCCCTCCGTCTGGGTTATTATTCTGCTGAAGTAACGTTGACAGACCTGTACCATAAAAAATATTATCACCTAAGATTAAAGCAACTTTATCATTACCAATAAATTCTTCGCCAATTATAAATGCTTCTGCCAAACCATTAGGTTTGTCTTGGGTTGCGTATTGAAAGTCGCAACCATACTTTTTACCATCTCCAAGTAATTTTTTAAATAAAGGTAAGTCCGAAGGTGTGGAAATAATGAGTATTTCTCTTATACCAGACCAGATTAATGTAGATATAGGGTAGTATATCATTGGTTTATCATAAATTGGCATAAGCTGTTTGCTTATTGCTAACGTTAAGGGGTGTAAACGCGTGCCAGATCCACCAGCTAATACTATTCCTTTCATTTCTTTTGAAGTTTCTTTAAGTACCAGTTAACGGTTTTTATAATGCCTGTTTCAAAATTTTCATCTGCACGCCAACCTAGCTGAGTTTCAATTTTTGAAGCATCAATTGCATACCTAAAATCGTGACCTGGCCTATCACTAACAAAGGTAATTTGTGCTTTGTAAGATTTACTTTTTGGCGCCATATTATCTAAAATAGCACAAATTTTATCGGCGATATATAAATTATTTCTTTCGTTTTTACCACCTACGTTATAGGTTTCTCCTGCTGTTCCTTTTTTAAAAACCAAATCAATTGCTTTGCAATGGTCTTTAACATACAACCAGTCTCTTATATTTTTACCATCTCCATAAATTGGAATATCCTCATTGCTTAAGGCTTTTCTTATAATGGTAGGTATTAATTTTTCCTTATGCTGTTTTGGACCATAATTATTACTGCAATTTGTGGTTACAACATTCATCCCATAGGTATGGAAATAGCTTCTAACAATAAAGTCTGAAGACGCCTTTGATGCACTGTATGGGCTATTAGGCGCATACGGTGTTTGCTCTGTAAATAAACCCGTTTGACCTAGCGTGCCATAGACCTCATCTGTAGATATATGATGAAACCTGTTATTTTCACATCCTTTTTTAAAAGTAAAGGGTGCGTCCATCCAATAATTTTTTGCTGTATTTATTAAATTAAATGTACCATGAATATTGGTATTTATAAATGCGTCTGGATTTTTAATAGAATTATCTACATGGGATTCAGCAGCAAAATGTATGACACCTGTAAAATTATAGTCTTTAAAAAGCGAATCCATTAATTCAGAATCACAAATATCTCCTTTAATAAATGTATAATTATTGTTAGTAACTAAACTTTCTAAGTTTGAAAGGTCAGCAGCATATGTAAGCTTATCAAGGTTTACAATTGACAAATTATTAGAGTTGTCTAGAATATGATGAATAAAATTAGAACCAATAAAACCAGCACCGCCTGTTACCAGTATTTTTAGTCTATCCCTCATAGTTTTTAATAAAATTAAAAGCTTTAATACTTAAAAAGGTTAAAAATACAATGCCCAATAGTAATAACGGCAAGAGTATAGAATAACGCCGTTTTAGACTATTATCTTTACGGCCAACGTTATCAAATCCTGATAATACATCAAAGTAGGTGTTTTCTTCAGCAACTTCAGTCTCTATTTCACTTAGCATACTTCTTATGCGTTGTTCTTCTTTAAATAAATCATATTCCTTAGTGTTTGATTTAGATTCTTGAAGAGGTATTGCACCTTCAAGATTTAAAGCAAGTTTACTTTTCTCAGATTCGTTTTTTAATACGGTTAAATATGTTTTTTGAATACTATCTAAACGCGCTAATTGCGTTAATAGCGCTTGTCGCTCAATGTCAGCAACCGCATCTCTTTTTATTTTTTGACGCTTAGAAAACTCATTTTCAAACGTTTTTTTAAATCCTTGTTCTAAATTGACAAAGATATCGTCACTACTTGATCTTGCAGTAACTGTAAAAATATTAGCGGATAAAACTTCTCTATTATTTACAAAATCAATATAATTTAGCTCATCTACTACAGAAGTGTCAACACTCTTTACATATTCATCATACTCTAAAAAAAGATCATTCTGCGTCTCAGGTCCCATTTCTAATTCAAAACCTTTTAACTCTTTAGCCCTTAAAGTGTCTATCTCAAAAACCTCTGATAATTCTGTTAACTTTTGAAAACCAATAAGTTCGTTAAAATAATTAATATTACTGGATAGTTTATATTTTGAATCAAAATGCGGTTTAACAACCATTTTAGAATAATAAACCGGATCTTTAAATTTTTTATCGTACAAATAGCCCAAAATCGCTGCAATAACTACAATAGGGGCAATTATCTTAAAATGCACAACAAAAGGCTTAATAGCATAAATTATAACCGAAAATAATCCTTTGAAGATGTTTCCAATAAAATTGAATAAACTTTTAAATAATTTACCTATAGCGTTAAATAGTTGTCCTAAATCAACTTCTTCATTTTGTGTGTCTTGTGGTAATTTTTCACTCATTTTTTTAGGCATTAAATAGTTGTTCTAAAATCTTTTTTGTTATTGCATACGTTGGTCTTACACCAGAAGTTCCTAATCCACCCGAAGCTAAAGTACTTCCTGTTTCTAAGGGATTGTCACTCGCATAATAAGCATATCTTACTTTTACATCTTCGTTTATACTTCCTCTAACCTTAGATGCCGCTTGGATGGCTTTCTGATAATGTGCGCCTTCCATCTCGAGGCCTATGACATTCCATGTAGAATTTTTAAAAAACTTTAAAATCTCTTTATTTTGAAGCGATGTTCCTAATACAGTAATCATAGTGCCTTCGTAAACATCAACTCCGCAATCTAATAAATCGTTTTTACTTAGTTCATTTTTAAATGGATAATTATCGGCTGTTCCTTCAAAAATATGAGCAGATGGTATCATTACATCTCCCTTACCACCTTCTAAAATCCCTGCTTTACCCATAATAGATATTGACTTAACATCTAAATGTATTTTCTTTCGATCAACGCTTATTGGTTTTAAAAGTTCGTCCATGGTTTCATAGGCTTGTTCACCAAAAGCATAATCCATAACACAAATAACCGCCTTATCTTCTACCTTATCTATTTTATATTTAAAATCTGTTTTAGAAAAATCAATTTTATCAGTATCAAAAATCTGAACATCTATATTGGAACCAGACGTATCTTTAATAAAAATCATTCCATTCTGCAACGCTAATTTTTCTACTTTATTACGAAGATTAGAACTTTTAGGGTTGCTCAAAGTCTCATAAATTTCAAAACTATTGTTTTTTGTAGTATTAGATTTTAGTGTACCCTTGGCAAAAATAGAGTTCATTACACTATGCATATTGGCGCTAATAATATGTATTGGTCGCTCTATCAGTCCATGCTTAAACAAAACGGCTTTGACATTATTTGCCCATATTTCTCCATGTATGTGGTGTCCTAAGCGTTCTCGTAAAACAGGACTAAACGTTATTGTTCTTTTATGTTCTTTTACAACTTCTTCTATTGCTAATTTACCCAACCAATAGACTATATTTAATAAACGCTCTGGTTGGCCCACTGTTGCAAATTTAGAATACACTTCTGATAATTCTTTAAATGTTCTTCCTAAAATAGTTGCCGTATGTGTTATTGCTATTTCCCGTTCTTTCTGCGTAAGTTTTTTGGTGTTTTTAACTATTGCCTCTAACTTCTGCCAATCTCTAATGGTTGTGCCTTCTTCGTCTACAATTACACGTTTACTTATTTTATGCGATTCAATAAATAAAAAAGTGAGGTGGGTTAAAATATCGTAAATTTCTGATCGTCCTCTTGTAATCTCAATATTCATCTGTTCGCTATCGATACGATAACAATTACGGCGTCTTTTAGAAGGTATTATAGGTTTAAAATGAGAGTCTCCATAACCTTCGTCACTGGTGAGGTTTATAAATTTGCATTCTTCTATGCCCTGTGGCAAACGATCTATAACATAAAGTAAGCCTTCTAATTCTGCTTTTTCTTCGCCTACAGATCCGTATATTTCTGGGCAGAGTAACAATAACGCTTCTCTTAATGTTTCTCCAGAAACACCCATAGGCTTGTAAAACCCACGATTGAATAAATGACGCATTGTAATATACATCCGTTCAATGGCGCTAGAGCTTTCTTGTGCTCTTGTTCGTCCTAGAGATTTATTGACTTTATCCATAAACTATTGCGTCTTCAAATATAGATTTATTTAATTACTTGTAACTTGTGTAATTCATCTGCTATTTTTCTGTCATTAGATAGACGCGGTATCTTGTTTTGACCACCCAACTTACCAATAGATTTCATGTAGTTTTGAAAACCTTCCTTCTTAATTTTAGTAACTACCAATGGCCTAAGTACCTTTCCTTCAATTAAATCTAAGTAATAGCTGTTCTGCTTTTTAAGGGAGTTTTCTAAACGATTAATAAATGCTTTCTCGTCAGTTGGTTCGTTTTCAAATTCTATAAACCACTCGTGATATGGTAAACCCTCTTCAGGATTAATTTTTGGAGCAACTGTAAACTCATTCACTGAAATATCTGTACTCTCGGTAGCCTCCTTAAGTGCTTGCTCAACTTCCTTACCAATAACATGTTCTCCAAATGCTGAAATAAAATGTTTTATCCTTCCGCTTACAATAACACGATAGGGTTTTAATGAAGTAAACTGAACGGTATCTCCAATATTATAAGCCCACAGCCCAGCCGTAGTTGAAATAATCATAACGTAATTGACTCCAATCTTAACGTCTTTTATAGTGATGCGCTCTGGGTTATTTTCAAAAAAATGCTCTGCTTCAATAAACTCATAAAATATGCCTGAATTCAACTGCAGCAACATTCCCTTTTCATGCTGTTTATCCTGAAACGCAAAAAACCCTTCACTAGCCGGGTAAAGCTCAATACTATCTACTTTTCTGCCTATCATATTTTCAAACTTAGACCGATAAGGCTCATAATTAACGCCTCCAAATATGAATAGATTGAAATTTTTAAAAATCTCACCTACCTTTTTATTGCGCTTTTCAATCAATTTTTCAAAATACATCTGTACCCAAGATGGAATCCCAGATATGATTGTCATATTTTCATCGACGGTTTCCTCTACGATAGCATCTACCTTAGTTTCCCAGTCTTCTATGCAATTGGTTTTTAGGCTTGGCATTCTGTTCTTTTGAAGATATTTAGGAACATAATGCGCCACAATGCCAGATAATCTACCAAGCTTTATGCCGTTTTTTTCTTCGAGAATTGGGCTTCCTTGTAAAAAAATCATTTTACCATCTACAAATTTTGAATTGCCAGTTTCATTTATATACATTAAAATGGCATTTCTAGCGGCTTCTACATGCGTTGGCATACTGTCTTTGGTAATAGGAATATATTTAGCACCTGAGGTTGTGCCAGAAGTTTTGGCAAAATAGATGGGCTTACCTTTCCAAAGTACATTTTCTTCGCCTTTAACCACACGCTCCACATAGGGTTTTAATTCTTCATAATCTCTTACAGGGACATATTGTTTAAAATCTTTATAAGAGAAAATAGTGTTGAAGTTGTGATCTTTACCAAAAGCTGTGTTTTTAGCCTCTGAAATTAAATGACCAAACACCTTTTGTTGCGTTTCGACTGGTTTAGAAGACCATTTATGTATACGTTTAGCAACGTATTTTGCAAACGGTTTAGAAAGTGATGCTTTTAATGAAGGCATTATCTAAAGTCAATAAAATTAGTAGGATTTACAGGGTAACCCTTACTCCATAATTCAAAATGTAAATGTGGGCCAGTACTCAGCTCTCCGGTATTACCAGACATAGCAATGACCTCACCTGCTTTTACCAAGTCCCCTTGTTCCTTAGTTATGGTTGAATTGTGTTTATATACAGAAATTAACTCTTGGTTATGCTCTAAAATAACAACATAACCTGTTTCAACCGTCCACTCCGCAAAAATCACTGTGCCGTCTGCAGTAGCTTTTACTGGTGTGTTAGCAGCAACAACAATATCCACTGCGTAATGTTTTTCTTCTATGTTATATGGCGCTGATAACGTACCGTTTACTGGAGGAAAAAGCACATAGTTTGAGGCTTTAAGAGCGGTATCAAAAACGTTGTATTTGTCCTCTTTTTCTATTTTTTCTCTCAATAAGGAATCTTCTCTATTGGTACTCACTGGTTTTATATCTACATCGTTTTTGGCCGCCTCAATAACAGAATCTCTGTTAAACTCTACTGTTTTTACATCGCCTGTTAATACTTTTTTAATGGATGCATAGTATTTTTTATTAATTTCCAATTCTTTAACCAAAGAATCTGTTTTGTAGTTTAAAGTAGAGGCTCTTTTTTTGAGTCTTGCAGACGAATAGCCTGGTATGTACTCTCTTAATGGTGTAAAGGCAATTAATAAAATGGTTAAGAACACCAATAAAATTGCTGAAACAGAGGTTAAAACAAACACATTAAGTCTGGTTAGCTTAATTGCAAAACGTTCTTCAAAAGTATCTTCATTTAAAATGACTAAACGATACTTATGCAATAGTTTTTTTGCTAACTTTTTATCTTTTTTGTCTTTTTTTGCCATTAAAACAAAATTAGTTAAAATTGTGAAATAGCTTTAGCTTAAAGTGCTAAAGTTAGCTTTTCAGCGTTATTATTAAACTATAATTACTAACTTTGTAGTCTAAATAAGAAATTATGATCTCAAGTTCAATATTTTTAGGTATGCCAGGCCCAGGGTCAATGGTGCTGATTATTGTGGCAATTTTACTTTTATTTGGTGGGAAAAAGATCCCTGAGTTAATGAAAGGGCTTGGAAGCGGAATTAAAGAATTTAAAGACGCAAGTAAAGAAGATCCTGCTGAAGGCAAAGAAAAAGAATAGTTTTCCTTGTTAAAGAATATAAAAAAAGCCAACTTAATTAAGTTGGCTTTTCTATTTATTTAATTTTTATAGATTTTATTATCGCCTCTAGCTCAAACACATATTCACTCTTATTGAGTGATGGAGCATATACATAGCCATCGGCAATTAAATAGCGCTCATTAACTTTATCCTCAATGACGTAAGTTATAAAAGGGCCTGCCATAGTATAGCCTTGCATTCTCCATAATCCTCTTACTTCGTAAGCTGGCTTATTATCTATTATGGTTTTAAACATGGATGGTGCATATATATCATCTACGGCCATATAGATATCGTCCTCACCTGGTATTTTTGTTTTAGTAATGTTGTTACGTACATTTATTATATCTACTATAGTACTATCTCCTTTAGAAATAGAATTTAATGGAACCTCATAAAACATAAGTTCTATTGTTTTAGAGGTACTTAAATTTTTTCTCACCCAGAAAAAATCTTCAGCTGCTTTACTGATTCTATAAGCCGATGGAATATCAATACTAAAACCTAATTGTTTTTCCATTTTTTCATCAGCAAGTAAGGATAAACTTATGCGTCTCTGCTTTTCTTTAACCTCTTCTTTATTAAAGGCATCTATTATTTTAACCTTTATTGTTTTTATCTGACTTATAATAGCGTCATTTGTTAGCCCTCCAATAACCGCTAGGGTTTGTGGTTTAGCAAATGCATCCTTAACTACTTTAGTTTCTGATGCGTCGTCTCCCTTTTCGATCTTTAAAACAATTCTGCTTCGGGTTGCAAAACCATCGAATACCTGAGGAGGAATTTGACGTATCATAAACTTTGGTTCATCCACTGGTAAACCATTAATTGGTGCTGCAAAAACAGACCTTATAGTTTCGCCAACATTACCATCCCAAAGCTGATTATCAATTACAACGGATATACTATTGAGGTTACCATTAGATGCTGGTAAATAGGTCGTTCTGTCTTCCTTTTTTTCTTCTCCACATGCTACTAATAATGCACAAATAAATAAAGTGTATACGATTCTCATAACATTAAAATTTTTGTCGGTTATTTACTCTGAAATGATTAAGGTCATTCCGATTTTGAGTTTACTACCACTAATATCGTTCCAATCTTTAAGATTTTGAACAGAAATACCAGAAAATTTTTGTGATATACTCCAAAGGGAATCGCCAGATTGCACTATATATGTTTTTTTACCTTTTGTATTTAATACTTTTTTAGGCTTAGTTTTTACCGTAGTACTCGGATTTTTTGGGTATATGGTTAAACGCTGTCCTATTTTTAAATTGTTACTTCGTAAGCCATTCCAACGTTTTAATTGGCTTACTCTTACTCCGTATTTTCTGGCAATTTTACCTAAATAATCTCCACTTTTTACTCTATATCTCACTTTGGCATCCGCATTAAATAATTGTGGTAAAGGTTTTTCGCGTTTGTTAAACTCGGCATTGGCAAAGGCATATATTTTGTCCTCGTTTGATGTAAATATACCAACAGCTTCTCTTGGTAAGCGTAGCGCATAGGTTTTACCCTCTAATTTAGGAATAATATCTAACTTGTAGGCAGGATTTAAGAACTGAAGCTCTTCAATCTTTACTCCAGTAGTTTCAGCAACTTGGTCTAAGCTTATCATTTGCTTAACATGAATGGTATCCGTCTGTATGTGCTGAAATAGCGGTCGCTCTGGTTTAAAGCCATGTTCTTTGGCAAACTCAAAAATATACATGGTGGCTAAAAATGCTGGTACATAACCTGCAGTTTCTCTTGGAAGGTTTTGTCTTATATTCCAATAATTTTTATACCCACCTGATCGCCTTATGGCTTTGTTTACATTACCTGGACCCGAATTATAAGCTGCCAGTGCCAAATCCCAATCGCCAAATATTTTATAAAGTCTAGACAAATACTGCGCTGCTGCTTTTGTAGATTTTATTGGGTCGCTACGCTCATCAACATAACTGCTAACATCTAACTTATATTCTTTACCTGTACCGAACATAAATTGCCACAATCCTGTAGCTCCAACCCTAGATTTGGCTTTTGGTTTTAAGGCCGACTCAACAATAGAAAGGTATTTCATTTCTAAAGGCACATTGTAATTATCGAACTCAGCTTCAAACATCGGAAAATAAAAGTGGCTAAGTCCCATTAGCCGCTCCATAGAGCTTCTTCTGTGTTTTAAATACCGCTTAATCACATTTTCTAGTGATGGATTGTATTCAACATTAAAAGGGGTTCTTGCATTTAAGCGTTTTAGTCTTGCTTTTAACGTGTCTGTGGTTAACTCTGGATAATCTACAGGCTCGTAAGTAAGTTCTGAAACCGACTTATAAATAGTATCAAACAAAGCATTGCTATACAATTCATCTAACCATTTTTGGTCTAATTCTAATGCTTCTGGTAAATCTGTAAGCTTATTAATCTCAATAGCTTTATTTTCTGGCGGAATCTGCTTATTTAGCTTTGTTGGTGCACCATCAATTTGTGGTTTACTTTCTATTGGCTGACTTACTTTACTTTTAAACTCTTTATAATAGTTAATACCATTGATTATGGTATCTTTTTCATAACTTTTACCTGGCTCAAAATCTTCTTTTGTAATTCTATCTGTTATATTACTATTATTTTCTTGTGCAGTCCCTAAAAAAAAGGCTGACACAAAACAAACAACACTAAAATGTCTCAAAATTTTCATGATCAAACAAGGTTAAGCCCTATCAACTTAAAGGGTTCTAAATATAGTATAATAAAATTCTAATTTAAGATCGCTGCTATTCCAGGTAAGGTTTTTCCTTCTAAACTTTCTAGCATAGCACCACCACCAGTACTTACATAACTTACTTTATCTTCAAATCCAAATTGCTTCACTGCTGCTACAGAATCACCTCCACCCACTAAAGAAAATGCACCGTTTTTAGTAGAATTTGCGATAGATTCACCAAGTGCTATGGTGCCTTTAGAGAAACTTTCCATTTCAAAAACACCAAGAGGACCATTCCAAAGTATGGTTTTACAGGAATTAACCACGTCATTAAAGTTTTGTAGCGTTTGAGGGCCAGCATCTAAACCTTGCCAACCGTCAGGTATTTGTTTTACGTCGCAAATTTGTGTATTAGCATCGTTACTAAAATCATCTGCGGCAATAACATCTACTGGTATATGTATTTTTACGCCTTTAGCTTCGGCTTGCTTCATAATATCTAAAGCCAATTCCATTTTATCATCTTCGCATATAGAATCACCAACCTTTCCGCCTTGTGCTTTTATAAAAGTATAGGTCATTCCTCCACCAATAATTAAGTGGTCTACCTTATCTAATATATTTTCTATTACGGTGATTTTTGAGGATACTTTTGCTCCTCCAAGAACTGCTAAAACTGGTTTTTCACTGTTATTAAGGACTTTGTCGATACTTTCAATTTCTTTAGCCAATAAATGACCAAAACATTTTGCTTCTGGAAAAAACTGCGCTACAATAGTGGTTGATGCATGTGCTCTATGTGCAGTACCAAAAGCGTCATTAACATAAATATCACCAAGTTTTGAAAGCTGTTCTGCAAAGTCTTTATCGCCTTGTTTTTCTTCCTCGTGAAAGCGCAAATTTTCTAATAGCAAAATTTCACCAGGCTCTAGAGCATTTGCCTTTTCTATGGCCTCTTCACCAACACAGTTACCAGCAAACTTTACTTCAACACCAAGCGCGTCTTCTATTTTTGAAAGAATATGTTGTAATGAAAATTCTTCTTGTACACCTTTTGGTCGCCCTAAATGAGACATTAACACACAACTTCCTCCATCTTCTAAGATTTTAATAATGGTAGGTTTTGCAGAATTAATTCTTGTGGCATCGGTAACCTCAAAATTATCATTTAATGGTACATTAAAATCTACACGTATTAGTGCTTGTTTATTGTTGAAGTTGAAGTCGTTTAGTGTTTTCATTTTATAGAATTAGTGTAAAATTGAATAATTAAAGTGTGCAAAGATAAAGATTACACAGGACAAAAAAATTATATAGTTTTGCGCTATGCAATTTTCAGACGTTTTAGGTCAAAAACATATTAAAAACCATCTTACCACTAGTGTTGATGCTGGCAGAATTGCACACGCACAATTATTTGTTGGCTCTGAAGGTTCTGGCACTTTGCCAATGGCTTTAGCCTACGCACAGTATTTGTTGTGCGGCAATACTAATAGCGAAAATACGGGTGGTAATGCATCTTGCAATCTTAAGTTTAAAAATGTATCGCATCCAGATTTGCATTTTGCTTTTCCGGTAACTACTAGTGACAAAGTAAAAAGTAAACCTGTTTCTAGTTATTATTTGGAAGAATGGCGACAACTTCTAGACCAGCAACCTTATGGTAATTTATTTGACTGGTACAAACTATTGGGTGTTGATAATAAGCAAGGTCAGATTGGTGTTGATGAGGCGCATCAAATAGTAAAAGCTTTAACCCTAAAATCTTATGAAGGAGGCTACAAAGTCATGCTAATTTGGATGGCGGAAAAGATGAATACAGCTGCCTCCAACAAGCTTTTAAAGCTGATAGAAGAGCCACCAGAAAAAACAATTTTTATATTAGTTGCTGAAGATGAAGAACAAATCATTAACACCATTAGGTCGCGATGCCAGATTTTACATTTTCCTCCATTAGCAGAAGAAACCATTGCAGAGGCCTTAGTGGCTAAATACCATATAGAAATGAGTGTTGCTGCAAAAATTGCCCACCAAGCCAATGGAAATTTTAACAAAGCCTGCGATTTAATTTATAAAGATAGTGAAGACATACAGTTTGAAAAATGGTTTGTTATTTGGGTACGTTCTGCATTTAAAGCGAAGGACAATAAGAGCGCCATACACGATTTAATTTCTTGGTCCGAAGAAATTGCCAAAACTGGCAGAGAAACTCAAAAGAAATTTTTAGCATTTTGTCTCAATTACTTTAGGCAAGCTATGCTTTTAAATTACAAGGCTAATGACTTAGTTTACTTAGAGCCTAAAGCGGCTAATTTTAAACTCGAAAAGTTTGCGCCTTTTGTGCATGGCTCTAATATTATTGAAATTTCTAATGAGTTACAGGACGCCATTTACCATATTGAACGCAACGGTAACTCAAAGATTATTCTTACAGATTTATCCATAAAGTTAACACGATTACTCCATAAAAAAAGCCAAGCATAAGCTCGGCTTTTTAGAGTAAGAACGTTGTTATTATTTGTCCGAAGTTTCTTTTTATTCTTCCGTTTCGTCTTCTAATGTTTTGGCTTCCTTTTTAGCTTCGTCCTTATTTTCATAAGCTTTATTTATGGCTTCTGTAAGGGTTTTAGTAATGTCTTTAGCCTCTGCTCCATACATTATACTACCAGCTCTATTTTTGCCGAATATAAAGGTATAACCATTCTTTTTACCATAATCGTCAACAAAGCCATTTACTTTTTCTAATACCAATTCTATTTCTGTATTAAAACTTTGCTCCATTTGCTGTTGCTGAAATTGCATCTGCTGTTGAATGGGTTGCCATTTTTGCTGAAATTTCTGGGATTCTTCTTCTTGCTTTCTTTGAGACATTCTACTTAATTTCATTTGTATCGTCTGTACTTCCATTTGATATACCTGACCAATACTGTCTCTCTTTTTGTTAAATGCGGTGCTTTGATCCTCAAATTTTTTCTCAATATCAATTTTCATTTGATAATCGTCTATCACTTTTGTGTTGTCTACAAAAGCAACTTTGTGTTGTTCTTGACAAGATGAAAAAGAAACTAAAACTATTAATGCTACTATTAGGTTTTTCATATTCGATTTAAATTAAATTTTTGCAAATGTATAAAAGTTAAGTTGTGTTTTACGAAAATTCTTGTTCATATATAAAATCTATGCTGCAGGTTATTTTTATATTAAAAACCTATTAATTCTTGTTCAAAATAATGCGTTTTAAGCGCATTTAAATTTTAAGACTTATACTTTATTGTTTTAGACAGAGATTGATTACTAGGCGGCTTATATTTAAGAATTTTGGTGTTTTAATATATATATGTGGGATGAATATTCCTTTGAGCGTCTTGCCCCATAATTTGAATGCCATCCAATCCAAAATGCTTTGAAGGGATTTATCCATCCCGACTTGTATTTTTCAGAAAGTAAGCTCACGTAATACGAATCAAATTTCAATGGTAATGTTTCTTTGAGATCAATCTTTTCCTTTTTAAAAAGTCGTTCTATTGATGTCTGCGAAAAATGCCAAAGATGTCTTGGTACATCATATGCTGCCCAAAAGTTTTTGTAGTGACTAGCATCATAACTTTTAAAATTAGGAACCGCTATTACTAAAGTGCCATTAGGTTTTAGAAGATGTTTAAACAACTTGATGTGCATTTCTATATTTGGTAAATGCTCCAATACATGCCAAAGTGTAATGACATCAAAACTGTTTGCTTCTAGCGTAGCTAAATGTTCTATTTCAAAAACTGAATTATTGGTTTTTAAATTGGCGATCTTTCTTGCGCTTTCGTTGGGTTCAATTCCTGTAATCTGCCAATTATCTTTTTGAGCTACCTCTAAAAAATCGCCAGTACCACACCCTATATCTAAAAGCGTTTTCTTCTCAATTTTGAATGAATTGATCAATTTTAGTTTTCGCTTCAATGAGATGCTTCGAACAAAATGATAAACCTTTTCTAACAGATTTCGTTTCGTATCAGTGTGTGAAATATAGTCTTCACTCTTGTAATATTCAGAAAGGTTTTCTGCTTTAGGTTGTGGAAACGTTTACAACATATCGAGTTCGTTATTATACAGCAGCTGAAAATCTTCTCCCGAAACGGAATGGTCTTTTACTATTAGATATATTGCTTTATGGTTTACCACTAATTCACAGATATTTTTCTTTTATACCCCTAAAGTCCCCTCAAGGAACATTTATCTAATTTGGCTATTTTTTGATTATCCGCTTTAGTGGACTTCAGGGGTGTTTTATAAATAAAGTTACATGTTCCACGTGGAACACAAACAATTATCTTCCTAAATAAACTAATAACACGGACACATCATTCGGAGATACTCCGCTGATTCTTGAGGCTTGTGAAATAGTGACTGGTTGAATTTCTGCTAACTTTTGTCTTGCCTCCATACTCATAGATTTTAGTTTTGAATAGTCAAAATCTGAAGGAATCTTTAGATTCTCAAGGCGATTAAGTTTGTCTGCATTGTTCTTTTCCTTCTCTATATAACCAGCATATTTAACTTGTATTTCCGTTTGCTCAATGACCTCGGTATCTAAATTATTATCAGAAATATAGCTTTGTACCGACTCCACTTTACGCATATCATCTATGGTAATATTTGGTCTTGCGTAAAGCTTAAACATTTTGTCCTGCTGTTTCACCTTAGCTGAATTCTTAGATTCTAAAACTGGATTTATCTCATCTGGCTTTACACTCGTGTCTTTAAAAAATTGAACAAAAGCATTGGATTTAGATTGCTTTTCTTCCATTCGTTTCAGTCGTTTTTCAGATGCTAATCCCAAATCATAACTTTTTGGTGTTAACCTAAAATCTGCATTGTCTTGTCTTAAAAGCGTTCTGTATTCAGCGCGTGAGGTAAACATACGATAAGGCTCTTCTGTACCCTTTGTGATCAAATCATCTATTAAAACACCTATGTAAGCTTCATCTCGTTTTAAGGTAAATGGATCTCTTTTCTGTACTTTTAAACTTGCATTTATCCCAGCCATGAGACCTTGAGACGCCGCTTCTTCATAACCAGTTGTCACGTTAATCTGCCCTGCAAAGAATAGACCTTCAACTAACTTTGTTTCTAGCGTATGCTTTAATTGTGTTGGTGGAAAATAATCATACTCTATAGCGTAGCCTGGTCTAAAGAATTTCACATTTTCAAAACCTTTTACAGATTTTAGAGCTTTATACTGAACATCCTCTGGAAGGGAAGTTGAAAACCCATTAACATATACCTCAACCGTATTCCAACCCTCAGGCTCTACGAATAATTGATGTCTATCCTTGTCCGCAAAACGATTAATCTTATCTTCTATTGAAGGGCAATATCTTGGGCCGACACTTTTAATTCTACCATTAAACATTGGTGAACGATCAAAACCTTCACGCAATAAATCATGTACATCAGGACTCGTATAAGTCATGTGACAAGAACGTTGATTCTCTAAAGGTTTCGTAATATCTAAATAGGAAAATTTCTCTGGATTGGTGTCACCTGGTTGTTCTATCATTACAGAATAATCTAATGACCGTCCATCTACCCTTGGTGGTGTTCCTGTTTTCATTCTACCCGAATCAAAACCAATTTCGATGAGCTCTTCTGTTATTCCTGTAGCAGCTCTTTCACCCGCTCTTCCTCCACCAAAGTTTTTATCACCGATATGAATAAGACCATTTAAAAATGTACCATTAGTCAATACAACGGTTTTTGCTTTAACTTCAATTCCCAGAGAGGTCTTAACGCCAGCAAC
>NZ_CALGNH010000019.1 GCF_937958655.1 uncultured Winogradskyella sp. | reverse complement strand
TGAAGCGTCTTAAGTGCAGCCCCATCTAGCTTCCCCTGAGGGGAAGAACCCTCACTCGAAACGTAAAAACTACCGTTTTCTCCTTGGTGGAATAACTTCCATAATTTTTTAAGAAAGCCATGGACTCCTGTTATTCCAGCCGTATTCCACGGTTTGTATTGTTCAAGAGGTCCAAGGAACATTTCGTATAGCCTTAAACTGTCTGCTCCGTATTGCTCTACGATATCATCTGGATTGACGACGTTGTATTTGGATTTGGACATTTTTTCGACTTCTCTATGCACTTTATACGATGACTCATTTAGTAACTGAGCATTATAAAATTCTTGTCGCCATTGCTTAAAAGAATCAAAGTCTAATTCATCCGAATTATTTACTAAAGAAACATCAACATATCCTCGAAATGCAGAAAAATTAAAAACATTATTTGCTGGTTTACTTTTATCAATTTCTGAAATAATCTTAGAATTAGGATATTTTGATTTAACCCAAGCAATTATTTCAGAAATTTCGCCTTTATTGTTTATATTATCTTGTTTTTCTTTTGAAAAAAGAAGTAAAAAAGGTCTTGTAACATCTTCTGCTATCTCGAAATTATCTTCGTCTAAATCACTCACTGGGTTATAATTTGAAAAATTAACCCATGCGCCATATACAAAAGCACTCGTCCCCAATATCATCCCTTGGTTAATCAACTTTTCAAATGGCTCATCCACACCTACAAAACCACGATCATACAAAAACTTGACCCAAAAACGCGAGTATAATAAGTGACCTGTGGCATGCTCGCTGCCACCAATGTATAAATCGACATTTTCCCAATACTTGAGCGCATCTGCGCTTGCAAAGGTTTCATTGCGCATCACATCTTCCATATATCTAAAGAAGTACCAAGAACTGCCTGCCCAACCTGGCATGGTGTTTAATTCTAGAGGGTAAACTCCATTGTCGTGAGACCCTTCGACTGCGCTCAGGGTGACATTTTCGTCTTTTTTGTCATGCTGAACTTGTTTCAGCATCTCGTTTGAAACTACTTTATTGTTTTTTGTATCCCAAGCCCAATGTGTAGCTCTTCCTAAAGGTGGTTCGCCATCTTCCGTTGGTAGATATTTTTCAACTTCTGGTAAGGTTAATGGTAAATGCTCTGTACCAATCATCTGTGGCATGCCGTTGACATAATACACTGGGAACGGTTCTCCCCAATAACGCTGTCTTGAAAATACGGCATCTCGTAATCTATAATTGGTTTTGCCTTCGCCTTGGCCTATTTGTTCTAATTCGTATATCGCGCGTTTGGTTGCTTTTTTATAGTTCATGCCGTTAAGGAAATCGCTATTCGCGATGGTTACATTGTCTTTAGACGCATATGCTTCTTCAGAAATATCTACTCCTTCAAAAATATTAGGGATGTCAATTCCGAAATGTTTTGCAAAATCATAATCGCGTTGATCTCCACATGGTACAGCCATAACTGCTCCTGTGCCATAACTTGCTAGTACGTAGTCGCCAATCCAAATCGGAATTGGTTCCTTAGTAAAAGGATGCTCGGCATACGCTCCTGTAAATACACCAGATATGGTTTTTACATCCGCCATACGATCGCGTTCGCTACGTTTGGCTGTTTTTTCTACATAAGCATCAACCTCAGTTTGTTGTGCTTCGGTAGTAATTTGAGATACAAGTTCGTGTTCTGGTGCTAAAGTCATAAATGACACTCCGAAAATGGTATCTGGTCGCGTTGTAAATACATCAATAGTGTGAGACTTCTCGACTGTGCTCGAAGTGACAGAATTGCGTTTGTCATGCTGAGCTTGTCGAAGCATCTTATTAGGAATGACATTAAAGGTCACTGAAGCACCAACAGATTTACCAATCCAATTCTTTTGAATATCCTTAAGTGCATCTGTCCAGTCAATGGCATCTAATCCTTGCAGTAGTCGTTCAGCATAGGCTGAAATACGCATACTCCATTGTGTCATTTTTTTACGAATAACAGGATGACCTCCGCGCTCAGAAACTCCATTCACAATTTCGTCATTAGCTAAAACGGTTCCTAAGGCAGGACACCAGTTTACTTCTGTTTCTGCTAAGTAGGTTAATCTATATTTAAGTAAGATTTCTTGTTGTTGTTCCGTTGAAAAATTGCTCCAATCTTCCGCTGTAAAGGTTTCAATATCATCATCACAAGCTGCGTTTACAGCTGCATTTCCTTCAGATTTAAAACGGTCAACTAATGTATCAATATGTTCTGCTTTATTTAAATCGTTATTATACCAAGATTCGAACAATTGGATAAAAATCCATTGGGTCCACTTGTAATATTCTGGATTTGATGTGCGTACTTCTCTACTCCAATCAAACGAAAAACCAATCTGATCTAACTGACGACGATACGTTTTAATATTGGCTTCTGTGGTTACTGCAGGATGCTGACCTGTTTGTATGGCATATTGTTCAGCAGGTAAACCAAAGCTATCGTAACCTTGCGGATGCAATACATTAAAGCCCTTATGGCGTTTGTAACGCGCATAAATATCACTCGCTATATAACCCAAAGGATGACCAACGTGCAAGCCTGCACCACTTGGATAAGGAAACATATCCAAAACATAATATTTTGGTTTATTCGAATTATTTTCAGCCTTAAAAGTTTCACGCTCTGCCCAAATCTTTTGCCACTTCTTTTCTATGTTATTGAAATCGTATCTCATGATGAAGTTGAAATCGAAATCGAAATTGAAATCGAAACTATTTTCAAGTTCGGACTCAGGTTCGAATTCAAATTAAAGCTGCAAATTTAAAGGTATTGCAACACAATAAAAAACTAAACGTTGTATTGTTACAGTTAAGCATTTTCTTTTTTATTTTTACACTATTAATATTAGTTATATGGCATCATCTTTTGACAAATACCAAAAGCGAAAATTAATATCGTCTTACGTCTCTGTAGTCATTAGTATTGCTTTGGTTTTATTTCTTTTAGGGTGCTTAGGCCTTTTGGTAATTAATTCTAAAAAAGTAGCAGATCACTTTAAAGAGCAAGTGGTTATGACCATTTACCTTAACGATACAGCCAAAGAGGTTGAAGTTAATCAGCTAAAGAAAAGTTTAGCTATGGCAGACTATACCAAAGAAGCCCAGTACGTCTCTAAAGAAGAAGCCGCTGAACTTATGAAAGCCGAAACTGGTGAAGACTTTATGGATTTTGTAGGTTATAATCCGCTTAAGAATTCAATTGATGTTTACCTTAAAGCAGATTTTGTAACCACAGAACAGCTTACTGAAATTACTGAAAGCCTTTCTAGCAAAGCTTTTATTGAAGAAATTAGATACGACAATGACCTTGTTGAATTAATGAATGATAATGTAAAAAAGATAACGTTTTGGGTATTAATCATTAGCGCTCTCTTTACACTTATTGCTGTATTATTAATTAATAGCTCAATAAGATTGGCCGTCTATTCTAAGCGTTTTATTATTAAAACCATGCAGATGGTTGGAGCTACAAAAAGCTTTATTCGTAAACCATTCGTTTGGAAAAGTGTACAACTTGGTGTTATAGGTGCTATTATTGCCTTAGCAGGTATGGCTGTAGTTCTTTATTATTTAGACATCACATTCCCAGAGTTAGAGTTATTAAGAAACACTGTTATGATTGTTGGCTTATTTGTAGGTGTTTTTCTTTTAGGTGTTATTATTACTTGGATAAGTACTTTTATTGCAACGCAACGCTTCTTAAATTTGAAGACGGATCAGTTGTATTATTAGCTGTTGGCTGTTGGCTGTTGGCTGTTGGCTGTTGGCTGTTGGCTGTTGGCTGTTGGCTGTTGGCTAAAACAAATTTTTAAATAATACGTTAATCAAATCAAACCAAAAATCTTGAAAAAGAGTATCATTTATACCGTTCTTGGATTTGCTTTAGTTATCGGTTGTGTTTTAGCATTAAAGTCTTGCATTATTCAAAATGTACAGCCCGAAGATTGTACGATTATTGATGTAAGAATTACCAAAATTACTGAGGGTACAAGCTTTGATATTATTTTTCATGACGATGGAACGGACTTCTACTATATTAACAGAGGTTTGGAGCAAGGCTTAAATTTAGAAGCTCTTAAGAGAAAAGTTTTAAATAAAACCGTTACTTTGCACTTAGCCAATATTATGGGTGGTATTACATCAGAGCATATTTCGCAAATGGCTCTGGATGACGAAATTATTTTTACAGAATTCAAAAATTAGAAACGTTGGGAGAGAAAAAACGTAAGGAACAATCTAAGTCCGAATTTATATTCGGTAAGAAAAATTATAAGTTTATGCTTATTGGTTTAGCTTCAATTGTCATTGGTTTTATTTTAATGTCTGGTGGCGGCAGTGATGATCCTAATATTTGGAATCCTGATGTTTTTAGTTGGAGACGTATTAGATTAGCTCCAACTTTGGTTCTAATAGGATTTGGTTTTCAAGTATATGCTATTCTACTTAATCCATCAAAAGGAAAGAACCCTAAGGTTTAACATCAGCACATTAATTATTAAATTTTACATATAACTCTAGTATTTTTTATGGATATACTCGACGCGGTTATTTTAGGAATAATACAAGGTCTCACCGAGTTTTTACCTGTATCATCTAGTGGTCATTTAGAACTTGGAAAAGCCATACTTGGTGATAACTCGCTCCCAAAAGAGAGTTTGCTATTTACCGTAGTACTTCATTTTGCCACCGCTCTGAGTACTATCGTTATCTTTAGAAAAGATATATGGAGTATTTTAAAAGGTATTTTAAAATTTGAATGGAATGAAGATTTACAATTTCTAAGTAAAATTGTGCTTTCTATGTTACCTGCCGTTATTGTAGGGCTCTTTTTTGAAAAGCAATTAGAACAACTTTTTGGCGGAAACATAATGCTTGTAGGATGCATGCTTATCGTTACTGCGATTCTTCTTTTTTTAGCAGACAGAGCAAAAGACACTCAAAAAAATGTAAGCTTTAGCAATGCCTTTATTATTGGCATATCGCAAGCCATAGCAATGCTACCAGGCATATCACGTTCTGGTGCAACAATTTCTACCTCTGTACTTTTAGGTAATGATAAAACCAAGGCGGCTCGATTTTCTTTTTTAATGGTTGTACCACTAATTTTCGGAAAAATTGCAAAAGATGTTTTAAGTGGTGATATTGATTATGAAAGTTCAAATTTCACCATTTTAGGTGTTGGCTTTATAGCCGCATTTATTGCAGGTATATTTGCTTGTAAATGGATGATAGCCATTGTTAAACAAAGTAAACTCACCTATTTTGCGCTTTACTGCATCATTGTTGGAATTACAGCCATAATCTGGACACTTTTGTAATGCAGACTTTAGACGACTTTAAGAATGGACAAGTCCTGCTTATAGATAAACCTTTAACTTGGACATCTTTTCAAGCGGTAAATAAATTGCGATGGTCTATAAAACAAGCCTTTAATATTAAAAAAATAAAGGTGGGTCATGCTGGCACTTTAGACCCTTTAGCCACAGGCTTATTAGTTATTTGTACTGGTAAAATGACGAAGCAGATTAGCACTTTTCAAGGTCAGGAAAAGGAATATACAGGCACCTTTATTTTAGGCAGTACAACTCCATCTTATGATTTAGAAACTGAAATTGATGCCACATTTGCAACCGCTCATATTACCGAAGATCTCATTTATAAAACTACACATAAATTCATAGGTAAAATTGAACAATATCCACCAGTATTTTCCGCTATAAAAAAAGAGGGTAAACGCTTGTATGAATTTGCTAGAGCCGGAGAAGATGTTGAAATAAAATCTCGACTAGTAGAAATCACCGCATTTGAGATTACTAAAATCACCTCTTTAAAAACTGATAAAAACGACAACCTTAACAATAGTTTAGCCTTAAACTTTAGAGTTGTTTGTAGCAAAGGCACTTATATTAGATCTTTAGCTTACGACTTTGGCAAAGCCTTAAATTCTGGTGCACATTTAAGCGTATTGAGACGTACACGGATTGGTGATTTTAAAGTTGAAAATGCACTAACACCAGAACTATTTATTGCTAACCTCCCGTAGAATAACAGTTTAACAACAGTTTAATACAGTATTTTAATCTTTTTCATTATTATATACGTATATCTTTTACACTAAAACACCGTTTTTTTGAAATTTATTGAGCAACATAAAGCAGCTATTATTACATTTTTATTGGCTAGTACTTTAGTATTAGCGTTGTTTAGCATTCACTTAAAACAACAAGGAGATTTAATCACAGAAAGTTATTACGAATTAGAACCTGAGCCTGAAAAATCACCAGAGGAAACCCTGCAAGACACTGAAACGCTAACTGGCGCAACTTCTGATAAAGTATTTAATGAAGACCAAGATTACAAAGACATGTTGCGCAATTTTAAAACCATAAGTGCTAATGATTTTGAACGTACCACAAAAAGCATTGAAGCGTCTAAAACTAGCGATCTATCAGAAGACTATAGTATAAACAAATCCTACACTAACACTAACGCCTATGCTCTAAACGCCAATGAATCTGAATCGTATAAAAAGCTAAAAGAACAACTAAATAAGCGTTTAGAGAATAAAAAAATTGCTGACCAGCACGCAAAAACCAAAAGCACATTAACGTATTCTCTAAAAGGTAGAATTATGGAAGCCTATGACATCCCTAGATATTTGTGCGAAAATGGCGGAAAAATAGTGGTAAGCATAACTGTAAATAGTAAAGGAAAAGTTACTGATGCCTCTATTAATAATTCTTCGAATTCTAAAAATGTATGTTTAATAAATCGTGCATTAGAGTACGCTAAAGCCGTACAATTTAACCCGTCTTCTAAAACCTCTCAAATAGGAACTATTACCTTTATATTTAGAGGCAAACGTTAAGCTAGTAGCTCCAATAAATCCGCAATAGAAGATTGCCCTTTATCTTTATTATACCAACGTTGTAAGTCTTCTTTAAACTCTGGTGTTAGTTGACCATGCTTGGCTTTATAATCATTTACCATTTGAGTAGCAACACTAGGTCTTGGACCAAATGTATGCATTACCGCTTTAGTGTCATTATCAATAGCAATTAGTTTTGGTATAGCCTTACCTCCATTAGTTAAAAACTGATTTATTAAGTCTTCATTTTCATCCCTTAAAACAACTTTATATTCTATATTAGGGTTAAGCGATGCCACTTTATTAATTACTGGCATTATATGAGCTGCATCACCACACCAGCTTTCGGTTAATACTAACCACGTATGGTTACCTTTAAAATTTTCAATTTTCACCTTTGCCTCATCAGACACTTTAACCGTTTTATCCCAACGCTTCATGCGTCTATCATTTAGCACAGTATAGTTAACTAATGCTTCCGTTTTTTCATTACCTGTCGTAGATTGTTGGTCTACTAGCTGAGATACTGCATCTCTATAGTCTTTATATGATGTTGCCTTTTTAAGGCTTTCGGAAATAATAGTATTTATCATTGTTGGTTATATTTTGTCTGTTTTACAAACTTAAAATTTAGTCGTCATAATTTATATGACAATTGTTAACTTAGTAGTGTAATTTTTAAAAACTTACAGCAATGACGACTAAAAAATGGATTTCTATACTTTCTTATTTAAAAACAATCGCAATATTATTATGGGCTTTTACCTTTTTAAGCCATCAATTTAATTGGTTTGAAAACGTAAATTTAATTGCAACAGATTCACTAAAAGACTTCAGAAATCTAGCTGTTGTTTTATACATGATAGTCTATCTCATTGAACTTAGATTAACCGTAAAAGAAAAAACTATTGAAATAGCAAAGCTTAAAACAAAGTTATCACACTATGAAAACTAACTTTAAACCTAGATGCGGTTGGTGTGTTGGTGATCCGCTGTACGAAGCCTATCATGATGAGGAATGGGGAGTTCCCGTTTATGATGACGCCACACTTTTTGAGTTTTTAATGCTAGAGACGTTTCAGGCTGGTTTAAGTTGGATAACTGTTCTGCGAAAGCGCGAAAACTTTAGAATAGCGTTTGATAATTTTAACTACCAAAAAATAGCAACATACAACGAATCTAAAATTAATGCACTTCTTAACAACGCAGGTATTATACGAAACAAATTAAAGATAAACGCTACTGTAACCAATGCGCAGGCTTTTATAAAGATACAAGAAGAGTTTGGATCATTTTCAAAATATATTTGGAGATTTGTAGATGATAAACCTATTATCAACACGTTTAAAAATTATAAAGATGCGCCTGCCAACACAAAACTAAGCGACCTTATTAGTAAAGATTTAAAAGCTCGTGGCTTTAAGTTTGTAGGAACAACGGTGATTTATGCTCATATGCAAGCAACAGGTATGGTTAATGACCACGAAACATCTTGTTTTAGATATAATGAGGTTTAAAACTGAAGTGCAACGTCTACATCACAAAAAAATAGAATCTCTATAAATATTTTAAAAACGCTTTACGCGATATATATGTTGCACCCAAACTCTCTAAATAATTAGTGTGTAACTGACAGTCTATTAATTTATAATCTGAGTTTTGAATAAAGGTTATAAAGCCAACTTTACTTGCATTACTCACTTTTGAAAACATACTTTCTCCACAAAATAATTTTTTACCCAAATCTATTCCATAGAGCCCACCTACAAGTTCTTTATCTTGCCAAACCTCTACAGAAATAGCATAACCATACTCGTGTAATTTTACATAAGACTCTACCATATCATTAGTTATCCAAGTCCCTAGTTGTCCGTCTCGTTTTATTTTTGCACACTGTTCTATTACAGCCCTAAAATTCTTATTTGTGGTGACTTTAAATTTTTGACTATTTAAAACTTGTTTAGTACTTTTAGACACTTTTAAATCCTTAGGAAATAGTACAAACCTAGGGTCTGGAGACCACCATAGTATTGGTTCTTCGTCCTCAAACCACGGAAAAATTCCATTAGCATAGGCATGCAACAAACGCTCAACAGATAGATCTCCACCTATAGCCAAAAGACCGTCTGCCGTAGCTAGGGATACCTCTGGGAATTCTATTTTTTGGTTTAAAAAGTGCACAGAAGGATCTTTTTCTTAGGTTTATTTACGTTTTAACAGTTAAAAACAGTGTTTAGTTTTGATAATAGAGTAATATTAACGATCTTCGTTACTGACCTTTAAGTATAACTTTGTTCATCATTGCTTTTTTTAAGTTTGTTTTTAAAGGTCTAAACCTAAAACCACAATACTAAGTCTCGGCTAACCACCGAGACTTTTTTTTAAACAAAAAAGACTATCTAAAAAGTCATTATTTTTTTATCTATCCTAAAACACTAAAAAAACCTAAGTTCTTAAAGTTATAAAGAATCATAGGTTTTTATATTTTTTAGACAGCTTCATTTTTTCGTTTTACCGCTTTAATTAAAACGGTAAATCGTCATGATCTTCTTCTTTTAAATCTGTAACAGGCTCAAAAGCTTCTGTAGGTGGTACAGGTGGCATATCTCCTGTAGGTGCTTCTTGTTGTAAGGCTTCAATTCTCCAACCCTGAATAGAATTAAAATATTTTGTTTCACCTTGTGGATTTACCCACTCTCTACCTCTTAAGTTAATACTAACTTTTACCTGTTGTCCTACTTGGTAGTTGTTTAATAAATCGGTTTTATCTTGAATAAACTCTACCATAAGATGTTGCGGATATTGCTCCTCAGTTGTAACCACTACCTCGCGCTTTCTAAATCCGTTACTTCCAAAGGTCTGTGTCTCACCAATCATCTTTATACGTCCTTGTACTTCCATTTTTTTTGCTTAATCTATAATTTAATATTCAATTGTTTTAGGTTTACGAAAGTAATAACTTCCATGCACTTTCTACATCTCCGTAGCTCAAATAATTTTGAGCTAATTTATGTTTTTGCCTATGCGATGCTGTTTTAATTTCGGGATAACGTTTACTAATATCCTTAACAAACGTATTCACTTCTTGTTTATTTGGCAATGCATCTACATTAGCAAGCATACCTAAGTTATTACCAGTTAAAATCATACTGTTTTTTACATGCTCCGGCAATGCATCTACACCAATTCCCATAGTGCGCAGTGGTTTCGGAATTTCAAAAAATCCACGTTTTGCTCTACTGTAGTAGCTTCCACCAGCTCTTCCTACCAAATCCAAAGCCTCTTGGTTTATAGTGTTATCTGCGTTAAGAATCTCTTCTGCTATGTGTAGCTTTACAACCTCACATATTACTAAATTTCCTGCTCCTCCTTCTGTACCTAACTTTATAATATCATTAACCGTACACTCAAACTGTACAGGGGATTCTGCCACCCTAAATGGCTTTACCATATCTGATGGCAGCATTGTCAATCCTGCTTTTTCAAACTCATTAACACCCTCTGGATATTCAGTACTACTTAAAGACATTTGGTGAACAATCTCATAATTAACCACATTTATAACCACCTCATTAACAGCCTCTACGTTTTCTAAGGTATGCTTTGTAGTATTATCTCTAACACGTCTTGCTGGCGAAAATATTAATACTGGCGGATTGGCACTAAAGACATTAAAGAAACTAAATGGTGACAAATTTGGATTACCCTCAGTATCAATTGTACTTGCAAAAGCAATAGGCCTTGGCGCAACCGCACTAAGTAAATAACCATGCAATATACCTGTAGAAAGGTCTTTAGGATCTAATGAAACCATGTAGTCAACTGATTTTCAACAAAGATACTTATATTGATTTGCTAATGAAAGTAAATTACGTATGCCAATACACAATATTATTAACAGTTTTCGATTATATTTAAGAAGAAATTGCACTAACTAATGAACCTAACTTTAAATCGGAATATCTTCCGTTGGATTATAATATTATCTTCATTTATTATTATTTCATTAATACTTTGGAACACCTATGTTTTTTTTCAGAATTTTAAGGCAGAAGAACGTAATAAAATGAAAAATTGGTCATCTGCCCAAAAAGAAGCAAGAACCACGGATAACCTATCGGAAAACATTAGTGATTTGCCCTTACAAATACTCTCTAGTAATAAAACTACACCAATGATTACAGTTAGTAAAGAAGGAGATATAGATCATAAAAATATCGATGAAGAAAAAGCTAAGGACCCAGATTATATCAATACACTTATTAATAAATTTAAAACCGAAAATAAGCCCATTGAAGTTAGATTTGATGGTGAGGTCTTAACCACACTTTATTATGGCAATTCGCCTTTAATTAATAAACTAAAATACTATCCTCTAGCTCTTATATTAATAATTGTTTTATTTGGTTCTGTTGTTTATTTTTTCTACAAAAGTTCAAAAAACGCGGAGCAAAACAAATTATGGACAGGTATGGCAAAGGAAACAGCCCACCAAATTGGCACACCATTATCCTCATTAGTTGGTTGGACAGAAATACTAAAGACAGAAAAGGTTAATCCTGAGTATATCTTTGAAATTGAAAAAGATATTGATCGTCTCCAGACAATTACAGAACGGTTTAGCAAGATCGGTTCTGCACCAACCTTAAAAACCTTAGACATTGTAGATGTTACTAAATCGTCATTCGATTATTTAAAATCTAGATCCTCTAAACTTATAGATTTTAAAATAGAGCTTCCTAATACCAAAATCGTGGTGAACTTAAACGAACAACTTTTTAGTTGGACTATTGAAAATCTGGTAAAGAATGCCATTGATGCGATGAAAGGTAAAGGACACTTAACGCTCAAACTTTCGCAGACAGATAAACAAGTGTTTATTAATATTTCTGATACCGGAAAAGGGCTAGCAAAAAATGAATTTAATAAAATTTTCGAACCTGGATATACCACTAAAAAGCGTGGTTGGGGACTTGGCTTATCACTAGCTAAGCGTATTATCGAAGATTACCATAAAGGGAAAATCAAGGTCCTTAACTCCGAGATTGATAAGGGAACAACAATTCAGATTAGTTTAAAAATATTGTCTTAGTTATTAACTTTTAAAAAACACCCTTGAGTGGACTTTAGGGATGTAAATTTTTATTTTTTAATTTTGATTATGGGTTCAACAAAATTTTTTACACTCAAGGAGGCAAGATTAAGTAATAACTGTCCAGAATGTTATTCTACCGATGGTTTAGAAATTACATTTAAACAAAAATTTACTGAGAACGCATTCTATAAAGCTATTACAAACGATACCGCTTATGACATCTATTGTTATAACTGTGATACGTCTATTTTCCCTATACAATGGACTGACGATATAGAACGTGTTGTAGACTATCAGCAACGTAGCATTAATCCGAAACCAAAATCAATAAAACTAAAAAAACTAGCATGGATTATTATTCTATTAGATCTTTTGCTTTTTATAATTGTAGTTTTAATAATTATGGGTATCATAAATATCTAGCTTAAGTTAGAAGCTATACTTTGCGCTATAGTTTCAAATTCCTTTGAAGTCAATTTTTCTTTATGAATAAAACGCGCATTTTCCATAGAATGTAAAGGAATTAAATGCACATGTACATGAGGTACCTCTAACCCTATAACAGAGAGACCAACACGTTGGCAAGGTACAGCTTGCTCTATAGCTATAGCTACTTTTCTAGAAAACTGCATTAAACCCATATAAGTGGCTTCATCTAAATCAAAAATCTTGTTGACTTCTTTTTTGGGAACGCAGAGCGTATGTCCTTTTGAGTTTGGATTAATATCTAAAAACGCATAAAAATCATCTGATTCTGCTACTTTGTAGGATGGTATTTCGCCATTAATGATCTTGGTAAATAGTGTAGCCATAAATTGAGGATTTGTTTATAAAGATAAAAAGATTCCTTTAGAAGAAATCTTTTTGTTATTAATTATATTTTATCCTTTAATTATCTCGAAATCTCTAAAATATCAAATTTCATAATACCACTAGGCACTTGTATTTCCGCAGTGTCACCTACAGATTTACCTAATAAACCTTTGCCAATTGGTGAGTTAACAGAAATTTTACCAGAAGCTAAATCAGCTTCACTTTCTGCAACTAAAGTATAGGTCATTTCCATACCGTTAGTTTGGTTTTTAATCTTAACGATAGAAAGTGCTAATACTTTAGAGGTATCTAATTGAGACTCGTCTATAACTCTTGCATTTGAAAGCGTTTCTTCCATTTTAGAAATCTTCATCTCTAACATTCCTTGCGCCTCCTTCGCAGCGTCATACTCTGCATTTTCACTTAAATCTCCTTTATCTCTTGCCTCTGCAATGGCTTGCGACGCCTTAGGACGCTCAACATCTTTAAGATGATTAAGTTCTTCTCTTAATTTTTTTAATCCTTCTGCCGTGTAATAAGATACTTTACTCATGACTCTTTCGTTTAATCTGTATAATCTGTGGTAATAATCAAAAAATATCCCGAAACGAGTTCGGGACTAAATAAAAAATCTCGCGTTAACGAGATCGTATCACAAATATATGAAATATTAAGCTATTGCTGAAATAATTGTAAATTGACCCCAAAAAACACGATGAAAAAGCTCTTATTAATTGTATCTATTTTATGCCTCTCCTGCAAAGCAGACGACGTCATTAATAGCAATTGTAACTTTCTATTTGACGCAGGTGTTAACCTTAATGTAAATACTAACTTGCCACAGTTTAATCAGCTACAATTTAATGGTAATGGCGTTTACGTATCAAATCAAGGAAACAGTGGTATTTGGTTGTGGCGATTATCGTCTTCTACGCTTTTGGCTTGGGATGCCTCAGATCCTAGCCAACCACCCTCAACATGCTCAACACTAACATTTTCTACTGGAGATGTTGTAGAATCTAACTGTGAGAATGCCAATCAGTACAGCCTTAGTACAGGTTTTGGTCTAGAGGGTAATATAAGTGAATGTACATTAAAACCCTACCGCGTAGATAATTTGGGTAATGGTCAGTTTTTTATTTCTAACTGAATAAAAAACCAGAGGCTTAATAATTAACCTCTGGCTTTAAAATTGTTTAACGTATTATTAGAATTTAAAGGTGGCACCTACTAAAAAGTTAGTAGTTGCTTGCGGATAAAAGCCAGCACCTTCTATAGTTGTTACAGTACCTGGGTTAGAGAAGTCATCGTCAAACGTAAAAAAGAAACCGTTTGAAATATATTCTTCTGCAAATATGTTATTAATTAAACCTGTTAATATGATAGATTTAAAAATACCTTTTGGTTTTATTTCGTATACCAAATTTATATCGTTAGTAAAATAACTATCTAATTTAGAGCCTTCTGCTTCTATATTACTCATAAATTGTTCTCCTACATATTTACTGAGTAAACTCACATTAAAATTTGGAGCTGCATTAAGCGTTATAGCATTGGCGGCCACTACGTTTGGTGAAAACGCAATATCTGTTTTGCCTAAATTTTGCAAAACACCATCGCGTTTAAAAAAGGTTTCTCTGTTTTTGTTAGAGCTAAGTGTAACGTTTGGCTGTAAGGTTACTTTGTTTAAAACAACTGTGGCTTCTACTTCTAAACCTAATCTATAACTCTCACCAGTGTTATCTCTAATCTGTGAACCAGAATTATCTAAAGCACCTGTTGCTACTAACTGCTCGTTATAAGCCATGTAATAAGCATTTGCATTAATACCAATATTTTTATTGCGGTAACGCCATCCCATCTCAAAGTCATTAAGGCTTTCTGGTTTTACATCTGCGTTATTCTCAAAATCACCTCTAC
Organism: uncultured Winogradskyella sp.; assembly: GCF_937958655.1. Taxonomy (GTDB): domain Bacteria; phylum Bacteroidota; class Bacteroidia; order Flavobacteriales; family Flavobacteriaceae; genus Winogradskyella. The sequence continues at coordinate 19,565 of NZ_CALGNH010000019.1, read as the reverse complement.
TTGGTTCTCTGTTTGCTCTGGCATATGACAAATACAAATCGCTTTTTGAGTCTAAGTTGTAGTTAAATCCTAATTTTGGATTAAAGAAATTAAAGTTTTTATCAATTTCAAAAAGATCTAAATCAGAATTAATACCACTTGTTTGGTAACTAATAGCACGTATCTGTACATCGCCATAAAGACTTAATTTATCATTAGCACGATAGGTTATTTTAGAAAACGCATTAAAATCATTTTTCTGACCATTCCCATCGTAATAACGATCGCCAAAATTATTATCGCCTGCATACTGCTCCCAGATTAATTCACCAAAATGATCTCCTTTATAGCTACTATAAGAAACACCTGTAATAGAATTTATACGATCGTTTTTATAATTTACACTGGCATTAACTACATAAAAATCATTATCTAACCAACGTCTTCTTATGTAATCTTGAGAGTCTACAGTCTCACCATTAACCGTAATAGGCTCCTTACCTAAGAAGTCAAAACTTGCATCGTCGGCAAAAAACACATTGCTGTAGTAATAATTATCCACATATTCTTCAAAAAAACCACGCCCATATGTGTAGTTTAAACCTAAATTTGTAGACCAATTATTGTCCCATCTTTGGTTCCAATGCAGTTGGTAGTGGTCTTGCTTGTAATTATCCACTTGGTTTTCGTAAAAGCCTTCAAAATTACCTTCATCATCTAACTGAATACCACTAATATTGAATCTTCTGTTTTCATCTATGTTTGGATTTGCTCCAACAGCAGCCACATCAACTGGGTTAAATCCGTACCAAGATTGGTATGTAATTTCATGACCACCGAATACAACTGCTTTAATTAAAGTGCCTTCGTTTACATAACTACCTTGTAAAAAATAACTTTTTAAATCTGACGTAGCTCTGTCTATATAACCATCTGATTTTATTTGCGATAATCGTCCTGCAATTTCTACTTTATCGTTTAATAAACCTGTACTAAATTTTACGTTGTGACGTCTGGTATTAAAACTTCCAAAACTATGAGACGTTTCTGCATTGCTTTCTCTAGCAACTGCATCGGTAAGTATATTTACACTAGCGCCAAAAGCACCTGCTCCGTTTGTAGAAGAACCAACACCACGCTGTACTTGTAAATTTTCTACTGACGATGAAAAGTCTTGCAGATTTACCCAAAACGTTCCTAAACTTTCTGCATCGTTATATTGAATACCGTTAATAGTAACATTGGTAGAAGCACCACTTATACCTCTAATTCTAATCCCTGTATAACCAATACCAGCGCCAGCGTCGCTAGTGGTAACAACAGAGGGTAAGAAATTTAATAAAATAGGAATATCTTGCCCTAAATTACGTTTTGCCAACTCCTCTTTAGACACATTAGTGTGCGTTATTGGCGAATCGGCATCTACACGCACTGCTTTTACTAAAACCTCATCGAGCTTTTCAGTTTTTGTAGAATCTTTAACTTTTGAATTGTTTTGCGCTTGTGCAATGAGGGATAGTGCAAAAAGTACTAAAAAAAGAAATAAATTTTTCATATCGATTACGAATGTATAATCGAATAAAAAGAGGTAATTATTCTTAGTTAATAATTAGTTATTAAATTTCTAAAGTGAGCTTACCATCTCTTTTAGAGAATATAGCAATGACCTTAGAAATTCACATTCCTTCGCAGCATTACCTGCGCAGGTTCAATGGGTATGATCTCAGCCAAAAGATTTCAAATTTTAGATTTTGGATTTTAGGTTTTAGAACTGTTTAATTCAAAAATCATAAATCATCAATCTCAAATCGTCAATCAATTAAGCACCCCTTTTTGAGAACGGCGCAAATATACTAAGTAATAATAATTGAAACTTATTATTTTAAAATAATTTTAATCAATATTCGGTGGTTTTCTATTGGCTTTTTTTTCTGAGGTTCTGCGCTTAAGATTTAAGCGTTTTTTCTTTACAGATTTAGGAACGACAGTTGGTTTTCGTTTTTTGTTTTCTTTTAATCCTTCGGTAATTAAATCTAATAAACGTTTAGTAACACTAATTTTATTTCTATACTGACTGCGGCTATCACCAGCCGTTAAAATAAGAATCCCTTCCTTATTAATTCTGTTTTTAAAAAATACTTCTAATTTATTTTTCTCTAGCGCACTAAGGGCTAAGGACGCTGTTAAATTAAAGTACAAAACAACTTTTGTGGCGACTTTATTTACGTTTTGACCTCCACTACCTGAGCTTCTTACAGCCTTATAAACGAGCTCGGATTTAAGTAATTCTAAATCCAAAACTAACTGAGTTGATGTGGTGCTTTAAGAAGATCATTCACTGTTTTTACTGGATTAAAAGTAATGATAGGGATTTCTACAAAAATAGTATTCCAATAGGCCATACTGCCGTTCCAAAGGCCTGGTAGTTCTAAAGCCTTAAGGTCTTTACCCTTTTTAGTCTTCATAGTAATAAAGGCTGCATTATGATCTACAAATGCATTAAGGTCAAATTTTTCGCCTTTGTAATTTTTAACTCCACAAATTAAATCTACCGGATTAAAATGTGTAGCGTTTTTTAAAATGCTGTGCTGTTTTTTATCCTCTAAGTTGATTTGTGCTGATTCTACAATTTGAAGTGAATAGTCACCATACTGATCTCTCACCCAAAAAGGCCCACCACCTGGCTCACCTTCATTCTTAACCATTCCGCAAATACGAATAGGTCTATTAAGTTTTTGTTGTAAATATTCAACCTTATATTTATTGGTGTACTTATGGTATTCTTTAGAGATTTTAACACATAGGTCTTTAACTAAAAAGGTCTCAATCTCCTTAAAATTTTCTTCTGCTAATGCATCGGAATCTAAAAGCTCTAAAAATTTAAAAGCTTTGTTCTGCAGGTTTATAAGCATACCTGCTAAGACTTTTTTGTACTTAGCTACATCGTCTTTGTATTGTTTTACAACAACGTTATCTATGTTTTTTATAAATACAATATCTGCCTCTATTGCGTTTAAGTTTTTTAATAAGGCACCATGGCCAGACGGTCTAAAAAGTATAGTATCATCATCCTCTCTAAAGGGTTCGTTATCTAGGGTGACAGCTATAGTATCTGTAGATTGATGCTGATACGAAAATGAAATATCAAAAGACACTCCTGTATGTTGCTCTACATATTCCTCAATACGCTTAAATTCCGCGCTAAACTTATCTCGGTATTGCTCTGAAATTGTAAAATGAAGTTTGGCCTTATTTTTAGACGATGCATAAAGCGCTGCTTCGTAAAGGTGTTCTTCAAAAGCTGTAGAAATATGTTCTGTTTTGTATTTATGAAATGGCAATAATCCCTTTGGTTGGTTTCCAAAATTTAATTGATCGCTACCTAGCATTGTATTTACAAAATGCCAAACTTTTTCACTTGTAGATAATTTTTCAAAATCAATATTTTGCTGTACTAATTGCTCTAATACTTGGTTATAAAAAGGCATCTTTTCTAAACCAACCATAAACAAAGACATGTCTTTTAATTCATTAGTGTTAATGAAAGAATTTATAGAGTGTTCTGCTGGTTTATAGTCCTTTAAAAACTTAAATAAGAACTTAAACATTCTGGTAGCTGCCCCAGAGGCTGGCACAAACTTTACAAGGTCTAAATCATTTTTATGGGTATCAAATCTTTTAATTTCTTCATCAATAATCTTGTCTGTGAGTGCAATTATACCCTTATTAATAGTGGCAGCTTCTGCAATATTTGTAAAAGGAATACCATTTTTAAAAAGCGTAATCTGTGATTCTACATCTTCAACAGAAATAGCTTTTGTTTTCATTTGTTGTAGGTCGTTTTGGGTAAATGTCATGGTTGTAATAGGTTATTTATATGTTGGGTAGCGGTTTTAAATCTTTTAGTTTTATCACCTTTTAATACTACATAAGGTCTGTCATATTTTTTTAATGTTTGCTCAAAAGCATTAAACATAAGAAGCCTATCATTTGGCCTGTCTCTTAAGTCGTCTGCTTGCCAAGGCGTGTCAATATAGGTCAAAAAATAAAGGTCGTAATAATTTTTTAGAGCATGTGCTTCTAAAATCGGGTTACAGGTATTTGCATAATACATTTCGCTATACACCTTATACTCAAGCAAGTCGGTGTCACAAATTAACACCCTATTGGCTTTTTGAGCTAACAAATTCTCTAGCCTCATTTGCCCTTTTGCAATGGGAAGCAAATCTACTGGCTGACAGACGCTTTGCTCTAAATCCCATTTTTTTTGCAGATATTCTCTCCCATACTCAGGCACCCATTCTGTATTATAATGGTCTGCTAATTGGCGAGAGAGTGTTGTTTTACCAGTGGATTCTGGACCAAATAAAACAACTTTTATACAGTCTGATGGTTGTTGTCTAAGCGTTTCTTCCATGCTAAATAACCTTGAATTGCTAATATTGTGAATATAAGGTATTGTAATGAGAACATTCCCCAACCTCTATAGGCATAAAGTGGCACTGTAATGAGATCTGCAACGATCCAAAGTGTCCAGTTTTCTAATTTTTTATGTGCCATAAACCACATAGCCGTAAAAAATATACCTGAGGTAAAAATATCTATATAATTAGATGAATTTATTTCTGTTCCGTAGGCTTTATAAACGCAATAGGTAACAATTATAGTTAATAAAAACAATAGTAAACCTATTAGTTTTTCTTTAGTATTAGTCCGAGAAATAGGCACTACATACTTATTTTTTTTTTTACGAGACCAGTTCCACCAGCCATAAACGCTCATTATGGAATAATAAAAATTCATCATCATGTCTCCCATAAGTTCATCGTATAAAAAGAGATATACGGTTATAGTGGTGGCTACCAAACCAATTGGATATACCAATACATTTTCATTTTTTGCATACCAAACACTTAGTATGCCAAACACAAATGCAATGGCTTCTAATACTATTAAATAGGTTTCCCTTTCTTTATAGGTTTCAAAAAAGAAATCAAAAATTTGGCTCATAATCGCTTCGGTCTGTTTTAACAATTTTCATATTAAGCACGGCAATATCAACAGTTGAAAAGGATTGCTTAATCTCTTGTGTTAAAAATGGCATTAGTTTATCATAATCTCCATAAATCTGTGTACTCAGCGGATTTTCTAAGACTTTGAATTCTGATGCTCGTAGGCGCTTTATAAAGTCGATGATATGTCTTTCATAATCATCTTTTAAGGGTGTTAGTGTTAGTTCTATTGATACTTTCATAATTACTTTAAGTGACTGAGGCTCTCGAAATCACCGTGTCTAAATTTACATCGCTTCGAGTGCCTCAGCGATCAAAAATATTCAAGATCAAAAGATGCTGAAATAAATTCGGCATGACAAACTACTTTCGCAGTTTGTCAAAAAAAGATTCATCATCTTCAAAAGCTGTGCCAATAACTACAATATCTGCTCCTCCTTTATATACAGATTCTAGTGCTTGTTTAGATCTTATACCTCCACCCACAATTAATGGAATGTCTAACTCCGCTTTAACGTGTTCAATAATTTCTGGTTCTATAAAATGTGTTGCACCACTACCTGCTTCAAGATAAATCAATTTCATTCCTAAAAACTCTCCCGCTTTTGCGGTATCGGTTATGGTACTAATAGCTTTTCTACTTAAAGGTTTGGTTTGGCTTACACGTTCTACTGAGGTTTGTTTGCCGTTTTCAATAAGTATATAACCTGTAGGTAGAATTTCTAAATCTGAACGTTTCAATTTTGAAACCGCTGCCACTTGTTTACCTATTAAATAGTCTGGGTTTCTTCCAGAGATTAAAGACAGAAATAAAATACCATCGGCTTTATTGGTAATCTGTACAACATCACCAGGAAATAAAATTACTGGCAAATCCGTGTACTTTTTAATTGCTATTACTAAAGCTTCAGTAAGCCCATCACTAACAGTACTGCCACCCACAAAAATGTGTGTTGCAATGGATGCATTGACTTTTTTAATAAAGTTTGAAACCTGTGCAAACTGCATTTTATCAGGATCTACTAAAACCGCCAATAATTTTTTGTCTGTCATTTTAGCATCTAATATGTCTTGGTAAATGCTATGCATTAGGAACAACGTATGCACAAGTGAAACCTTCAAATTCTAAAAAAGCCGTATTATATCGGTATTTTTTAGCTTTGTAATCGATCCAAGCTACAGTGCTTCCCTCTTGGATTGTAAACGGAATAACCAAAAAATGATCTTTAAACAACATACCTGGTGTTGCAAATAGTTTATACAACGATTCTTTAACACACCAAATTATGGTTAATTTCCTCACATAGTCATTCTCTTGTTTTTTAAGATATTTAAACTCATAATCCACAAATTTTTTGGCTATAATACTAATCTTGGCACGTTGTTTTTCAATATCAATTCCTACTTCTTTATCGCTTATAATAACTCCTGAAAAAATAAAGGAATGTGTTATTGAAATGTGTCTACCATCCTTTAGATGAGGTTTGCCATTTTGGTCATAAAATAAATCCTGATCTGCATATCCAAACGCTCTTAGTAGATGCCTAACACTTAAAAAACCACGCTGATGCAACTCACTTTTCATACCTAAAACACGCTGTAAACTATTTGGTGTTAGTTTTAATGGTTGCATTAAATCGTCATAAGATTCTTCAATCTTCCAGATTTTAACAGTAGTTTGTGAGTTTATACTAATGGATTTGTACAGTGGCATTTAATATTCCGAATCCTATTGATTATCTTTGCATTGCCTAAGGCAGATATAACATTTTTGGTAAGCGAATTTAACCAAATTAAGTGCTAAATCCCAAGGGCAGTTCATTTAAAAAAACAGAAAGTAAAAAGAATATGAGTACTAAAACAATTGCTTACGTACCAAATAAGGTTAAAGACATGTCCTTAGCGGCTTGGGGAAGAAAAGAAATAGAACTCGCTGAAGCAGAAATGCCTGGCTTAATGAGTTTACGTGAAGAGTATAAAAACGAACAACCTTTAAAAGGAGCTCGCATTGCTGGCTGTTTGCATATGACCATACAAACAGCTGTATTAATAGAAACATTACAAGCTTTAGGTGCAGACGTTACGTGGAGTTCTTGTAATATTTTTTCTACACAAGATCTGGCTGCAGCAGCTATCGCTGATGCAGGAACTGCCGTGTATGCATGGAAAGATATGACCGAAGAGGAGTTTGATTGGTGTATAGAACAAACCTTATTTTTTGGCGAAGATCGTAAACCATTAAACATGATTTTAGATGATGGTGGAGACTTAACAAACATGGTTTTAGATAAATACCCTCATTTAGCTGATGGTATAAAAGGACTGTCTGAAGAAACTACTACTGGTGTACATAGACTTTACGAACGTGTTAAAAACGGCACATTACCAATGCCAGCAATCAATGTAAATGATTCTGTAACAAAATCTAAATTTGATAACAAATATGGTTGTAAAGAATCTGCGGTTGACGCTATACGTCGTGCAACCGATATAATGTTAGCTGGTAAACGTGTTACGGTATGTGGTTATGGTGATGTTGGTAAAGGAACCGCAGCATCATTTAAAGGTGCAGGAAGTATTGTAACCGTTACTGAAATTGACCCAATTTGTGCCTTACAAGCTGCAATGGATGGTTTTGAGGTAAAGCGTTTAGAGACGGTTGTTGGCAACTCTGATATTGTGATTACAACTACTGGAAACAAAGATATTGTTAGAGCTGAGCATTTTACAGCTATGAAAGACAAAACCATAGTTTGTAATATTGGCCACTTTGATAACGAAATACAAATGGCATGGTTAAATGACAATTACGGAGATACTAAAAACACTATTAAGCCACAGGTAGATAAATATACTATTGACGGCAAGGATATTATAGTTTTAGCCGAAGGAAGATTAGTGAATTTAGGCTGTGCTACAGGACATCCGAGTTTTGTAATGAGTAATTCATTTACCAACCAAACTTTAGCACAAATAGAACTTTGGAATAATTCTGAAAACTATGGCAACGATGTTTATATGTTACCAAAGCATTTAGATGAAAAAGTAGCCAAGTTACATTTAGAAAAAATCGGTGTAGAGTTAACAGAACTTAAAAAAGACCAAGCAGACTATATTGGTGTTACTGTTGAAGGGCCTTATAAGCCTGAGCATTATAGATACTAATTGTGATGCTGAACTCGTTTCAGCATCTCATCATAAATTAACCCTTGCAGAAATGTGAGGGTTTTTTTGTTACTTTTAAAAGTATGAAAAACAACCAAAAGCTTTCTAAATATCTTGACACTTTAGAATCTCATATCCCAAAATTTGAAGAAAAGAATCCCAATATTTCTAAATCTACAATAGGTTGGCAAATAGATCATAGTCTTAAGGTAATTAATAATGTTAGTATAGCGCTTCAGTCCTCTGATCCAAATCAATATAAAAATAACTTTAGTTTTTTAGGAAAACTCTTTTTTACGCTTGGCTTCTTTCCTAGAGGTAAAGCAAAAGCGCCAAAATACGTTAGGCCACCTGAAACTATTTTAAAAGAAGATTTAATAACTCAGGTTCAATTAGTTAAATCTAATATTGAGTCCCTTAACAGTTTAGACAAAAATGCTTTTTTTAAACATCCCTTATTTGGAAATATTAATATGACAAGAGTATATCGCTTTTTAGAACTCCATACGCACCATCATTTAAAGATTATTGAAGATATTTTAAAATAAAGAATCATAGCTTCTTATTTGGTGATTTATTAGAAGCTCTTAAATTATATAGAGAAGTCATTATCTTTACAAGATGCAACACCAATCTAAATTACCAAACGTTGGCACCACTATTTTTACGGTAATGAGTGCTCTGGCTAATGAGTATAAGGCTCTTAATTTATCTCAAGGATTTCCAAACTATCCAAGTTCTCAAAAACTAAATGATTTAGTAGCTAATGCTATAAATACTGGCTACAACCAATACGCTCCAATGGCTGGTAATTTAGAGTTACGATTAGCCATTGCTAATAAATACCAACTGCTTTACAAAAGCACTTACCACCCAGAAAAAGAAATTACCGTAACTGCTGGTGCAACCCAAGCCATTTATACTATTATTTCGGCCTTTGTTAGAGCAAACGACGAAGTCATTATTTTTAAACCTGCTTACGATTGTTATGAGCCTGCTGTAGAATTAAATGGTGGTAAAACAATACCCATACAATTATCCGCACCAAATTATAAAGTAGATTGGAATGAGGTGGCGCACAAAATATCTGCAAAGACAAAACTGATTATCATCAACTCCCCTCATAATCCGAGCGGCACAATCTGGTCAGAAGCAGACCTATTACAACTACAAAAATTAACCCAAAACACTAACATTATTGTCCTAAGTGACGAGGTCTACGAACATATTGTTTTTGATGGAGAGCCACATCATAGCGCCTGTTTATTTGCTGATTTAAAAAAACGAAGTTTCATTGCCGCGTCTTTCGGTAAGACCTTTCATAACACAGGTTGGAAAATTGGCTACTGCTGCGCACCAGAACCCTTGATGCAAGAATTTAGAAAGGTACACCAATTCAATGTGTTTTCTGTAAATCATCCTACTCAAAAAGCAATTGCAGATTATATGCAAGACCCAGACACCTATTTAGGTTTAAACCTTTTTTTTCAAAAAAAACGCGATCTGTTTTTGCAATTAATTTCCGAATCTCGATTTCGATTTACACCGTCAAAAGGAACCTATTTTCAGGTGTTAGATTATTCAGAAATAACGGACGAATATGAGGTTGATTTTGCAAAACGTTTAACTAAGGAGTTTAAAATAGCCTCCATACCACTTTCCGTTTTTAACACCAATGGTAAAGACGATAAAGTGCTTCGCTTTTGTTTTGCAAAAACTGACCAAACCTTAATTAAAGCCGCAGAAATTTTAAACAAAATTTAAGTTACTTTTTGTAAATTTCGGTGTCTCAATAACAACTAAAATTACGTTACAATGAAATATTATATTATACTATTATTCTTAAGCTTATCATTATCCTCTTATGCCCAAAAAGTTGAAAAAGAGGGCAAATCCTATGAGGTTAAAAAAGAAAAGATTTTTTTGAACGGTGAAGATGTTACCCAAACCATTAGCGCAGAAGAAAAATCTGCAATATTAAAAGAGGCTTCAATCATTACAAAAAAAATGGAAGCACAAAAAGCAAAAGAAAAGTCGGAAAAGAAAAAAGAAAAAGAAGCCAAAAAAGTAGAAAAAGAGCAGAAAAAAGTAGAAAAGAGAGCAAAAGAAGCCGAAAAAGCTCTAAAAAAGGAACAAAAACTTAAGGACAATTACAAGAGTGCAAAAGATAAATTAGCCAAAGCACAAAAGAAATACGAAAAATTAAAGAAGAAAGGAAAACTCTCACCAATTGACGAAGAAAAATGGCTTGAAAAACTAGAAAAACTTAATGAAAAATCAGAAAAAGCCAAACGTAAATTATAGCCTATGCCTAATACGCTTACCGTTGCTTTAATACAAACAAGCCTCGCTTGGGAAAACCCTACCGAAAACAGACGTTTACTCAGTGATAAAATCAATTCTGTTGCGGATGATGTTGATCTTTTTGTTTTGCCAGAAATGTTTACTTCTGGTTTTACTATGAATGCTTCCTTGGTTGCAGAAACTATGCAAGGCGATACCTTGTTATGGTTAAAAAATCTCGCCGAAGAAAAACAAGCAGCCATAATGGGTAGTTTAGTTATTACAGAAAATGCGAGATTTTATAATCGTTTAGTTTGTGTAGAACCTACTGGTAAAGTACACCAATACGACAAAAGACATACATTTACACTAGCTGGTGAAGATAAAGTTTATAAAGCCGGATCTAAAAAAATAATATTTGACTACAAGGGTTTTAAGATTTGTCCTCTAATTTGTTATGATCTCCGTTTCCCAGTTTGGGCTAGGAATATTGAAAACTATGATCTACTTGTATATGCAGCCAATTGGCCCAAAGTAAGAGTAAATGCTTGGGACGCCTTATTACAAGCACGTGCCATAGAAAACATGTGTTACTGCATTGGCGTTAACAGAGTTGGCTTAGATGGTAATAATTATGAATATTCTGGGCACTCTGCAGTTTTTGATGTTTTAGGGAATAGATTAGATTCCATCGCTAGCGGTAAAGAAACCATTGAAACGATTACTTTAGAGCAATCACACATTACTAAATACAGAAATAAACTGGGCTTTTTGAAGGATAAAGATAATTTTACTCTTCTAAAAGTGTAAAGCTAAATGTTAAATCAAAATTAGCTCTAACATCTTCCATTTTTTCTTTAGGGAAGTAACTTACACGCTCTGGCTGTATACCTAAGAGGTAATTACCAGTATCAAATTTTCCATTAGCATTTTCATCATGTATCACTCTTAGGGCATACTTTTTTGGATCTAGATCTAAAAAATCAACAATAGGAATTTTATCCGCATACTGCTCGTACATAACTTCACCTTTATTATCAACCAATTGTACTATTAAAGGCAATTTAGCATTAACTAAGTTTACCCTAATCCTCCCATAATCAGATTTCATTTTTGTTCTAAAGGTATAATCTAAAGTATCCTTATTTTTATCTTCATAAAAATCAGTAAAGGTTTCTGGCAGCATTTTAAACGTGTACTTTTGACCTTCTTCTTTTTTTAGAGAGAACCTATAATAATTTAAAATAGAATCATATTTAACACTATAATTAACTACTGAGGAATCTCTATCCATTAACGTTATCTTGGTTGTATCTATTTTAGTTAAAGGCGTACTTGCTTCTAATACAAAATCTTCAAAATCCGTTAATGTACCATTACTAATCGCTTTAACGACTAAAGAATCCTTTTCAAGCTTTCTAAATCGATGTTTAAACGTATCTATCCCCTTTTCGTTTTTAACTATAAAAAAGGTAGAATCTATTTCAAATTTTGGTTTATACCAATAATATAGTGTGTCGGTTTCTGCACTTTTTACAATCCTTGTTTTGTACCCTTCTGGTGTTTCACCTAACACTTCAATTTGCATAGCTTCATAATTTCCTTCATAAGGAAATATAATCTTAGTTTCGCCTTCTTGTTTTGGTTTTACAGCTTTAAAATTTGTCTCTTCCTTAAATAAGGTTAGTCCATAGTTAGCGTCCGATGGTATGGTTATAAAGCCCTCTTTAAAGCCAATTTTTTCAGTCTTTTGCTTAAACTTAAAATCACCGTTATTATCTTTTAAAGCAATGAGTTTATACTTGCCTTCTTTTATGTTATCTATACTAAAACTTGTTAAGCTATCTAGTGTATTGGTTATATATCTTGGTTTTTCTTTATAAATTATAGAATCGGTATACGTAGAATCTGCCTCATAGAGCATCACCGAAATAAAGGTGTCGGGTTCTTCTAGTAATGCGTCTTTAACAAAGCCTTTTACAGATAAGGAATCAATGGTATCTCCGGTTGAAAATACATAGCGATAGTAAGAATAAGGGTTTTCTTCATTATTATCTACAATACTTTCACCAAAATTAAAGGCATAAGTTGTATTTTCCTTAAGTGTATCTTTTATTTTTATGGTAATATACTTACTTGCGCTACTCATTGGAGTTATAACAGGTTCCGTATCCATTGGAGGGGATATAATGAGCTGTTTTCTAAGATCCTTAATTTTAATGTATTCATTAAAATAAATCTTAATTTCATCTCCTTTAAAGTTTGTTGAAAAGTTCTCTGGATTACTCTTAGTAATTACTGGTGCCTCTTTGTCTATTTCGCCTCCTGTTGGTGTACCTCTATTGGCACAACTCATAATACAAAATATGAGGATGAAAACACTAAATAATCTTAAAAGTAATTGGCGCATTAGGCTTTTTCTATTTAGTACAAAGAAACGATTTTAAAAACTTTAGTCAAAACGTAAAAATTAGTCTACAATTGCCATAGTTGCAAGACTTAACTTAATATTGTTGATTTTTAACAATTCGTTAGCACAGGCTTCAACGGTAGAGCCTGTTGTAATAATATCATCTACTAATAAAATGTGCTTACCACTTAAAACTGTTGTATTAGACAAACCGAATACAGCATTATCGTTATATCTGCCTGTACGCCCAGCAAAAACTTTGGTTTTAGTCGGCTTTATTTTTATTAACACTGTATCGTTATAATCAATACCTAAAGCCTTGGCTATAGCCTTTCCAAATTCTGCTACCTGATTGTAACCACGTTTTCTCAATTTTGTTTTAAATAAAGGTACAGGCACCACAACATCAATAGCCTTATAGGCTTTTACTTCCTTTAATTCTGCTCCTAACCATTCACCAAAAAAAGTGCTAATGTCTTCATGATTTCTGTATTTTAAATTATGAAGTAGCTCTTGCACAATACTCTTTTTTGAAAAATATAAAAGTGCCGTTGCACACTCTAATTGCACACGCCCATATAATATCTTTTTAACCCTATCTGAATTTTCAAAATGGAAATTTGTCACAGGTAATTGATGTCTGCAAGAGATACAAATTAGGACTTCATTATCTTTTAAAATCCCATGGCAAGCTTCACAAACTTTAGGAAAAAATAGATTCAACAAATTTTTTACCATTTAATCGAATAAAATAAATTTAGAATTCAATATAATCTAATTTCGCATCAAACTAATAAAATTAATGATGATAGTTAACCCTCAATTATTTAACTACAGATTAATTATAGGTTCTTTATTGGTTGTTTTAACTGTTCTGGGAGTATATAGTTTTACAAATTATAAATCCATTAAATCCTACGAGGAATTCCTAGACCAAGAAAAATCTTTGATAGAAAAAGAACTATCAGATATCTTAAACAGTTATAACGAGTTAAGCCAAGATTATGATCTTATGTTCTCTGAGCTCCAAGAGGCAAAATTAGAGGCTAAAAATGCTTTAAGTTCTCTAAGATTATTGCAAGGAGATTTATCTATAATTACAAAATTTAAAGATCAACTTTTAGGCTTAAAAACTAAAAGCAAATTTTTAATAAAATCTATTGATTCTCTTAACTCAGTTAATATAAAACTGAAAGAACAAAAGCGCTATGCACTTAACACTATAAAAACTAAATCTGAAGAAATAGCTCAGTTAGAAGCTAAAAATGCTGATTTAAGTAAAACGATTACTAACGCAGCTACTATAAAAGCTAACCGTATTGAAGTCATAGCTTATAAATTAAAAGTAAACAAGAAAAAAATAACTGAAAAAGCAAATCGCGCTAATGCATTTGATGTTTGTATAGCATTAAACGAAAACGCCCTAACTTTAAAAGGTAATAAAACCATTTTTATACAAGTTGTAAGTCCACAAGGTAATATTATTGCCGATAAAGGCGAAGCTGTTTTTGGCAATAACTCATTAATATACAGTCAAAAAGAAGTTTTTAATTTTGATAATAAAAATTTAAAACTCTGTACTGATATTATAGCAGATGAAGATGATAAACCTTTTGTTAAAGGGTCTTATTTTATCAATGTTTTTCATGAAGATCGTAAATTAGGAAGCACACGTATAGATTTAAAATAAATCTAAAGTTATAAATTTTTAAAAACCGCTCATTTAGTTTGAGCGGTTTTTTATTTTTGTGCCATGGCAAATGACGACAAATTCAAAAAAGTAATCTCTCATGCAAAAGAGTATGGTTACGTCTTTCAGAGTAGTGAAATCTACGATGGCTTAAGTGCAGTATACGATTATGCACAAAACGGTGCAGAACTCAAAAAAAATATACGCGACTATTGGTGGAAAGCCATGGTGCAAATGCACGATAATATTGTGGGTATTGATGCTGCTATTTTTATGCACCCAACGACGTGGAAAGCTTCTGGGCACGTAGATGCCTTTAACGATCCTTTAATTGATAATAAAGATTCTAAAAAACGCTATAGAGCAGATGTTTTGGTTGAAGATTATTGTGCAAAGATTGAAGCTAAGATAAATAAGGAGGTTAAAAAAGCCGAAAAGCGTTTTGGAGATGCTTTTAATAAAGACGAATTTGTTTCTACAAATGGTCGTGTATTAGGCTACCAAGAAAAAATAGATACTGTCCTTAAACGTCTAGGTAAATCACTTGAAAATGAAGATTTAGCAGATGTAAAGGCATTAATAGAAGAGCTTGAAATTGCTGACCCAATGACAGGAAGTCGTAATTGGACAGACGTTAAGCAATTTAATCTTATGTTTGGTACTAAACTAGGGGCTTCTGCAGATACAGCGATGGATCTTTATTTGAGACCAGAAACAGCTCAAGGGATTTTTGTCAATTTTTTAAACGTACAGAAAACTGGGCGTCTAAAAATTCCTTTTGGGATTGCACAAACTGGTAAAGCGTTTAGAAATGAAATAGTAGCAAGACAATTTATCTTTAGAATGCGTGAGTTTGAACAAATGGAAATGCAATTCTTTATTAAACCAGGGACGCAAAAGGAATGGTTTGATTATTGGAAAGATACACGACTTAAATGGCATAAATCTCTGGGCTTAGGGGAAGACAACTACCGTTTCCATGACCACGAAAAACTAGCGCATTATGCAGATGCCGCCACTGATATTGAATTTAATTTCCCATTTGGATTTAAAGAATTAGAAGGCATACACTCTCGTACAGACTTTGATTTAAAACAGCACGAAACACACTCTGGCAAAAAACTACAGTATTTTGACCATGAGGATAATGAGAGTTATACTCCTTATGTTTTAGAGACCTCAATAGGTTTAGATCGTATGTTTTTAGCTGTATTTGCTAATAGTTTACAAAACGAAACATTAGAAGATGGTAGCGAAAGAACCGTATTAAAACTACCAGCCGTATTAGCACCTACAAAAGCCGCGATCTTACCATTGGTTAGAAAAGATGAGGCTTTAACCAACATGGCGAAAGACATTGTTGAAGACTTAAAGTGGGACTTTAACGTGGCTTACGACGAAAAGGATGCTGTTGGCAGACGCTATAGACGCCAAGATGCAGCAGGCACACCGTTTTGTATTACTGTAGATGGTGAAAGTATTGAAAATAACACCGTAACTATACGCCATAGAGATACTATGGAGCAAAAGCGTGTTAAAATTGAAGATTTACATAGCATCATTAAAAAAGAGGTGGATGTAAAGGAATGGTTGATGCGGATGGAATAGTGGTAGTATATTGCTAACTATGTAACTAGTTAAAATAGGCTTGGGTCAAGACCCAAGCCTATTTATTTTTAATTTTACACGGAGGTTAATTTAATCTTCTCTAAACATAATCCTTTCGTCTAACCATCTGACTTCATATTTAATGATTTTTTCATCAGATATTTTCTCTACAAAATAAATTTTTTCAAATACATGGTGCTTAAATTCAAATACTGAATTGTATTTTTCTATTAGATAATCAAAATCTACAAATTTTATATTATCTAAAGCCTTTATGGAACATGTATCTCTATAACTTCTATTTTTATGGGCAGCGAATCTTTCATCACAGATTTTAAAATTTATGATATTGCCATTATCCCTATAATCTTTTCTAAATTTATTCATATCTACATATCCTTTTGCCCTAACTGCAACTTTACATTTCTCATTACTTTGTAAATTAAAAAATAAATAAACAGTTTCTTTTTTCTTAACCTCTTTTTGAGAGAAGCACATTAAGGTCACCATTAAAAAAAATATTAATGTTATAGTTTTCATTCTGTACAAGTTTCGTTTTGATTGTTATTTATGTAATCTGAAATGACTTCTTCTACTCTATCTTTTTCGGTCTGAGGCAAATCATGCAAAACTATCGCTATTCTTGACTAGCAAGAATAACGATAGTATCTCAAATTCTCAAAAACTATATTGTAGATTTATGAACACATTCTAATCTTGAATCATCATTATACTATCCACCCAATTGACTTCGTATTTAATGATTTTATCCTCAGATATTTTCTCAATAAAATAAATCTTCTCAAATACGTGATGTTTAAATTCATAAACAGAATCATACTTTTTTTGGAGATAATCAAAATCAACAAGTTTAATGTTATCTAAAGCCTTTGCTGAGCAAGTATCAATAGAGCTTTTAGTTCTATGAGAAGTAAACCTTTCATTACAGATTCTGAAATTTATGATATTACCATTGCTCCAGTACTCTTTTCTATATTTATTCGTGTACTTGGAATTACCCGAGCCATCTTCAATTAAGCATTGCTCCTTGTTTTGTTTGTCAAACAATAAATAAACTGTCTCTTTTTCCATCACTTGTTTCTGAGAGAAGCAAGTGATAGTATTAATCATAAAAAATAATAATGTCATAGTTTTCATTCTGTACAGGTTTCATTTATGTTATCATTTATTTAATCTGAAATGATATTTTAATCTTCCACTAATTAGAACTGTTTATTTTTTTACGTATTTCCTCATTGATGATTTTCTTAACTATTGTTTTAGCCACAAGTAAACTTTCTTAAATTGATTATGCTTAAAAATATTCTTAATTATTAATTTAATCTTTTAAAGTCCAATTATGTAAGTCTTCATATTCCACAATACGCCAATTATTACATCGGAAGGTGCCGTTCAATTTTTTCTCATTTTTAATAAAACCAAACGGCTTAGATAAGTCTATTTGATAGTCTCCCCATACATTTTGAGCAATTTCAAAATGAAATTGATTAATATTAATTTTATATTCATCAAATGAAAATGAATCGATTTTTTTATCATTAAAATGGGCTTTAGTTGATGCTTTAAAAATTTTTGTTTTATCAACAAGAGAGTCTTTTAAATAAAAAGTTATAAATCGGTATTGTTTATCCACACCTGTTTGAAATTCTGTCGCACTTCTATTATTATTTCTCAGTTTATTTAAAGATGGAAACTCGGTCCTGACTTGAATTTTCAATGTATTATTCTTAATATTTTTTTCGCAATTACAAAAGCCAATTAATGTATCTGTTTGATTTTCTGAATGTAAAAATATTAAATCTACTTTTCGTGGTTTTATAGTAGAGTCTTGGCTAATTTTTGAATTTCTTTTTTCTATAAATTCTGAAGTATTTGACTTCATTTTAGTATTTAAATCAACCTTTTTTTGCTCTCCTTCTTTACAACTACAAAAACTTATTAAAAATAATAGACTCACTAAGTATGTTATATCATTTAATGTTTTTACTAAATTCATTAACAATTTCTTCATTATTTGAAATTTCATTCTGTACAAGTTTCATTTTGATTATCAGCTATATAGTCAGAAATGACATTATTAACCCTATTCTTTTCAGTTTGAGGTAAGTTGTTCCAAGTAGGGATCTCGGGATATATTAAACCTTCCCAGGCCAAATCCATATACAGCAGTTGAGGTTGTTGGTTATCAGCAACTGCAATACCAGTGTCGTATTCTTGTAAAATTCTCGCTAAAGTTTCTCTGTAATGAGTTGCCATTTGTGCATGTTGCCAATTTTTATAGCGTCTGTAATAATCATATAATCCTGGATAATTCCCATCTAGTGCATCTAAAACATCTTGCCTTGTTACTCCATCGACATTACCACCATTATCAATAAAAGATAATACTTTTCTAAACATTTCTGCATGCATAACCTCGTGAGCTATAGTTTTAGCGACCAATAAATTTGGTCTTTTGGTAACTCCATTAATAGAGCTATTATTGTTTAGCCTAACAGTAATCACATAATCTGGAGAGGTATCTATTTCTGTACTATTCGGAGGAATAGTTTTACCAAAGGCAATACCAAGGTTCCCCAAGTCAAACTTTATATGCGCTACTGGAAATTCACCATCAAACTTTTTGATAGAGTTTTTAAAACCATTACTACTTGATTTTAACTTATTGTAGACACAGAGTGCTTTTCCATTTAATTCATTAATTATTTGATAGTCATCATAAACAGGCAAGTGACATTCACTTTCATTGCCACTTATACCAATACTACCATTTTGGTGACATACCTCACGTGGGTTAGGGTTTGTTGCAATGGTGCCATTGCCTCCACCACCTCCACCACTAGAGTTATCCCCTTCATCTATAGATTCAACAGGTGGATCGTATGTACAGCTTGGAGTACAGGTATTGAATATGGCTCCTCCTTTATCTGCACTACATTCTCCTTTGGTGACACAACATTCTGGGTCGTTAGGGTAGTGCCCACCGCCAGCTGTACATGTTAGTACTAAGGTTTGGCATGTAATTGTACAACTATTTTTATTAAGTGCGGCTGATAAAGTACCAGTATCTAAATTTGTAATATATGTAATGACATCATCACTTAAATCACCACCATTAGCAATATCTATATATTCCTCAGCTGTTAAGTCATACTGTAAAAGGTACTCGTCATAGCTTTGTGTATCTACATTGTAATGGAGGACAATGTTTTCTATGTAATATTCTGGATTAGACCTTATCATTTTAAACGTATACGTGTGGGTTTGGGCATAGGTCATATATATAATATCTTCAACATCAATAAATATACTGTCTGTGTCTAAAGTTTTTTGTAACCTACTACCTTTTCTATTTAGCCTAGTGCTTAATCTACTAATTGCAGTGTTTACCTCATTA
>NZ_CALGNH010000018.1 GCF_937958655.1 uncultured Winogradskyella sp. | reverse complement strand
TCTAATATAAACCAATACAGAATTTTCAGCGTCATTATAGTCGATCCATTCAAATCCTTCTCCTGTAAATTGCTTTTCAAACAAGGCAGGTTCATTTTTATAGAGTTTATTTAAGTCTTTTATTAAAGTTTGTACACCTTTGTGCGGATTGTATTGCAATAAATGCCAATCTAAGCTTTGTTGAAAATTCCATTCTTCGCTCTGACCAAATTCAGCCCCTTGAAAGAGCAGTTTTGTGCCTGGATGTGTAAACATGTACGAATACAATAATCTTAAATTCGCAAAGCGTTGCCATTCGTCTCCTGGCATTCTACCTAAAATGGAATGTTTACCATACACTACCTCGTCATGACTTAATGGTAGCATAAAATTTTCTGTAAATGCATAGGTCATACTAAAGGTTAAGTCGTTTTGGTGATGTCTACGATAAATGGGTTCTTTTGCAAAATACTGAAGGGTATCGTGCATCCAACCCATCATCCACTTCATTCCAAATCCCAAACCACCTATAAATATTGGCTTAGAAACCATAGGAAAGGATGTAGACTCTTCAGCGATGGTTTGCACATCTGGAAAGGTGCTGTACACTGCCTCATTCATTTCGCGCATAAAAGCAATCGCTTCTAAATTTTCGCGACCACCAAACATATTTGGTTCCCATTCTCCATCTTCTCTACTGTAATCTAAAAATAACATAGATGCTACAGCATCTACACGTAAACCATCGGCATGGTATTGGTCTAACCAAAATATGGCATTACTTATTAGAAATGATTTTACTTCGTTTCTACCGTAATTAAATATAAGACTTTTCCAGTCTGGATGATAGCCTCGTCTTCGGTCTGGGTGCTCATAAAGAGCTGTTCCGTCAAAAAAACCTAGTCCATGAGCATCTTCAGGAAAATGTGATGGTACCCAGTCTAAAATAATACCAATATCGTTTTGATGAAGCTTATCTACTAGTAATTTAAAGCCTTCAGGATAACCAAATCTTGATGTTGGTGAAAAATAACCTGTTAACTGATAGCCCCAAGACGGATCGTAAGGATACTCCATTATTGGCATTAGCTCAACATGTGTAAAATTCATCTCCTTAACATACGCTACCAAATCTTCGGCTAGTTCTTTGTAAGTAAGACATCTATTTTCTTCAACCCTTTTTTTCCAAGAACTTAAGTGAACTTCGTATACTGAATATGGAGCGTCTAATGCGTTGTACTTTTGGCGCTTTTGCATCCATTTTTTGTCTTTCCAACTATAATTATCAGCCCACACAATTGATGCGGTATTTGGTGGGTGCTCGCAGCGTCTTGCATAAGGGTCTGCTTTTTCTGTTTTAATATCGTTATGATGACTATGGATTTTATATTTGTAAACATTGCCTTTGCCAACACCAGGAATAAAACCTTCCCAAATGCCACTCTCGTCCCAACGTACATTTAGCTTATGGTCTCCTTCTAGCCAATAGTTAAAATCGCCAATAACAGAAACCGATTTTGCACTTGGTGCCCAAACTGCAAAATAGGTACCTTGTACTCCATCTAAAGTTATAATGTGCGATCCAAATTTTTCATATAGTCGGTAATGCTTTCCTGATTTAAATAAATTAATATCAAAATCTGTAAATAAGCTATGTGCTATAACGTCTGCCATAAATCTTTAGTGGTTGATAGTATTTGAAATTCCTATTTAAGGACTTACTGTCCAAAGTATTTCTAAATTTAGTTTATAATTTAACTGACAAAATTCATTTTTTAACATTAATTGTTTTATAGCTAAAAAATGACTTGATATTGAGCGTTTAGTAATAATAGTGGACGCTGTAATTGGCATTTCTATTTAATTATTTTAAAAATATGAAACGGTAGCGTTGGATGCAACTCCACAAAATTCCACTCGCTATGCCAGTTATAACTACTGCCTGTTACGAGGTCACTTACTGTTATTTGATAGCATTGGTGGACTCCTAAATCTTCTAAAGGTAATTGAACCGAGCCTTGCTGCATATAATAGTGTTCTAAACTGATAACAATTAATAATTCATCGGTTTTGGCATCGTTCCATTTGTAAAACGCAATTAAGTTATCATTTTCAATATTACAGAACTTAATATTATTGGTTTGCTGCAAAGCTTCATGCTTATTTCTAATAGCGTTGACTTTAGATATAAGTGAGGTTAATTTATTTTGCACTGACCAATCGTAATGTTTTACTTCAAATTTTTCGGACATGTAGTATTCCTCCTTACCAGGAATGGCATCATCTATCATTTGTTCAAAAACTGGTCCGTATATACCAATATTAGAGCTTAAAGTTGCGGCTAATACATAACGTTGAATGTACTTAGACTCATTTGCTCCTTGCAGATGATACGGATTTATATCTGGTGTATTTGGCCAAAAATTTGGACGCATATATTCGCGCTGATCGGTCTGTGTTAATTCGGTCATATACTCAATTAACTCTGCTTTTGTATTTCTCCACGTAAAATAAGTATAGGACTGCGTATAGCCTTGTTTGGCTAATTGTTGCATTACTTTTGGCTTCGTAAAAGCTTCTGCCAAGAAAATAACATCTGGATGTTTCTTTTTAACCTCTGATATGGCCCAGTTCCAAAAATAATAAGGTTTAGTATGTGGATTATCTACTCTAAATACATTTATTCCTAAATCTTCGATCCAGTATAACAGTATATCTAAACATTCTTTCCAAAGATTTTTATAGTCTTTACTTTCCCAATATATTGGTAAAATATCTTGATATTTTTTTGGCGGATTTTCTGCATATTGGACCGTGCCATCTGGTCTCCATTTAAACCATTCAGGGTTTGATTTTACCCAAGGATGATCTGGTGCTGCTTGCAACGCGTAATCCATAGCCACTTCTATGCCAAGGTCTTTAGCTTTTTTAACCAGTTTTTTAAAATCTTTTGCAGAACCCAACTGTGGATGAATGTCTTTATGCCCTCCATGTTTAGACCCTATGCCCCATGCTGAACCTGAGTCTCCTTCCTTAGCTTCTGTGGTATTGTTTTTTCCTTTTCTATTGACTTCTCCTATGGGATGAATTGGTGGAAAATACAATGTGTCAAAACCCATTTCTGCAATCCGAGGCAGTAAGCGCTCGCAGTCTTTAAATGTACCATGTTGACCTTCGACCTTAGAAGATGATCTAGGGAAAAACTCATACCAAGTACTAAAAAGTGCTTTTTTTCTATCGACGTAAACTTTTAATTCTTGCGTTTCATTCGCAAGGTCTTTCTCTGGATACTTCACAAAAATTTTATGAAGGTCTGATGATATGGCCTCAACTACAGCTTTTTCATATTTACTCTCATCTTTAAAACAATCTAAACAATAATTAAGGTATTGCGCTTCTGCTTTAGAGGCTCGCTTAAGTATTGGTTCTATGTAGGTAATACCCTCTAATAATTCTGATTTAACATGTTGGTTGTCATCGATCTTTCGCTCAATACCATGTTGCCAATTAAGCGCATGGTCTACCCAGCCTTGTACCTTATAAGTATAAAAACCTTGTTTAGTAACGGTGAAAGACGTGTGCCACTCGTCATTTACATTATGATGCATTTGTACCTCACTCCATTTGCGCTCTGCTTCATGTTTATACAATACGGAAGCAGCAATGATATCGTGGCCATCTACCAAGACATGCGCTTCTACATTAATTATTTCGTTTACAATACGTTTTATAAAAAATTCCCCACCGTTTATTTGAGGTTTTACAGCATCAATTACAACGCGTTTTTGGTTTATCATTTTTATCGATATTCGTTAAGAATCGTCTATTTTTTTATTGAATAATAGTTTTAGATGGGATTATTGCATCTTTTTTAACCACTACGATTCCGTCCTTAATAAGATAAGTATCACTCTCTTTATCTTTAAGGTGGTTACCGCCATTAATTCTTACATCGTCTCCAATTCTACAATTTTTATCTAAGATTACATTTTTAATAAAACAACGCTCACCTATTCCCATAAAAATCTTAATCTTCTTTTCTTGAACTTCTTCTAAAGATTCGTAATGGTCATTCCCCATCATATAACAATTTATAACTGTAGACTCAGCACCAATACGCGATCTTATGCCTATGACTGACCGTTCTATTTTTGCAGCATGTATAATACCTCCTTCTGATATAACGGTTCTATCTAATAAAGTTCCTGATATTTTAGAAGTTGGAAGAATCCTTGCATTTGTATAAACACGCTGATTGTTATCGTATAAATTAAACTTCGGAATTTCATCGGTTAAGCCTAAATTAGCTTCAAAAAAGGAATCAATAGTTCCTATATCCGTCCAATAGCCCTCAAACTGGTAACTTAACGTTTTATGTTTTTTAATCGCATCTGGAATAATCTCTTTACCAAAATCAATTTTATCTGGTTCTTCCATTAAGTTTACCAAAAGATCTCTATTAAAGATATAAATTCCCATAGATGCTAAATAATGTCTACCATCGTTTTTCATTTCTTCACTCACAGGTGAGGTCCAATCTGGCAACAAAGATGCATCTGGTTTTTCAATAAAAGACTTAATTATATTTTTTTGATCTGTTTTTAAAATACCAAAAGCAGTGGCATCTTTTGCACCAACGGGTTGGGTAGCTATTGAAATCTCTGCACCACTCTCTATGTGTGCAGAAATCATTTCATTAAAGTCCATCTGATAAAGTTGGTCACCAGATAGGATTAATACGTATTCAAATTCGTGCTCCAGCACATGGTGCATACTCTGTCTAACCGCATCTGCAGTACCTTGAAACCATTTATCGCTTTTAGTGGTTTGTTCTGCAGCCAAAACATCAACAAATGCCGAACTAAAAAAACTAAAATGATACGTGTTTTTAATATGCCTATTTAATGAGGCTGAATTAAATTGTGTTAACACATACATTCTCTTTATATCGGAATTTATACAGTTAGAAATAGGAATATCTACTAACCTGTATTTACCAGCTATAGGCACTGCTGGTTTAGATCTGTTTTCTGTTAATGGATATAATCTTGAGCCTTGGCCTCCACCCAAAATAATGGATATAACTTTATCGTTTATCATTTGTTATTTATTAAAGATTGGTAAATGGATTTTGTTTGTTGTGCAATGGCTTGCCAGTCGAAAAAGTCTTCAACACGTTTACGACCTGCTTTTGCCATTTTATGTCGTAGTGGAGCGTTTTTTATAATTTGATTGACACCATCTGCAAGATCCCTCGAAAATTTATCGGGAACAATAGGTTCAAATGGTGCTTCTGTTTGTTGTTTAACGTTGATTAACAAGCCAGTTTCTCCTTCCACAACGACTTCTTTTATACCTCCAACTGCACTTGCTACTACTGCGGTTTCGCATGCCATGGCCTCAATATTAATGATACCAAATGGCTCGTAAATAGATGGGCAACAAAACACTTCTGCATGAGAATAGAGTTGAATCACGTCTTTCTTATCTAACATCTTATCTATCCAAAAAATATTAGCTCTAGACTTTGAAGCTTTAGCTACAGCGTCTTCCATTTCTTTGGCTATTTCCTTAGTATCTGGTGCACCAGCACAGAGTACAATTTGTGTGTCTGGGTCTATATATTTAATAGCATTAACTAAATGAATAATTCCTTTTTGTCTTGTTATTCTTCCTACAAAAAGTACATAAGGCTTTTGCGTATCAATCCCATAGGTTTCTAAAACATTGGTTTCCTTAACAGAAACGTATTCTTTGAGATCTATACCGTTGTAAACGACTTCAATTTTGTTTTCATCAACATCAAAGTGTTTTAAAACATCGTCTTTTGTTTCTTTAGATACAGCAATTAGACAATCTGCCATCTCAATGGCCGTTTTTTCTATCCAAGAAGACGCATCGTAACCTCTACCTAGTTGTTCTCGTTTCCATGGTCTTAGCGGTTCTAAAGAATGTGTGGTTACTACCAATGGTTTACCGTAACACAACTTAGCCATAATACCTGCAAAATGAGAGTACCAAGTATGACAATGTACAACATCGGCTTTAATAGGATTAGCGTTCATATGAAGACTGGTACTCAAAGTTTTAAAAACAGCTTTTAATTTTTCATTACTGTTAGCAAAATTACCGTCACTAAAAGGATATCCTTTAACAGCTGGATTTTCACTTTCTATATTTTGGTCACCAAATGCTCTAACTTCTACTTCCATGAGTTTAGAAAGTTCTTTTGCTAGGTACTCTACGTGCACACCAGCACCTCCGTAGACATGTGGTGGAAATTCTCTAGTTAAGAATAATGCCTTCATTTATTTTTGATTGGTTTTAATGTTAAAATTAGAAAAGATTCTTTCAATATAGGCAAATTAGAATAATACTTAACATAAATATAACCAAAAAGTAGTTTGTGTTAAAATTAAGAAAAGAACTACAACTAACTACACTAGAATTCCGTAACTTTATAGCATGAAAAAGATTATATTTTTATTATTGATTAGTGGTCTTTTTGGTTGTAATTCTACAGCTCAAAAAAGCGAGACTAGAGAACAAAATCCATTTCCTGTTACAAAAACGGATAGCGAATGGAAAAAACAATTGACAGATAATCAGTATTACGTCTTAAGAAAAGCTGGAACTGAAAGAGCTTTTACCGGAAAATACTGGGATAACAAAAAAAAAGGCATTTACTATTCAGCAGCAACCGGACAACCTTTGTTTAGCTCTGCGCACAAATATAAATCTGGTACAGGCTGGCCGAGTTTTTATAAACCAATTGATGAGAACGCCGTATTAGAATTATCCGACAGAAGCCATGGAATGGTTAGAACCGAAGTTATTGATAGCGGAAGTGGTTCTCATTTAGGGCATGTTTTTAATGATGGACCTAAACCTACAGGCTTAAGATATTGTATGAATTCTGCATCTTTAATTTTTGTTGAAGAAGGTGAAGATTTACCAGAAATTGTAAAAGCGTGGAAAGAAAAATACGAACAATAAAACCATATACTTCATCTTAATTATGTTATGGAAAAGTCCTATTTGAGTAGTGTTTTAAAGCAGTTTGAATATTACAAAAACCTAGGTGATAAAACAATTGAGCAACTTAAAATAGAAGAGCTTAAAAAAGAATTTGTAAAAGACTCAAATTCTATCTCTATAATAGTTAAGCATATTGCTGGAAACATGCTGAGCCGTTGGACTAATTTCTTAACTGAGGATGGCGAGAAAGAATGGCGTAAACGAGATTTAGAATTTGTAGACACCTTAGAAACTAAAACTGCTATTGTAAACTATTGGGATAAAGGTTGGTGTTGTCTTTTTAAAGCAATTAAACCACTAACAAATGAGGACTTAGATAAAATAATTTACATAAGAAACCAAGGTCATACTGTTACAGAAGCTATTAATAGGCAAATGATGCACTATGCCTACCATATCGGCCAAATTGTATATTTAGGTAAACTCATAAAAGGTGAAAATTGGCAATCTTTGTCAATACCAAAAGGGCAATCGCAGAATTACAATACCCTTAAATTCTCAAATAATAAAACACAAAGACATTTTACAGAAGACCTTTAATATTACGTTTTGGTTTTGTAAATTCGTAGCCTTAAAATTCAACTAAAAAACTTACGCATGAGTAAATACGATGTTATAGTATTAGGAAGTGGTCCTGGTGGCTATGTAACTGCAATAAGAGCTTCTCAATTAGGATTAAAAACTGCAGTTGTAGAAAAAGAAAACTTAGGTGGTGTATGTTTAAATTGGGGCTGTATCCCAACAAAAGCACTTTTAAAATCTGCACAAGTATTTGAATATCTTAAACATGCTGAAGATTATGGACTTAAAGTTAAAGATGCAGAACACGACTTTGATGCTGTAGTTAAGCGCAGTCGTGGTGTTGCTGATGGCATGAGTAATGGCGTAAAATTCTTAATGAAAAAGAACAAAATTGATGTTCTTGAAGGTTATGGAAAAGTAAAGCCTGGAAAAAAAGTTGACGTTGATGGTAAAGAATATTCAGCAGACCATATTATTATAGCAACAGGTGCACGTTCTAGAGAATTACCTAGTTTACCGCAAGATGGTAAAAAAGTTATTGGTTACAGACAAGCTATGACCTTAGATAAGCAACCAAAGAAAATGATTGTTGTTGGGTCTGGCGCTATTGGTGTTGAGTTTGCTTATTTCTACAATTCTATGGGTACTGAGGTTACCATTGTTGAATATATGCCTAAAATTGTACCTGTAGAAGATGATGAAGTGTCAAAACAATTAGAACGTAGCTTTAAAAAATCTGGAATTAAAATAATGACTTCGGCTGAAGTCACTTCGGTAGATACCTCTGGTAACGGTGTTAAAGCCACAGTTAAAACTAAAAAGGGTGAAGAGGTCTTAGAAGCTGATATTGTATTATCTGCGGTAGGCATTAAATCAAATATAGAAAATATAGGTCTTGAAGATGTAGGTATTGTTGTAGATAGAGATAAAATCTTAGTAAATGATTTTTATCAAACTAATATACCAGGTTACTATGCCATTGGCGATGTAACACCAGGACAAGCTTTAGCGCATGTAGCTTCTGCAGAAGGTATTCTTTGTGTTGAAAAAATTGCCGGCATGCATGTTGAAGCTTTAGACTACGGCAACATTCCTGGTTGTACGTATTGCTCACCAGAAGTAGCTAGTGTTGGTTTAACTGAAGCCCAAGCTAAAGAACAAGGTATAGACGTTAAGATCGGTAAATTCCCATTCTCCGCATCAGGTAAAGCCAGTGCAGGTGGACATAAAGACGGTTTTGTAAAAGTGATATTTGACGCTAAGTATGGTGAATGGCTTGGTTGCCACATGATTGGAGCTGGAGTTACAGACATGATTGCTGAAGCTGTTTTAGGTAGAAAATTAGAAACTACCGGACACGAAGTATTAAAAACAGTCCATCCTCACCCAACTATGAGTGAAGCCGTTATGGAGGCGGTTGCTGATGCTTATGATGAAGTGATTCATTTATAAGCCCATCCTAGCCTTCCCTGAAGGCAGCATCTCTAACGCAAATCATAAAATTTAAAGCGATTCAAATAGTTTGAATCGCTTTTTAAGTTTTAAAATTTGATGCCTGTATTTAGCATAAAACTAGATTTACTTCCGTAATTGTATTGATATACATTATTTACATTGTTAATTTGATAATTGAATACACCTTGTATATATGAGTTAGCGCTCGGATTGTATTGCAAACCGAAGGATGTGTTTATACCAATATTAGTTGAAAACCCTTGACTGTTTATGAAAAAATCAAGTTTTGTTCCTGCTAGTGCGCTTAACTTTTCATTGATATTTATCTTAAGTAAAACAGGAAGTTCTATCATAGATGATTCAAAACCTTGAATTCTATTCTCCCTAATAAATACAGTTTTATCGTCGGTGAGCGTTATTCCTTTAAAGGCTAAATCCCATTTACTATTGGCATTTTCATTTTGTGCATTACACAAAAAAACGCCTAAAATACCGAAGACTATAACTAGCACAAATGAATATATTTTAAATCTCATTTTTTAAAATTTATACCCTATTCCAAAATTAAATGAACGTTTCTTACCATATATAGATTCTACACCAAGACCTTGAAAAATAGGGAATTGATCGCTAAGTCCATGTATATATCTACCCTCTAAAAACCATTTAGAGTTAATATTGTATTGTGCTCCGAGCAAAAGAGATGCACCAAAACGTTTATTTCTAAAGGCATTATCCATACGTTGTTGCTCTAAGGAAAAATCTAATTGAGCGCCTCCATATATCACCAACCTTTCGCCAAGATTATATTTTAGGATTAGTGGAAATTGTAATGTGTAAAGGCCTGCATAATTAGCTTCAA
This sequence comes from uncultured Winogradskyella sp., assembly GCF_937958655.1. Lineage (GTDB taxonomy): Bacteria > Bacteroidota > Bacteroidia > Flavobacteriales > Flavobacteriaceae > Winogradskyella. The sequence goes on along the minus strand of NZ_CALGNH010000018.1, from coordinate 58,318 downwards.
ACTGAAGCGCCCAATTTTGAGACCATTTTCTTTCTATAAATAGACCACCAAAAAACCCTGTATCACCTGTTCTATTACTGGTTGCTGTTATGTCGTATAAATTAGCACCTATTCTTACACCAAAACTATACGGATTAGTAGTATTATCGGAAGTGGGAACATCCTGGGCTGTTAATGTAGAACTAAAGCATAGAAAAAATGCTGAAAATAAAATTGTGGTTTTCATAATTGATTGTTGTTAGAATTAATAATATCAAAACTAGATGTGCTTGCTGTTAAAAAACCCCAACTAAATCCTAATTAAAATGAAAATTAACGTTAATTATTTTAAAAAAAACTTAATAATTTATGATAAATAATTCTTAATACTATAATCTATAACCTAATCCCAAGAATAAAACATTAGGTGACAGCTCTTCAAACCCAATAGTATATTTCATATGCATGCTTAAGTCTTTACTTAAATCATAATCTAAACTTAGATCTGCTCTAACTTTAAAATTATTAGTGAAAAAATCGAAAAAATAATTTAAACTAGGGCCAACTAAAATATGTACCGTATTGTATATATCGTATTTTAAATATAAAGGTGCATTTAAAAATCTAAAATCACCGATACCCTTATACAATAGTTCTGGCTGAAAATGAAAACCATTATCTATTTTAAAATCAACAAAGGCACCACCATAGTACCCAACTTCAGTATTAGGATTAGTACCAAAATCACCTTCAGTAATTTTAAAAAAAGTGAAATTTAACCCACCTTTTACACCAAATTCTTGGCTATAAATAAAAAAGGTTGAAATAAGTAAGCATATTAATAGAACAATTTTTTTCATAATCAAAAGATAAAACTTTCTATAGCTAAGTCGTAACTTTTTAAACCAAAACCAATGATAACACCATTAGCATTTGATGATATATAGGATTGGTGTCTAAAGTCTTCTCTAGAGAATGTATTAGAAATATGCACTTCTGCAACTGGTGTTGTAACAGCTTTTACGGCATCACCAATGCCAACCGACGTATGTGTGTAGGCACCTGCATTTAATATGATACCATCGTAACTAAACCCAAACTCTTGCAGTTTATCAATAAGTTCACCTTCTATGTTAGATTGAAAATAGTCAATTTTACACTGTTTATACTTAGCTCTTAACGTTTGTAAATAATCTTCAAACGTTTCACTACCGTAAATCTCTGGTTCTCTTTTTCCTAACAGGTTAAGGTTAGGTCCGTTTATTATAATAATCTGCTTCATAAGGTAAAGATATTAAAATATGGACATAAAAAAACCATCTCAATATTTAAGACAGTTTCTCTTTTTAATCAATAAATTAACACCAACCTCTTTGTTACCCATTGCTAAAGTTAATTGAAGAGATTCTTACTACAGGTATGGTATTTTACCACATGTTTTTCATTCTTTTTTTATTATATCTACATTGGTAATTTCACCTAGCTTAAGATTAGTAACGGTTTTAACAGTATTTGCCTTATCTGAAATAATAAAATACGTTGTGTTTTCTCCAATATTCCCAACCGATTCAGATTTTATTTTAATTCTAGATTTTTTTTCTGTTATAGGCAAGTTTAGAATTTTTCTTTGATCGGAAATAACATACTTATATAACACTATTTTATCATTTAAGTAAACAGTTATTATATCATTATCAATTTGACCACCATCATAAACCGTACAAGTAATAGTATTTGCAGAAGTTATCACGGAGGTCACTTCGTCTTTTTTAAGTATATTAAAATTGAGTGTATCCGCTAATTTTAAGTTTTTGATTTGCTGTTTAATACTATCTGGTACGCGATTAGATTTTTGTAGTTTGTTTTTAAATTTTGTAACGCGTTTATCAATCTTTTCAATAGAATTCATGGCCAACTCTCCGTGAATACATTCGGTTCCATCACTAAATCTTCCTTTAAATTCGCCCATTAATTTTGTACCTCCTAATTTAAACTTCGTTGGCTCTAGGTGAATATTACAAAAATCTTGCTCGGCATAATTAGACTTAGTGTAAATTAGTCCAACCTCTTTAAAGGAAAGTAAATTTTTTTCTTCATTATAATTACCAACTATTTTTGATTTTGTCTCATGTTCTCCGCCAAAATCTGTTAAACTATAGCCACTTACATTGCCATTAACTGATTCAAATTCTACTTTATATTTAATCAATAAAGTATCTTTTATTTTTATGAATCCCATAAAAACATTTTTATTCTGCGAATTACCCGCAGCAATAAACATTATAAAAGACACCAATAATAAGACTTTGTTTAAACTAAGATTGAATGATTTCATTAAAAATATGTAAGGTGTTATTATATGAGCAAATAAAATAAATGAGATATTGCCATATTTTTTTTAAATTTAGGCTAAACTTAAAACTTTTAAAATGAAAATTAAATTATTCTTATCAGCATTTTTAATGATGTTCGTTTTCGGTAGTTCCTATGCGTCTTTTCCTGTGGATAGACCAACTGCTACTGCTGAAACAGAAAATGTTTCAGCCAATGACGTGGTTAAAACACAAGCAATGTCAACGCCAGTTGCAAGAGCAGGTAACCAAAGTAAGGGTATCGCCATTTTATTATGGTTCTTTCTTGGCGGGTTAGCTGCCCATAGATGGTACTTAAAAAGTCCTGTAGGGTGGAACATTTTATTTATTCTAACTTTTGGTGGTTTAGGCATTTGGTGGATAATTGACTTAATTGACATTTTTAACGAAAACTATCCAAATGCAAACTTTAAAAGTGATTTTTTCTAAAATAGAATAAAAGCACTAAATTATTTAAACACTTCGCTGTTACAGTGAAGTGTTTTTTTTATTTTTAGATATGAAATGGCAACATGCAATAACAGATTACAAACTTTACTTACAAATAGAGCGTGGCCTTTCTATTAACTCCATTGAAAATTATCATTACGATATTAAAAAACTCATATCATACCTTGAGGAAAATGCTATTAATACGTCTCCAGATCAGATAGATAATACCTGTATTAAGGAGTTTATATACACCATTTCAAAAACTATAAACTCTAGATCACAAGCACGATTAATCTCTGGACTTCGCAATTTTTTTGACTATCTTGTTTTTGAAAACTACAGAGAAAACAACCCGGTAGATCTTATTGAGTCGCCTAAAATTGGTCGTAAACTGCCCGACACCTTATCTGTAGATGATATAGATTTAATTATTAAAAACATAGATTTAAGCTACCAATACAATGGCGTTAATTTAGGAGAGCGCAATAGAGCAATTATAGAGACACTTTACAGTTGTGGCCTAAGAGTAAGCGAGCTTATTAACTTAAAAGTATCTGACCTCTACTTTAATGAAGATTTTATTAAAGTTACAGGTAAAGGCAATAAACAGCGTTTTGTTCCTATTGGAGAGACCACAAAGACGTATATAAATATATGGCAAGAGATTAGAAAGCATATTGATATAAAATCTAGTTCTAAGGATATTCTATTTTTAAACTATAAAGGAAATCAACTTACTAGAGCAATGATTTTTACAATTATTAAAAAATTAGTGGAGAAGTCTGGATTAAAAAAAACAGTTTCTCCTCATACATTTAGACATTCTTTTGCTACTCACTTATTAGAAAACGGAGCGGATTTACGATCAATACAAATGATGCTTGGTCATGAAAGTATAACGACTACGGAAATTTACATGCATGTAGACCGCTCGCACCTCAGTGATGTTTTAAACAAATACCATCCTAGAAAATGAGAATAGGCATTCAAAATTTAATTTGAACGCCTATTTTATAAATTTAAGCTAATTAAAATTTTACTTAGCAATATTTACTGCTCTAGTCTCTCTTATTACAGTAACTTTTACCTGTCCAGGATACGTCATATCGGTTTGAATTTTCTGAGAAATTTCAAACGATAAGCTTGCTGCTTTATCATCCGATACTTTTTCGCTTTCTACTATGACACGTAATTCTCTACCTGCTTGGATTGCATAAGCTTTCTTTACTCCATTAAAACCAAAGGCCACATCCTCTAAATCTTTAAGACGTTGTATGTATGAGTCTAAGACTTGGCGTCTTGCGCCTGGACGAGCACCAGAGATAGCATCACAAACTTGAATTACTGGTGATAATAAAGTGGTCATTTCTATTTCATCGTGGTGTGCTCCAATAGCATTACAGACTTCAGGTTTTTCTCCATGCTTTTCTGCCCACTGCATTCCTAATATAGCGTGAGGTGTTTCTACATCGGTTTCAGAAGATGGTACTTTACCAATATCATGCAAAAGACCTGCCCTTTTGGCAAGTTTTGGGTTTAAGCCTAACTCGGCTGCCATAACGCCACAAAGTTTTGCTACTTCTCTAGAATGTTGTAATAGGTTTTGACCGTAAGATGAACGATACTTCATACGACCTACCATCTTAATTAACTCTGGGTGTAAACCATGAATACCCAAATCTATTACGGTACGCTTTCCTACTTCTATAATCTCTTGTTCTATCTGTTTTTGTGTTTTACGCACTACTTCTTCTATGCGCGCTGGGTGAATTCTACCATCGGTCACCAATTTATGAAGCGATAAACGTGCTATCTCACGTCTTACAGAATCAAAACAAGATAATATAATCGCCTCTGGTGTATCGTCTACTATAATCTCTACACCTGTAGCGGCTTCAATAGCTCTAATATTTCGACCTTCTCTTCCTATAATTCTTCCTTTAACGTCGTCGGATTCAATATTAAAAACAGAAACACAATTGTCTACAGCTTCTTCAGTTCCAATGCGCTGTATGGTGTTAATAATAATTTTCTTGGCTTCTTGTTCTGCTGTGAGCTTCGCTTCTTCTAATTGGTTTTGAGCATAAGCCATGGCGTCCGTTTTAGCCTCTTGTTTTAGCGACTCTACCAATTGTTCCTTGGCTTCTTCTGCTGATAGCGAGGAAATAACTTCTAATTGTTTAATTTGACTTTTATGAGCCTTTTCTACTTCCTCTTTTCGTTTCTCTAAAAAATCTAATCTAAAGTCATAGTCCTTAATTTTATCTGCTAATGACTGGTTAGATTTTTTAGATTTAGATAATTCACTAGAAATCTGAGATTCTTTGTCTCTAATGCGTTTTTCAGCTTCAGCCATTTTCTTGTCTCTAGACAGAATCACTTTTTCATGCTCGGCCTTAAGCTCTATAAACTTTTCTTTGGCTTGTAGTATTTTATCTTTTTTTAAGACCTCTGCATCCTTTTTTGCTTGCTTTAAAATAGATTTAGACTCTAGCTCTGCATTAGTAATTAATTTTGAAGCTTTGCCTTTTTCTAAAGATTTAGCGACAACGTAGCCTAGGATTAAGCCTAAAATTACTGCGCCTACGATATATATTATGGTCGTTGTATCCATGTTAGTTGTTTAGTTAGTATATATAAAAAAAGCCTATATCAGTTTTGGATTTTGTATAAACTCCTTAAAAACAAGTTTAGGGCTAACAAGCTGATCAAAAATCCATCTGAGATACTGAAACAAGTTCAGCACTAATGGCACGATTTTACAACTTAAACTCACCCTTTTTAAAGAATTAACGTTGAGTTTATCAAAAATTATAACTAATATAGGCAGTAACCTCTGTTATTTTAAAGAACGTACGAGTTAAATATAGTCTTGTAGTAGGTTGTTTAAAGCGTCTAACTTATCTTTTACCTCCTCATTAACATATTCTTTATCAATGGACTTTTGTTCTACTTGAGAGGCAAACTGTAATGCACACATTGCTAATACATCTTGCTTATCTCTTACAGAATAATTTTGCTCAAATTGACCAATCATAGCTTCTATCTTCTTAGTAGCCTTTCTTAAACCTTCTTCCTGCTTTGGATTTATTGTTAATGGATAAACCCTATTTGCAATGGATAGTTTAATTTTTAACTGATTTGACATTTAATTTCAATTTACAACTTTATTCTGAGATTTGACTTATACAATGGTCAATATCTCTAATAAGTGCGTTTATTTTGAGCTTTGTTTCTCGTTTATTTTCGTCACTGCCAAGCATTGAATTCGCTATTTTGAGTGTATCATATTTATCAGCCCAAGTTGCAATTTGCTCTTGCTGTTTAATGATTTCTTGTTGTTGCTTCTCTATTTTATCAGTAAGTTGAGCATTAGTCTTTTTTAAGATATCTTGCTTATGTAATACCTTACTAATTTTATTTTCTAGCGTATCAACAATGTCTTCTATTTTACTCATTAATAAAATTCAATACCGTTGAAACAAAGTTAACATACCAATTGAAAAAACACAATTCTTTTGCAAAAATTTTTGCTTTATATACCAAGAGATACTTTAAGTCGTTTATCAAAATAATAAGGTTCTACCATTTGCTAATCTTAATCAAATTAATATTTTAGCCTTAATTGATTATGCCATGAAAAAAGTTCTCCTTTTAATATTAATACCGTTTGTAACATATGCGCAATCTGAATATCCACAAGACTATTTTAGAGATCCGTTAGACATAACGTTGGTACTGTCTGGTACGTTTGGAGAACTGCGTTCGTCTCATTTTCATTCTGGTATCGATATTAAAACCCAGCAAAAACAAGGTCTCAAAGTTTACACAAGCGCAAGCGGTTATGTGAGTAGAATAAAAATTTCTCATTATGGGTATGGCAAGGCGCTTTACGTTACACACCCAAATGGTTATACTTCGGTTTATGGTCATTTGCAAAAATTTTCGGACCGTTTAGAAGCCTATATCAAAGAATGTCAATACGAAAAGGAAAGTTTTGAAGTGGAAGTGTTTCCAAACCCAGATGAACTTGTTGTAGCAACTGATGAAGTTATAGCCTATTCTGGTAATACTGGAGGATCTGGAGGCCCTCACCTTCATTTTGAAATTAGAGATAACCAAGAACGCCCTATTAATCCTATGTACTTTGGCATAGATGTAAAAGATACAACACGTCCTTTTGTGTCGGCAATTTATGCCTATCCAAAAGATAAAAATGCAACTATTAACGGCAAAAATAAACGTGTTCAGCTGCGACTTATTCCTAAAAAAACTGGAGATTACGAAGTTGAAAAAATTAAAGCCTATGGTGATATAGGTTTTGGGATTACCTCCTATGATAAACAAGATTTAGCACCAAATACTAATGGTTTAAGTAATATCCAAACCTTTTTTAATGGAAACAAGCGTTTAGAAATAGACTTTAAACGCTTTAGTTTTAGCGAAACTAAACATATAAAACGATTTATAGATTATGCTCATTTTAAAGAAAAACGCTCGCGCATTCAAAAATTATTTATTCAAAAAAATAATCCATTAAGTCTTTACAAAGACGCTGCTAATGATGGTTATATCCGAGTAGAAGACAGCACGTCATCTGTATACAAAGTAAGACTAAGAGATTATAAGGGTAATGAAACTTGGGTAAACATCCCAATAAGTGGTAAAAAAGAAACACTAGAGGAGGCGCCTTATGATGCTATGAGTAAAACGACTTTAATCTATAGTGACCAACCTACAACATTAGAGTCTGGCCATGTGAGTGTTAATTTTTATAGCAATACCGTTTACGACGATGTTATGATTAATTTTAGTGTAAGCTCAGACACTCTTATGCTTCATGAAGATAATATTCCACTTCAGAAGAATTTTTACATTAATTATGACTTAAGCCATTATAAAACGGAACATCTCGATAAAATTTTTATTGCGCGCCTTTACGGCTTTTACAAAAAACCGAGTTATGTTAATACCAAACGAAAGGGTAATATATTAAGTGCAGGTAGTAAAACTTTTGGTACATATACCTTAGTAACCGATACTATAGCACCGACCATTAAACCACTAAATTTTCAGAATAAAAAATGGCTTAGTAAATACAGATATTTAAAGATAAAGATTGATGATGATTTATCTGGTATAAGCAAATACAGAGCAACTGTAAATGGTCAATGGATTTTGATGGAGTACGATTATAAAACAAAAACCCTTGTGCACGATTTTAATGATGATGTGATTAAGGACACCGAAAACGAATTAAAAATAATTGTTACAGATAATGTTGGAAATAGTTCTACATTTGAAGCAACTTTTTTCAGGAAATAATTATTAAGGACTAATTAGACTGCTTCGGTTTTAGACATTAAATTTGAGACTAATTTACACTCAAAGATCTAAAAGCGGCAGCAATCCTAACTAAAAAACTAATACTTGAAACGACTACAACTCTTTCTACTTTTAAGCTTACTTTTTAGTGCGCATTCTTTTTCGCAATCTGCAACAATTAGAGGTGTTATTCTTAATGCACAAAATAAGCCTATAGAAAACGTAAATATAAAATCCTCTTCTGGAGAAGGCACTGCCACAAATAGTAATGGATTTTACGAAATAAAAATACCTTCGAATCTAGAAATAACCCTAGAGTTTACACACATAAGTCACAGTCGAATATTGCAAAAATTTAAACTAAAGAATGGGCAAGAGTTAGAGTTTAACCCTATAATGAAAGTTGAAGCAGAACAAATAGCAACTGTTGTAATTAATTCTAACACAAGGCAATCTGTAGATGGCGTAACCACTATTTCTCCAAATGTAATACGAACTATAAAAGGTGCTCAGCCTGGTGTAGAGAATATATTAAAAACACTACCTGGAGTAAATATATCTAATGAATTGAGTACACAGTATTCGGTAAGAGGTGGTAATTTTGATGAAAACCTAGTATATGTTAACGAAATTGAAGTATACAGACCTTTTTTAATTCGTTCTGGTAACCAAGAAGGATTGAGTTTTGTTAATACAGACCTTGTTCAAAATGTGGATTTTTCAGCTGGTGGATTCCAAGCTAAGTACGGAGATAAACTTTCTTCTGTTTTAGACATTACTTACCGAAATCCAGTAGGTTTTGGCATAAGAACAGACTTAAGCTTGCTCGGCGGAAGTATTGCCGCAGAAACAATTTCTAAAGACGGTAAATTCTCAGGTATTGCAGGCGTACGCTACAGAGATAATAGTCTCATTTTAAACAATCTAGAAACGGAAGGTAATGTAGAACCTGTGTTTGCTGATGCTCAAACGTATTTAACCTATAGATTTTCAGATAAGTTTCAATTAAACTTTTTAGGAAACGTATCCCTAAACCAGTATAACTTTCAACCTGAAAATAGACAAACTAATTTTGGAACTTTACAAGATCCTATAGCCCTTTTGGTTTTTTATGAAGGTAACGAAGAAGATGCTTATCAAACTTATTTTGGGGCTTTAAAAGCCAATTATTTTGCTAATAAAAACTTAACATTAAAGTTTATTGGGTCTGCATACCACACAACTGAGCAAGAGTATTTTGATATTTTGGCGCAATATCGTTTAGGCGAAGTCAATACCAATATAGGAGATGAAGACTTAGGTGAAGTAGAATTTAGTGAAGGCATTGGCTCTCAACTAACACACGCTCGAAATAATTTGGATGCCTTTATAGTTAACACAGAGCACAGAGGAGACTATAAAGTTGACGAAGAGAGTACATTAGAATGGTCTGTAAAATACACGCACGAGGATATTAGAGACCGACTGGTTGAATACGAAATAATTGATTCTGCTGGTTTTTCTATACGTCCACCCAATTTTAACCTACCAAATGAGCAACCTTACGAGCCTTTTAACGGCCCATTAACGGCTTTTGAAAATATAAGAGCACTAAATAAAGTTAAGATTGATCGTCTGCAAGCTTTTGCGCAATATAGTAAACGTACCCAATTAGGTTATAACGAAGTGTTTTACAATGTTGGTGTTAGAGCACATCGTTGGACAATAAGTGGAGAAAACATTCAGCGCAATTCTCAAGCTGTAATTAGCCCTAGAGCTCAATTTGCAATTAAACCAGATTGGGATAAAGACATGTTATTTAGAGTTGCAGGTGGTTTGTACCACCAACCACCATTTTACAGAGAGTTAAGAGATTCCTCTGGTGTGGTTCAACCCAATGTAAAAGCCCAAAAGTCCTATCATATTGTTGTGGGTAATGAGTATAGCTTTAATATTTGGGACAGACCATTTAAGCTTGTTACTGAAGCCTATTATAAAGGCTTAAGCGATGTTAATCCTTACACTTTAGAAAACGTCAGAATTCGATACAGAGCACAAAATAATGCTGTAGCTTATGCTTATGGCTTAGATATGCGTTTAAATGGTGAATTTGTTCCTGGTACAGAATCGTGGTTTAGTTTTGGTTATTTAAAGACCGAAGAAAATATAGACAATAGAGGCTTTATTGCAAGACCAACAGATCAACGATTAAAATTTGGTGCACTGTTTCAAGATTATGTGCCTAATATGCCCCATTTAAAGATGTACCTTAATTTAGTATATAATACAGGTGTACCTGGTGGATCACCAAGTTATGCTGATCCTTACGATTTTCAAATACGGTTACGAGATTATAGACGTGCAGATCTAGGTATTTCGTTAGAGTTAGTTAACCCTACCAAAACGTATAATACAGGCTGGAAAAAGAAATTTAAAGAATTAGCACTCGGTTTTGAAATCTATAATATGTTTAATAACCAAAATACAATAACCAATACTTGGGTTAGAGATGTATATAGCAAGCGCCAATTTGCAATTCCAAACTTCTTAACTCCTAGGGTATTTAATCTTAGATTATCTGCTAGATTTTAAATGTATTATCTTATACTGAGATTTTTAGAAAAAATTACTACGGTATCGGTTCCTGTACCTGTTAATCTTTGAATAAATACTTATATAAAATCGCCATTATCTAAACTTACCTTGGCATTGAGTGCTATATTTTGTATTTGAAGATCGTTATCTATATAAACTACCGAATTAGATTCGGTAACCAAAGTACCATTTTTAGCAATGATAAGAGCATAAAAATCTTTAGCAGCATTAGCTATTCTAGAAGATAGAGATACGTTTATTTTAAATTCCCTTTCCTAGTTCCCTTCATAAGTTAACCTATAGGCTCCGCCAGCGGCAGAAATTATAAATAAACTGTTTGCATTAAACGACTCATTAACTTGAAACTCTACTGGCGTTTCGTTAGCTATAGTTTGCACAAAACCAGTTACAAAATTACCGTTGAAATAAAAATTACCCGAGGCAACGCCATGCGTTTCTCATGGAATACCCTGAGATTCCACATACCAATCGTTAGTAAAATTAAAATTGGTATAAGCACCCACTGTGTAAGGATTTACATTAATTCCAATACCATCAAAACTAACTTGAGCTATTGATGCACTTCCATTAATTCCATACAAAAATGAAGAATTTAAAACATTTTGAGTACCATCGCCTGCAGCAAGCTCATCGCTTAAATCTGCAATAGATTTTACCAATTTATAATTATCTCGTACTAAGCTACCTTTTAAATAGGTCCAATTTCCCGAAGTATAGTAATAAAAGGCATCTAAGTCTGTATCATAAACTAATAAACACGCCGCAGGACTGGCAATAGCAACACGTTGACCAGAAGTCATTCTGGGTGTTAATAAACCTTGGAAACTAGATGATAATTCTAAAATTGAAGAGGCATCAGGGTTTGTTGTTCCTATACCAACCTGTGCTTCTATGCTGAATACAACGAAAAAAACAAAGCGGTGATTGCATGTTTCATTATAAAGTAGATTTGGGGTATTCTGTTACAGAAATATGCTTTTCATCGATTAAAGGTGAAAATTCAATGTTAAAAGTACTACTTTTTCTATATTGCAATGTTATTTTAAAAATTACATCCATTTTAAAAATACCTAAATGCGAGCCCCAATTACTTGTTTACTTTTAGGATTTGTGTCACTAATTTCTGCACAGCTTAGTGTACGTAATAATGCTTATATCTATGTTAACGATGAAATTGTATTTGTAAAAGATGATGTAAATCTTAATGAAGCAGATTCAAAAATATATTTAAGAAGTGACGGACAACTAATACAAGGCGACGGTACCACTGGTAATAGTGGTATTGGTGAACTTAGTGTTTACCAAGATGGTACAACAAATCAATGGTCTTACAATTATTGGTGTTCTCCTGTTGGAGGAATATTAGTTAATAATTTTGGTAATAATGCGTTTAGGGTAAATCAAACCGATGACCCTTTACTAGCAACAGCAAGTCCTATTGATAGCCAAAATAGCGGGTTTACAAATAATTTTGAAGGCGCTAATTCTCCGCTTGTGATATCAAATCGCTGGCTATATGCCTTTGTATCGTCAGGTTCTTATAGTAATTGGATTTTTGTAGGTAGTACCAACGATATAGCCCCTGGCTTAGGTTATACAATGAAAGGTATTGGTACAGCCACAACAGGAAACCAGACCTACGACTTTAGAGGTAAACCAAATAGTGGTACCATTGGTAACTCAGTAGCCGATGGTTTATTTACACTTGTAGGAAATCCCTATCCTAGCGCTATGGATGCTGCTGCGTACATTCACGACGTAGACAATGTAAATGCAATTGATGGGAGCTTATATTATTGGGAACAAGACGGCACCATTAATTCGCATGTACTAAGAGATTATGTTGGTGGATACTATACTTTTACAATCAATGTTGCAGGAGATGTAATTACCGATACACCTGCAGTTTTTAATACTTACGATGAACAAGATAATACCTTTGCTTTAGGCACTCCGCAAGATGGAGTAAAATCAGCAGGTAGATATATACCTATAGGACAAGGCTTTATGGTAAAAGGTGAGACCGGCTCTACCGGAACTGTTTTTGCTAAGAATTCACATAGGGCTTACGAAATTGAAGGCTCAAATAGTTTTTTCTTTAGAAGTGGTAATAGCACCAGACGCTCTGATGATACGGATATAGCCTACCAAGACAATGGGTTATCGTTAGTTCCTGAAGATTATAAACGCTTTAGAATTAATGTAGATTTTACAGTTAATGAAGCTGAATATACAAGACAAGTTGTACTAAATTTTCATGACTCAGCCACTGCAGGTTTTGATCGCGGTTTAGAATTAGTTCGCGCATCAAATTACCCTTCAGATGTCTATTTTACATTAAATAATAAGTCTTTTTCTGGGCTAGCTTATCCTTTTAATGAAACGCTAATTATACCAGTCATTGTTGATATTGAAGCCCAACAAACACTTCGCTTTAGAATTTTTGATATTCAAAATTTTGAAGAAAATCAGCCCATATTTATATATGATACAGAAACAGACACCTACAATAATTTAAGAGATCAGAACTACGAATTAACTATTGATCCTAATAATTACACCAACCGTTTTAAAATTGTTTTTGCAGAAGCGACTACTCTAACTTTGGAAGATTTTGCAGAGGACAATGCACTAACAATAAGGCAAGACAATGGTGCACAAGAGTTACACGTCAATAATCCTAACTACCTAAACGTTGCTACCATTGAGATTATTGATATAAATGGTAAGCGTATTAGCAAAAAGTTGGTTAAGCGTACTGAAAGTAAATACAAGCTATCTACAGCAAATTTAAGCGATGGTGTTTATATTGTAAATATTGCACTCAATGATGCTACCATCTCTGAAAAAATATTGGTTAAGAATTAACAAACTCGCTTAACACACCAACAACATAATCTAATTCGTCCTTAGTATTGTAGATACTAAATGAAAACCGAACGGAAGGCATATTCAATTGATTCTCATCTACAAGTTCACTTAAAACATGAGACTGTTGTGTACTACCACTCTGGCATGCACTGCCTTTAGAACAGGCAATACCTTTTAAATCTAACTGAAATTGCAGAATAGCTGCTTTTTCTGGTGCTATTGGTAAACCGATATTAATAAGGGTAAATGTACTTTTGTTATCATATTCGCAAACTCCATTAAATCGAATTCCAGAAATCTTGGATTTGAGTTGCTGTATAAAATAAGTCTTTAAATGTGTTATGTATTGTTGTTCTTCATTTAGTTTATCGTAGGCATACTTTAAGGCAATATCCATACCAACAATATTATGTATAGCTTCGGTTCCTGCTCTAAAACCACGCTCTTGCTCACCTCCATAAATTAAGGGTTTAAGCCCAGAATCTTTTCTTACATAACAAAAACCAACACCTTTAGGACCATGAAATTTATGTGCGCTTGCAGCTATGAAGTCAATTGGCGTTGTGCTTAAGTCTAATTTAAAATGCCCTACAGACTGCACACAATCAGAATGAAATAGCGCATTGTATTCTTTACATAATTGAGCTACTTTTTCAATATCTAAAATAGTCCCTATCTCATTATTAACATGCATTAAGCTAACCATAGGTTTATCAGATTTTTCTAACAAAGCTTTTAAATGCAAATAATTAACGGTACTATCGTTTTCTAATTCTACAAAACTTAGTTTAACGTCGTATTCGTTTTTTAACTGTTCGGCTGTATGTAAAACGGCATGGTGTTCTATTTTTGAAGTTATAATCTCGGTAACGCCTAAATCTCTCACAGCGCTACGAAGTGCTAAGTTATCTGCCTCCGTACCGCCAGAAGTAAAAACAATTTCTGAAGCTGAAGTGTTAAAATAATTCGCAATATTCTTTCGGCATTGCTCTAGTAGCACTTTAGCAGAACGGCCATAACTATGCGTAGAAGACGCATTACCAAAAGATTTTAATAAAACCTCGGACATTTTTTCTACCACCTCAACTCTCGGCCTTGTCGTTGCTGCATTATCTAAGTATACCTTATTCATAAAACAAAAATATTATAAATAAAATTATTTAGACAATGCAACGTTATAATTTTACAAATCCGTTATTTTTGTTGAAAATTGATATTATGATTCGTCGTTTTTTTGCCGTCTTTGCTCTTATCCTATTTACAAGGTGCGATGATGGAGATATTATTACTGTTAACTTAGAGTTTGAGGGAGATCTAGAGTTTTGCGATAACAATATAGACTCATTTTTAATTTACGATACTAGAGAAGATCCTAACGAAACCCTCTCTATTATTATTCCCAGAGGAACAAACCAAGATCTACCATTTGTTGAAAATACTGTACCAGGTGCTCCTTTAGAACTTCCAATAAATGGCAGTACTACTCGTTTTATTTATAGAACTTATAATAGAGCCATAGACAACCAAGAGCTTTGTGAGCCAATAACACCATCAAACCTTATTGTACAAGAAGATTATGAGGCCAGCGATGGTACCATAGTTATAAATGTTACGGTAGACGATGACGATGGAGATGGCATTCCTTCAGATCTTGAAGGACGTGGTGAACCAGATGAAAATGGTCTCTATTCTAATGCACAAGATTGGGATGGTGACGGCATACCAGATTACCAAGACCAAGATGATGATAACGATAATGTTCCCACTCGTTTTGAAATTGATACAGAAGATTTAGATGGCGATGGCGACCCTACAACTAACCCTTTAAATACGGATGCTAATAGCAATTTAAACCCAGATAACAGTCCCAACTATTTAGATATTGATGATGATGGAGACGGCATACCTACAGCTGAAGAGGATGAAGACGGTAATATGAACCCTACAAATGATGTTAATACTAATACTCAAGGAGAATTAGTACCACACTACCTTAATGAATTAGAAGCTGTTCCTTATCCATTCCCAGGCTTAACAACGGGTAATCAGTTTAACCGAACCATAAGAGCATCCTTTGCTATTATTAATTTTAATCTTGAAATTTTATCTTCTGAAGAATTAGATTTTGGTGATTTAATTTATGAGATAACAATCACAGAACCATAGAAGGATTGAGCGTTATTTAGTCTGAAAAATCTTTACTTCTGTGGCACCTAGGCCATAGGTTTTATAATCGGCATCATAGAACTGTACGTTATTGTATCTGCCAAGCATGGTTTCTAACTCTTGGCGAAGTACTCCTTCTCCTACTCCATGGATAAACACCATTTTAGGAATGCGTTTACGTATAGCAAATTCTAATTGCCGTCTTGCTGTATCTAACTGTAGATTCAACATATCAAAATTAGACATACCCTTGGTAGAATCTGTTAGTTGATGAATATGTAGATCAACTTCAAACTTAGGAGCATGACGCTCTTTAGCCTTAGAGGTTGGCACTGCTCTTCGTTTTTTAGATTCTTTCTCTTTTATAACTGCCTCAAAATCCGAATTGTAAATAGCGCTATCAATGGCATCACCTTTTGCAGATTTCATTAATTCATGTGTTTCAAATGCAAAGGTAAAGCCAGAGTTATCCTTAATAGTAATTGTACTTCCATTAATTGCAGTTACAACACCAATGATGTCATCATCTAAGGTTTCAACAAGGTCGCCTTTATTAATTTTCATTATCAAAAGATTTATTTTGCATTAATTCTTCTGCATCTTCATCATACTTACTAGGTATGTTACGAGATGTTCTGTAAATTCCTACTATTAATATTATGACACCTCCAATAAGTAAATATTTGTTTTGTTCTGCACCTGCTTGGGCATATAACGCCGTGCCACCACCTATTAAAATAAAAACATAATTGATAGTTCTAGATATATTCATAATTTCAATATTTTATACAAAAATAAGATTTGAAGCTATTTTACAAGGCTGATATTTAACAAATATGTAAATTCGCTCTATGCTTTTACTCATAAAAGACTTAGAAGATTATATGCTTCCATGCTTTTGGAAAAAAACAATCAGTATAGATTGTATGGGTTGTGGCATTCAGCGATCTATGGCACATATCATTAGAGGAGAATTTATTGATGCCTTTTATATGTATCCTGCAATATATCCTATGTTAATTCTTTTTGTTTTTCTTATTTTTGATTGTGTGCTTAAAATTAAGCACAGTGAAAAACTTAAGCTTGGGTTAGCGATATTAACACTAATTACCGTAGTTATTAATTTTATTTTAAAATTTTACTAATAAATATATTTAATTTATGCAAAAACTTAACACAACGGCAGTTTATATTTTATCTGTAATAGGGATATTATGTTGCTGTGCTTACGGAATAGGAACAATTACAGCAATTATAGCTATAGTAATTGCCAATAAAGAGCAAAAGAAATATAACGCCAACCCAGAGGAATACAGTAACGGTTCTGCAATTAAAGGAGCTAGAATTTTTGCCATTGTTTCTTTAATAATTTCGTTTATTGGCCTTACTATATTTATATGGATAAACCTTAACCCTTGTACATTCTTTGATTGGTATATAGAAATGTTTAAAGATAATCCGAGTATAACTGCAGAACAAATGCAGCAAATTTATGATGCCGCAGAAAAAGCAGGCTGTAGATAAATAAAAGTCTAACTTATCAAAAAAAACCACGCAAATGCGTGGTTTTTTTTACAATAGAAATTAGTAATCAAATTCTTTCAACGTATTATTAATTATAAATACACAACCTAACAACTCATCATCGATGATTACCAAAGACGGTGCAACACGAATGATATTAACATGCGTTGGCTATGCTAAAAGACCATTATCTCTAAGTTTTAAGCAGATGTTACATACTTTACAACCGAGGTGATACTTGTATACTTATGTTATTGTCTTAACGTCCTTTAATGCGTTTGAAACTTATGTTATAGTTTAAAAAAAATTGAAATGATCCATAATAATTAAAGAAGACATACTGTACCAAAAATAACATTAGAAACTGTTATACTAAAAAAGCGATTCTTAGAGAGAATCGCTTTTTGAAATTAAAAGAATTTGGGTGGAAGATGGGACTCGAACCCACGACATCTGGTACCACAAACCAGCGCTCTAACCAACTGAGCTACAACCACCGTTTTTAATTAGGACTGCAAATGTAAATTATTTACAAATTTCTGCAAAAGGTTTTCTTTACTTATTTTAAATCAAACAAACTATTTACCGCAGGATACCGCTCTACAGAAAACCCTTCTCCGTGTATTGCACCGATTAATCGTCCTAAATTTCGAGCCCTATAGGCAATGCTGTCCGTAAAGTTTTTACTAGATATTGGTGTTTCTGGCTCATCACTATTTGGATCAAAAAATTGTGTTTTATAGGCCAATACGGCTTCCATTTTTTTATCTATGAATCCAGAAACATCAACTACAACATCTGGTTTTAGGTCTTTCCACTGTATGTAATGATACACTGCCTTTGGTCTCCAGGTCTCTTGTGAAACATTTTTATCACTATGAACTGTTTCAATTTTGCGTAATCCACTAAGAAAACAAGCATCACTTACCAATTGACTCCCTTTTCCATGGTCTATGTGACGGTCATCTATAGCATTACAAAGCACAATTTCTGGCTTATGAAAACGAATCATTTTTATCAGTTCAATCTGATGTGCCTTATCGTTTTTAAAAAAACCATCAGAAAATCTTAAATTAACTCTTGAATGAACACCTAGGATCTTAGCTGCGTTAAACGCCTCTTCATCTCTGGTCTCAGCAGTGCCACGAGTGCCTAATTCACCACGCGTTAAATCTATAATTCCTACCTTCTTACCATTGGCAATTTCTTTGGCAAGCGTTGCTCCGCAACCTAATTCTACATCATCTGGATGCGCACCTATAGCTAATACATCTAACTTCATTATTTTGAAATTTTATCAATTGCAATATTAATATCACGTTTTAAATCCTTAACGTCTTCTATCCCTACTGAAAACCTTAGTAATTGATCGCTAATACCAACTTGTTGTCGTTCGTCTGATGTTAGTAATGCATGGGACGTTAGATGCGGTGAGATAACTGTACTTTCTACACCTGCAAGACTCATTGAGGATTTAATTAAGTGTAAAGATTTTTGAAACTCGTAGGCGTCTAAATCTTCTGTAAGCTCAAAAGATAACATAGCGCCGAAACCTTTCATCTGTGATTTTGATAATTCATATTCGGGATGCGACTTTAACCCTGGGTAATACACTTTATTAACTTTTGGATGCTTATTTAACCACTTTGCTAATTTCATGGCATTTTTGGTCTGTGCTTTTACTCGTAATCCTAACGTTTTCATACTACGCTCTAACATCCAAACGGTCATATCACTTAAACTACCACCAAGATTTTTACTCACATTCCAGATACGATTTATGTATTGTTGTGAACTTGCCACTGCCCCTGCGCATATATCGCTATGACCACCAAAGTATTTTGTAGCCGAATGCATCACCATATCTATGCCTAAGTCTATCGGATTTTGATTTACTGGAGATGCAAAGGTATTATCTATTGATGTTAAAATCCCTTTGGATTTACCCAAGTCGGCAATAGCCTTTATATCTGTTACTGTTAATAAAGGATTAGATGGAGATTCTATATGAATTAATTTGGTATTCTTTTGAATTGCTTCTTCAAAGTCTTCAACTTTATATCCATTGGTAAACGTATACTCAATACCATATTTATGAAATTCTTCTTTTATAAAATTTACAGTGCCACCATACAAGGTATTCTGCACCACCAAATGGTCTCCTTTTTGTAAAAAAGCCAGAAACATGTGGCTTATTGCCGCCATACCAGAGCCAAAAATCATAGCAGCTTCAGTATTTTCGAGAGCAGCAACTTTTTTTGACAAATAGTCTTGGTTGGGAGTGTTAAAATAGCGTGGATAACGCTTTACATCCACATCTAAAAATTCGTAGGATGAACTTAAATAGATAGGAGAAACCGCACCTTTAAATTGTTCATCTTTAATCTCACCAACATGCGTACAAATAGTATTTAAACCTAATCTTTTACTAACCATAAATCCTAATTAAATGAAGTATAAAAATAGTGAGAATATACCAAACAACCTTATTTATAAAAGTGTTAGTCTAAAGAAAATAAAAATACTAAAAGAAAGAGACTCAATCGTTCCTAGTCGCTTTATTATAAGCTCTAATCATTAGTACAGCCCATAAAGCTACTAAAACAATAACTATAACTGAAAACCATAATATAACATCATCTGCCATCATGATCTACAAGTTTTAAGTAAATCATTACACCAAGTAATGTTGGCGCCCAAAGGCCAACAAATATGCCGTGCAATTGATCTCCGGTTAAAAATAAATATTCAGCAACCAGGATTATTACAGCACACAAAATGAGCATAAATAGGTTTGGTGTTCCTAATTTTTTGAAGTAACTATTCATTAATGATGGTTAGTTTGAGATTATGAAGTTATAAAAAATTCTAATAATTTAAAGGATTATTTATAATGTACCCTATATTTCCTCAATGCTAAGGCTCCTATTACAGCTATAACAGCTATTGTTATTGCTATAAACTGAAAGCTTAATATTTGATCTCCGCTAGCATAAGAATGTAAGCCTGACAAATAAAAATTAACACCAAAATAGGTCATTAACACACTGCCAAACGCTAATACAGACATTAGATTATATAACCAACGGCCACGTAGGCCTGGGATAAGTCGCATATGGATTACAAAAGCATAAATCATAATACTTATTAAAGCCCAAGTCTCCTTAGGATCCCAGCCCCAATAACGTCCCCAACTTTCGTTAGCCCACATACCACCAAGGAAATTACCTATAGTTAACATAACTAAGCCAACCGTTAGCGCCATTTCATTTATAATAGTTAACTCTTTAATGTTAATATCCATTCGGGTTTTATTAGAGCTTGTTGTAAATATCATAAGTAATAAAGCTACAACCCCTAATATCATACCTAATGCTAAAGGTCCATAACTCCCAACAATAACAGAGACATGTATCATTAACCAATACCCTTGTAGTACAGGTTCTAAATTGGCAATTGCCGGATCCATCCAATTCCAATGTGCAATCATTAAAATCATTGATGTAATAAACGCACTTGCAGCCACTGTAAGGCTAGAGACCCTAATCTTACTTACTTTTTCGGTACTAGTCTTATTATTTTTATGATAACTTTTACTAATGCCAGCTATAAAGCCAAACAGCATAGTAGACCAAGCTACATATATCATAGACTCATAAGCATCACTCCAAGGAGCATGCCCAGACAAGTACCAACGCCAGGCTAAAGCTACGGTATGTAGTAGTAATAAAACTAAGACAACACCTATAAGAATATTAATAGCTATTTTTAGCCATTTGGATTTGTAATTTAAAATTTGAATTATAATTAAAACAAACAATAAAGCAGAAGCATACATATACCAACTAAATAACTTCTTAAAAATATCATACTTGTTGTAAAGAATTTCGGACTCTACTTTTTCATCGGAAAGCATAACCTCAGCGCCAAGTTTTTGCTGGGTTAACTTAATATCATTTAAGAGTTTATCAGCATTTGCAAAGTTGCCTGTTTGTTTTGCGTTATTAAGCGTCATTAAATAATAATTAAACCCCTTGCTTATAAAGCCGCGATATAACGAATCCTTTATTTTACTGGTATAATCATCTTGGTTATACTCAAAAGCTGAAATCCACTTATTATTCTCATCATTAGGTACCGGGAAAATTTTAACATTCCGTCCTTCAATAGCGTCAGATAATAAGCTTAAGCGCCCATACGTGTTTTGTACTTCTTTTGAAAACCCACCAACAACATTAGCACTAAAGGCGTCCTCTAAGTATGGTCCTAATTTATTGCGTCCGTCTGGTGTAAAAAAGTCTAATAAACTTACATATTTTTGACTTTTATCTATACCTATAATGGTTCTAATACTATCTGCCTTGCGTGGAGTTAAGTAAATAATTGGCATATTGTACCATAGCATTGGACTTTCTTGTATAGACAAAAAAATCTGTGTCGCATCTAAGCCTTCATAAGTGTCGCTTTTACTAATTTTACGAAGCATTTCTGAAGCATATGTGTGTATAGGCATCATACGACCACTATAATCTTGTATCACCATTTTAGCAAACTTATCGGCGTGTTCTTTAGGTGTAATATTTGCTTTTAATACCGAATCTAACTGAACTTTAGAGACTTTTTCTTCCTTTAGTTTTGCAGGGTCATCATTAGCTAAAGACTGTTGCGAAAAACCAGAAAAACTAATCAATAAAGCGATTATACCCATTACCTCTGCTTTCTTAGCTTTTATCTTACCAAGGCGTTTTCTTATATCATCAAAACGGGTATGTTTTGCAAACAATATTGCCATTAAACCTATATACAACATAATGTAGCCTGCATAAGTTATGTAGGTGCCCCAACGATCATGGTTTACGGATAATATGGTTCCCTTTTCATCAGGATCAAAACTCGCTTGAAAAAAGCGATACCCTCTATGATCCAAAATATTATTCATGTAGATATGATAATCAAAATCTCCTTGTTCCTTATCTAAAACAGTGACTTTACTTTCGTATGAAGAATAGGCTTTTTCTGTGCCTGGATACTTTTCTGCAATAAAATCGTTGAGCTTAATCTCAAAGGGTAATTGTTCTAATTTAGACCCGTAACGTAAGGCTATATCTAAGCCACCAACATTAACCTCTTCAATACTAGGATAAGCGCCAGGACCACCAAGAAGGTTAACGCTTTTAGTTTCACCATTAACGCTTACATCTAATACAGCACCACTCTCATCTCCTTTTAAAAAGGTTGGCTTCTTTACAATATCAAAAACACCTTTTACTACAGGGTCTGGAAACACTAATTGCATATCTCCGATGACATATCTAGATCTTAAAATTAATGGCTGTAAACTATCTTTTACAAGCT
This sequence comes from uncultured Winogradskyella sp., assembly GCF_937958655.1. Classification (GTDB taxonomy): domain Bacteria; phylum Bacteroidota; class Bacteroidia; order Flavobacteriales; family Flavobacteriaceae; genus Winogradskyella. Next base: position 35,699 of record NZ_CALGNH010000018.1, on the reverse strand, counting down.
TACCTGTGGCGCCAGTTGCCATAGTCATATACTCTCCTTCAAATGGCGATTTAATAAAAAGACCAAATTTGGTATTTGTAATATTAATGGCTCCTGCTTGCTCTTTGTTTAAGGATACAAGTATGTTATGCAATTTAGAGACTTGGCCTAGTTTTAAGAAATGATTGTGAGGTTTACCCTCGCTAGCTTCAACTACTTTTAAATAACTTTCTCCATTATCATCTGGAATAACTTCTTTTTCTGCCCCTTTAATGAATTTTTTAAGTTTAAAATTAACTGCAGTACCACCATAGTCGTAAGTTTTATTAAAATTATTATCTAATCGTGGAGAAAAATCAACCTCTTCTAAAATATTTCGTTGTTGTAATTGACCGTCTTTTTTATAATCGCCTAATATACGCCCGCTGATATATGATTTTTGCGAACGAAATTGACTTTCTGTAGCTCCTTCTCTTATATTCATTATGCCTTCATAGCCGATGTAACGGGTTACTGCAGCACCTAATATAATTAGGATCCATGCTAAATGCAGAATAAGCGTAGCCCATTTTTCTTTTCGCCAGAGTCTATATCTACCAATATTTCCGATGAAATTTATCATAAAAAGTACCATAATAGTTTCAAACCACCAAGCATTGTAAATTAATGTTCTGGTGTAAGGAGTTGGTGAGGTCTCCATATTTCTATCGAGAATAGTTCCGGTGGCCATAGCAATGGCAAAAACGATAAATAATACAGCTGTTAGCTTAGTAGAGAACAGGAAATTTAGAATTTTCTTTTGCATAGCATTTGGCCTATTTTAAGCTCGTGCAAAGATAAGGCTTTTTGATGATTTTGTTTTTTATTTTTAACCCTCAAATAGGGTTAAAAAATGTTAGCATATTTTCAATTATTTTGAAACTTTAGCTTTCAGTAATTCATTTTGTTCTTCCATAAGTTGCTTAAGATCTGACAGTAACTGTATATCTTTTGGTGTTACTACCGTTTCGTCTTTGGTATCTTGTGCTTTACTACGTAAACGATTCATAGCTTTGACCACAATAAAAACAGTAAAGCCTATAATTAAAAAATCTAAGAATACCTCAAATAAGGCACCATAAGCTACTGCTACTTCAGTTGTACTTATGGCTCCTGTAGTATCAACAATAGCATCTCGTAATACTATTTTCTTATCCTGAAAATTAACACCATCAGACAACAAAGACAATGGTGGTAATAAAACTTGTTTGGCCAAGACATCTATAACTTTGTTAAATGCAGCGCCAATAATAATACCAATGGCCATATCCATCATATTTCCTTTTACTGCAAATTCTTTAAATTCTTTTATGAGTTTCATTTCTGTTATTTACTGTTAATTTATGTTTAACTAATATTTACAATATATTATAATAGGTCATTCTAACTACTATTCTCCCTTCTCTAATCTCTCTTCTAACTACTAACTTCTAACATCTAGCTTCAAAAATGCTTAGATACAAAAATGATCCCATTTTACGAGCACGTCGTTTGGCATTCCTTGCATAGTCGCCCTCAAATAATTCGTCTATCGTTTGAAACCAAAGATTTAGCCAAAGCCCAAAATGAAGTTCTGTAATACCGTTATTATATTCTGCATCAAGCTTTACATGAGCCGCTACAGGATCGCCATAATATTTTGTTTTTAAAAACAAGCTCGATTCCCAAAAGGTAGTCATTTGGTCTAGGTGCGTATCCCAATCTTTTATGCGTTTATTAAAAAAAGAGCCAAGCACATCATCTGCTCTCACTTTGGTATAAAATTGAGTAACTAATCTCAAAATATCGTCCCTATTTTTTATATCAGTTTTAGGCATAATTCAAAGTTATTCTTTTAATCTAATTCTTACTATTTTTACAACATGATTTCAGTTGTACTTCTTGGTGCGGGTAACGTCGCCACACATTTATATAAAGCCTTTACAAAAGCAGATGGCACTTTTGTTAAGCAATGGTATAATCGCACTTATAGTGCTATTTCTTCCTACGCTAATGAAACTGAAACTATTAATGATTTAGCACAATTAAAAGAAGCTGACATTTACATTATTGCCGTAAGCGATGATAGCATTTCTAAATTGTCTAGTAATTTACCATTTCAAAATCGTTTGGTTGCTCATACATCTGGTAGTGTTTCTATTCATGATTTGGATAAGAAAAACCAACGGGCTGTATTTTATCCATTACAAACCTTTTCTAAGAATGCAACATTAGACTTTAGCCAAATCCCAATTTGTATTGAGATTACAGAAAAAGGTAATCTTCAGTTTATGAAAACTCTAGCTGAAACGCTGGGTTGCCAACCTTATAAAATTAATACCGAACAACGACAGACCTTACATTTATCTGCAGTTTTTGTAAATAATTTCACCAATCAATTATATAGAATTGCACACGAAATCAGCGATGCCAAAAGTATTAATTTCGATATTTTAAAACCTCTGATTTTAGAGACCGCAAAAAAGGTACAAGATATGTCACCTTATATGGCGCAGACAGGCCCAGCAAAACGGAATGACAAAAAGACCATAAAACGTCACCTGAAATTAATAGAATCAGAAGCGCATAAATCGCTTTACGAATTATTAACCGCTTCAATCAAAAAAACGCATGGCATTTTAAAAAACAGAAAGCCTAATAAAACAAAACACTAATGGACGATACTAAAAGTTACAAAGAATACTTATCCCAAATCACCACATTTATTTTTGATGTAGATGGTGTTTTAACCGATGGTTCGGTAACCGTAAATACTGATGGCGAACTACTAAGAACAATGAACGTTAAAGACGGATTTGCACTTAAAATTGCTATTGATGCAGGTTTTAAAATGTGTATTATCTCTGGAGGCTCAAACGAGGGTGTACGTAAACGTTTAGCAGGATTAGGTATAAAAGACATTTATTTAGGCGCTCATAATAAAATTGAACAACTTAACGAGTTTCTAAGTAAAAACACAATTAAACCATCCGAAGTACTCTACATGGGAGATGACATCCCAGATTATCCTGTAATGGCATTGGTAGGTTTACCATGCTGTCCGCAAGATGCAGTACCAGAAATAAAATCAATTTCAAAATATATTTCTCATAAAAATGGTGGTAAAGGTGCTGTACGAGATGTTATAGAGCAGGTCTTAAAAGTACAAGGCAAATGGAATGGTAATTTTAATGCTAAGTATGACTAGTTTTCAGTATTCAGCTCGTAGTAGTTAGCATATCATAATTCTAAAAAATCTAAAAATCGTAAATCCATTAATGATTCATTTCCTTAATCTTATCCGTTATAAAAACCTGCTAATAATTGCCCTTGTGCAGATCCTAATTAAATACGCATTGCTTTTGCCATTTTATGAAAGTCATGGCGTAGAAACAGCCTTAACACCATTAGCATTTTTTCTACTTGTTTTCGCTACGATTTGTATTGCCGCAGCTGGTTACGTTATTAATGATATTTACGATATAAAAGCCGATGAAATAAACAGACCTACTAAAGTTATTATAAGCAAACACATTTCTGAAAAAGTCGCTCTAAATTTATTTATAATATTAAATATTATAGGTGTTGGGTTAGGATTTTATCTCTCTAATGGTATAGACAAATCTGGTTATTTTGTTATATTCTTCATAGCCTCAGCACTACTCTACATGTATTCGTCATATCTTAAGCAGATCCTTTTAGTTGGTAACATTGTAATTTCATTAGTGGTGACTTTGAGCGTTTTATTAGTTGGTGTTTTTGAATTACTACCCGTTATTTCACCCTCTAATAGAGCAGTACAAATTTTCTTTTTTAAACTCATATTAGACTACGCTATTTTTGCTTTCATCATTAATTTTTTACGAGAACTTGTAAAAGATATTGAAGATATTGATGGCGACCATAAAACCAAAATACAAACACTACCTATTGTATTAGGAAGAGCGCGTACCACAAAAATTGTCAGTATAGTATCTCTAATACCATTATTTACGGTCACCTATTACGTCATAGTAAACCTTTTTAAGCAACAATTATTAGTAGGTTATTTCCTAATATTTGTCATTGCACCACTACTCTACATTACTATAAAATTATTTAACGCAGAATATAAAGCCGATTACAAACACATTAGCTTGGTGCTAAAACTGGTAATGCTCACAGGTATATTATCCCTATTATTTTATCCGTATATTTTAAAATAAAATGCTCAACGAAAAATTAAAAAAATACCATATCATACTTGCTTCTGCATCACCAAGACGCCATGCGTTTTTAAAAGCCATGAATATAGATTTTGAAGTTAGGCTTCATCCTGTAGAAGAAATTTACCCAAACCATTTAAAAGGTACCGAAATCACAGATGTTCTTGCTAAACTTAAATCTGAAGCCTTTAAAGACAAACTAAAGCCAGCTGATATTTTAATAACAAGCGACACCATAGTTTGGTTAGATAATAAAGCAATTGCAAAACCAAAAGATGAAGTCGACGCCTTTAGAATGCTAAAGGCGTTGAGCAATAAAACGCACCATGTAATGACATCTATTTGTTTTACACATCAGAGTAAGCAAAGGCTAGTCAATACAACTACAAAAGTAACGTTTAAAGCACTCACGGATCAAGAAATAAGGTACTACATTAACACCTACAAACCATTAGACAAAGCTGGTGCTTATGGTATACAAGAGTGGATTGGAGCCATCGCAATTACAAACATTGAGGGATCTTACAACAATGTTGTAGGCTTACCCACGCACCTACTTTACGAAACGTTAATTAACATTACAAACGGATAATTACTTCGTATTTTTATAAAAAAAATCTAAAAATGAACAAGTCCATAAGAGCAGTTGTTTTTTTATGCGCCCTGTGCATACTTACAGTTGCAATGTCTTGCAAAGAAAACACGTCCAAAAACCAAAATGAATTAGCTTTTTCACAACCAAAAGAAGAACTCGCACAACCAAAAAAACAACTATCAAAAGAATTTAAGGACTACTGGTATGCTGGCAAAGCAGAAATCACATCCTACAAATTAGAGCAAGCACGCTATGGAGAAATACGAGAAGGCAAAGCCGTTATGGTTTTTGTAACCGAAGATTTTTTAACAGAAAAGCAGGTTAAGGCCGATAATTATAGCCCAGACAATATTCCTGTCTTAAAGCTCAATACTACCAAGAATTTTAATACTGGGATCTATCCCTATTCCATAATGCAAAGTACGTTTTTTCCCGTTTCTAACAACCAACATTTACTCAAAGCTTCAGCTTCTATACAAGAGTGGTGTGGCCATGTATATGCGCAACTTAATAATCGTGATGATTTTGAAGTAATGGCACACTCTTACTTTCAAAATGAAGCAGATCAAAACTTCAATATTGCAAAAACTTGGACAGAAAACGAACTTTGGAGCAAACTGCGTATCGATCCTAAAAGTTTACCAACTGGCACCTTTAAAATCGTTCCATCGCTAGAGTTTACAAGACTAAAACATAAGCCCATAAAAGCCTACACTGCCAACGCTAAACTAAAAAATGGCAACTACACCTTAAATTACCCAGAACTAAATAGATCATTAAACATTGAATTTAATTCTGATTTTCCTTATGAAATATACAGTTGGCAAGAAACGTCAAAGCCTGGCTCCGGCTCTTCTGATGAAATAGTAACAACTAAAGCTACAAGATTAGAATCCATTAAATCCGCTTATTGGAGCAAGAATAGTAATGCAGATGAGCAATTAAGAGGTGTATTAAAATTACAATAGATTGCGCTATATTTGTTATTGACCAACCAGCGTTACTATGTCTAATTTTATTGAAAACCATCAATCAGAAATTATAAATACAATTATTCTTCTGATTGTATTACTCATCATAAGATCCACTATTGTTTTTACAGTAAGAAAGATTGGTAAAAAAAGTGGAACTACTGAAGCCAGAGCCAATCTTATTGGTCGTTATGCCACAGTAACCTTAATACTCATAGCCTTACTTCTTGAAGCATTTATACTTGGTTTTAGAACACAAGAAATTACCTTAGTATTTTCATCTGTTTTTGCCGTTATTGGCATTGCGCTTTTTGCAATTTGGTCTATTCTTAGTAATGTAACCTCTGGTGTTATTATGTTTTTTTCATTTCCGTATAAAGTGGGAGATAAAATTAAAATACACGATAAAGATTACCCTCTAGAAGTCATTATAGAAGACATTAGAGCTTTTCAGCTCATTCTAAGAGAAGACAATGGAGACTTAGTAACTTATCCTAATAACCTTATTCTACAGAAAGCAGTAACGCTAATTCAAAAAGGAGCATTAGACGATTTTACAGACCATAACAAAACCCTCTAAAAATGGTACGAAATAAAACTAAAAAAAAGCGTATTGCAGCATCTAAAAAACATATTGGACAAGTCCCAGGCACATTAATATATACAGGGGAAAAATCTGATAAAGATTTTCAAGTAGAATGTTTTGATTACACCAAGGATAAGATAGAAGAATCTATTCTTTTAAAAATTGACGAAGCCTCAGATTATAAAGAAACAGACTCTGTTACTTGGATTAATATAGACGGTTTAAAACATACGGACAAAATTGAAAACATAGGAAAACAATACGACCTACACCCTTTAGTTCTAGAAGATATTGTTAACACCACACAAAGACCCAAAATAGATGAGTACGACAACTATTTATTCGTTGTCTTAAAAATGTTGTATTACGATGCTAATGAGGATATTGTAATTGAGCAAGTTAGCTTTGTGCTAGGAAAAAATTATGTCCACACATTTCAAGAATCCGAGGGTGATGTTTTTGGTACTATTCGCGAGCGTTTGCGTCATTCTAACGGCAGAATACGCGACTTAAAATCCGATTATTTAATGTATGCCTTAATCGATGCTGTTGTAGATAATTATTTTAGCATTATAGAAACATTAGGCAATAAAATTGAAGATTTAGAAACCGAATTATTTACTGGTAATGCCAGAGAAAACGTTAATATAGATGTACAAAAATTAAAGCGCGAAATTTTAAAAGTACGACGTGCTATTTTTCCATTAAGAGAGATTATTAACCGTATTGAAAAAAGCGAAAGTACATTAATTTACAAACGTACAATCACTTATTACAGAGATATTTACGACCATTTAATTCAAGTATCAGAAAATATAGATATTTATCGAGAAATGATTTGGAGTTTAATGGATATGTACATGACTACCATTAGTAATAAGATGAATGAAGTTATGAAAGTTCTTACTATAATGTCTTCCATTTTTATTCCTTTATCCTTCTTAGCTGGGCTCTACGGAATGAATTTTGAATACATGCCAGAGCTTAAATACCGATACGGTTATTTTGTGCTTTTAGGCGTTATGCTCATTCTTTTTATCAGTTTAATTTTTTACTTCAAACGAAAGAAATGGCTGTAAAGATTTGTTGCGAAAATAGTAAGCATAAAACGTACAGCTTCTTCAACGTTAAACAAAACAAAAAACAAAAACTTTAGCACATATCTTTTTTATATTTGAAATGCAACTAACTAAAATAAAAATGCACCATATAAAACTCTGCCTATTACTACTATTAAGCACAATAGTATCGCTACAAGCACAACAACCCAAAAAACTAAATTCGTCTGAAATTTATGAAGCCGTTCAAAAACTTAATGTTTTAGGCTCAGTACTTTATGTAGCAGCGCACCCAGATGATGAAAACACACGGTTAATTTCTTACATGTCCAACGAGGTAAAAGCACGCACAGCTTATTTGTCGTTAACACGCGGCGATGGAGGCCAAAACCTTATTGGTTCAGAACTAAGAGAACTACTTGGTGTTATAAGAACACAAGAGCTGCTTGCTGCTCGTAGAGTTGATGGTGGCGAACAACGTTTTACGAGAGCTAATGATTTTGGCTATTCAAAACACCCAAATGAAACCTTAGAAATTTGGAATAAAGACGACGTACTTTCTGATGTAGTTTGGGCTATTAGGCAATTTAAACCAGATGTTATCATAAATCGTTTTGACCACCGAACACCAGGAAGAACACACGGACATCACACAGCATCAGCCATGTTAAGTATAGAAGCTTTTGATTTGGCAAGCGATGCCACCAAATACGCATCGCAATTAAATCTAACAGAAACATGGCAACCAAAACGCTTATTCTTTAATACCTCTTGGTGGTTTTATGGTAGTAGAGAAAAATTTGAACAAGCAGATAAAAGCAATATGCTTAATTTTGATATTGGTGTGTATTACCCAACTAAAGGTTTATCTAATAACGAAGTGGCTTCCTTAGCAAGCAGTCAGCACCTCTGCCAAGGTTTTGGCAGATTAACCACACGTGGTACTCAAGACGAATACATCGAACTTTTAAAAGGTGAGCCTTTAGATGGCAGTAATAATATGTTTGCTGGTATTGACACGTCTTGGAACCGAGTTGAAGGCGGACAAGTAGTCGGGAACATTTTAAACGCGATTGAAAAGGATTTTAATTTCGTGAATCCTGCGGCGCACCTACCTCAGCTTTTAATGGCCTATAAACTGCTGCAAATGGTGAAAGATGAGCATTGGAAAACCATTAAATCAAAAGAACTTAAAACTATTATAGAGGCTTGTGCTGGACTATATTTAGAAGCTTCTGCGAGCTTACCTACTTCGGCACCAAATTCTACTTTAAATCTAAAAATTGAAGCATTAAATCGCAGTAGCGCCAAGATTATACTAGAATCTTATCAACCATCAACATTAGAAATCGGAATTCTAAAAAGTATGGACATGCCAGAAAATCAAAAGTTGAATTTTGAAGAAGGCATCACCATTCCTAAAGACATGGATTACACTGCTCCTTATTGGCTAAACAAACAAAGCACCTTAGGCATGTATCATGTTAAAGACCAAGAGCTCATAGGACTACCCGAAACACCAAGAGCAGTTTTTGTAGACTTCAATTTAATTATCGATAAAACACCTATTACCATAACCAAACCTGTAATTTACAGATATTCTAAACCAGATAAAGGTGAATTATATAGACCTTTTGAAATCATTCCACCAGTATCTGCACGTATCACTGACAAAGTATTCATTTTTGAAAATACTGAACAAAAGGAAATAGAAATCACAGTAAAAGCTGGTCGAGACGCTATTGAGGGCTTCGTACAAATGGCATACCCTAACGATTGGAGCGTTTATCCTGAAAAACAAAAAATTGAAATCGTAAATAAAGGAGACATACAAAAATTAGTCTTTACTGTTATTCCTCCAAAGGAGCAAAGCGAAGGTTTAATTACACCAATGGTAAATCTTAACGGTCAATTCTACACAGACGAGCTTATAGAAATAGATTACGCACACATACCCTACCAAAGTGTTTTAATGCCTAGCGTTAGCAAAGTAGTGCGCTTAGATATTGAAAAACGAGGTAATAACATTGGTTATATTGAAGGTGCAGGTGATGTTGTACCTGAAAGTCTGCGTCAAATAGGATATAATGTCACTATCATAAAACCTGAGCAAATTTCAGCAGAGAATCTTGTAAATTTTGATGCAATAGTTATAGGCATAAGGGCTTATAACATCTTAGATGGACTAAAATTTAAACAAAAGTTTCTTTTAGATTATGTAAAGAATGGTGGCAATATGATAGTGCAATATAACACTAGCCGTCGTCTAAAAACTAATACTATTGCACCATACGACTTGCAACTATCTAGAGACAGGGTAACAGACGAAACTGCAGAAGTAACAATTTTAGACCCAAATCATCCCATTCTTAATTTTCCAAATAAAATAACCCAAAAGGATTTTGATGGCTGGGTGCAAGAACGTGGTTTATATTTCCCAAATCAATGGGCTAAAGAATTTACTCCGCTTTTAGAAATGAGGGATAAAGGAGAAACCTCAAAACAAGGGAGTTTGCTCGTCGCTAAATACGGAAAAGGCAATTATATCTATACAGGTTTAAGTTTTTTTAGGGAATTCCCAGCTGGAGTCTCTGGCGCATACCGATTATTTGCTAACTTGCTTTCGGCAGGAAAAGAGTAGCTGAAAGAGATGAGACATGAGATTTTAGATTTTAGATTTTAGATTTTAGATTTTAGATAAAATTAACCAAAAACAACAACTAACAACTAACAACTAACAACTAACAACTAACAACTTAACTAATGAACAACCAACCACAACCAAAACAAAAATGGAATAAGATGTATACGATTGTACTAATAGCAAATGCTTTATACATTATTCTCTTTTACTTTATAACAGCATCATTCGCTTAAAACCATGCAACAAACTTTAGATTGGATAGACTGGGTAGTTCTCATTGCCACCTTAGCCATTATTGTAGGCTACGGAACTTGGAAAACAAGAGGTAGTAAAAATGTTCAGGATTATGTAAGAGGCGGAAATACTACCAAATGGTGGACTATCGGATTATCTGTAATGGCAACCCAAGCCAGTGCTATAACCTTTTTATCCACAACAGGTCAAGCATTTTCTGATGGTATGGGCTTTGTTCAATTTTATTTTGGGCTTCCAATTGCTATGGTAATTATTTGTTTGGTGTTTATACCGCTCTATCATCGTCTTAAAGTTTACACCGCTTACGAATTTTTAGAAAATCGATTCGACCTAAAAACAAGAAGCTTAACTGCGATATTGTTTTTAATACAACGTGGATTAGCAGCTGGTATTACCATTTTTGCACCAGCAATTATACTATCTGTAGTCCTCGGCTGGAACATCATTACACTTAACATCATCATAGGCGTGCTTGTAATTATCTATACCGTTTCTGGTGGTACCAAAGCGGTTACCGTAACACAGAAGCAACAAATGTTTGTGATTTTTGCAGGTATGATTGCGGCTTTAATCATTATAATAAACTTAATTCCAGATGCAGTATCATTCACAGAAGCTATAAACATTGCAGGTGCTACAGGCAAAATGGAAGTCTTAGATTTTTCATTTGATTTAGAAAACAGGTACACCGTTTGGACAGGGCTTATTGGTGGAACCTTTTTAATGCTCTCATATTTTGGGACAGACCAAAGCCAAGTACAACGTTACCTTTCTGGTAAATCCATGAGAGAAATGCAAATGGGTTTGCTATTTAATGGTTTATTTAAAGTGCCTATGCAATTCTTTATACTTTTAGTAGGTGTTATGGTATTTGTGTTTTACCAATTTAATCCTTCTCCATTAAACTTTATTGATGCTTCAACACAAACTGTTTTAGCTTCGGAATATGGTAATGAGTACAAAGCACTTCAAGCAAAACAAACCGAACTTTTTAACCAAAAACAACGCTTAAGTTTAGCCTATGCAAAAGATAATGATGCTAATTTAAAGTCGCAATTATTCACTATTGATAGTATTGAAAAAACATACCGATTAGAATCAAAATTTTTAATCAAAAAAGCGGTAGACACGGAATACAAAGAGGAATACAACAAACTTGAAAAAGAAATTGCAGCATTAGAATCTAACACTAAAAGTGAAGCCTATAAAGAAAAATCTGCGGTCTTAACTGCACTCTATAAAGATGCAGCAAAAGACACGCAGACCAACGATAGAGATTATATGTTTATTCGGTTTATTCTTAATCATCTTCCGACGGGTCTAATAGGTTTATTATTAGCGGTTATATTATCTGCTGCCATGTCGTCTACAGCATCAGAAATTAACGCTTTGGCAACCATTACGTCTATTGACTTATATGGTAGAAACCTTAAAGAAGACAAGGGCGAACTGCACATGGTTAATATGACCAAGTGGTTTACGTTCGGTTGGGGAATTATCGCCATTATTATAGCCTGTTTTGCTAACCTTGCCGAAAATTTAATTCAGCTAGTTAACATCATTGGCTCTATCTTTTATGGTAATGTTTTAGGAATTTTTCTATTAGCATTTTTCTTTAAACACGTTAAAGGAAATGCCGTGTTTATAAGTGCTTTAGCTACACAGATCTTAATCATTGCTTTATACGTTTTGGATAGAGAAGATATTATTAATTTACCATACTTATGGTTAAATTTAATTGGCTGTGTTATTGTTATAATTATAGCCAATTTATTGCAATCAATATCGCCTAAGAAAATCAATAATAATGAATAAAAAAGTGATACGTTGGGGAATTATTGGTGCAGGTAAAATCGCTAAGAAATTTGCTGAAGATTTAAACACTGTCTTTGATTCAGAATTATACGCAATAGCATCTCGTAGTCTTAAAAAAGCAGAACATTTCGCTTCAGAGTATAATGCCAACCTGGCTTATGGCAATTACGAAGCATTGACTTTAGACCCTAATATCGATGCTATTTATATAGCAACACCGCACAGTTTCCATAAAACACATACACTACTTTGCTTAGAACAACAAATCCCTGTTTTATGCGAAAAACCTTTTGCTATGAATCATACAGAAGTGCAACAAATGATTGCCTTAGCAAAAGCAAACAATACCCTTTTAATGGAAGCCATGTGGACCGCTTTTTTACCACATTTTCAGTATGTGCTAGACCTTATAAAAAGAAAACACTATGGTAATGTTATCGCTTTAGAAGCTGATTTTGGTTTTCGTCCAAAATATGATGAAACCTCTAGATTGTTCGATAAATCAGTTGGTGGTGGTAGTTTATTAGATATCGGTATTTATCCAATCTTTGCTGCACTCTCTACTTTGGGACAACCCAATTTAATTGAGGCTAAAGCTGATTTTTTTGAGAATGGCGCAGATTCTGAATGCAAAATGACTTTTCACTACAATACCTGTAAAGCTTTTTTAAAAAGCACAATTGTAGCGGAAACAAAAACGGAAGCCATATTTAAGTGCGAAGAAGGCAATATTATAATTAACGGTCGCTTTCATGAAGCGTCTTCGGTTACTTTAATTGACAAGCATGGTAATTCAGAACTAAAAACTTTTGATTACAATACCATAGGCTACAACTACGAAATAGAACATTTTAACCAGCTCATAAGAACCAATAAGAAAGAGAGTGACATTATGACTTTTAACAAAAGTATCGCCCTCATTTCTACACTAGATAAGGTTAGAGAAATTATTGGCCTAGAGTACAAAAACTAAAAAGCGCAACTCAGGGAGTTGCGCCAATCAATCTATTTCTAATATCTAAAGTCTCCAAGACTTACATCGCACCCCATTCTTTTAATGAATCTTTGTTCATTTTTATATAATCTGCATTACCTGCAGCAGTTGCTCCACCTAAAGACTTCTTAGCTGCAGCAATAGCACCTTTTTTATCTCCATTAGCAGCATGGATTAAAGATTGTTGTCTTAAATACCAAAAACGTGGTTGATCTTTAGTCATTTCCACAGCTTTATCTATCCATACTAAGGCTTTATCTAAATCCTTTTTTTCAGATAGGTTATAAACAGCAGCAGAAAAATAATCGTTTGCAGATGGGCCTGCCATTGTTCTTTCAATAGAAGCGCTTACAGCAGCATCCGTAGGTACCTCAAACTTAACGGCAGCATACGTGTTTTCCCAAACAAAACCTATGTGTGCTGAGCTGTTTTTTAATTCGTCAAAACCTATAGTCCATGTTTCAATAGTCATTGGCATATTATACGTTTCTACAGAAACTTTAGCAGCTACTTTAGCGTCATCCCAGTTTTGAGGTGTGCCCCAATTATTGGTATCAGCATAAAATACAACATCCCAAGATTTCTTATTTGGTGATACAAAAATGGCGTAAGAACCAGCCTTAACAGCATTACCATCTATAGTAACATCGTCACTAAATGTTATGACAGTATTTTTATTAGCGCCTGCACGCCACATTTTTCCGTAAGGCACTAAATTGCCAAATATTTTTCGTCCTTTCATACTCGGACGCGAGTATTCTAAAGTGACATCTGTTAAACCTACCTTTTGCTCAATTTTAGTTATAGGGCTTGGTTGTGGTGTTTCAACTTGTGCGTTTACAGCAAACATTGCAATTAATGTAAATGCAAACAATGCTAATTTCTTCATTTTATATAGTATTAAGTGTTTTATGCCGTAAAATTACAACTTAAGCGAAGCCTTATATGTTAAAGAATACTTAAAAGGTACCATATTAAGTTGACTATAAATACTATTATTAATTCTTTTATCGTAATATTGCAATATAATAATACAATCAATGGGATTAACTAAAAGCGAAATCTTTACAGAGCAACAAAACCAAATTGCAAACATTGCAAAAGTATTTGGGCATCCGGCAAGAGTGGCTATTCTACAATACCTTTTTAAAATCAACTCTTGTATTTGCGGTGATTTAGTGGACGAAATAGGCTTGGCACAGCCTACAATTTCTCAGCATCTTAGAGCATTAAAAAACATTGGTTTAATTAAAGGAAACATAGAAGGTACCAGTATTTGTTACTGTATAAATAATGATAACTGGACAACCATGAAATCCATTATTAACGAATTTCTAAATCAAGATATAAATAATAACTGCTGTTAAATAAAAGTATATGAAACTATCCGAAATAAAATCGACATTAAAAACCTTAGAAACCATAGGGTTTCAATTACCAAATGGCGCGCTAGTGCCTGCCCATTTTCATGTCACAGAAGTCGGCAAAATAACAAAAGACTTTATTGATTGTGGCGGAATGGTAAGACACGAGGAAGTCGCCAACTTTCAACTTTGGAAAGCCGATGACTACGACCATAGATTACATCCAGAAAAACTATTAAATATCATTGAGCTATCCGAAAAGGTTTTAAAAATTGAAGATTTAGAAATTGAAGTCGAATACCAAGGGGATACCATAGGAAAATTTGGATTAGATTTTGATGGTATTAATTTTCTTTTAACCACAAAAAAAACTGCCTGTTTAGCATTAGATGCTTGCGGAATTGCAGTATCTAAACCTAAAGTAAAACTATCCGATATTCAAAATCAAACCTCATGTTGTACACCAGAATCTGGTTGTTGCTAAACCCAAACTATAACTATTAAAATACAACCATGCTATATCCTCAAATTAGTTCACAAATTGAATCTTTAGATATCAACACTATAGCGTCAGAACGTAAAGCTATCCTTCAAACTTTAGTAGATTTTATTCAAAATAAAGGTGATAAAAATAAAATTGTCAACCTCAATTTTATCTGTACACACAACTCGCGTCGCAGCCACTTATCGCAGGTTTGGGCGCAAACTATGGCGAGTTATTACAAAATTGAGAATGTATTTTGCTACTCTGGTGGAACGGAGGCTACTGCCCTTTTCCCTTCCTCCGCAGAAGCATTACGTGCTTCAGGATTTAATATCACATCGCTTTCCAACGAAAAAAATCCTGTCTATGTGATTAAATATTCAGATTTAAAGCATCCTGTTATTGGCTTCTCTAAAACTTACGACGCAGATTTTAACCCAACGAAAGAGTTTGCTGCAATTATGACTTGTGATTCTGCCAATGAAGCTTGTCCAATTATTTCCGGTGCAGAAAAACGTATTCCACTAACGTATAAAGACCCAAAAGCCTATGATAATATGCCTTTACAAGCCGAAAAATATTTGGAGAGGAGTCTTCAAATAGCCACAGAATTGAAGTATGTGTTTTCAAAAGTTAATAAATAATTGAGACTGTCTAAAAAGTCAATAAAATTCTAATCTGTCACATTGAGCATTGGTTAAAAGCAAAGTAAACTTTGATTGAAAGCACATTGCGAAGAAGTCGAAATGCTTTGAAAATCAAAATTTTAGATTTCTCTACTACTCTCGAAATGACAAAAAAGGGTACGTTTTAGACAGCCTCGAAATAAATTCAGAATAAATGAAAAAAGAAATTGCTGAATTAATCGGCACTTTTATAATGGTGTTTTGCGGTTGTGGTGCCATGACGGTTAACGAAATTACAGGTGGTAGCATATCTCATGTTGGTGTAGCTATCACTTGGGGACTTATTGTTATGGCCATGATTTACGCGTTTGGTGAAATTTCTGGAGCACACTTTAATCCTGCGGTGACGGTTGCTTTTGCTTTCGCAAAAAAATTCAGTTGGAAAAACGTTCCGCTTTATATCCTTTTTCAGATTGCAGGCGCATTTCTTGCCATTAGTCTTTTATGGGTCTTATTCCCAGAGAGCACTAGTTTTGGACACACCTACCCTGCCGATGGATTTGAACCCTACAAAGCATTTATTTTAGAAGTATTACTCACCTTTTTTTTAATGGTGGTTATAATTAACGTTTCTACAGGAAGTAAAGAAATTGGCACCATGGCAGCTATTGCTGTGGGAGCAATTATACTTTTAGAAGCCATGTTTGCTGGCCCAATGACAAAGGCGTCAATGAATCCGGCTCGCTCATTAGCACCTGCCGTAATTTCTGGTAATCTGCAACACCTTTGGCTCTACTTAATTGCACCATTCTTAGGAGCTATACTAGCAGTAATTAGCTGTAAAATCGTAAAAGACGATAAGTGTTGCGATGAGGGTTGCTAAATATAACTTATAACGTTGATGTTAAATTTTGTTTAACAATTTACTTACATAGTTAAACATTTGTATCTTTACATTATAAATCAGTTATTATGGCAAAGAAAAAATCAGTAACACAAAACGACGTTATTAGCGCATACATGGATTATGTTTTAATGCATAATGAACAACCAAAAACTGTTTATGCATTTGCTAAAAACAATAATATGAAAGAAGAAAAGTTCTATGAATTTTTTACTTCGTTTGAAGTTTTAGAGCAATCCATTTTTAAAATATTTTTTGATAGCGCCCATGCTGTGTTAGAGAAAAGTGATGATTATTTAACTTTTGATGCCCGAAATAAATTATTAAGCTTTTATTTCACCTTTTTCGAAATTCTTACAGCCAACAGAAGCTATGTTATACATACTTTAAACGACCATAAGAAATCCTTAAAGTCATTGAGAACATTATCGCAATTAAAGAGTAGATTCTTTAATTATATTGAGCATCTTAATATACCAACACTAGACTTAAAGCAAGAACAATTAGAAAAAATTCAAAGAAGAAGTCTTAAAGAGTCCGCATGGCTACAATTACTCATTACCCTTAAATTTTGGATTGATGATACCTCTGCATCGTTTGAAAAAACAGATCTTTTTATAGAAAAGTCAGTTAAAGCCAGTTTTGACCTTATAGACACTACACCTTTAAAAAGTTTAATGGATTTAGGTAAGTTTTTGTACAAAGAAAAAATTCACATGAATTAAACTGAAACACCTTCAGAACAAATGAAAACAATTGACAGCATACCAATTACCAAAATATCTCGAGCCTCAAAATTAGTATCTACTGGTGCTAAAGTTGGTGTCAATTATTTAAAATATTATGGTGATAAAATGGTAAATCCTAAAGAGGAAGCCAAAGAACGCCTTAATCAAAATAACGCAGAAGATATATACGATAGCCTTAAAAAACTTAAAGGGAGTGCGCTTAAAGTCGCACAAATGTTAAGTATGGAAAAGAGCATTTTGCCGAAAGCATATGTAGAAAAATTTTCGTTATCACAATTTTCTGTACCACCATTATCACCGCCTTTAGTAATAAAAACTTTTAAAAAATACTTTGGTAAACATCCTAATGAACTTTTTGATACTTTCAACGCAACTTCGGTAAATGCTGCGAGCATTGGTCAAGTACACCTTGCAGATAAAGATGGGAAAAAATTTGCTGTGAAAATCCAATATCCCGGAGTTGCGGAGAGTATCACTTCTGATTTAGCTTTAGTAAAACCTATTGCTATTAAAATGTTTAATATTAAAGGAAAAGATTCTGACAAATACTTTAAAGAAGTTGAAGATAAACTTGTAGAGGAAACCAACTATTTATTAGAAATAGAACAGAGTAAAGCCGTCGTAGAAGCCTGCAAACACATACCCAACCTAAAATTTCCAAACTACTACGAACAATATTCGTCTGAGCGAATTATCACTATGGATTATATGGAGGGTGAACACCTTTCAGAATTTGTAGCGCATAATAAAGACCAAGAGCTTTCTAACAAATTAGGACAGGCCTTATGGGATTTTTACATGTATCAAATTCATAATCTAAAAAAAGTACATGCAGACCCTCATCCTGGTAATTTCTTAGTATCAAAGGATGGTGCGCTTATTGCTTTAGATTTTGGATGTATGAAAGCTATTCCAGAAAATTTCTACAAACCCTATTTTGAGTTGGCAGATAAAAACTGCATTAATGACCCTGTAGCATTTAAGGAAAAAATGTATGAGCTCGAAATTTTACGCAAGGACGATTCCGAGGAAGAAATGACGTTTTTCTCTAACATGTTTCATGAGTTGTTAAGTTTGTTTACACAACCATTTCAAAATGAAATTTTTGATTTCTCAGATGCAGAATTCTTTAATCAAGTTGCAGAAATGGGACAAAAATATTCCAAGAGTACTGAACTGCGAAACATGAATGGTAACCGTGGCTCTAAACATTTTATATATATCAACAGAACATTTTTTGGTCTCTATAATCTTATGTTCGATCTTAAAGCAGAAAATATTAAAATCAACAATTTCACAACCTTGTAAAATGGCAGAATTTAGCTTAGACGACATTAATAAGATGCATCATTTGTATCGCATCAACCTCATAAATAGTTGTAGCGGTTACAAATCTGCCAACCTCATAGGCACAAAAGATGCTTTAGGCAGTAGTAATGTAGCAGTTTTTAGTTCCGTTACGCACTTGGGCTCTAATCCAGGATTATTAGGTTTTTTCTTAAGGCCAACCACGGTAATAAGAAATACCTATGATAATATAAAAACCACAGGAAAATACACACTAAATCACATCCATGAGGGTATTTTAGAAGATGCCCACCATACTTCAGCTAAATACGACGCGTCAATTTCAGAATTTGATGTCACCACTTTAGATGAAGAGTACAAAGATAATTTTATTGCGCCATTTGTTAAAGGTTGCCCTGTACAACTTGCGATGAGCTATGTTGAAGAATACCCAATTAAGGCCAATAACACTATCTTGTTAATAGGAAAAATAGAAAAGCTATACGTTCCTGATGAATTGATAGAAAAGGACGGGTTTATTAATCTTTCTAAAGGAAAAGTAGCCTCTATAAACGGGTTAGATGGTTACGCCATACCAGAGTTAAAACAACGCTTAGAGTACCAGCGCCCAAAAAAAGAAGCAATAAAACAATAATTATAGCATCTGTCACATCGAGCGTAGTCGAGATGTTATAAATATCATTATGTTTCTCAACTACACTCAAAATGGCAGTCTTTCGGATTTATGAAAATACTCATCACAGGCACAACTGGCTACATCGCCAAACGACTAGCACTTCAACTCGTTGAAGCTGAGCACCAATTGGTATGCTGCGTACGAGATATGAATCGTATTCCAGATGAGATTGAAGAACATCCCAATTGTACTTTTATTAAAATGGACTTTTTAAGTCCAGAACCCAATAAAATTCCAAAAAATATTGATGCGGCTTACTACCTCATTCATTCCATGGCAACAAACTCTAAAGATTTTGAAAGTTTAGAACGCCAGTGTGCTCAAAACTTTAAAAACCTTGTTGAAGCTACTAATTGTAAGCACGTTATCTACCTAAGTGGTATTGTTAATGATGACTCATTATCTAAACACTTAAAATCGCGCTTACAGGTAGAAGAAACACTAAAATCTAACAGCTATGGTTTAACCACATTTAGGGCAGGAATCATCGTAGGCAGTGGCAGTGCTTCCTTTGAAATCATAAGAGATATTGTAGAAAAACTGCCTGTAATGATAACGCCAAAATGGTTGAATACCAAAACGCAACCTATAGGCATAAGAGATGTACTCACTTATCTTTCTGGCGCCTTAACTAAAGAGAAACTATACAATAACTCGTATGACATTTTTGGCCCAGAAATTTTAACCTACAAAGAAATGTTATTGCAGTTTGCCGAAGTGCGCGGGCTTAAAAGATACATATACACCTTACCTCTATTATCTCCTAAGTTATCATCCTACTGGTTGTATTTTGTTACATCAACGTCGTTTCAGTTAGCGCAAGCTTTGGTTGATAGTATGAAGGTTGAAGTCATCGGAAAATCAAGCAATATCAACGACCATATTGCTATTACGCCAATGACTTATAGAACAGCGGTAGAATTAGCTTTTCAGAAAATACAGCAAAACTCGGTGGTATCTAGTTGGAAGGATGCGGTAAGTAGCGGAGTTTTTAAAGACCAGCTGTCTAAGCATATAGAATTACCTCAATATGGTTGTTTTAAGGATGTACGGTCCAGAAAAATAAAGGACGAAAAATTCACCATAAATCAAATTTGGGGCATTGGTGGTCGCAATGGTTGGTATAGCTTTAACGGCTTATGGAAGATAAGAGGTTATGTAGATAAACTGTTTGGTGGTGTAGGATTACGAAGAGGACGCACACACGACACCTATTTAGAACCAGGTGACCCATTAGATTTTTGGCGTGTACTATTAGCCGATAAAAAAGAAAAACGATTATTACTTTTTGCAGAAATGAAACTACCTGGCGAAGCTTGGCTAGAATTTAAAATTGTAAAAGACCGATTATACCAACGTGCAGTTTTTAGACCTAAAGGGGTTTTGGGACGCCTGTATTGGTATATGGTACTGCCATTTCATGCCTTTGTGTTTAAAGGGATGATTAATGCACTAGTGGAACCGAAATGAAATCTAACATAACGAAAAAACACTCCTAAAGTCCCCTAAAAGGGACGCTGGTACCAACTTGCGTTTTGAGGGTTGTCCCCTTGAGGGAACTTTAGGGGTGAAAAAGATAAAGAATGCCAACAGGAATAAAAAAACGACATCTACCAACTAAAGTTTGCCCTGTATGCGAGCGTCCTTTCAGCTGGCGCAAAAAATGGGAAAAGAATTGGAAAGATGTAAAATATTGTAGCGAACGCTGTAAAAGAACTAAATAGAATAAATAACTAAAAGGTCTAAAATCAAAACTGATGAAAACAAATTTAGTCTGGTTTAGAAATGATTTAAGAACACGGGATAATTTGGTCTTAAACCAAGCGTGTTCAAATGGTACAAAAACCATTGCGGTGTATTGTTTTGACCCAAGACATTTTAAAGCTGATACGTTTGGTTTTAAAAAGACCGAGAAGTATCGTGCTAAATTTTTAATTGAAACGGTTATAGATTTAAAACAGCAGCTTAATCAACTAAACATTGATTTATTGGTATTTAATGACTTACCCGAAAACATCATCCCAAAGCTTTATACAGACTATAGAATCACAGACATATACCTACAAAAGGAATGGACGCAAGAAGAAGTTAATACTGAACTTGAGGTTAAAAAAGCTCTGGTAGCTAAAGTATTCGAAGCCACCAATGTTCAATTCCATTCATTTTACAACCAATTTTTATTTCATCCTGAGGATATCAACTTTGAGGTTTCAAAAACACCACAAGTTTTTACAGCATTTAGAAAGAAGCTTGAAAAATATGTATCTATTCGTGAAGAAATTAGCATAGAAAAACAATCTCAAAATAATAAAATTGAAAATCATACGGACATACCGTCTCTTTCAGATTTAGGTTTTGATACTTTTGAAACACATCCACATTCGGCATTCCCTTATAGAGGTGGCGAAACCGAAGCTTTACATCGCATGGATAATTATTTCTTCAACACTAAAAAATTGGGGTTTTATAAAAAAACCCGTAATGGATTAGTTGGCGTAGACTATAGTTCTAAATTTTCACCCTGGTTGGCAAATGGTAGTATTTCTGCACGAACTATCTATTGGAACGTAAAGCAATTTGAAAAAGAACATTTCAAAAATCAATCAACATATTGGCTCATATTTGAGCTCATTTGGCGAGACTACTTTAAATATATTTCACTAAAACACGGTAACGAAATTTTTAAGCTAGAGGGTATTCTTCAAAAAGATTACGACTGGTCCACAAATGAAAATCACATACAAAAATGGATTAACGGAGAAACACACTCTGATTTTGTAAATGCCAATATGATAGAACTTAAAGAAACCGGTTGGATGAGTAATAGAGGTCGGCAAAATGTAGCATCCTACTTTGCTAAAGAATTAGAGCTAGACTGGCGCATTGGTGCAGCTCATTTTGAGTCTTTATTAATAGACTATGACGTGCATAGTAACTATGGCAATTGGATGTATGTTGCCGGTGTAGGTAATGACCCAAGAGACCGAAAGTTTAACGTACAACTGCAGGCAGAACGGTATGACACTAACGGAAAGTTTAGAAAGCTTTGGTTACAGCCAAGTTTGTTTTAAGAACACCCTTAAAGTCCCCTCAAGGGGACATTCTATAAAACAAACATTGAAATTATTGTCCCCTTGAGGGGACTTTAGGGGTGTAAAAGAGAAAAAACAACCTAAACAAAAAAGTGAAAGAAGCAGCATTAATATTCCCACACCAACTCTTTAAGAATTCACCAATTCTTAACTTAGACTGTGATATCTATCTGGTTGAAGAATTTTTATTTTTCAAACATTATAAATTCCATAAACAGAAAATTTTATTCCACAGAGCAACGCTCAAATGTTACGAAGACTATTTAAAATCTAAAGGGAAAACGATTCATTATATAGAAGCCATTTCAGACCACTCCGATGTAAGAGAATTAATTCCACATTTAATTGACAAAGGACTAGAGACGTTTCACATCATAGACCCAACCGATAATTGGTTGCAAAAACATATTAATTCAGTATCTAATACCATTGAGCTAAAGTCGTATGAAAGTCCTTTGTTTATTAATACCAAGGACGAACTGAGCACATTTTTTAAACCGAATAAAAAGAAATTTTTTCAAACCTCGTTTTACAAACAGCAACGCAAAGACAGAAATTTATTGATGGTTAATGGCGAGCCACATGGTGGGAAACTGACTTACGACTCAGACAACAGAAAAAAATACCCAAAAGCTAAAACACCACCATATTTACAGTTTCCAGATAAATCAAAATATCATACAGAAGCGGAAGCTTACGTCAACAAAAACTTTAATAATAATTATGGAGAATTAAATGATTTAATTAATTATCCCATTTCTCCTAAAGCCGCAGAACAATGGTTAACCCAATTCTTAGAACAGCGTTTTCATGAATTTGGCCCTTATGAAGATGCAATAGTTAAAGAGGAACATTTTCTTAACCACAGCTTACTATCCCCTTTAATTAATGTGGGTTTGTTAGACCCAATGGATGTTATTAACAAAGCCATTACGTATGCAAAAGCCAATGATGTACCACTTAATTCTTTAGAGGGTTTTGTACGTCAGATATTGGGTTGGCGCGAGTTTATAAGAGGTGTTTACGAAGTAAAAGGTACCGAAGAACGCATTAAAAATTTCTGGAATTTTAGTAGAAAAATCCCTAAATCCTTTTACAACGGTACTACAGGTATAAAACCAATTGACGATGTCATAAAAAAGGTAAACAAAACAGCCTATGCACACCACATTGAGCGCTTAATGATACTTGGTAATTTTATGGTGCTTTGCGAGTTTGACCCAGATGAAGTCTACCAATGGTTTATGGAACTCTTTATCGATGCTTATGATTGGGTAATGGTGCCTAATGTCTACGGCATGAGCTTATTTGCAGATGGCGGATTAATGTCTACCAAACCCTACATAAGTAGCAGCAATTATATTATGAAAATGAGCAATTATAGCAAAGGAGATTGGCAAGCCACTTGGGATGGATTGTTTTGGACCTTTATGGATAAGCATCGCAATTTTTTCGCTAGCAATCCTCGCTTAGGCATGCTACTTGGTAATTTGGATAAAATGAAAAAAGAAACTTTAGAAAATCACTTTAATAACGCAGAACAATTCTTAGAGACACTAAAATGATAGATAGAGAACGTATTAATGTTGTTTGGTTAAAGAGGGACTTAAGGTTAGTGGATAACGAGGCTATTGCCAATGCCCTTAGGTCTAAAAGACGTACGCTTTTACTTTATGTTTTTGAACCCATATTATTAAACAACGACCATTATAGTGAAAGGCATTTCAATTTTATAAAAGAATCTATTAGCGATATTAATTCCAAACTAACAACTTATAATTCAAAAGTACTTTCGGTAACTTGCGATATACAGAGTGCGTTTAATCTCATACAAGAATTCTACAGAGTAAATACCATCTATTCTCATGTTGAAACAGGCTTGTTAGTTACCTATAATAGAGATAAAGAATTTACACGCTATTGCAGGAACAACCTAATTGAATGGAAAGAAAGCAAAAACAACGGTGTTGAGCGTGGTTTAGTTAACAGAGACAACTGGTTTGAAAATTGGGAAGCCTACATGCATCAAGACTTAGAAGTTTTTCAACCAAAAGCAGGTCAATTATTAAATACCGAAGAAATTTTAACATTAGAAAAAGTATTAACGGTAACTGATTTAGACACACCGCTAACTACAAAATTTCAAAAAGGTGGAAGCGCTACAGCTTGGAAATATGCCAATTCATTTTTTGAGAGTCGTTACAGCGACTACATGTTCAACATTTCAAAACCAGAGGCATCACGGACAAGTTGCAGTAGGCTTTCGCCTTATATTGCATGGGGAAATATCTCCATTAGGCAAGTGTTTCAAAAAGGCCAAGAATTAAAAACAAAAACCAAGGACAAACAACACATTGGTGCTTTTCTTTGTAGATTACGATGGCAAGCTCATTTTATTCAAAAGTTTGAAATGGAACACACCATGGAAAATAGCAGTGTTAACAAAGGCTATTATAAGCTCAAAAAAAGTATTTCCGAAAAGTACCAAACAGTCTGGAAACAAGGACAAACCGGTTTTCCATTAGTAGATGCCAGCATGCGTTGCTTAATAGAGACAGGCTACATAAATTTTAGGATGCGTGCTATGTTAGTGTCATTTTTTACCCACATACTTTGGCAACCTTGGCAAGCAGCCACAACGCACCTATCGCAACAGTTTTTGGATTTTGAACCTGGTATTCATTTTCCACAATTACAAATGCAAGCTGGAGAAACAGGTATTAATAATCTAAGAATATACAACCCAACTGTTAATAGCTTAAAGCACGATGCCGATGCAGTCTTTATAAGAAAATGGGTCCCAGAATTAGCAGATTTACAAACTCCTTTTGTACATGAGCCTTATTTAATGACGGACATGGAACAGACATTCTACAACTTTAAACTCGGTGAGCATTATCCGTATCCTATAGTAGATATCAAAGTAAATCGAAAACGTGCCAGTGATATTCTTTGGAACATGAAAAAAGACCCAGAGGTCTTAAGTGAAAGTTTTAGAATCCTAAAACGACACACTATAAGTGACAGAAATCGTATGCTTAGAAATGAATAATACGCTAATAACATTAAGTCATTGTTGAAAATTAGATAAACACACAGCAATTCATCTTACAAATTTTAGATAAAAGTTTAAGTTTCAAAAAACTTGAAAACACAGTTGTTGGTGCTGGTTCAAGTCAAAATCTTACTATAATTTTCTTACATTCTTAATTCTGTGTTAATTTTTGTTTAACCTTAATCGCATAAGATTAAACATTTTGTATATTTACTTTGTAATGATATTAAATACAACACATAATAACCCTGAACACAGTAAAATAATAGACAACCTTATAGGTCATCCTTTTACTTTGGTACAGAAATTGAAAATGAAGGGTGTAGGGTCTAAACGTATGATTATTGATGACGTTAGTCCTAATATGCAGAGTATGATGAATAAAGTATCTGATATCAATTACGCTAACATAGAATTAAGACCAAAAGGAATCTTAGTAATGATAAACCAAGGCTTAAAAAATTTCACTTGGATTATACCTTACTACCAATTAGTGCTTTATAAAGTCAATGGCTCTAGCATCCATGCACAAGGTCGATTTGTTCACTTTAAAAACAATAAAACATTTAAAGAAAATAAAAAGTTTTTTGACAAGCTATTAGACAAAAAAGTAAAGTATGATGCGCAATTTTCCATGCCCCAAAGTATATGAATTTAAGCACTAGAGATATAGACCGCATAATTGAAATGGCTTGGGAAGATAGAACACCCTTTGAAGCTATTACATTTCAATTTGGCTTAAAGGAACAAGAGGTTATTGATGTAATGCGTCGCGAAATGAAGCCAAGTAGCTTTAGAATGTGGAGAGAACGTGTACAAGGCAGAGCAACAAAACATAAGAAATTAAGAACATTTGAAGAAGGCAGATTTAAATGTTCAAGACAACGAACAATAACAAACAACTCTATAACAAAACGTTAACACGTGCTTTGATTTAGATACAGATTATTTAAAAACAGCACATTAAAAAGATTTTTATGAACACAACTACTACTAAGAATGGACACCAAATGAATGGATTTTCGATTGAAGATATCGGAGACGATCATCTATTTACGAGTCTTGAAACACCAATGAAGCCCACTGCTTTTGACATGTGCAATGACGAAAAAAAGCAACGTATCTCAATTTTATTTTCAGAGATAATGGATGTCTTAGGCTTAGATTTAACTGACGATTCCCTTAAAGGAACACCAGACCGTGTTGCTAAAATGTATGTAGAAGAGATATTTTCTGGCTTAGACCCACTGAATAAGCCAAAAATAGCGCTTTTCGATAATAAATATCAATACAATCAAATGCTAGTAGAAAAGGATATTACATTCTATTCTAACTGCGAGCATCATTTTGTACCAATTATTGGTAAAGCGCATATTGCCTACAAATCGTCTGGTAAAGTTATTGGCTTATCTAAGCTTAATAGAATAGTGCAATACTACGCTAAACGTCCTCAAGTACAAGAGCGCTTAACACAGCAGATTGCAAATGAATTAAAAACAGCTTTAAACACCGAAGATGTTGCCGTTATTATAGATGCCAAACATCTCTGCGTATCGTCTAGAGGTGTAAAAGATGACACATCGGCTACAGTAACGACCTATTATGGTGGAATATTCGACACACCAGAAAAAATTGTTGAATTGCAAAATTATTTAAACAATTAAGCTATGGATATCTTAAAAAGAGCAAACGAATTTGAGACGAGAAAGCATTCGTTTAAAACTACAAGCGACAGAATTTTAGCAGCAAGAGAAGCTAAAGAAATTATTCTAGGCGTTAATGAAATTTACAAAAAGAAAAAAGACGCCAAATTAATGGATTTAATGAAGCGTTTAACTTTAATTAAACAAAAAATAGAGAAGCGTCTTAAGGGACGTCCTCTTACAGCAGCATAACAGATGAGTAGATTAATAGTAATTGGAGGAAGCAAAGGTATTGGCAATGCAATTGTCACATCTTTGCTCTCTTCTTATGACGAAGTTGTTAATATAAGCAGAACAGCACCAGAGGAATCGTACAGTAATTTAAAACATTATAAGTGTGATGTTACTAATGATGAATTACCAGATATTGATAGTGCAGATGGTCTTGTCTATTGCCCAGGAAGCATTAACCTTAAACCCATTAGCAGACTAAGTATTGATGATTTTAAAAACGACTTTGAAATTAATGTGCTCGGCGCAGTAAAAGCTGTTCAAAAGTATCTACCGGCATTAAAAAATGGCCATTATCCGTCAATTGTTCTTTTTAGTACAGTTGCGGCAAAATTAGGAATGCCGTTTCATGCTAGTGTAGCTGCATCAAAATCGGCTGTTGAGGGACTTGCAAAGTCTTTGGGTGCAGAATTAGCACCAACGATTCGTGTTAACGCCATTGCACCTACCGTCACAGACACAGATTTAGCTTCAAAATTATTACGTAATGAGAGGATGATAGAAAACATGAATGAGCGTCATCCACTTAAAAAATATTTACAACCACAAGAAGTAGCTGATATGGCAGGATTTTTACTGTCGGAAAAGGCAGCATCACTGTCGGGTCAGGTTTTTGAGATGGATTGCGGTATCGTAAGTTTTAAAATATAGATAATTGTTTTTAGGAAAATTATTGGAAGTAATACACCCCTAAAGTCCCCTCAAGGGGACAATCCTTTAAATAAACATTGATACATTTGTCCCCTTGAGGGGACTTTAGGGGTGTGATTTATTAAAGAAATAATTAAAATACTATATTTAGTAATGAATCCACTAAAAGCTTTTGTCGGTACATTAACCGCCACAGATAAAAATGAAGTCCAAAAGGCTACGAAACCAATCTACGACATTAAAATTAATAGTCTTACTGGCCAGCCAATTGATTTATCAGAATATAAGGGGAAGTATATCCTTTTTGTTAATGTAGCGTCTAAATGTGGGTTTACACCACAATATAGAGAGTTACAACAACTGCATGAAACCTACAAGGAGCAACTTGTGGTTATTGGTGTACCTTGTAATCAATTTGGCAGTCAAGAGCCTGGGACTGCGGATGAAATTAATAGTTTCTGTGAGGTTAACTTTGGTGTGTCTTTCTTAATTACAGAAAAGATTAACGTTAAAGGTAGTGCGCAGCATCCACTATACGAATGGCTTACAAAAAAAGCTATTAACGGGAAACAAAACTCTTCCGTTAAGTGGAATTTTCAAAAGTATTTAATTGATAAAGATGGCGAATTTTTAGATTACTTCTACTCTATCACTAAACCCATGAATTCTAGAATTACAAACCACTTAGACCATTAAAAATGTTCGGATTATTCAAAAAAACATCTGAGGCAGACAAGCTTCAAAAAAAATACGAAAAGCTAATGGCAGATTGGCATAAACTCTCTACCACAAATAGAGCTGAGAGCGATAAAAAATATGCCGAAGCACAAAACATTCTTGAACAAATAGAAAAGCTAAAATCATAGCACATTGAAAAAATTCTACTATTTCATTTTTTTCTTAATGGTTAATTTTGGAGGCTTAGCTTTAGGTAATTTCTTTATGGGTGATGCCGTAACTGGCGAGTGGTATACTAATCTTAATAAAGCACCTTGGACACCACCTGGTTGGGTTTTTGGATTTGCATGGACGCTTATAATGCTATGTTTCTCATGGTATTTAGCTGAGCTTTTTGTGTTGAGAAAATCTGTTAATTTGTGGCTCGTTTACGCTTTTCAGGTAGCGCTTAATATAAGCTGGAATTGGTTTTTCTTCAACCAACACCATACTAAAGTAGGCCTACTGGTTTTAGTTTTATTATTATTAGTTATCATTTACTTTTTTATAACCTTTCGAAGCGACCGATTAAAATATGCCAAATACTTACTGTTACCCTATATTATTTGGTTGTGTATTGCAACGTCTCTAAATGGATACATTGTATTAAACAACTAAAACCAAAGGTAGTTAGTTACCTAATTTATAACATGAAAATATACACCCTACATAAAAAACAGAATCTTCCTATTTCAATAGATGAAGCTTGGGATTTTTTATCGAGCCCTAAAAATTTAAAGACTATTACACCAAATTATATGGGTTTTCATATTCTTTCTGGTGCCGATAGACCAATGTATCCTGGGCAAATTATTCAGTATATTGTAACGCCAGTTTTAGGCATTAAGACTAAATGGGTTACAGAAATTACACATGTAAGAGATAAGGAATATTTTGTAGACGAGCAACGTTTTGGACCCTACGCACTTTGGCATCACAAGCATTTTATAAAAGCTATTGATGGTGGTGTAGAAATGGAAGATATTATAGATTACAAAGTCCCACTGGGCATTTTTGGGCAAATGGTACACCCAATATTAGTAAAACCAAAATTGGAAGAGATTTTTGAGTATCGCACCAAGAAGTTAGAAGAATTGTTTGGGACGTATTGATTCTTTGCCATTGCTGCGAAGGCAGTACTAAACCAATCCGTCATAGTGAGTTGTGAGGCACGAACAGCGTGGCTATCGCTTTAATAGTAAATAAAAAGAGATTGCCGCAGTCATTCTTCCTCGCAATGACAAAATAAAATAAAATGTCAAAAAAAGTAAACATATTCTGGTTTCGGAGAGATTTAAGACTAGACGACAATGTTGGTTTTTACCAAGCACTAAAAGACGAACATCCTGTCTTACCAATATTTATCTTTGATTCCGACATATTGGATAAACTACCAAAAGACGATGCACGTGTTACATTTATACACGAGACGCTTCAAACCATGCGACAAACATTACAACACGACTATGGTAGTAGCATTGCTATGTTTCATGGTAAACCCTTAGACATCTACAAACAAATCATAAAAGATTATAACGTTACAACAGTCTATACTAACCACGATTACGAGCCATATGCAAAAGAGCGTGATGAAGCTATAAAAGCTTTTCTTAATAAAAACAATATTGAATTTAAAACCTACAAAGACCAAGTAATTTTTGAAAAAAGTGAGGTTGTAAAAAACGATGGGGATCCTTATGTAGTGTACACGCCTTATATGCGTAAATGGAAAGAAAAATTCAAAACCATTGACCTAGAAATTTTCTATACCAATTCGTATTTAGATAACTTAATAGAACATTCTAGACTACCAAACCTTAGTCTGTCTGATATTGGTTTTGAAAAATCGAGTCAAGAAATTACAACATATACCGTAACACCAACACTCATTCAAGAGTACGAAGCAACTAGAAATTTTCCTAGTAAAGACGCAACATCGCGTTTAGGCCCTCACCTACGTTTTGGCACTGTTAGTGTTAGAAAAATGATGAAAAAGGCCATTGCAGAAAAGAATGAAATTTTTTGGCAAGAGCTTATTTGGCGCGAATTTTTTATGCAAATCCTATGGCATTTTCCACACACCAAGGATAAAGCCTTTAAATCTAAATACGACCGTATTGCATGGCGAAATAATGAAGACGAATTTAAACGCTGGTGCGAGGGTAAAACAGGTTACCCACTTGTTGATGCAGGCATGAGAGAACTCAACGAAACAGGATTTATGCACAATCGTGTACGGATGCTGGTTGGAAGCTTTTTATGTAAGCACCTATTGATTGATTGGCGCTGGGGCGAAGCCTATTTTGCAGAAAAACTGCATGATTATGAAATGGCAAGCAATGTTGGCAATTGGCAATGGGTTGCAGGTAGTGGTGTAGATGCTGCACCTTACTTTAGAATTTTTAATCCTACTTCGCAGATTCAAAAGTTTGACAAAGAGCATACGTACATTAAAAAGTGGGTTCCAGATTATCAAGAACTCACTTATCCTCAACCTATGGTAGATCACAAGGCCGCAAGAGAACGTTGTTTAGCAACTTACAAATCTGCCTTAAATTAATAGCTTTGTTTTTGTAGTAAAACCATCATTCAAAAATTTAAAATCTCTGTATTAGTCTATAGAGTTTTTGTATTAAAAAAAAAGCTTCAAAATTAATTTTGAAGCTTTTTTAAATTCATGAAATATAATTACTAATAACTTTATACACGCTCTATTTTAGCGCCTATGGCTCTTAGTCTTTCATCTATATTTTCGTAGCCTCTATCAATCTGTTCAATATTATGAATGGTAGATGTGCCCTTAGCAGATAATGCAGCAATTAATAAGGAAACACCTGCTCTAATATCTGGTGAGGTCATTGTTGTTGCTTTTAAGGTAGATTTAAAATCGTGACCTATTACTGTTGCTCTATGAGGATCGCATAGTATTATTTTTGCGCCCATATCTATAAGCTTATCTACAAAGAATAAACGGCTCTCAAACATTTTTTGATGTACTACAGCACTACCTCTAGCTTGCGTTAACACTGTTAATACTATACTGAGTAAATCTGGCGTAAAACCTGGCCAAGGCGCATCTGCAATGGTTAAAATAGAGCCATCGATATAATTCTGAATTTCATAACCCTCTTTGTGAGCTGGGATAAAAATATCGTCTCCTTGTCGCTCCACTGTAATTCCAATTTTTCTAAACACACTTGGTATAACACCAAGGTCATCCCAACTAACATTAGTTATGGTTAATTCACTTTTGGTCATTGCTGCTAGGCCAATCCAGCTACCAATTTCAATCATATCGGGTAGCATTCTATGGTTTGTACCACCTAGCTTGTTAACCCCTTCAATAGTTAGTAAATTAGAGCCAACACCAGAGATTTTTGCACCCATTCGATTTAGCATTTTACACAATTGCTGTAAGTAGGGTTCGCAAGCTGCGTTGTATATCGTCGTTGTTCCTTCGGCTAAAACTGCAGCCATAACAATATTAGCGGTACCTGTAACAGAAGCTTCATCTAAGAGCATGTAAGCCCCTTTGAGTTTTTCAGCTTCTACGCCATAGAATAAATCTTCTTTATTATATCTAAATTTAGCACCTAGGTTTATAAAGCCTTCAAAATGGGTGTCTAAACGTCTACGTCCAATTTTGTCGCCACCAGGTTTTGGGATATACCCTTTGCCAAAGCGTCCAAGTAACGGCCCTACAATCATAATAGAACCTCTTAGTCCTTTTCCGTCTTCTTTAAATTCTGCAGATTCTAAATACTTAAGATTTACGTCATCTGCTTTAAAGGTATATGAGCCTTTCCCTAATTTATTAATCTTTACGCCTAACTTTTTGAGCAGGGCTATAAGTTTATTAACATCAATAATATCTGGTATATTATCAATTGTAATCTCTTCTGCAGTTAATAAAACTGCACATAGTATTTGTAAAGCTTCGTTTTTTGCACCTTGAGGTTGAATTTTTCCTTTAAGCTGGTGCCCTCCTTCTATTTTAAATGTTCCCATACGTTTTAGTAACGTTTTCTGTTATTGGAATATTTCTTTTTGGGTTTCTTTGAGTTATTTTTATTGCTATACTTAGATTTTGCACGCATTAAACTGCTGGAATCGCT
This sequence comes from uncultured Winogradskyella sp., assembly GCF_937958655.1. GTDB lineage: Bacteria > Bacteroidota > Bacteroidia > Flavobacteriales > Flavobacteriaceae > Winogradskyella. The sequence continues at coordinate 2,904 of NZ_CALGNH010000018.1, read as the reverse complement.
TAAATCTTCTTCGCTGTCTTTTAAGTCTATTTTACCGTTAGAAAGCTCAAACAAATGGTCAAAAATGACAGCATCTTCAACGGTATCTTTATTCCAATTGAGATAGCATTTTTTCATATGATTAGCAATGGTATAGGTCAATGCTTCTTTCATTTCACCATCTTCCCACGTACATGCCACATCAATCATTGTTTTAATATTGTTACCGTAAAAACGGTATTTCGGAAAATTCTGTGGATATTCTAGCGGTTCTGGTCTAGAGGTTAATTCTTCCTTTGAAGGTTTATCGAAAGGGGAATCTGCGTCTAATTGAAAATCGGACATTATAAAAAGCTGATCCCAAAGTTTATGCTGAAAATCTGCAACATCACGTAAGTGAGGCTGTAAATTTCCCATTACGGAAATAATGGCTTTGGCTAATTTATTTCGTTCTTCCTTTGTTTCGCGCATTTTAGCATGATTAATCATTTTTTGTAAATGACGGCCATACTCTGGTATAATTAAATGCTCGCGTTCTGTGTTGTATTCTAAATTGTCAATCAAAATTGTAAATTGTGTAGTAAATAAATGTAAAACCCGAAGTCTCTAGGTTTTGCTGCAAAGTACAAAAAATTAAGCAGCCTAAAAGAAATTTTAAAGAGAAATTACTCCCTCAACCTTTTCTGCCACCTCTTTATATTTGGCAATGACTTCTTCAGGATTTTTCATTCTAACATTTATAGATACACTTGTGTACTTTCCGTTTTTAGATGCTTTAGTATTTATTACAGCTCCTAAGTCGTTAAACAAGGCTTCTATAGCTTTAATTCCTGTTCCTTTAGAAATCACTATAAACTTATACAGATACTCTGCAGGCCAAAGTGCGGTATCATATAATTGCGCCTTTAATTTTTCGTAAAATTCGTCACTTTTCTTAGAACTATCCATGTCAAAATTTTTCAATTGCAAAGATACATTTAACTTTACATTTTAATCTCTATTTTTAATCACATATTTTAGTGAAAAATATTGCCGATTTGAATTCGAAAAAAGTAGTCATTACTGGTGGTCCTGGCACCGGAAAAACCACAATCATTAATCATTTAAAAGCACTTGGTTTATTATGTTATGATGAAATTTCTAGGCAAATAACGCTTAAGGCTCGTAAAGATGGTATAGACCAATTATTTCTTACTAAGCCCTTACTATTTAGTAAAAAACTTTTAGAAGGAAGAATTCGGCAATTTAAAGCAGCTACAGATGAATCAGAACCTGTAGTTTTTTTAGATAGAGGTATCCCAGATGTTTTGGCTTACATGGATTATATTGGAGATACATACCCAAAAGATTTTACAAAAGCCTGTAATGATTATAGCTATGATTATGTGTTTGTGCTTGCGCCATGGCAAGACATATTTACTAGTGATAATGAACGTTATGAAAATTTTGAACAAGCCATAGACATCCATGAGCATTTATTACAAACCTACACGAGGTTTGGTTATAAATTAATCGATGTGCCTTTTGGCTCAGTTGAACACCGCACTCATTTCATTTTAAAAACACTAAATATTCAGTAATGCATCCAATTAAAGTCTTAGAGCGTTACTGGAAGCATACCGCATTTAGGCCGCTACAAGAAGAGATTATAAACTCTGTTTTAAACAATGAAGACACCTTTGCCTTATTACCTACAGGTGGTGGCAAGTCTATTTGTTTTCAAATCCCTGCATTACTAAAAGAGGGCATTTGTATTGTAGTGTCGCCTTTAATTGCCTTAATGAAGGACCAGGTTAACACCTTAAAACAAAAAGACATAAAAGCCATAGCCTTAAGTTCTGGTATGTCTTACAGTGATTTAGACACACAGTTAGACAATTGCGTTTATGGCAACTACAAATTCTTGTACCTCTCGCCAGAACGCCTACAACAATCTATTGTAAAAGAACGCATACAACAAATGAAAGTTAACCTTATTGCTATTGATGAAGCGCATTGTATTAGCCAATGGGGAAATGATTTTAGACCAGCCTACAAAACTATTACTGCGCTAAGACAACTCCATCCTCATGTTAATTGTATTGCGCTTACAGCTACTGCTAAGGATAATGTGGTTAAAGATATTATTGAAAATTTAGATTTTGTAGCACCAAAGCTATTTAAGGCATCTTTTGAAAGACCAAATATTTCTTACCAGGTCTTACATACAGACGATAAATTATTTCAATTAGAACAGGTTCTTAAAGTTAAATCTGGTCCCTCTATTATATACGTTAGAAATAGACGAGCAACACAAGACATACATAGTTATTTAGAATCTAAAGGCTTTTCTTCTACTTACTACCATGGTGGTATTACCAATAAAGAAAAGCAAAAGCGCTTACAACAATGGCTGCATGAACAAAAGCAAATTATGGTAGCTACTACAGCCTTTGGGATGGGAATTGACAAACCTAATGTAAAAACCGTTATTCATTATAATTTACCAGAAAGTTTAGAAAGCTACTACCAAGAAGCTGGTAGAGCTGGGCGAGACGGACAGTTAGCCTATGCTATAATTTTAAAACAGCATATTGACGAAGATCATCTACGCAACCAATTTTTAAGCTCATTAGCATCGGTAAATTATGTGAAAAAAGTTTACGTAAAGCTGTGTAATTATTTTCAAATCGCCTATGGTGAAGGTGAGGATAGTACGCATCAATTGGATTTTAAAACATTTTGTAATACCTATAAATTAAAGCCAAGTATTACCTATAATGCACTAACTATTTTAGATAGAAATTCTATTATTTCGCTTACACAACAGTTTAATTTTAGAACCAAGATTCAGTTTTTAACCTCTAATGCTGTTTTATTTGGCTATTTAGAAAACAATTTAAAGCTCAATACCTTAGTAAAAGTACTACTTAGAACTTATGGTGG
>NZ_CALGNH010000017.1 GCF_937958655.1 uncultured Winogradskyella sp. | reverse complement strand
ATGCCTTTATGCTTAAACGTATCTTTCAAATCTTAGTTTAGTTTCACGCTAAATTAACGCATCGGTTTACAAATTCCAATTGTATAAACTCAAATTTGAATAAACACTATTATGCCAGTAATTATAGATTTATTCAAATTTTGACTGTTTTGTCACCTTGAGCATTGGTTGAAAAGAAATATATTTCTTTGAAAGCACCTTGCAAGGCAAATCGAAAGGTAAAAAGAACATCTCAACTACGCTCGATGTCACAGTTTTTGTTATTACCAGCATAATAGAGTAGAATCGGATTCAAATTCTAAAAATTGGCTAACGTATTAAAGTAATAAACATCAAATTGTGCAATTAACACTTCGCAATTAAGCCCCTAATTTTTAAAGGTTCTTTACGAAATATCTAATTCAAATCCACTATTTTTGTTAAAAACAGAGAAATATGCTAAAAGCTGGTGTTCTTGGTGCAGGTCACCTTGGTAAAATCCATCTCAGACTCCTTAACCAATCTAACAAATATGAGCTTGTTGGCTTCTATGATGCTGACCCAGAAAATGCAAAACGTGTTGTTGATGAATTCGGATATACTTACTTTGATTCTATAGATAAATTAATAGATGCCGTAGATGTTGTAGATATTGTAACTCCAACACTTTCGCATTACGATTGTGCAAAAAAAGCTATAAAAAAAGGAAAACACATTTTTATAGAAAAGCCTATCACCAATACGGTTGAAGAGGCTGAGACTATTAGAACCCTTGTTGCTGAGCATGGTGTAAAAGGTCAGGTTGGCCATGTAGAGCGTTTTAATCCTGCTTTTATTGGTATTAAGGACAAGATAGAAAACCCAATGTTTATTGAAACCCATCGCTTAGCAGAATTTAATCCACGTGGCACAGATGTGCCTGTAGTTTTAGATTTAATGATACATGATATCGATATTATTTTAAGTGTAGTAAATTCGCCTGTAAAACATATTTCGGCAAGCGGAGTTTCGGTTGTTAGTGACACACCAGATATTGCTAATGCACGTATAGAATTTAAAAATGGCTGTGTTGCTAACCTTACAGCAAGTCGGATTTCATTAAAGAATATGCGTAAAACAAGGTTCTTTCAAAAAGATGCTTACATCTCTGTAGATTTTTTAGAAAAAAAATGTGAAGTTGTAAAAATGAAAGATGCACCAGAAAACCCTGGTGATTTTGATATGATTCTACAAAATGCCGAAGGTGTAAAAAAACAAATCTATTTTGACAATCCTGAAATAGAAGACAACAATGCTATTTTAGATGAATTGGAAACCTATGCCGATGCTATTAACAATAACACAAAACCCATTGTAACCCTACATGATGGTACTGAAGCCCTTAGAGTCGCAACTATGATTATTAATCAGTTTTAATTTCCGTGAAAACGGGAATCTCGTGATATAAACTCAAATTATAAATAGATTTCCACTTTCGTGGGAATGAAATAAATTTCAATGAAAAACGTCGCAGTAATCGGAGCAGGAACTATGGGAAATGGTATAGCCCACACGTTTGCGCAATCTGGATTTAAAGTTAATCTTATTGACATTAATGAAGCTTCTTTAGAAAAAGGCATGGCTACCATTGCTAAGAACTTAGATAGAATGGTTGCAAAGGCTAAAATTTCTGAAAAAGATAAACAGGCTACTTTAGGTAATATTTCACCTTGTACTGAAATGACTAAAGGAATTGCTAAAGCAGAACTGGTAGTAGAAGCTGCAACAGAAAATACTGAATTAAAGCTTAAAATTTTTAAACAATTAGACGAACTGTGCAATGAAGCTACAATTTTAGCAACGAATACCTCTTCAATATCAATAACACAAATTGCTGCTGTAACAAAACGACCAGAAAAGGTTATTGGAATGCACTTTATGAATCCCGTACCAATTATGAAATTGGTAGAAATTATTAGAGGCTATAATACGAGTGATGAAGTTACTAACACCATCATGGAATTATCGACCACTTTAGGCAAAACACCTACAGAGGTTAATGACTATCCAGGATTTGTTGCCAATAGGATTCTAATGCCAATGATTAACGAATCCATAGAAACACTTTACAATGGCGTTGCAGGCGTAAAAGAAATAGATACGGTAATGAAATTAGGTATGGCACATCCAATGGGTCCATTACAATTAGCAGATTTTATTGGCTTGGACGTATGTTTATCTATTTTAAATGTGATGTATGATGGCTTTAAAAATCCGAAATATGCACCCTGTCCGCTTCTGGTAAATATGGTTAGAGCTGGTAAGCTGGGAGTAAAATCTGGTGAAGGCTTTTATGATTATTCAGAGAGCAGAAAAGCTGAAAAAATTGCTAAACAATTTTTAAAGTAGACAGTCACAATTCCAATTTTCAGTCTCATCTAATAATGCTAAATGAAAACTGGAACTAATCCTAATAGAATGGCAATAGTAAAACCTTTTAAAGCGGTTAGACCTACAAGAGCAATTGTTGGCTTAGTGGCTGCGCGTCCTTATCAGAGTTATACGGTTGATGAGCGAGAGTCTCGTATGGATTATAACCCTTATAGCTTTTTACATATTGTAAATCCTGGTTATAAATATGCCCAAGAGGTGACTGGGAACGAACGTTACAAGCTTGTTAAGAATCGCTATTTAGAATTTAAAGAAGATGGTGTGTTTATTCAGGATGAAAAACCTAGCTTTTATGTATATAAAATTGTAAACCGCCATGGTCAGGAATTTAATGGTATTATTGCAGCTACCAGCGCAGAGGATTACGAAAGAGACGTCATAAAAAAGCATGAGGATACCATAGCAAAAAGAGAACAAACATTTAAGACTTATCTTAAAACTGTGGGGTTTAATGCAGAACCTGTACTACTCACCTACCCAGATAATACTGTCATTTCAGATATTATAAAAGAAGTTCAAAAAGGTTATGCAGAATTTGAATTTACCATGACCTATAGAGACACACATTACCTTTGGAAGGTAGATGATGAAGTTATTCTCGCTAAAATCGAAGATGAATTTGCAACAATGGAGACCATTTATATTGCAGATGGTCATCATCGTTCGTCTTCATCTTATTTATTATACAAAGACCTAAAGGATAAAAATCCAAATCATAACGGTACGGAATCCTATAACTTCTTTATGTCCTATCTTATACCAGAATCTGATTTAGTTATTCATGAGTTTAATCGTTTGGTTAAGGATTTAAACGGCTTAAGCAAAGAAGCCTTTTTAATAAAATTAGACGAAAACTTCCGCATAGAAAATAGAGGCCAAATACCTTATAACCCTTCTAAACCGCATCATTTTAGTATGTATTTAGATGGTGAATTTTATTCGCTCTATTTAAGAAAAGCCAACTATACATTTAAAACAGCTTTAGATAAACTCGATGCCCAATTGTTGTATAACACCATTCTTAAACCCATTTTAGGTATTGATGATTTACGCAAAAACAATCGTATAGACTACGCAAATGGCAGACACGAAATGATTACTATAAAAAGCAGTGTAGATAGTGGCGATTATAAAGTTGGCTTTGGCATGTGTCCATCCAACGTTCATCAAATGAAACAAATTGCAGACGAAGGCTTAAAAATGCCTCCAAAAAGCACTTACATTCTCCCAAAACTACGCAGTGCAATCACCATTTACGAATATTAACAAAACCTGTTATTCTGTACCTTGGCAAAGAGAGCCACAGAATTGTATTGAAAAATAAAAATATGACTATAAAAGAAAACCTTAATAACATAAAATCTACTCTACCAGAACACGTTACTTTAGTAGCCGTTTCTAAAACCAAACCTATTGAAGATTTAATGCAAGCCTACAATGCCGGCCAGCGCATTTTTGGTGAAAATAAAATTCAGGAAATGGCTGACAAATACGAGCAAATGCCAAAAGATATTCAATGGCACATGATAGGTCATGTGCAACGAAATAAAGTAAAATACATGGCAGAATTTGTAAGTTTAATACATGGTGTGGACAGTTTTAAACTTTTAAAAGAGATTAACAAACAGGCTAAAAAATATGATAGAATTATTGATTGTTTGCTTCAAATTAAAATTGCTGAGGAAGACAGTAAATTTGGTATGTCCGCAATTGATGCCTCTACACTACTTCAGTCCAGTGAGTTTTCAGAATTGCAATATGTCAAGGTGGTTGGCCTAATGGGCATGGCTACCTTCACAGATCGTATGCAGCAGGTAGAAAGTGAGTTCAATTTTTTAAAAACAACGTTTGAAGATTTAAAATCACTTAAAACTAATAACTGTCAACTAAAAACTATATCTATGGGAATGAGCGGAGACTACCAACTAGCTATTAACTGTGGTAGTAACATGGTTAGAGTTGGAAGTAGTATCTTTGGAAAAAGAAGTTGACGTTGAAATCGAAGATGAAGATGAAGATGAAACTAATACCTAATACCTAATACCTAATACCTAATACCTAATTTACGCAATACTAGACATAGAGACCACAGGCGGTAAATATAACGAAGAAGGCATAACGGAAATTGCCATCTACCGTTTTGACGGACATACGGTTACAGATCAGTTTATTTCATTGGTAAATCCTGAGCGCGAAATTCAGCCCTTTGTAGTTAATCTCACAGGTATTAACTCTAACATGCTTAAGACTGCTCCTAAGTTTTACGAGGTTGCTAAGCGCATTATAGAAATCACTGAAGACTGCATAATAGTGGCTCATAATGCAGATTTTGATTATCGAATTCTTAAAACCGAATTTAGCCGTTTAGGATTTTCTTTTAAACGTAAAACGTTATGTAGCGTAGAGCTTTCACAAAAATTAATTCCAAATATGGAATCTTACAGTTTAGGAAAGTTAACACGTGCTCTAGGTATACCTGTTAGCGATAGACACCGAGCTAACGGAGATGCTATGGCAACCGTAAAGCTCTTTAAATTATTATTAAGCAAAGACACAGATAAGACCATTATAAAAAATGCCGTTAGAATTGAGAAAAAATCGAAACTAACTTCAAACCTTAAAACTATTATTGAGGATCTTCCTAGCGAAACAGGCGTGTATTACATACATGATGCTAATGGAAACATTATTTACATCGGAAAAAGTAATAATATAAAGAAACGTATTAACCAGCATTTTACAAATAAAAATTCTAAATCTAAAAAAATTCAAACTTTAGTTTCTGCCGTCACCTACGAAAAAACAGGGAGTGAACTTATTGCGCTTCTTAAAGAAAGTGAAGAAATTAAGGTTAATAAACCGATATTAAACAGAGCGCTAAAACAAAACAAATTTACACAAGGCCTCTATAGCTTTAAGGATGCTAATGGCTATATTAATCTAAGAATTTACCCCATTAAAAAAAACGAAAAACCAATAACCACGTTTACCAACAGAAAAAGTGGCGTTTCGTTTATAGAAAGAATGATTGTAACCTACAACTTATGCCGTAAATTGTGCGGCTTAGATGTATCTGAAACAAGCTGTTTTAATTACGAAATTAAAGAGTGTTTGGGTGCCTGTGTACAAAAAGAAAACTCAAAAGATTATAACCAACGTGCTCAAGCACTTATAGACAAAAATAGTTACGACGCTAAGAATATGGTGTTAATTGATAAAGGACGAACTGTAAATGAAAAAAGTATGGTATTGATTGAAGATGGCCTATTTAAAGGAATTGGCTTTTTTGATCTTAATCACCAGATTACAAATAGAGATATTTTAGAATCCTTAATTACACATATGTCCAATAATAGAGATACACAGCATATTATACAGAGTTATATGAGGAGAAATAAACGACTTAAAGTTATTGAATTAAACGAGTAATTTTACTTTCGTATTTTTAGACCATGGAATCATCAAATACACATTCTTGGCAAAGTAAACTGCATGAAATTATTTATGAAGCAGACACACCTGCAGGTAAACTATTTGATGTTCTACTACTGTTTTTTATTCTTTTGAGTATTGTTTTAGTAATGCTTGAGAGTGTTAATGAGATTGATAAAAAGTATCATGATTTATTGAATATTGGAGAATGGATCGTTACTATACTTTTTACCTTAGAATATATCTTAAGAATTATTTCTGTAAAAAAACCTAAAAAATATATTTTTAGTTTTTATGGTATTATTGATCTTCTCTCTACGCTTCCAAAATATCTTTCATTCTTTATTGTAGGATCGCAAGCCCTAGTTACACTAAGAGCATTACGCCTACTAAGAATTTTTAGAATTTTAAAATTAGCTCGTTACTTAGGCGCGTCTAATCAATTAAAAGAATCAATTATAGCAAGTAGAGTAAAGATTTTAGTTTTTTTATTTGCGGTATTAGTATCTTCCATAATCTTTGGAACTATAATGTATTTAGTTGAAGGAGAAGAAAATGGATTTACCAATATTCCGAAAAGTGTGTATTGGTGTATCGTTACACTCACCACTGTTGGTTTTGGGGATATTGCACCACAAACGGCATTAGGGCAATTTATTACAACCATAATTATGATTTTGGGTTATGGCATTATAGCAGTGCCCACCGGTATAGTCTCTGCTGAATATGCTAAAAGCGCTAATAAAGCTGCTAAAAATAAAGGTGAGGAAGAAATTTATAAAGCAAACGATCTTAAGGCAGATACAAACTCTCAATGTTGTATAAATTGTTTAGCCCAGCATCATCAAGATGATGCACAATTCTGTCATAAATGCGGTTGTAAATTACACCATGACTAAAACGCTTATTTCTATTGTTGGCCCTACTGCTATTGGTAAAACTGCACTAAGTTTAAAATTAGCACAGTATTTTAATTGCGATATTATTTCTGCCGACTCAAGGCAATTTTTTAAAGAAATGAATATTGGTACAGCTGTACCCACTGCGAAAGAATTAAATACCGTTACACATCATTTTATTCAACATAAATCTGTGAAAGAAGACTACACTGTAGGTGACTTTGAGGCAGATGCCATTACTAAGATTGACGCCTTACAACAAACAAACCCAATAGTTATAATGGTTGGTGGCTCTGGACTTTATGTAAAAGCTGTAACCAAAGGTTTAGATACCTTTCCTAATGTAGATAAACAAATACGAAATAACTTAAATGAAAACTTACAAAAGCTAGGAATTGAGACCCTACAAAACCAGCTTAAGACTTTAGACATAACAGCATTTAATACTATTGCAATAGATAATCCTCAACGCTTAATTAGAGCTTTAGAGATTTGTATTGGTACTGGTAAGCCTTATTCTTCGTTTTTAACACACACTGAAAAGAAACGAAACTTTAAAACTCTGTCTATAGGTTTAAATGCTGACCGCTCCATTATTTATGAAAGAATAAATCAGCGTGTAGACCTAATGATTGATAATGGATTAGTAGATGAAGTTAAACGTCTATTACCGTACGAAAATCTTAATGCCTTAAATACCGTAGGTTACAAAGAATTATTTCAATATTTTAAAGGAAATTACACTTTAGAATTTGCAATTTCTGAAATTAAAAAAAACACCAGACGCTTTGCTAAACGCCAAGGGACGTGGTTTAAAAAAGATAAGTCTATAGCTTGGTTTGAGTATACTACGGACTACAAAATTATAATTAGACATATAGAAAAGGCTATAAAAAAATCCGACACATAACGTCGGATTTTCTATGTCTTAGTTTTCACCACCGTTTATGACGAGTCTAAAACCTTCTCCATGTATATTTAAAATTTCTACTTTAGGATCTAGTTTTAGATATTTACGAAGTTTAGCAATATAAACATCCATACTGCGAGATGTAAAGTAATTATCGTCTCTCCATATTTTTGTTAAAGCTAGTTCTCTGGGCATTAAATCATTTTCATGCAATGCTAAAAGTCGTAATAACTCGTTTTCTTTTGGTGAAAGCTTTGTAGGCTCGCCTCCATCAAATTTTAAAAAGCGTAATTTAGAATTAAGATCAAAACGACCTATCTTAAATTCAAACTGTTTACTGTCTGCTACAGAATCTGTTGCCTTACGCTGAATAATAGCTTTTATCTTCATTAATAAGACTTCACTATCAAAGGGTTTATTAAGGTAGTCATCCGCACCAACTTTATAGCCTTTAAGCACATCATCCTTCATTGCCTTTGCAGTTAAAAAGATAATTGGTACATCAGCATTTTTTTCGCGGATTTCTTTAGCTAATGTAAACCCATCTTTGTAAGGCATCATTACGTCTAAAATACAAAGATCATAGTCATCTTTTTTAAACTTTTCAAAACCCTCCATCCCATTTTTAGCGTGTACGACGTCATAGTCGTTCATCATTAAATAATCTTTTAAAACAGTTCCAAAATTTGGATCATCTTCTACTAAGAGAATTTTTTTATTTTGCTCTTCCATAATTTCGCTTTTATGATATTAATGGTAGTTTTATTATAAAAGTGCTACCTTTTCCTTTTTCACTTTCTAATGATATATGACCTTGATGGTCATCTACTATTCGTTTTACGTAAGCCAAACCTAAACCATGTCCTTTAACATTATGGACGTTTCCTGTGTGCTCTCTATAAAATTTCTCAAACACGCGTTTAGCCACTTGTTTACTCATTCCGTTGCCTTTATCAGCAATTTTTAAAATGATATTATTACCAGCATTTTCAGTATAAACATCAATCTTTGGTTCATCGTCAGAATACTTAACAGCATTATCTAAAATATTAACAATTACATTTGTAAAATGCGTTTCATTTGCTAATACTGATGATTCCGCAGCGTTTAAGTGCGTTTTAACATAACCGTTTCTATCTTCTACAATTAACTCTATATGTGTTATAGCATCTACCACTAAGTCGTGTAGTTCTAACCTATCCTTACTAATGTTTAGCTCATTTTTTTCTAATTTAGATATTCTTAACACATTTTCAACTTGGGCATGCATGCGCTTATTCTCATCTTTTATCATCCTTAAATAACGCTTAACTTTATCTTGGTCTGCAATTATTTTAGGATTTTTAATGGCGTCTAATGCTAAATTTATAGTAGCAATAGGTGTTTTAAACTCATGCGTCATATTATTGATAAAATCGGTCTTTATTTGAGAAATCTGTCGCTGCTTTATAAGTTGATAAATTGCACCAGAAAAGGCCAGTATAATTATTCCTGTAAAAATCACTGACAAAAATACCATCCATAATATAGAGGATAATAGATATTTTTTTCGATCCGGAAAATCCACATATAGTGTATAGCCTCCTCTGTTATTGCTATCCATTAAAATTGGTATACCAATAGTAGTTTCTGGATTTTTACTAAAGTTTAATGTCTGAATCTTTGTTGCTAAATCGTCATCGTAAATTGCATACTCAAAATCTAAATCAACACCTTCACTACTTAGCTCATTTTTTAATAAATCTTCTACTTGCCTAGCGGTAACCCTTTTGTATATTGGCACTTCCTTTAATAACTTATTAAAAGACGCTTCATAGGCTTTCATTCTAATCTCTGGCATGTTGGAGAATTCTACAACTCTGGTTTGTGGCTTAGTTGATATTGACAACCCATTACCATCTAAGTTAGAATTACTATAGGACTCGGTAACTAACTCATTTGTAAAATTACTTACATCTATGCTGTCTGCATCAATTTCAAAGAACAATGAGGGCGGTACTTTAAAGCGCTCTTCTAAAACTGTATTTCTGTGGATAATGGTTTTGTCATTAATCTCATCTTGAGCACTAATATACAGTTGTCTTATTATTGTTGAGTCTGGCTCTTTATCATTTACAACATAAGGTTGAATTAAGTTAATATATTTCCTTAATTCATATTCCTTTATATCTCGCGATACATAACTTAATGCACGTGTAACACTAAGTGTAAAATTCTTTTCGCTATCCTCTAAACTATTATTTATAAAAAATGATTGCACAAAGATTATACCAATAAGCGAGAGACTCATTAATATTACCAATAAGATGAATAGCTTTTTGCCCATCGGGCAAATTTAACATTTTAACATTTAGGACAAATTATGTTTAACCTTACATTAACAAAAGACTTTAAAGTAAATCTATTGTCTAATATTTTGAAGAATTTTATTATGTATTGTATAAGCCTGCTTATATGCCTGCTCTAGTTTATTGTTTATTATAACAAAATCGGACTGCTTTTCTTTCTCTTCATCAGATAGTTGATTATTCATAATTGCTAAGACTCTATCTTCTGTTACATTGTCTCGTTCTATAACCCGTTTTATTCTATTAGATTTATCAGCAATTACAGTAATTATAAAATGGTATTGATCTTCTAACTTATTTTCAAAAATAATCGCAGCTTCTTTAATGACGTAAGGAGCCTTTTGCTTTTTTAACCATCGTTTAAAATGCAACGCGACTTTAGGGTGTACAATAGCATTCATTTTAGACAATAAGGTCTTATCTATAAATATCTTTGATGCTAAATAATCTCTATTTAAACCTTTATCAGTATAGGCGTCTTCCCCAAATAGTGTTATAAGCTTTCTTTTAATTACTTTAGATCTATTCATTAAAGCCTTGGCTTCATCATCTGCGATATAAATAGGAATACCTATTGAGTTAAAATATTTGCCTATTGTGGTTTTTCCACTACCTATTCCTCCCGTAAGACCTACAATTATCATACTATAATTTAATAAAATCTATTCGTTTTTGTTTTATGCTCACACGTTTTACAAAGTTTGGTTTTTTTACAATTTCTGGCACTAAAAAATCTAAATTAGTTTTAGACTGGGCATAGTTGCATTGTACAACAAAATCCGTATGTTTTATTTTATTATAGTCCTCTAAATTAACATAATAGGATAACATAACTGTCTTTGGAAAATAATTTATTGCTACACTACTTGGTTTATTAATGATAGTAATAGGCACCTCCATTTTACCTTCTGTAAAGCGCTTTACTTCACCAAATACCGTAACTTTTTCTGGATATACTTTTATAGCGCTAGGAACTTCTATTGATAACTCTTCGTTAATATCCGTTTTAACATCCTGTAAATTTAGTGGTTGTGTATAAAGCACACCGATTTGTTTAATATCCTCTATAGCACCAACAACTTTTACACTATCACTATTTAGTTTATACTTATCTAAAACATCATAGCCTGTTGCAAAATTTACCTTAGATTTTAATACTAAAGGCACATATTTAGAGGCGCTCATAGAATACGGTAACACTAGCGTATCTGGTTTTATTGATAATATATCTATGGTAGTGCCTAATTGATCTTCAATAAGATATTTTGTTTTTTGTACGCTTAAATTAAAACCATGCCTTTGTTGTAAGACATCTTTTTTAGAATCTAAATAAATGGTATGTTTATTATTGAATAAAAATCTTAATAACGTAAATCCTTTAGCTTCAATTATAGCATCTAATGTGTTAAGAGAGTCATTTATTAATATAATTTCATCGTCTAAATTTACGAGGCTAATATGTAACTTTAAATCTTGTTTATAATCATTTGAAAGTTTAGAAATTATTAAGAATACAAAGGCAATAGATATAAAAATACCAAATCGTTTTAGGTCTCTCTTTTTTAGATTTTTTAGTGCTTTATTTGAATTCTGTTTAATCATTTTTTAAAAAATAGCTTTGGAAACGTTTGTTCGGGATCTTTGTGTAAAATACCGATATTCCACGTAGATTTTAAAAATCCATACCCATATCCCACAAACTGTACTAAAATAGCAAATATAGATTGAAATGCTATGCTAAAACTCTTAGTAGACACTAAAGCTAAAACAAAGGCTATTAAAAAGTAAACACCATAAAAAAGCATAATTAAACTTGTGAAAAATGTACTCATAAATGCCACTAACAATCCTAAACTAAAAAGCGTTGGAAACCAATAAACTAAACTCTTAGACCGTGGATGCCATGTATTTAAAATAGGTCTTACCATACCAAATTTATAGACTTGGTTATAAAACTTAGACCACGATATACGCCGTTTATGATACACAAATGCGCTAGAAATTAATGCAGACTTATAGCCTAAGGCGTTAAGTCTTAATGATAAATCTGGATCTTCGCCTGGGTGAATGCGTCCAAATCCGCCAGATTCTAAAAAAGCCTCCTTAGATAATCCCATATTAAAACTTCTGGGCTGAAAATTTTCAATTTGGTTTTTACCACCTCTTATACCTCCGGTAGTAATGAATGAGGTCATTGAAAAATTTATGGCTTTTTGTAAAGAAGTGAATGAGTTATGTGCTGCATCTGGCCCACCAAAATAATCGTAATATGTGGTATCTAAAAATGAATAAACCGCTTTTAAATAATGAGTAGGCATAATAACATCAGAATCTAATATTATAAAATAATTACCCTTTGCTCTGTGCATTCCAAAATTCCTAGAGCTTCCCGGACCTGTATTCTCTTTAAAATAATAAGATACATTTAAGTTCTCACTAAAGGAATCTACCACGTCTTTAGAGGTTATTTTGGAGCCGTCTTCTACAATCACAATTTCATAGTTATAATTTCCTTCTAGCGTTAAAAAACTACTCAAAAGCTCCTTTATCTCTTCGGGTCTGTTATATACTGGTATTATAAATGAAACTAGCAAATCCGTCATAATTACAAAAGTAGTAAAGCTAAAAAGAAAAGCCACCGAATAGAAGGTAGCTTTTTTAATTTGTGTGTATTCTATACTTAAATCCTAAATAACTTGGATGGACTCTGTTAGTTATTGGAGCAAAAAAAGAGCCGTTAAAAACGGCTCTTTTATTTAGAATATTATCATTTTATTGCTTAATTATTCTAATGGTTTGGACAGTACTAGCAATTGTAACCTTAACAAAATAAGCGCCGGATTGTAAGCCTGACATGTCTAAATTACTATCTACACTGTTAGGATTGGCTCTTAATACTTCTTGTCCTAGCATATTATACATTGTTACATGCTCAATGGTATTTTGAGCATTTAATGTTAATGTATTTTTTACTGGATTAGGATAGTATGTAAAAGCAACTCTATTTTCAACCTCATCTGTTGATAAGGCATTAGCACTTACCTCAAATCCACCAACATGAAAATCATAATCCTCTGCATCATCAACTGCACCATCGGAGCCAAAAAACGCAAACTGTACTGTACCAGACATAGCACTTAAATCTGCTACATAATTTGTACCCGTAACAGCTGGCTGATTACCAACATTCCATGTCGTTAAGTTGGTCCATGTTACTCCATTATCATTTGTCATTAACAACTGCACTTCGTCATCAGAACCCATTGTATCTTCAGCTGTAGTCGTACCACTAAATGCATAGTTAGTAACTGCAACATTCACTAAAAGACCTACCGATCCTAATGCATCTAAATCAAAAGACGGACTTAATAACCATTCTCTATCAATACTTTGCCATAAATTTATAGCATTACTGCTAATAACATTACCATCAGCATCTTCGTAAGCTCTATTTTCTCTCCAATCTGATGCTCCAAGTCCCATAGGACCATCGGCTACTTCTCCAGAACCAGCTTCGTTCCAACAATCATCTGGTACATTAACCGACATATCTGCTGTATACTCTGCTGAAACTTCCGAGCAAGTAGTCGCAAAAGATACGGGACCAACCCAAATACTTGTATCTCCACCACAAATTGCTCTTACATAAAGTTCGTAATCATTTTGCTCTACTAACCCTGTAATAGCTAACGGATTATCCATAGTTGCTGCTACTGTAGGTGTACCCGTTGCTGAACCGCCATTAGTTATATCTACCAGTTCTACATCCCACATGGTAGCTGTTCCATTTTCTGTCCAACTAAAACTTGCAGAGGTGGCTGTTATTGAATTAACCATTAAATCTGAAGGTTCTACACAAGCTGGTATCGTCTCAACGACAACATCATCTATATATAATCTCCACCCATCTAAACCTCCCGGCGGAACTCTCCAAGCAATATTTACATCGCCTGTATATGTAGATAAATCTATTGTTAATTCGGTACTCTCACCATTATCAATATCAACATCGTCATAAGTTGCTAAAGGCAAAATTGTATTTGTAAATGATGCTACATCTGTACCAGAAGTAGATAATAACACTTCAAAATCATTCGGTTCACCAGTAGATTGTAAACTATATTTAAATCTTAATCTTTCATTTCCTGTGAGTGTTATAGCTGGTGAGATTAACCAGTCATCATTATTCCCAGCATTAAAGTCTGTAGTAAGTGCTGCGTTTTCATCTCCTGAAATTACATCTAATGTATAGTTGGTATTCCACGCATCAGCATCACCATTTTCATTAAGTATTGTCCAACAATTTTCTGTTGTAGAGGTACTATCAAAAGTCTCGGTGAATGGAATATCAAATGCATTACATGCCGTGGAGAATGTAAAAGGGCCAACCCAATCAGACGTACCATCTCCGCCACAATTCGCTCTAACATAGTACTCATAGGTGTTATTATCAGATAAACCCATTACTGTGTATGGATTACTTACGCCAGTAACTGTAGGAGTTCCTGTTACGGTTTCCATTGCTGTTATATCTACGATTTCAATATCCCAAACTGTAGCTGTACCGTTTTCTGACCAGCTTAAATCAGCAGTTTCAGAAGTTATATTTACAACATCTAACATGGATGGTTGAGTACAAGCTGGTAATTCATTAAAACTTACATCATCAATAGCTATGTCATCATCAAAATCATTAGTAGTTGGTTCTGTAAATCCAAATCTAACTTGCACAGGACCTGTAATTGTAAATGCACTAATATCTATAGTCTGTAGCTCCCAACCTGTTGTATTTGAATTGTATGTTCCTACGTTATTCCATGCAGCACCATCCCAAACCTCAACATCTAACTGAGAATTCGCAGAATCTTCTGCATCACTAATTAAATAAAAACTTAAAGCTGGTGTTGTTAAACCAGAAACATCTACTAAAGGACTTGTTAAAACCGCATTAGCTTGATTACCACTTGCATCCGCATACGCGTAAAAGCCGTTCGATACTGTTGAGCCTGTAATTACCCCAGAATTACCAACATGGTCTCCACCATCATCATCATATAACCAGTTTTCATCACCAGAATCAGTCCAACAATTTGGTCTATTTCCAGCATTTTCAAAATCTTCTGTAAAAGGAGCTGTAAATGCTGCACAAGCTGTTCTAAAGGCAAACGGCCCAACCCATCCGCTTGTACCATCGGCACCACAGTCTGCTCTTACATAAAATTCATAGTCATTATTATCTACTAATCCCATGACTGTATAAGGATTGTTCACACCCGAAACAGTAGGCATACCTGTTGCGGTTTCCATTGCTGTTACATCAACAATTTCAATGTCCCAAACTGTAGCTGTACCGTTTTCTGTCCAGCTTAGGTCAGCAGTTGTAGAACTTATATTAGATACTGTTAAGTCCGAAGGGTCTACACAAGCAGGTGGTGGCGCACAAGTCACTGCAGCTTCCCATCCTTCTCTGGTTACAGAACCATCTGATGTAAATACAAATGTTAAACATCCACTAGCGTCAGTAGAGCTTATGGTCATACCTTGTAAATCTCCAGATCCATTTGGTGTGGCGTCATCTCTATCCCAACACCAAACAGTACCGCCTGCTGGTGGGTTTATAGTAGGTGCAGTTGTATCTGATCCGTTATAAATTGTTAAACCATCCCAACATGCGGTTCCGTTATTCTCTGTTGAGAAAAAACTAAAATCTACATATACTACATCTCCTGAATTTCCTGAAGTAGGACAAATAGTATAAGTAATATTTTCGTTTGTGGCATAATCTGCATCATTACCTCCAGAATCCGTGAAGCTATTACCACAATCTAAATTCTCTTGAGCATTAATAGTAAATGCTAAGAGCAGTAAAGTAAATAAAAATAAAGTATTTTTTTTCATAAAAAAATATGTTTAAGTTAGTATTTACTAAAAATATGTTAATTAATTACAAATAAAAGAAGGAAAAGGTGCAAATCGTTCAAAAGAGTAAAACAACGATGAAATACAAATTTTATTAAGAGTATATCCCATAAAAAAAACGCCAAACATATTTATGTTTAACGCTTTTCATATTTTAATGTGTTTTTTATTATTGCTGATCTATAAACGCATCCATAACTGCATCGCTCACACCCATATTACTAAATCCGCCGTCGTTATATAGGTTTTGTAAAGTAACGCGTTTGGTTAAATCACTAAAAAGTGTTACTGTATAATTGGCACAATCCATAGCAGTAGCATTTCCTAAAGGAGACATCTTCTCTGCGTAAGCTATAAAACCGTCAAAGCCTTTTACTCCACTACCTGCAGTTGTAGGAGTCGGTGACTGGGAAATGGTATTTACTCTTACATTTTTATCTCTGCCGAAGAAATAACCAAAACTACGAGCAATACTTTCTAAATAGGCCTTATTATCTGCCATATCGTTGTAATCTGGAAACACACGTTGTGCAGCCATGTAAGTTAATGCTACAATGCTCCCCCATTCATTCATAGCATCTGCTTTGTATAAGGTTTGCATTACTTTATGAAAAGACATTGCTGAAACGTCTGTTCCTTTTTGAGTCCAATCATATTTTTGATCTGTATAAGACCTTCCTTTTCGAACATTAATGGACATACCTATAGAATGTAAGACAAAATCTAATTTGCCACCTAAAATCTCCATAGATTTTTCTACCAAATTTTGTAAATCTTCTTCTGATGTTGCATCGGCAGGAATAATCTGCGACCCTGTTTTTTCTGCTAAGTCATTAATTTGGCCCATACGCATAGCTACTGGCGCATTAGTTAATACAAATTCTCCTCCTTCTTCATGAACGCGTTCTGCGGTTTTCCAGGCGATTGAATTTTCATCAAGTGCTCCAAAAATAATTCCTTTTTTCCCCTTAAGTAAGTTATACATAGTGTGTTATTTTTTTAGTCAGTTTTATTGTCGTAAATATACTAT
This sequence comes from uncultured Winogradskyella sp., assembly GCF_937958655.1. Taxonomy (GTDB): domain Bacteria; phylum Bacteroidota; class Bacteroidia; order Flavobacteriales; family Flavobacteriaceae; genus Winogradskyella. Next base: position 22,170 of record NZ_CALGNH010000017.1, on the reverse strand, counting down.
TAATTCAATAATTGCTTAGCGTGCGCCATAGCAGATTCTGTTATATCTGCACCACCTAGCATTTGAGCTATTTCTACAATACGCGCGTCCTCATCTAAGCATTTAAGCTGTGTTTGTGTAATATTATTGTCTTCAGTTTTAAAAACCTTAAAATGAGAACTTCCTTTAGCCGCTATCTGCGGAAGATGTGTTATTGTAAATACTTGCATTTTTTGGCTCATATGTTTCATAATATCTCCCATTTTATTGGATATTTCGCCAGAGACACCAGTATCTATTTCATCAAACATTATGGATGGCAATTGTATGTACTCAGATAATATAGACTTTATGGCTAACATAATCCTAGAGAGCTCACCACCAGATGCAGATTTCTTTAATTCGTTAAAATTAGAGCCTTTATTTGCCATAAAACGGAACTGTAATTGATCCATTCCATTTGCGGAGAAATCTTTGTTGGCCTCTAGCTCTATTTTAAATTTAGCATTGGGCATACCTAAGGCTGATATTAATGTTTCTAATTTATTGGTTAACACAGGAATGATTTGTTTTCGCTTCTTACTGATTTTTGAAGCCAAATTAATTAGCGAATTTCGCAAAGCTAAAATTTCTCCTTCTTTTTCAGCAATAGTTGCGTCTAGTATCTCCGTACTAGAGACTTTAGATTCTAATTCTTCCTTTAACAGTACTAAATCTTTAATAGTATGAACTGAATGCTTCTGAAATAAATTATTAATGATTTGCAGTTGGCCACTAACCTGTTCTAACTCTTGAGGGTCTGATGATAATTGTTCGTCTAGACCATCTAACTCCGCTACAATATCGTCTAATTCAATACTTATGCTTAATAATCTTTCTTGTAAGGATTCATAGGGTTTTCCGTAATTTACAATTCTGCTTAATTCTTGTTTTGCAGTATTTAATTGATCCATTACCCCTTGGTCTTCCCTATTTAGAATGGTCTTTACGTTACTAAGCTTATCTCCAATTTCTTCAATATTATTAAGTTGCTCGTATTGTGCTTCTAAAACTTCGAGATTAATAGACTGAAGATTTATTTCATTTAATTCCTTGGTTAAAAATAGGTTATAATCGTATTCCTTAATCAAATTAGCTTTAGAAGCTTTTAATTGCTCTAAATCCTGTTGTAATAATTTATAAGTTTTAAGCTGTTCTGCATATCCCTTTAAGCTGTCTTTATTATCTGCAAGTGCATCTATGACTTTAAATTGATATTCGTTTTCAACAAGTTGTTGTGTTTGTTGTTGAGAGTGTATATCTATTAAATAAAAACTTAATTTTGCTAAGCTATCTAACGTAGTTGGTGTATCATTAATAAAAGCACGCGATTTACCGGATGGCAAAATCTCTCGTCTTACTATAGTCTGCACGTCATAATCTAAATCTAAGGTCGCAAAAACCGATTTTAAGTCGTAGTGCGCCACATCAAAAACTGCTTCAATAATACATTTTTCGTCTTTACTTTTTATTTGACTTAGATCTGCACGTTTACCAAGTACTAAAGATAAACCACCTAAAAGAATAGATTTACCTGCACCTGTTTCGCCCGTAATTATGGTTAGCCCATTGCTGAACTGAACGTTGAGTTCATCAATAAGTGCATAGTTTTTTATGTATAATGAGGTAAGCAAAAGTGAAAAATTAATACTACAAAAATATAGATTCTGACCGAAGTGTTGACTAAAAAAGAAAAATAAAAGCCTAATTAAAACTTAATATTACGCCACTTTTGAGAATGCATTGGTGCAATACGATTTAATATATCAATAGCATCGGTAATATTAACACTTGGACCACCAGAGAGTATATCCGTTATCTCATCTGATTTAGCATCAAAAAACACTCTTAGTAAATACGAATTTGGTCGTCTACTATGAATTTTTTGCAGTTCGTTAAGTGTAGAAATAATTTGAATTTTTCCTTTTTTAGAATTGTCTGCCATTATATCTAAACCTCCCATATGATAATTATAAGTCGTAGACCTAATCTCTTTAAATGTAGGTGATAATAAATTATCTATTAAGGCAAAACGCGATTGTAAACCGTCTTCTAATTTCCAGCCTTGTCCGTTTAGTTGTTGTGAGTAATTAGCAATAGTTTGGGCTTGAGCAAAATATTCATCACCACCATTAAGTACAAATGAATCGGCGTCTATACCTAATATCATATAAACATGAAAGGTTAAAACGGAAATTAAATTAGACTCAAACTGTTGCGGATTGTATACTAAATTTTGAAACTCTAAATATTGAAAATTAAAATCTCTATCGTTATAGTTATAAATAGGCGAGCTATATGTAGAATTATAAATTGGTCTAGAAGAAGATATTTGGAGTGTAGCATTAAAACTATCGTTCTCATAGCTACTTACGTTAATTACCATGCTACAATTAATGCGTTCTTGTAAGCCAAAAGACTTTTCGGTCCACTTAGTATTATTTATAAACTCGCTTAATTGCTTCTCTAAAGTTTTAAAGACAACGTTATTATCATTTCCGGTTTGCTGAGCAATAACAGAAACCGTACAATTTAGTTCCTGAGAAAAAATAATTGTAGAGACTAACAGTGCTACTATTAAAAGTATGTTACGCATAAAATTGTTTTAATATCTGTTGCATTAAATCATTAGCAACTTCTGTTTTAGATTTTAACTTATGCTCTATAACGTCTTTAGATGCTGTTATAAATGTAACCTTATTTGTGGACACACCAAAACCAGCACCTTTGTCTTGTAGAGAATTTAATACTATTAAATCTAAATTCTTAGCAATTAACTTTCCCTTAGCATGTTCTAATGCATTGTTAGTTTCTAAAGCAAACCCTACTAAAAATTGTTTATTCTTAATTTCACCTAAGGATTTAAGAATGTCTTTCGTTTTTTCTAACTCAATACTAAACGTTGCAGTCTTCTTTTTTATTTTATTTTCTGCTACAGTTTTTGGCCTGTAATCTGCAACAGCTGCCGATAATATGGCAATATCTGTATTGCTGTAGTGTTTATGTACTTCTTGGTACATATCTTCTGCGCTGACCACTGGTTTAACCGTTATAAGGTTATGATTTACTTTTTGATGTGTTGGCCCAGAAACTAAAACAACCTCAGCACCAAGGTTTGCAGCTGCTTTAGCAATTGCAAAACCCATTTTTCCGCTAGAGTGATTTCCTATAAAACGTACAGGATCTAAGGCTTCGTAAGTTGGCCCTGCTGTTATTAATATCTTTTTACCATGCAATGGTAATTGATTAAGGCAATCTTTTTCTATAAAACTAATTATAGCTTCTGGCTCAGCCATACGACCTTCTCCCACTAAGCCACTTGCCAGTTCTCCTGTGCCAGCTGGTATCATCTTATTGCCATAAGACGCTAATTTTTTAAATGAGGTTTTTGTGGACGCATGCTTGTACATATCTAAGTCCATGGCAGGCGCAAAATATACAGGGCACTTTGCTGACAGATACGTTGCTAATAAAATATTGTCGCATACACCATTAGCCATTTTTGCCAGCGTATTAGCTGTTGCAGGTGCTATAACAAAATAATCGGCCCAAAGTCCTAATTCTACATGATTGTTCCATACGCCAGTGTCATCCTCTTCATCTACAAATGATGAATAGACCGGGTTTTTGGATAGCGTGGAAAGTGTAAGTGGAGTTATAAAATCCTTAGAAGCAGGCGTCATAACGACCTTAACGTTAGCGCCTGCCTTTATAAACAATCTGACTAAACTAGCAGATTTATATGCAGCTATACCAGCAGTAATGCCTAATAAAATATTTTTGTCTTTAATTATAGACATTAAGATTAGTCCTGAGTATCCTCAGTATTTCTATGATAAATTTTATCATCTAACCACTCTTTAACAGCTAAAGCATGTGGCTTGGGTAACTTTTCGTAAAACTTAGATACTTCTATCTGTTCTTTGTTTTCAAAAACTTCTTCGAGACTATCATTGTATGTTGCAAACTCTTCGAGTTTGTCAATTAACTCGCGTCTAATATCTGTATTTATTTGTTCTGCACGTTTAGCAATTACCGAGATTGCTTCATAAATATTATCTGTAGGAGCATCCAACTCATTTCTATTGTAAGTTACTGTGCTTACAGGTGCATCTGTTTTTTTTAAATCCATCTTTATAGTGATTAACTTTTAGTACTAAATGTATCTAATTCTTTTTGTAATTCTTCTTTCATTCTATCAGCGTCGGAGATAAACTCAGAATCTGGATAGGATTTTTTAAGCGCCTTATAATATGCAATAGCATCGGTAAGTCGCTGCTCCTTTAATTCGTTTATACTGCGCATAGCAAGATTATAGGATGCGTCTAATCTATAGAACATGGCCTCATTTCTTAAGGTTGTACCAGGAAACTGAAATAAAAAGTTATTAAACGATTTAATAGAGGCTTTGTAGTCCCTAATTAAATCATATTGTCTTGCTATTTCAAAAGCCTTTTTTTCTAATTTAAAATCTAATTCTTTTACCAGTGTATTAGCTTCTGATAAGAATTTAGAATTAGGATAATTATTGACAAAAAGTTGTAATTTTTCTATAGCCTCAACCGTCTCTTTTTGTTCTTTAGAGTATACTGGAGAAATGTGATAAAATCCTTTTGCGCCATAAAATGCTGCTTCCTCGGCCTTTTCACTTTGCGGATAAATGTTTGTGAATTTATCAAAGTGATAGCTTGCTTCGTAATATAGCTTCATTTGATAAAGAGCCATGGCATGCATAAACGTCAACTTCTCTGCTTGTGGCTTCCCTCTATACTTCGGTAATATTTGGTCAAATAAACGCTTTGCTTTGCTAAACTTACCCGCTTCGTATAGATCTGTTGCAAATTTAAACTTCTCTGCAGTATCTTCTGACTTTAAAGCTTTTTGAAAATCGCTGCAAGACACCAATAGTATTATGGTAAATAGAATGTACGTTACGTTCTTCATATTATATAAACAGTGGGCAAAAGTACACATAATAAACGGATTTTGAAAACTAAAATTAAGCTCGAAAATACGCTTTACTGTTTACCTTAAATATACTTTTAATTAAGTTTAACTTTTCCTAAATCCGTGAGTGCAGCCTTTATTTTTGTTTTGAGTTGATCTGTAGCTTCTACTAATGGCAATCTAACGTTAGCCTTAGATATCTCTAAAACTTCTAAAACAGACTTTATACCTGCTGGGTTATTCTCAGCAAATATAAGACCTGTAATTGGCATTAAATCAAAATGCAGTTTATAAGCTTCTTTAGCTTTACCTGCAATACCTAAACGAATCATTTCGCTAAATTCTTTAGGTAGACCCTGTCCTATAACAGAAATAACACCAGATCCGCCTGCCAAGGCAACACCAAGCGCTAAATCATCATCTCCAGATAATATTAAAAAATCTTTTGGCTTTGTTCTTAACAATTCTAGGTATTGATGCACATTATTACCAGCTTCCTTAACCGCAATGATATTATCAAAATCATTGGCCAATCTTAGGGTTGTCTCTACCTCAATGTTTTTAGAGGTTCTACCTGGTACATTATACAAAATTATTGGCTTAGGAGAAGCTTCTGACACCGCCTTAAAATGCTGATAAATACCTTCTTGTGTTGGTTTGCTGTAATATGGTGACACTGATAAAATAGCATCTATATCTGCTAAATCTGTAGATATTATTTCGTTAACGACACTGGCCGTATTATTACCTCCTATCCCTAACACTAAAGGTAATCTACCATTATTAACTTTAGTGATAAATTGTACAAGCTCAGTCTTTTCTTGGGCAGTAACGGTAACACTTTCGCCAGTGGTTCCACTAATGACTAAATATTCTGTTCCGTTCTCAATATTATATTCAATTAAACGCTCAAGGGCTTCAAAATCTATACTTAAATCCTTTTTAAAAGGAGTAATTAATGCAACACCAGTGCCAATAAATTGGTTCATTATAATTTGTTTAAAATGTTAAGATATTTTTTTAATTCTGTTTTAAATAATTCTATTTCCGTTGGATTTACATCTATAAATAAATCGTACATACGCTCATCTGCTCTACTCAATCCAACCTTAAAATTAGCTTTAGAAATTGCTGTTACTAAATTTAATTCTAAAACGTCTTTTTTGTAATAACTTATTAAAATATCGTAGTCTTCTTTTACAAAAGTTTCTAAGTCGATATTATTTAGCTTTCCTTTCCATCCAAAATCTTTTGGACTAAAATAGGTTTCCCATTGACTAGATTCAAACTTATCATCTTTAGTAAAAGCAATTATTTTATGCTTTGGAGAGGTTAAGTTTAATTCCTTTAAATAGTTTCTAAATACGTCAAAATCATCAAATTCATCGGCATTAAGCAAAACACCAACTGTCTTTAACTTGTTGTTTGGGATGGCTTGTTTAGGCGCATCCAACAATTGGTTAACAAACTTTCGATTGGATTTTTCTTTAAAAGCTTTTAAAATCATTTATCTTTAGCTAGTGTGCAAATTTAGTAAAAGCACACTGATTTTTTTGTGATCTAACCATAAGTTATTCAATGCATATTAAATATATTTTTAAGCTCCTTTTTTTAGTCTTTATCGTTTCTTGCAATAAAACACACAAACTCACCAAAATAAAAGCGGAACGATTAGAGATTAACGAAACTTTATCTAAAAATGCAACTGTTGAAAATTTTATTAAACCCTATAGAGCAAACGTCAATAAAAATTTAGACAGTATTATTTCTTTTGCTTTAGACACTTACTCTAAAACGGATGGTGATTACAACACCGCTATTGGTAATTTAATGGCAGATGCCGTTTTTACAGAAAGTGATCCTATTTTTTATTTAAGGACAGGGCAACATTTAGATTTTGCACTCCTAAACCATGGTGGTATTAGAGCACCAATTTCTAAAGGTGCTATTAGAATAAGAACTGCTTTTGAAATTATGCCTTTTGAAAATTCTGTAGTTATAGTAGCTTTAAAAGGTGAACAAATCATTAAAATGACAGAATACCTTTCTCAGTATGGTAAAGCGCATCCTATTTCTAATCAGTTTCAACTCATACTTAATGCTGATTCCACGATCTATTCTGCCACAGTCAACGGAAATAACATAGATGAAAGTAAAATTTATTATGTAGCAACCAATGACTACTTATATAATGGAGGTAATCAAATGACTTTTTTTCATCCTAACGATGGCCTCTATGTTTTAGATTATAAAATACGTAATGTACTTATCGATTATTTTAAAAAAAACGACACCATAAATCCTAAGCGAGATAATCGTTTTATCATGAAAACTAAATAACCGTTATGAAACGAATACTATTTATAAAACAAGCTACTTCAGCTACAGTGGCGCTTGGTTTAAGCGGACTAAATTTACAGTCTTTTTCTAATACCACTAAAAAAATAACCATATTACATACCAATGATGTACATAGCCATATAGACCCATTTGGCCATCAACATAGTAAAAACCCAAATAAAGGAGGTATTGCCAGACGCGCAACCTTAGTAGACGCTATTAGAAATGAAAACCCTAACACCTTGTTGCTAGATGCTGGCGATATTTTTCAAGGTACTCCTTATTTTAATTACTACGGTGGCGAACTAGAATTTAAATTAATGAGTATGTTAAAATATGATTTAGCCACCATTGGCAATCACGATTTTGATAATGGTATAGAGGGCTTACATGCACAGTTACCACATGCTAAATTCGATTTTGTTTCTGCAAATTACGATTTCACTAATACAGTTTTAGATGGCCTCGTAAAACCCTATAAAACCTTTTTAAAAGACGGTATTAAAATAGGTGTTTTTGGACTTGGCATTAAGTTACAAGGACTCGTTGACAAAACTATGTACAAAGAAACGAGTTACAACCACCCAATAGAAATAGCGCAAGACCTGTCTAAAATCCTAAAGGAGGATGAGCTATGCGATTTAGTAATTTGCCTCTCTCATATTGGCTATTATTATAAAGACCAACCCAAACGTGTTTGTGATTTAAACCTCGCTAAGGCTACCAAAAATATAGATTTGATAATAGGAGGGCATACACATACGTTTTTACCAAAACCAACAGTAGAACAAAATAGTGAAGGACAAAAGGTGCTTATCAATCAGGTTGGAGCTTATGGCCTTTATTTAGGTAAAGTAGATTTTTACTTTGAAGACGGGAAAAAAACACAAAGCGAAGGCACACAGATAATAGTATAACCACTTAAAAATAGTACTGCAGTAGTTTTATTAATACCTAGAACGCTTTGAGCAGGTTCCATTTTTGCATTCCCTTTAATAACAGATGTAATACCAAGGCATAACCCAAGTAGAAATTGAGGTAAATGAAGATAAACGGGCTTTGTGTCAAATGACAGTAATAACAGGTGCCTTTAGGCTTAATTCTGCACTCGAAGCATAAAAACATTTCCTTAATTTGAATAAGATTAGCTTAAGCTTCCCTAAAATCTTCCTCCAAATACATTGGCTCAGGACCTGTGCAACGATGTTGAGATTGCAAATAAAAGAACACAAAAGCTACAACGTATAATAATGAATACATAAAAACTAAAACATCATCTTCTAAGGTATAAAAATAAGCCCATTGTATAATTTCCGAAAAAACTAAACAAATTGAACCTAATAAAAGTAACATGGATTTACTATTATTTCTAAACATATAATTAATAAGAACTACGGAGAGTAGAAGCATTATAACAGCATTATATGCAAACTCCAAGATATAATCAAAACTAGTAAACTCGTTTTTAGAAGTATTTGTAACTAACGTAACACAGAAGATATCTAATACTAAAAGAACAATAATAGGCATCGTAAATTTAAAAAAAACAACCTTAAAATTAAGCCTATATAGGACCTTAGTGATTAATAGCAAATACGCTGTCATAAACAGTATATTAGTGCTGTAATATGAATAGTCACTGCCATCGCCAGAGAGGAGTTGTATTTTATAAGACAGATAGTCTTGGCTCAACGCTAATGAAAATAGCAATAAAAACCCAAAAAATAATCTCGATTTATATTTTGTATATGTGCCATATAAAATGCTAAGCACTATTAACAGTAGAGCACTGACAGCTCTACCTTCATCGAAAAAAGCAAAAAATTGAAGTACAATATACGTAATTCCCAAAAGCAATGCTAATGCTTCTAAGCTTCTTTTTATAATCATCATTAATTAATCCCTTATTAATGAGACGAATATATAATGATTTCATAAATAAACGATAAAATTATCTTATTAATCGTTTAAATGTATTTTTTTGTAAGTTTTTACTTAACTAATTTTAAAAAATCGGACTCCGTTAGTATTGAAATATTTAAATTTTCTGCTTTTGTTCGTTTACTTGGCCCCATTTTGTCACCAGCAACTAAATAACTAGTTTTAGATGAAATAGAAGAAGACACTTTACCTCCATTATCTTCTATTAATTTTTTAAGTTCATTTCTAGAAACGGTTTCAAAAACTCCTGAAACCACAATAGAAAGTCCTTTTAATTTATCGGTTTGGTTGGCCAACTTATCAGCAGAAATCTTAAGCTGAACACCATAAGTCTTTAAACGCTCCATAATTATCTTATTCTCTTCTGCAGAAAAGAACTCTACAACACTTTCCGCTATACGCTCACCAATTTCATCTATAGATACTAAATCTAGAGTTGAAGCCACCATAAGGGCGTCAATAGACTTATAATGTTTAGCTAATTTTTTAGCTACGGTTTCACCAACATAACGAATACCTAAGGCAAACAACACGCGCTCAAATGGTATTTGTTTAGAAGCTTTTATTCCATTAACTAAGTTCTCTGCACTTTTCTCTGCCATACGCTCTAGAGGAATTACCTGCTCAACTGTTAAATCATAGAGATCTGCATAATTAGCAATTAAACCTTCATTGACCAATAAAGCCACCGTTTCACCTCCCAAGCCTTCAATATCCATAGCTTTTCTAGAAATATAATGTTGAATTCTACCGATAACTTGCGGAGGGCATCCATTATAATTAGGGCAATAATGTTTTGCCTCACCTTCTGGTCTTACGAGCTGAGTTTCACATTTTGGACAACTATTAATGTAACTGGTTGGTTCAGAATTAATGAGCCTTTTAGTTAAATCTACCGCAATAATTTTTGGTATAATTTCGCCACCCTTTTCTACAAAGACCTCATCTCCTTCTCTTATATCTAACTTTTCAATCTGATCTGCATTATGCAGCGATGCGCGTTTTACAATAGTGCCAGCCAATTGCACAGGTTCTAAATTAGCCACTGGTGTAATTGCACCTGTTCTACCAACCTGATAGGTTATTTCATTTAACCGAGTAGACACTTGTTCTGCCTTAAATTTATAAGCCATCGCCCAACGTGGGTATTTTGCAGTAAAACCCAATTCATCTTGCTGAAATAAGCTATTTACTTTTACCACCACTCCATCTATTTCATAAGGTAAGTTATGACGATGTGTATCCCAATATTCAACGTAGGCTAAAACTTCTTCAATAGAATTTACCAACTTAGCCTCTTTGGGCACTTTAAAACCCCATGCTCTGGCTTTTTCTAAACCCTCAAATTGCGTTGATATATTGAGCTTATTACCTTTAATGCTATAGAGCAAACATTCTAACGGTCGTTTAGCCACCTCTGCGCTGTCTTGCAGCTTTAAACTTCCTGATGCGGTATTTCTAGGATTTCTATAGGGCTCTTCGTCATTAGCTATGCGTTCTTCATTCATTTTTAGAAAGCCTTCTATGGGTAAAATAATTTCACCTCGTATATCAAAACGCTGTGGATAATCTCCCTTTAATTGCAGTGGTACTGTATTTATAGTCTTTACATTTGCTGTAACTTCATCTCCTTGCACACCATCACCTCTAGTGACGGCTCTTACAAGTTTACCGTCTTCATAAGTAAGATTCATAGAAGCACCATCATACTTTAATTCGCAAGTATAATGTACATCTCCGTCAACCATTTTTTTTATACGCTTTTCCCAATCTAGCAAATCATCCTTAGAATACGAATTATCTAATGAATACATTCTGAAATTATGAACAACGGTATTAAAATTCTTTGTTATGGCACCACCAACACGTTGTGTTGGTGAGTTGGCATCAAAAAACTCCGGATGTGCGTCTTCTAAGGCTTGAAGTTCTTTTAGTTTTACATCAAACTCGTAATCGCTAATGGTAGGATTATCGAGAATGTAGTAATTATAATTGTGCTGTCGCAGTTCGTCTCTGAGGGATTCTATATTCTGTTTTGTATTCATTCTAATTGTTATTCTTAAGTAAGTAAGAATTTTTTAATTTAAGCGTCGTTTTATGCAGTAGATTGATGCCTTGGCAGCAATTAAAGCCGTTCTTTATTTAACCATTTTGGTGCTGGTAATGGCACATAATTATGCATTTTTTCTAATAAACCATCAATAGTTGTGTCTACAACAACAGCGTCTAAATGTTCTTGTTTTAAAAACCCGCGTGTTACCATCATTTTACACTGAGCAATTAAAGGATTATAATAACCATTGATATTAAGAATACCAATAGGCTTGGTGTGTAAGCCTAATTGTCCCCAAGTGGTAATTTCAAAAAACTCGTCCATGGTGCCAAAACCTCCAGGAATAATTATAAATCCATCACTTTTATCGTACATTATAACTTTGCGACTATGCATATTATCTGTAACTATAAGTTCGGTAAGACCATTATGCACAATTTCTTTGGTCTCTAAAAAATGTGGGATTACACCTATTACATTGCCATGGTGTTTTAAAACACCTTGAGCTACTTTACCCATTATTCCAATCTTTGCAGCTCCATATACTAATGTAATCGCTTTATTTGCTAGGGTTTTACCTAGTTTGTAAGCCTCATTAACAATTACCTCATCGTTACCATCATTACTTCCGCAAAATACTGATATACACTTCATATACTTAGCCATTAAAATGGGAATCTTTTAGTTTTAGCTTCCTACCTTAGTAGGGATGATAATTAATCTATTTCTTTATACCTTTTAACATTCTATCATTACCGCTAAGGTCTTTTTTAAGCGTAATGGCTTCAAAAGATTCATTGTTTAATAATTGTATGGAATCTTCCCCAAGATACTGGTTAATTTCAAAATAAAGTTGCCCTTTTTGTTTTAGATTATCAACAGCAAAATCCGTTATGGCTTTATAAAAAACTAATGGATCATTATCCGCAACAAATAATGCCAAATGTGGTTCGTTATCTAAAACGTTGGGTTGCATTTCTTTCTTTTCGAGATGCCTAACGTATGGCGGATTAGAAACAATTATATCAAAAAAGCCCTTCTTTAGCTCAACGACATCTTCCCAAAGGGAAGCATCTTCATATTTTAAAATATCTAACTCTAAAAACTCAACTTCAACCTGATTTATTTTAGCATTTTCTTTTGCTACTTCTAATGCAGCCTTTGAAACATCAATTGCATAAACTTTGGCATTTAGCAAATGCTTCGCTAAGCTAATTGCTATACAACCAGAACCTGTACCAATATCCAATATTTTTAAATGAGAGCTTTTAATTGCACTGTGACTAAACTCTTTGTAGCTATTAATAATCCAATCTACCAACTCTTCTGTTTCTGGCCTTGGGATGAGAACATTTGGGTTTACTTTAAACTTTAAACCATAAAACTCAGTGTATCCTAATATGTATTGAATTGGTTTTTGCTGTTTTAAATCTTCGAGAATAGTAAACAAAGTATTTGTTTCGGGCTTTGAAAATGAGAACTGCTGATCTAATGCCAGTTGAATACGAGCCAAACTAAAGTAATGCTCTGTAGCTAAGAAAAAGAAGCTCTCAACTTCATTTTTACCATAAATGAGGTCTAATTCCTTATGAAAAATATGTTTTAAGTCTAAGGCTTTCAAATTTATAAATCTTTAAGCATCCATTCCGTACAAGAATAATGACCTGTGTTTCCCATAGGTGATTCTAAGGGTATAAAACCTACTTTTCGGTATAATTTTCTCGCGCCTTTCATAAATGGTAAGGTTTCTAAATAGCATTGATCAAACTCAGATTTTTTTGCAAAATCTAAACATACTGCCATCATCTTAGCACCTAAACCTTTGCCTCTGGCCTCTGGCATAAAGTACATTTTTTGCAACTCACATACATTACCTTCATAATTATCTAATGGAGAGATACCTGCTCCACCAATAATAGTATTCCCTTTTTCTAAAACAAAATAAGCTTTTTGAGGCGCCTTGTAAGTCTCTGCCATATAGTCTAAAGCAGCATCTTCGTACGCTGTTCCCACTTTAGGAACACCCATCTCTATTAAAACCGAACGTATTACTTTAGCAACCTTTGTATCATCTTTGCGTTCAATTTCTCGAATAACAATAGTATCTTTACCCACTTTAAATCTGTTTAGTTATGTCGATGTATTCGGCGTGAAGATACGCATAATTCAAATTTTTAAATGAAAAGAATCATATCCATTATACTCTTTTTTACACTAGTTTTTAACTGCTCGGTTAAGGAGCATCCAAAATTTATAGGTCTCGAAAACATTAAGGTCTTAGATTCTAATATTAAGACTATTACCTTAAGTGCTGATGCACATTTCTTAAACACAAATAATGTGGGAGGCGTCTTAAAAACAGATGACCTTAGGGTTTATATTAACGATGCAGAAGTTGCTAAGTTTAGTTCTGAAGAATTTAAAGTTCCTTCTAAAAAAGATTTTAAAATATCACTGACCGTAGCTATTGCTACAGACAGCATCATTGACAAAAAAAGTATTGGTGGTTTATTAGGAAGTTTAATTTCTCAAAAACTAGAAATACACTATAAAGGCGACATTAAATACAAAGTATTTGGCTACTCATCTACTTACAAGGTTGATAAAATTCAGAATGTAAAAATTAAGCTCTAATTGCCAAATCACAACGATTACATAAGACGCTGTTTACAAATTGCAAAAAACGGATTGGGAACAACTAGACCCAACCCAATGGTTGGAGCTGTTGTTGTTTTTAATGATCACATTGTAGGAGAAGGTTTTACTTGCGCCTATGGTGGAGCGCACGCTGAAGTAAATGCTATTAATTCGGTTACAGATAAAAGTGCCTTATCTAAATGCACACTTTACGTTACGCTAGAACCCTGCGTGCATTATGGCAAAACACCTCCGTGTAGTGATTTAATTATTGAGCACAAAATCCCAAAAGTTGTTATTGGCTGTGTAGACGATAATCCTAAAGTTGCAGGCAAAGGTATAGCTAAACTTAAAGCTTTTGGCTGCGATGTTACTGTTGGTATATTAGAAGATGAATGCAAAAAACATCATAACCGTTTTTTTACATTTCACAATAAAAAACGCCCTTATATTATTTTAAAATGGGCCGAGTCTAGAGATGAGTTTATTGCACCAAAATCGAAAATTGAAAAAAAACCTGTTTGGATTACTAATACTTATTCTAGACAATTAGTGCATAAATGGAGAGCCGAAGAACAATCCATTTTAGTGGGTACCAATACCGTTTTAGAGGATAATCCTAGTTTAACGGTTAGATATTGGAAGGGCAAAAATCCTATACGCGTTGTCATAGATAAAACATCTAAATTAAATTCTGATTTTAAGGTGTTTAATGATGAAGCTGAAACATTTATTGTAAATGAACAAAATGTAGATTTTCATAAACCTATAGCAACACAGATTGCTAATATGTTATACCAAAACAATATAAATTCAATCATTATTGAAGGAGGTGCCAAAACTTTACAAACGTTTATTGACGAAAACCTATGGGATGAAGCCAGAGTTTTTACTGGTGAAATTAAATTTGGTGAAGGTGTAAAAGCACCTGATCTGAATGGACATCTTATTTCAGAATCAAAAATTCTAACAGACACATTAAATATTTATGTCAATAATTAACACCTTAATCTTTGACTTTGGTGATGTTTTTATAAACCTTGATAAGCAAGGTGCCATGAAAACTGCATTACAGTTATTTAAAATAGATACCTTTGAAGCTGATATGGTTGAAACCAATACTAAATTTGAAGTTGGAGCTATAACATCCTCAGAATTTATTGATTTTTACCTTAGCAAATTCCCGAATCTAAACCGTCATCAAATCGTACATACTTGGAATTCTATTATTAAAGACTTTCCAAGGTACAGGCTCAACTTTATTAGGACCTTAGTAAACAAGGGAGACTACAAACTCATATTATTAAGCAATACCAATGATTTGCATATTGATTTTATTAAATCTAATGTTTCGTTTTACGATGAATTTAAAAGCTGCTTTGATGCATTCTACCTTTCGCAAGAGATTAATTTAAGAAAGCCCAATGCTGATATTTTTCAATTTGTATTAGACGAAAACCATCTTAATCCTAACCAATGCCTGTTTATAGATGACACTAAGGAAAATACAGATACCGCAGCATCTATGGGATTTCATACCTGGAATATTGATGAAACTAAAGAAGATGTCATAGATTTATTTAAAATTAAAAAAGAACACTTTTGATCTATTTACTACTAAGCATAGCATCCTCAACTGCCATTTTTGTTCTTTTTAAACTCTTTAAAACCTACACTATTAATACGCTACACGCTATAGTGTTTAATTATTTAACCGCAGCTTTATGTGGCGTTTTATTTTCAGAACAAAATATAGACGTTATAACGATTATTAACTCGTCTTGGATCTATGCTGCTATAATATTAGGGTTTTTATTTATTTCTATTTTTAATATTATGGCACTAACAGCACAAAAAAATGGACTGTCTGCAGTTTCTGTATCGAGCAAAATGAGTGTTATTATACCTGTACTTTTTGGTATTATTGTGTATAACGAAAGTGTTGGCTTTTTAAAAATATTTGGGATTGTATTGGCACTTACAGCCGTTTTACTTACATCAATAAAACCAAAAGATAATACCGCACTAAACCCATACATTTATTTACCTATTATTTTATTTTTAGGTTCTGGGATTATTGATACTAGTGTTAATCATTTTGCACCACAAGGCAATATTCCTTTATTCTTAACCTTAATTTTTTCTGTTGCAGGAACCCTCGGAATTGTCCTAAGCATCTTTAATGCAATTATAAATAAAACAGGTTTTAAAAGTAAAGCCATACCTTTTGGTATTGCTTTGGGAGTAGTCAATTATGGCTCTATGTACTTTTTACTAAAAGCCTTACGCGTTAATGGTTTTGAGAGTTCTACTATTTTTACAATTAATAACGTAGCCATTGTAGCTGCATCTTGTTTAATTGGGCTTTTACTCTTTAAAGAGCGCATTACTAAACAAAATTGGATTGGTATTATTACCGCAGTTACTTCTATAGTCCTAGTAACCTTATAATATTATGACCATAAAAGACACTTATAAAACGGTAGCTCAAATGTGTAAAGGCGAGCTCTTTAAAGACAAAAACAGTAAATTTTATGGTTATACATTCCCTGTTAACAGTGAGAAGGATATAAAATTACATTTAGACACTTTAAAAAAAGAACATCATTCTGCACGCCATTGGTGCTATGCCTATCAATTAGGCTATGGCAACAATTTAAAGTACCGCGTCAATGATGATGGAGAACCCAGTAACTCAGCAGGGCAGCCTATATATGGACAAATACAAGCATTTAACTTAACCAATGTTCTTATTGTAGTGATTAGATATTATGGTGGTGTAAAATTAGGCGTAGGTGGCCTTATAAACGCCTACAGAACAGGCGCCAAATTAGCATTAGAAAATGCACTAATTATAGAAAAAACAATTAACAAAAACTTTAAGCTCAAATTTGAATATAAAAACATGAGTAAAGTGATGAGAATTTTAAAAGACTATGACGTTGAAATCGCAAATCGAATTCTTAATGAGAATTGTTTGTTAGAAATCTCTGTCAGAAAAAGTAACGCTTCTAAAATATTTAGGCTATTCAGTCAATTTTATGGTGTTCAAATCATCGAATTATAACGAATAATTTTGCAGTTTGTCTAAAAGATATTTTGGACATCGCGTAGGTCTATTTCGTTTCATGTCTACAAATGCTAAAACGGTGCTGCCTGTAGCCAATAATTCTCCCGCTTCGTTTTCGAGTTTATATTTAAATTCTATAGAAGCGGTAGGCATTTTTTTTAATGAAGTTTTTACTTTAAGAACATCATCATAACGTGCTGAATTTTTGTAATTTATAGATAATGAAATCACAGGCAACATAACACCTTCTGCCTCCATAGCACTATAGCTAAGCCCAAACTCTCTGAGCCATTCTGTTCTACCTACTTCAAAATAAGTGGCGTAATTAGCATGATAAACTACGCCCATTTGATCCGTTTCTCCATACCTAACTCTTATTCTGGTTTCATTATAATTCATATATTTATAGGTCATTTTTAAAAATGTAGTATTTAATTAAACATGGGGAAAAAATTCTAAAAATTCAAAAGAAAATCATTTTTTTATTAAGAATTTTGTTCACATATTTGTCTCATAAGAATGTAAGTTATTAAGTTTCGCAATTTGATAATCTACTTTTCTTTTTGCTAATCTAACTAACAATTAAAAATTAACTTAAGTATGGAGGTAACAGCGCAATCTGTTTGGGGGAATTGTCTAGCATTTATTAAAGATAATATTCAACCTCAAGCATATAAAACTTGGTTTGATCCCATAGTTGCTGTGAAACTTTCTGGTAATGCGTTAAGCATCCAAGTACCTAGTAAATTTTTCTACGAATGGTTAGAGGAACACTACGTTAAAATTTTAAAAGTTGCATTAACCAAAGAACTTGGTGAAGATGCAAAATTGGTTTATGTCATAAAAATGGAAAATACTTATGGCAACAAACAACCATTTACCGAAAAAATACCTAGTTCTAACAGATCATCAGTTAAGTCACAAGATGTTGATGTTCCTTTTGATAATAAAAGTCCTGAGCTAAAGAATCCTTTTATTATACCTGGGATAAGAAATGTGAAAATTGAATCGCAACTTAACCCTAGTTACAGTTTTGAGAATTTTTTAGAAGGTGACTCTAATAGACTCGCAAGAAATGCTGGTATTGCGGTTGCTAATAAACCTGGTGGCACATCTTTTAATCCACTGTTAATTTTTGGTGGTGTTGGTTTAGGAAAAACACACTTAGCACATGCTATTGGTGTAGATATTAAAGATAAATATCCTGAAAAAACAGTACTATACATCTCGGCGGAAAAGTTTACACAACAATATATAGACTCGGTAAAGAAGAATAATAGAAATGACTTTATTCATTTTTATCAAATCATTGATGTTCTTATTATTGATGATGTCCAATTCTTGTCTGGTAAATCTGGCACACAAGATGTATTCTTCCATATATTTAATCACTTACATCAAAATGGCAAACAAGTTGTTTTAACTAGTGATAAAGCACCTGTAGACATGCAAGATATTGAGCAACGTTTATTATCGCGCTTTAAATGGGGTCTTTCGGCAGAATTACAATCACCAGATTTTGAGACACGCGTTTCTATTTTAAGAAATAAGCTTTATAGAGATGGTGTAGAAATGCCTGATGACATTATTGAATACGTTGCAAAACACATAAAAACTAACGTAAGAGAGCTAGAAGGTGCTATTATTTCGTTAATTGCTCAATCTTCATTCAATAAAAAAGAGATTACTTTAAATTTAGCTAAGGAAATCGTTGAGAAATTCGTAAAAAATACAAAACGCGAAGTTTCCATAGATTATATTCAAAAAGTAGTGTCTGATTATTTTCAAATGGACGTAAGCACACTTCAGTCTAAAACACGTAAGCGTCATATTGTACAAGCAAGACAATTAGCTATGTTTTTTGCTAAAAAATACACCAAAGCATCTTTAGCTAGTATAGGTTCGCAAATTGGTCAACGAGACCATGCTACAGTGCTACATGCTTGTAAAACTGTAGATAATTTATCTTCAACAGATAAACAATTTAGAAAATATGTTGAAGATTTAGCTAAAAAACTTTCTGTTTAAATAGTAGCCAAAAAACTATGATTAGTTTATTAGTGGTTTGCTTAGGTAATATTTGCAGATCACCATTGGCACATGGTATTCTACAACACCAATTGCCAGAAGATAAATTTTATGTAGATTCAGCCGGAACAGCAGCATACCATATCGGTAATACACCAGATCCTCGCTCCATAAAAGTAGCTAAAGCTCATAATATTGATATTAGTAGCCAATCTGCTAGGCAGTTTAAAGTTTCAGATTTTGATAATTTTGATTACATCTACGCAATGGACAAATCTAATTATAACAACATTATAAGTTTGGCTAGAACCAATGAAGACCACCATAAGGTTAAACTATTTTTAGACGAAAACGAGACGGCAACAAATAAAAATGTACCAGATCCATATTACGGTAACATAGATGATTTTTTAGACGTTTTTAATCTATTACAAGAAACTTCTAATGTCATAACCAAAAAACTCACAGTTACACACATTTAATAACTTCTCTGTTAATGGCTAATTATTTCTTACATTTACAAGAGAAGTTCTTAAATATAACTGGGATGAGACATTCAATTCTACTTTTAGCTTTTTTAATTCATAATCTTACAATAAGCCAAAGCTTAGATGTGGATCTATTTGCATCTAATCTTAATAGACCTGTAAATATTAAACATGCGGGCGATGATAGACTTTTTGTTGCAGAACAAGATGGTTTTATTAAAATAATTAGCACTAACGGCGTAGTACAGAGCACGCCTTTTTTAAATATAACCTCAAGTGTAGAAAGTGGCGGAAATGAAGAAGGGCTTTTAGGTTTGGCGTTTCACCCAAATTTCGCTTCAAACGGTCATTTTTTTGTCAATTATACTAGAGATGTTACAGGTACCTCAGATAATGAAACCGTAATATCTAGATTTACACGCAGTAGTACCAACCCTAATCTAGCAGATCCAAATTCAGAATTAGTTATATTAACCTATACGCAGCCATTTTCTAATCATAATGGTGGCGAATTGCAATTTGGCCCAGATGGTTATTTGTATATTTCCTCTGGTGATGGTGGCTCTGGTGGTGACCCTCTTAATAATTCTCAAAACCTCGGAAATTTACTCGGTAAATTACTTAGGATAGATGTTAACAACGCTACGGCTAACAATCCTTATGACATCCCTGCTGATAATCCGTTTATAAACGATTCTGAAGCCAATGACGAAATTTGGGCATACGGACTTAGAAATCCATGGAAATTTTCATTTGATAGAGCTAATGGTGATATATGGATTGGTGATGTTGGGCAAAATCAAATAGAAGAAATTAACCGTGCTACACTCTCTGAAGCGGGTCTTAACTATGGCTGGCGTTGCTACGAAGGCAACAGTGAGTTTGGTGGTAATGCCTCAGAATGTTCTGGGGAAGACAACTTAAAATTCCCTGTGGCACAATACGTACACAATGCCGTTGGTGGCTGTTCTATTACCGGAGGCTACATGTATAGAGGAACTGAACATCCTGGTTTGAACGGACTTTATTTCTTTTCAGATTTTTGTAATCAAGATTTGGGTTATTTACGATTTGAAAATGGTAATTGGACAATGACTATTGAACCATTCTCTCTTGGTAGCATTGTAGCATTTGGTGAAGATTTAAATGGTGAGTTGTACTTTTCTACATTAGGAGGGACTATTTACAAAATAAAAGATAACAACACGCTTGGCGCAAATGATAACGATCTAAGATCAATTTCAATTTACCCTAATCCCTCTGAGCGATTTGTAAATATTGATTTTTCAAAATATAACACCTCGGTACCTATTGCCCTTTATATTTATGATATGCAGGGCAAAATTGTAAAGACAATAAATAGAAATACACAAATCGTTCAGAAAATAGATGTTAATGATATAGCTAAAGGCATATATCTGCTAAAAATAAAAGCTCCCAATACTAAACAAATTACAAAAAGAATAGTTTTAAATTAATATGCAAATTCCTAAAGGCAAATTATACTTAATCCCAACCAGACTTGGAGATAATCCACCATTAGAAGTATTACCTTTGGCTATTAAAAAAATTATTGAACAAGTTGATTATTATATTGTTGAAAATGAAAAAACAGCGCGTCGGTTTATAAAACGAGTCTCACCAAATAAACCTCAACCCAACTTAAAACTAAGAGTTTTAAATAAATACACCACAGAAGCAGAACGTCAAACATTTTTAAATCCTTGCCTAGAGGGTGTAACTATAGGTTTGTTATCAGAAGCTGGTTGCCCTGCTATTGCAGACCCAGGATCTGATATTGTTAGTCTTGCGCATCAAATGCAAATAAAAGTAACACCGCTAGTAGGACCATCTTCTATTATTTTGGCTTTAATGGCCTCTGGCATGAATGGACAAAATTTTTGCTTTAATGGCTACTTACCCATTGATAAATCTGAAAAAAAATCTAAAATAAAGGCCTTAGAACGGCTGTCGTACGAACAAAACCAAGCTCAAATATGTATTGAAACACCGTATAGAAATATGACGTTACTCAATGATTTAGCTCAGATTCTTCAGCCTCATACTAGGCTCTGTGTAGCCTGTGATTTAACCCTTCCAACAGAATTTATAAAAACCTTAGCGGCAAAAGATTGGAAACACCAAAATGAGGATCTACATAAGAGACCTGCTATATTTATAATTCAAAAAGATTAAAGAATTGCTTTAGCTTTCTTATTTGGCTCTATAACAGAAGTATCGTACCCAGAAAACTTTTTCATGTAGTGCTTTACAGTAGATCCATAAGCATCAGAAAAGTTGTTATTACCATAACTACGCAAAAACTTCTTAACACTGCCAGGTCCTGCAAGATGAGCCGCAGCCAAAATTCCTGATTCTGTTACTTTAACACCACCTATTAACTTACCATCAAAACGTTTGATATCTTTTCTTAAAACCCATTTATTACGAGAAGCGTTAGCCATAAATGCCTTTTCCTGTAATTCAGGGTTATATAAGAATTTATTCGGATTGTAAATACCAATTAACTTTAGAGTTTCAGATCCAAATTGATACTTACCCAAATAACCTAGTGTATTTACAGTAAAATAATCTCCTCTAGATTCTTTAAAAGCCAAAGCTTCTTTAAATCCTTCAAAAGATTTACC
>NZ_CALGNH010000016.1 GCF_937958655.1 uncultured Winogradskyella sp. | reverse complement strand
TTAAAAAGGCTTCAATAAAATTGAAGCTTTTTTGTTATTCAATAACTTTAAGCAATATTCAATAACATAAATAGTTAATTTATAACAACACTTTATCATTCAAAAAAGAGTCAACAAATTATGATGACATCGCTTAGAGTAATGCTACTCTTTCTATTTTTAAATCCACTTTTAATTCTTGCTCAAGAAAAATTTACTCTTAGTGGCACAGTTACAGATAGTCAAAGTAACGAAACCCTAATTGGTGTTAACATCATAATTCCAGAAATTCAGTCTGGTACAATCACCAATGAATATGGATTTTATTCAATTACCCTTCCAAAAGGAAGTTATAAAATACAAATTAGTTATTTAGGGTTTAAAACCATTTCTGAGACTATTAGTTTAGATAACGATCTCACTAAAAACTTTAAACTAAATGAGGCGGCAGAAAGCCTAGATGAAGTTGTTATTACCGAAGACATAGAAGCATTAAATCTAAAAAAACCTCAAATGAGTGTTAATGCATTGTCCATTAATACCATTAAGCAAATGCCTGTAGTTTTAGGAGAGGTAGATGTTATAAAATCTATTACTTTACTTCCAGGTGTTAGTAATGCTGGAGAAGGATCATCTGGTTTTAACGTACGTGGTGGAGCTGCCGATCAAAACCTTATTCTTTTAGATGAAGCCACTATTTTTAATTCATCACATTTATTTGGTTTCTTTTCTGTATTTAATCCAGATGCAATAAAGGATATTAAACTCTATAAAGGCGGAATACCAGCAAAATATGGAGGTAGAGTATCTTCTGTGTTAGACATTTATCAAAAAGAAGGTAACAGTAGTCAATTTCAAATGAATGGAGGTATTGGATTAATCTCTAGTCGTTTATTAGCAGAGGGTCCCATAAAAAAAGACAAAGGATCATTTCTTTTTGGCGGACGTAGCAGTTATGCCCATTTATTTTTACCGCTCTTCGATTTAGATAATATTGCTTATTTCTACGATCTTAATACAAAGTTAAGTTATAGACTTAATGATAACAATAGTATTTTCTTGTCTGGTTATTTTGGTCGCGATGTTTTTGAAATTCAAGATAGTTTTGAAAACACATACGGAAATACGGTGGTTAACTTTCGTTGGAATCATTTGTTTTCAGACAAATTATTCTCAAACCTTTCATTAATTTATTCAGATTATTACTATGGTTTGAAGCTTAATTTTGTTGAATTTGATTGGGAATCTGGAATAAGAAACTTTAATCTTAAGTACGATTTTAAGCACTACATAAGCAACAATTTTAAACTAGAATATGGCTTAAATAGTATTTACTATAAATTCAATCCAGGTGAAATTAATCCCACAACTGAAAATTCTGGAATTAATCCTTTTAAACTCATCGATAAGTATGCCTTTGAAAATGCTATTTATTTAGATACAGAACACAAACTAAGCAATAAAGTATCTGTTAGTTATGGTGCTAGATTTAGTACATTCCATAGACTTGGACAAAATGAATTAAACATATACCAGAACAATAATCCTGTAACGTTTAATACAGAACTTGGTATATATGAAAAAGCAGAACCTACTGGTACAGAAAATTTTAGTAGAAGTGATGTCATTGAATCATTTGCAAACATTGAACCTCGTTTGGCTATAGCCTATCAATTGAATGAAAACAGCTCATTAAAAGCGAGTTATAATAGAATGAGTCAATATTTGCATCTCCTATCCAATACTAATTCACCAACACCATTAGATGTTTGGACGCCAAGTGGTAAATTTATAAAGCCACAATTGTTAGATCAGGTCGCATTAGGCTATTTTAAAACATTTAAGGATAACACATATTCCCTAGAAGTAGAAAGCTTTTATAAAACGATACAAAACCGAATTGATTATATAGACGGTGCCAATTTAATTGCAAATAATGCTATAGAACAAGTTATACTTAACGGAGAAGCCAGAGCCTACGGTATGGAGGTTTTGTTTAGAAAAAATGAAGGAAAACTTAAAGGATGGCTAGCCTATACCCTATCCAAATCTGAACAGCGCACACCAGGCAGAACACAAATAGAAACAGGTATAAATAACGGAGAATGGTATAATACACCTTTTGATAAGACACATGATGTTTCTTTAACCACCAGTTACAATTTAAACAAAAAATGGTCGTTTAGTTCTAATTTTTTATTTCAAACAGGACAACCCTCAACGTTTCCAAATGGTCAATATGAATACAACGGACTTGTAGTACCAAGTTATGAGGCCAGAAATTCTAGTAGATTACCATCATACCATAGATTAGATGTATCCGTTAATTATAATCCAAAACCAGATAGTGAAAAACGCCTTAAAGGCGAATGGGTGTTTGGAATATACAACGTTTACAATAGAAGAAATGCTGCAAGTATAACGTTTAGAGAAAATAGAATGTCTGGCACCAACGAAGCTGTAAGACTGGCCATTTTTGGTATAGTGCCGTCTGTTTCATATAATTTTAAATTTTAGACTGATGAAAAAATTACTCTTATTATTTGTTAGTTTATTAATTTTTGCAAATTGTGAAGACGTCATGGACGTAGATCTCAATACCAGTGAGCCGCGTTTGGTTATTGACGCTTCAATTAATTGGGTTAAAAATACCTTAGGTAATGAGCAAAGCATAAAATTGAGTTTAACGGCACCGTTTTTTAATGAGTCCGTACCACCAGCAAATGGTGCTTTCGTAGAAATAACAGATACTAACAACAATACCTTTAATTTTATTGAAGACGGAGATAGCGGTATTTACCTAAATAATACATTTAATCCTTTAATTGATGAAACTTATAGCTTAACCATAATTTATAATGGTGAAACCTATACAGGCACTGAAACATTAAAATCCGTGTCATCTATAGATTTTGTTGAACAAAATAATGAAGGAGGTTTTACAGGTGAAGATATCGAATTAAAAGCGTTTTATACGGATCCTGCTGACATAGAAAATTATTACTTTTTTGAATTTATAAGTGATATACCAGAAATTCCCACACTAGAAGTTTATGAGGATAGATTCACAGATGGAAATCAAATATTTGGCTTTTACACAGAAGAAGATTTAGAAACCGGAGATATAGTTACAATAAGAAATTATGGCATATCTCAACGATTTTACGAGTATATGTTTATTCTTCTGCAACAAGGAGGAGAACAAGACGGTGGACCTTTTGAGACACAACCTGCAACCGTTAGAGGAAATTGTGTTAATACATCAAATCCAGAAAATTTTCCTTTTGGTTACTTTAGATTATCTGAAGTTGATGAGCTCATTTATACTGTAGAATAATTAAACTTTCCCAAAGGAAATTCATTATTTTTATAACATGAATTTTGAAAAAACAACTGAAAAGGATTCCAATTATAATCATCTTGAAAAGATGTCCATTAATGAAATCATTAATAACATAAACAAAGAAGATCAATCAGTACCTCTTGCTGTAGAAAAAGCTATTCCTCAGATTGAAGCATTAATAGAACAAGTTATAATAAAACTTAAAAATAATGGTAGATTGTTTTACATTGGAGCAGGTACTAGTGGCCGATTAGGGATTTTAGACGCCTCAGAATGTCCACCTACATTTGGTATATCGCACGATATTGTTATCGGTCTTATAGCAGGTGGAGATAAAGCCATAAGAAAAGCAGTAGAAAACGCAGAAGACTCTACCACGCAAGGTTGGTCAGATCTCCAAAATCATAATATCACAGAAAATGATATTGTTATTGGTATTGCAGCATCAGGAACTACACCATATGTAATAAGCACACTAAAAGCTTGTAATAATAATGATATTATTACTGGCTGTATAACTTGTAATAAAAATAGCCCTTTAAGTTTAACAGCACAGTATCCAGTTGAAGTTATTGTTGGTCCAGAATTTTTAACTGGCAGTTCTAGAATGAAGGCAGGTACAGCTCAAAAACTAGTACTCAATCTGATAACCACTACCACCATGATTAAATTAGATAGAGTAAAAGGTAACAAAATGGTGGATATGCAGTTAAGTAACAATAAACTTGTAAATAGAGGTATTAAAATGATAATGGACGAGTTAGAAATATCAAAAGAAAAAGCAAGTCAATTACTCTTAAAGCATAAAAGTGTAAGACAAAGTATAATACATGGACGAAAATAACAGAACTGACAGAGAACTTTTAGCCAAAGGATTAAAACGAATGGGATTTTGTCTTATTCTCATGTTTATCGGGCCAACATTAGTTTATATAGCATTAAGCAATGATCATAAACCACTATATATTCCATTATTAACAATTTCGATCTTAACTTGTATAGCCGCGGTAATTATGCTTTTTTACGGACTAAAAACTATCGGTGATAGTCTTTTTAAATAATAATTCTACCTAACATTATTAAACAAAAAACCCTAATTCGTATGAATTAGGGTTTAAAAAAGGCGGCGACCTACTCTTCCACAAATAGTAGTACCATCG
>NZ_CALGNH010000015.1 GCF_937958655.1 uncultured Winogradskyella sp. | reverse complement strand
CAAGCACTTGCGAAAAGAAAAAGCTATTGTCGGCGGAACAAAGCAGATTAATATTGACAGGATAAAAACGCTAAAGCCTGACATTGTTCTGTGCAATAAAGAAGAAAACACAAAATCTATTATAGAAGCTTTAGAGGCTATAGCACCAATTCATATTAGTGATATCGCTAATCTAGAGGACTGTTATAAGTTAATTAGCATGTATGGTGAGCTTTTTAATGCAGAGGCTATTGCTTTAAGTATCGTATCTAGGATTCAAAAAGAACGTCAAACGTTTAAAAGTAAAAATAAGACCAATAAAAAATTAAAGGTTGCTTATTTTATTTGGAAGAACCCTTGGATGGTAATCGCCTCTAATACCTTTATTAATTACATGCTTAGTGAAGCAGGTTTTATAAACGTTTTTGAAAAGGAAGAACGCTATCCTGAGGTTGATTTAAATGATACTAGATTAAAGAAAACTGATACTATCTTTTTATCTAGCGAACCTTATCCTTTTAAAGAGAAACATATTTTAGAATTACAAATGCTATTTCCTAATAAACAAATAATGATTGTAAATGGCGAACTATTTTCATGGTATGGAAGTCGGTTACTTAAATCATACACATATTTTGAATCGTTGCATGGCTTAAAATAAAAAAGTCGGCACTAACCTAGTGCCGACTAATTAACTAACTAACTTTTTAACTTTTTTAAGCATTGTCTTTTAGACTTAGTAAAGTAACGACATTTTGAAAATAAAAATGTTAAGCTACTATTATCATATCGTTAAATGAGATTTGTTAAATGAGATTTAACCAAATAAATAACTACATAAGAAAATGTATATCAATATGTTAATATTGATGTTGGAAAAATTTTAGAATGTTTTAAAACAATAATTACTGAGGTCTTAGATGACCATTACCAACAACAAAATTTAATTTGTTAATCTTATGAAGTACCTTTGTTGCTTTATATTCAGAAAAATCACTAATAGCATCATCGGTTTGACTAAGGTTGTAAGCGTCTTCAATAAGTTGCAGGTATTTCTGTCTTAATTTGACTTTCTTTTGGAGCAATTTAACGGAATTTGGCACAGCAAGAACTATTTTAATACTGTAAATTACTAAATATTTAACACAATCGTTAAATTTTGTTTAGATTTTTAATTTAAAAATTAAACAAGTCTTTAATCTTGTAATGCAAATACCTTTTTTAGCAAATCTGTAGTGCGCGATGTTACTTTGTTTCTTATGTCTTTTTCCTCTACCGCAATCATGGTGTAAACACCATTTAAAGCTTTGGTTGTAACATAATCTGTTAAATCAGCATTAATAGTATTGGTTAGTGGTAGATTGTTATATTTAGTGATGAGGTTAGACCAAATTTTATCAGTACCTACTTTACTGAAAGAATTTTTAATTACGGGTTTAAATTTATTATAAAGTGCTGTTTCTGTTTTTAAAGTGAGATAATTAGTAGCCGCATTATCATTTCCTAACAGTATAGTCTTTGCGTCATTAAAACTAATCTCTTTTACCGCTTCTATAAATATTGGAGTAGCTTCTTTAACCGCATCTTCTGCGGCTCTATTAAGTGCTTTAAGGCCACTATCTGCTAAATTACTTAAACCAATTTTACGTAAGGTTTCATCAACTTTTTGAAGTTCTTCTGGTAAAAGAATTTTTACTAATTCATTTTTATAAAAACCATCTTTTTGGGCGAGTTTGGAGACCTGCTTATCAATACCTAAATCTAACGCTTGGCGTAATCCAGCAGCCATATCGGTATGGCTAATTGTCCCAGATTGAGGTATGCTATTTACAACCTGTTGCAATTCTGCACATGCTGTTATATTTAAAATGATAAGTAGGGTAAAAATTCTTTTAATCATAGGTTTAGGTTTTCTATCTTTAGCAAAGGTAAATTATACAGATGAAAGCTATTCAAATTTTATGCCTAATATGTTGTTTTCTCTTATATAATTGTGAATATCACATAAAACAAGAAGTTGATAGTGTTAAAGAGGATATAAACAAAACTACAGGGCAATACATTACAATTTTAGGTGTAGCACAAGATGCTGGTTTTCCGCAAATTAATTGCAATAAGGACTGTTGTAACACTTTTTATAAAGGTGAAGAAACCAAACAACTAGTGTCTTGTTTAGGTTTGGTGGATATGGTCTCTAAGCAAAAGTGGCTTTTTGATGCAACACCAGATATTACAGTACAAACCCAACTATTAAAAGACCATCATTTAGATAACGGTAAGGTTGTAGATGGTGTGTTTCTAACGCATGCGCATATAGGACATTATACAGGTTTAATGCAATTTGGGAGAGAGGCCTTGGGTGCAAAAAATATTCCTGTCTACGCAATGCCTAAGATGAAAAGGTATTTAGAAACTAATGGACCTTGGAGTCAGTTGGTAAATTTGAATAATATAGAATTAAAATCTTTAGAAAATAAGGTATCACTAAAACTAAATAATTATATCCAAGTTACACCTTTTTTAGTACCTCACAGAGATGAATATTCTGAGACGGTAGGCTATAAAATTGAAGGAAATCGTAAATCTACATTGTTTATTCCAGATATTGATAAATGGCATAAATGGAACCAGAGTATTGTTGAAGAAGTTAAAAAGGTGGATTATGCTTTTTTAGACGCATCGTTTTTTAGCAATGGTGAGTTAAAAAGAGATATGAGCTTAATACCACATCCTTTTATAACTGAGACCACCACACTATTTAAGAATGAAGCTTTAGAAACCAAGCAGAAAATTTATTTTATTCATTTTAACCATACCAACCCGGCAATTAAAAACCAACACAGGTTAAAGGATAGTATTAAAAAATTAGGTTTTAACTTTGCGAAGCAAGGAGACAATTTTAAACTGTAGTTATCGTTAGTTATTCGATAATCACATAAATTATTATTTTTAGCACAGTATTTGATTATCCATTAGAAAATTATATCATTTAATATGAATCCCTTTTTAAAAAAATATTTTTTTACGCTACTCGTTTTTACTATAACTATGACGAATTCCTATAGTCAAGTTAATGTTTCAGAGTTTATTCAAAAATCAAAAATTGCAACACCAGATAATAATAAGTTATTTTTTGTAGATTTTTGGGCGACGTGGTGTGGACCTTGTATCACAGCAAAAGAACATCTTAAGGTATTGCAGAGCCAATTTCCTAATGATTTTTACGTAGTGTCATTATCTAGTGAAAATCCACTAATAGTAGAGAAGTTTTTGCAACAAAAGCCAAATGATTTAGCTGTAGCAATAGATTATAATAAAGAAACGTTTAAAAAGTTTAAAGTTAAAGTACTACCAGAAGGAGTGTTGTTTAATGCTAATGGAAAGGTGTTGTGGCAAGGTGGTGCGCCAGATTTAAAAGCAGCGACAGTTGCTAATTTTTTAAGACAGCAAACAACAACATCATCATTAAATTCATTTTTTAATGTTATAGAGGTTACCGAGGAACTTAGCACGGATTATGTGCCTGCAAAGCCAATAGAGATAAAATCTATAAAGACGTCTAGTAAAGAATTACATGTAGTAGATAATGATAAATATCTCAAGTTATCAGGGTCATTGAAATCAATCGTAGGCTATTTGGCTAGAATTTATAAAAATCAAATCGTATTAGCGGATGGTTTAGATACCAATTATGAAATCTATTTAAAAAAGCCGTTTAATCAAAATGAAAATTTAGCCTATAAGCTTGTTGTACAAATGAATTTGGGAGTAGAACGCACTTCTAAAACAGGTGAGGGCATAAGCTTTATGACAGAATCTGCTAAATTTTGGGATACCAATCAGATTAATTGGGGAAAAAATAACGCTAAATATTTGGTAGGTGATTCTCAAATAAAAGCAGATAACGTTTCATTAAAAGATGTTGCCTATCAATTGGCCTACGTGCTAAATATGCCAGTTATTGTACCAGATGAAGTTACAAGCCTTACGCTTCATGATTGGGATTTTCATTATAAATTTTTTCAGTTAATGAAAGCCGATTTAGAAGATAATTACGGTATTACCGCAGAGAAGAAAACGATTACTTACCCAGTTTATCACATACAAAAAAAAGCTCCCTAAGGGAGCTTTTTTTTAATATATAACAAACAGTTTTTAGTTACTTAAAACTCTAAACTCTGTACGTCTGTTTTGTTGGTGCTGATTCTCAGAACATTCAACTCCGTTAGCACATCTGTTAGCTAAACGCGTTTCTCCGTAACCTTTAGCAGATAATCTACTTCTAGAGATACCTTTAGATACTAAATAGTTAACAACAGAGTTAGCTCTTTGCTGAGATAAAGACATGTTAAAATCGTCATTACCTCTAGAATCTGTATGAGACATAATCTCAATGTTTACTGGCTTATCATTTAAGATAGTTAATAAACGTTCGTCGATTACTCTTTTAGAATCAGAAGTTAATCTTGCACTACCTAATTCATAATAAACTGGTATTGGAGTTGCATTTAAAACTTCACAATCAACTTCTTCCCAAGTGGTAATTCCACCTTTTTTATCTAATACTGTTCTTGTAACAGTTTGGTACTGTGCAGCAACAGTGTTAGATGTTGTAGTAGCAGGTGTGTCAACAACTCTTTTTGTAATTGTTTTGTACTCAGCAGGAATTTCAATTTCATCCATTCTAGCAGGAGTTTTAATTACACGTTTTTTGTAAGTTGCAGTTTGCTCTGGTATAGCAATTGAGTTAGTGCTAGCATCAGAAGCTAAAGTTGCAAAAGACACTGTTCTAGACTGAGCGGGGTATTCTACGAAACATGCAGCAACACAATCATCTTTATTAACTGAAGGACAATCTTCTAAAACTTTATATTCCCATCCAGAGGTTTGAGGATATACTTCAAAAGATCTAGAGTCATTTCCAAAAGAGGCAGGAACAACTCTTAAATCATTACTTGGAGCTTGCTTCACATAAGAAACATCTACAGTTTCATAAGTAGCTGGCACGTAAACAAACTTTTTAGTTGCTTCTTTAACTAAAACACGTTCTTCAACTGTTTTATAAGTAGCTGGTACAACTTTTAAAGATGTATAAGCAGGGTATGTTTGAATCGTTTCTTCAACTTCCTTAAACTCATCTTTAGTAATACATTTTACATAACATTTCCCTGGTGCAGGGTTAGTTGGTAGGCCTTGTGCTTGAGAAAATCCGATCCCAGCGACAAAACACACTAATAATAATAATTTTTGTTTCATAATTTAATAATTAGTTAATGGTTATAGTTTATTATTACGCAGGTTGCAAAAATCCTACATACTATCATTAGACACCTATATTTTATATAGGTCACAATTATTTTTGAAGTTAGTTAAACTGTTGAAAATCATTAATAATAAGAGTACGTTCTTTTACATTTCACCTTTGGCGTAGGGTCAAAAATAGGAAATATTAATAAAATATTAACATTTAAAGCAAATAAATTCTAATGCTAATAAAAAATAATGGTTTTATTATTAAATGCCATCACTTTTCTATTAGCATGCAGTTTTATAGCATTAGACAATACTATTTTTTCTAAATCCCTTCCTTTGGTAATAAGATCTTTTATGGAGTGTGCATGGGTAATGTGCGCTACGTCCTGTTCAATAATTGGACCTGCATCTAACTCCTCAGTAATATAATGACTTGTGGCTCCAATAATTTTTACACCTCTTTTGTAAGCGGAATGATAAGGTTTAGCGCCAACAAATGCTGGTAAAAATGAATGATGAATGTTAATAATCTTATTAGGATACTTGTCAATTAATAAGCTTGAAATAATTTGCATATACCTAGCAAGCACTATAAAGTCAATATTATGTGCTTCTAAAAGTTCTAATTGTTTTAATTCTGCCTGGTGTTTTGTGTCTTTTGTAACCGGTACATGGTAAAAAGGGATCTTAAAACTATCAGCAATAGGTTTTAAGTCTTTATGATTACTTAAAATAAATGGAATTTCAAGATGTAGTTCACCAGAGTTATAGCGTCCCAGTATATCATATAAGCAATGATCGTATTTAGAAACGAACAATGCCATTTTTGGCATTTTATCTGCGGCATACATTCGCCATTTAAATCCAAATTTATCAACAAGTGCATTTTTAAATAGCATTTTAAACTTATCAATTGAAAATGAACTAGAGTTAAACTCACATTCTAAACGCATAAAAAAGATGTTCTGTTCCCGATCCACATGCTGATCTATGTAAATGATATTACCATGGTTTAGTGCTATAAAATTAGTTACTAATGCAATAATATTGGGTTGATCTTTGCAGTGAATTAATAAGGTCGTTTTGTGCATACAAATGAATTTAAATCTTGTACCAAAATAATTTAAAATGTATTAGTATTTTTTAGTGCGTTTCAATTTTAGATAATTATTGATTGTAGCCGTATTTTTTTGAATATTCCGTAAATTTGTATATCAATTAAGTAAGTTTTTTACGAATGGAGCAATTAGAACCCTATAAGCCAAAACATAAAGTACGTATTGTAACTGCCGCATCATTATTTGATGGGCACGATGCAGCTATAAATATTATGCGTCGTATCATACAAGCAACAGGTGTTGAGGTGATTCATCTTGGTCATGATAGAAGTGTAGAGGAAGTGGTGAATACAGCGATACAAGAAGATGCTAATGCTATTGCAATCACTTCATATCAAGGTGGTCATAATGAGTACTTTAAGTACATGTACGATTTACTTAAAGAGAAAGGTGCAAGTCATATCAAAATCTTTGGTGGTGGAGGTGGAGTTATTCTTCCGCAAGAAATTAAAGCGTTAATGGATTATGGTATTACCAGAATATATTCACCTGATGATGGCCGTGAAATGGGCTTGCAAGGCATGATTAATGATTTGGTAAAAAAGTCAGAAGCTCCTTATAGCTTCCCCAGAGGGGAAGAACCTAGAGTGTGCAATGAAGATGCTTCAGAACTAAGTAATATGACTAATGCTGAATTGATAAATTCAGTAAAGAATAAAGACGTAAGAACTATAGCACGTTTAATTTCGCTTGCGGAAAACAGGCACGCCAAATTCGAAGAATTATTTTCAAAGCTGAGTATGGGTTCTTCCCCTCTGGGGAAGCTAGAAGGGGCTCCCGTACTTGGAATTACAGGAACAGGTGGTGCAGGTAAATCTTCTTTGGTAGATGAATTGGTTAGGCGTTTTCTTATTGATTTTCCTGAGAAAACAGTGGGTTTGGTTTCAGTTGATCCGTCTAAACGAAAAACAGGCGGAGCATTGTTAGGAGATAGAATACGGATGAATGCTATTAACTCACCACGTGTTTACATGCGTAGTTTAGCAACACGTCAATCTAACTTGGCCTTATCCAAATATGTAAATGAAGCTGTTGAAGTTTTAAAGGCAGCAGAATATGATTTAATTATTTTAGAAACTTCTGGTATTGGTCAATCCGACACTGAAATTTTAGAGCATAGTGATGTTTCTCTTTATGTTATGACGCCAGAATTCGGTGCTGCTACACAGCTCGAAAAAATTGACATGCTAGATTTTGCAGATTTAGTAGCCATAAACAAATTTGACAAACGTGGCGCATTAGATGCCTTACGAGATGTAAAAAAGCAATACATGCGTAACCATAATATGTGGCATGCAGACCCAAATACAATGCCAGTATTTGGTACTATAGCTTCTCAGTTTAACGATCCAGGAATGAATACGCTTTACAAAGCCATAATGGATAAGTTGGTAGAAAAAGCTGATGCAGATTTAAAATCGACGTTCGATATTTCTAAAGAAATGAGCGAGAAAATTTTTGTGATTCCACCAGCACGTACACGTTACTTGTCTGAGATTGCAGAAAATAACCGCGCTTATGATAAAACAGCCGATGAACAAGTTGAGGTAGCTCAAAAACTATATGGCATATATAAAACGATATGCTCTGTCTCAGATGTCACCTTGAGCGCAGTCGAAAGGTCTTTCTTAGTAAAGCAAGGACTAGATCAAGATGAGATCCTGAAACATACTTCGACTATGCTCAGTACAGGAGTTCAGGATGACAAAAAAGATTTTGTAAAAATGCTCATCGCTGAATTCGACCGTGTGAAACTCAACCTAGATCCATACAACTGGGAAATTATTACAGGTTGGGATAACAAAGTTAATCGTTATAAAGCACCTGTCTACACGTTTAAAGTAAGAGATAAAGAAATAAAAATTGAAACGCATACCAAATCCTTATCACATTCCGATATTCCAAAAGTAACTTTACCAAAATATCAAGCTTGGGGAGATATTTTAAGATGGTGTTTACAAGAAAATGTACCAGGAGAGTTTCCGTATACAGCAGGATTGTATCCGTTTAAAAGAACAGGTGAAGATCCAACACGTATGTTTGCAGGAGAAGGTGGACCAGAACGAACAAACAGACGTTTTCATTACGTTAGTATGGGATTACCAGCTAAGCGTTTATCCACTGCTTTTGATAGTGTAACGCTTTATGGAAACGATCCAGATTACAGACCAGATATCTATGGGAAAATTGGTAATGCAGGTGTAAGCATTTGCTGTTTAGATGATGCAAAGAAATTATATTCAGGATTCAATTTAGCAGACCCAATGACCTCTGTGAGTATGACGATTAATGGCCCAGCGCCAATGTTACTAGGGTTTTTTATGAACGCTGCTATAGATCAACAATGTGAGATTTATATTAAAGAAAATGATCTAGAGAAGGACGTTGAAGCTAAAATTAAAAAGCTTTACGAGGGAAAAATAAGACCTAGTTATAATGGTGAAATCCCAAAGGGAAACGATGGTTTAGGCCTTATGCTTTTGGGTATTACCGGAGATCAAGTTTTACCTAAGGACATTTATGAGGACATAAAAACTAGAACGATTGCTCAGGTAAGAGGAACAGTTCAGGCAGATATTTTAAAAGAAGACCAAGCGCAGAATACATGTATTTTCTCAACGGAATTTGCTTTGCGTTTAATGGGTGATGTACAAGAATATTTTATTGATAATGGTGTTCGTAATTTCTATTCGGTATCTATTTCTGGCTATCATATTGCCGAAGCTGGAGCAAATCCAATTTCGCAATTAGCATTCACATTGGCCAATGGGTTTACCTATGTGGAGTATTATTTAAGTAGAGGTATGGATATCAATAAATTTGGGCCTAATTTATCGTTCTTCTTTTCAAATGGCATAGATCCAGAATATGCGGTTATAGGCCGTGTGGCTCGTAAGATTTGGGCAAAAGCGTTAAAGCATAAATATGGCGCTAACACTAGAGCACAAATGTTGAAGTATCATATCCAAACTTCTGGTCGAAGTTTACATGCTCAGGAAATAGATTTCAACGATATAAGAACAACACTACAAGCCTTGTATGCGATTTATGACAATTGTAATTCATTGCATACTAACGCTTATGATGAAGCGATTACAACACCAACTGAAGAGTCCGTAAGAAGAGCGATGGCCATACAGTTAATTATTAATAAAGAGTTAGGTTTAGCTAAAAATGAAAACCCAATACAAGGATCATTTATTATTGAAGAACTTACCGATTTAGTGGAAGAAGCCGTATTGACAGAATTCGATAGAATTACAGAACGCGGTGGAGTACTTGGTGCTATGGAAACCATGTATCAACGTTCTAAAATACAAGAAGAAAGTTTGTATTACGAAACGTTGAAGCATAATGGTGAATTTCCAATTATTGGAGTTAATACATTTTTAAGCAGTAAAGGCTCTCCAACAGTGCAACCATCTGAAGTTATTAGAGCTACAGAAGAAGAAAAAGAGTTTCAAATTAAAACCTTAGAACATCTGCATAATGCTCATGATACGAATGAATTACTTAAAGATTTACAGATAAAGGCTATCAATAATGAAAATATTTTTGAAGCTTTAATGGAAGTTTGTAAAGTCTGTTCTCTAGGACAAATTACATCTGCATTGTTTGAAGTCGGTGGGCAGTATCGTAGAAATATGTAAGCAGAGAACCAAATTCTGTTTTTTTAGAATTTGTGTGAATCGCTTACCCTGAGCTTGTGAAGGGTCTTTACTACAGAGAACCAAATTCTGTTTTTTTAGAATTTGTGTGAATCACTTACCCTGAGTCCAGTATAACGGTCTCATTATTAATTACAGATCAAATATGTCATTCAAAAAATTACATCCTTTATTAAAAGAATCTTTAGCCAATGAAGGTTTAGAAGATTC
>NZ_CALGNH010000014.1 GCF_937958655.1 uncultured Winogradskyella sp. | reverse complement strand
CTAGAGTTATAGTCTCTGGTCGTTCTGTATTATCTCTTAAGGTCATACAAGGCACATTCATAACTGAAGCTTCTTCAGTAATTCCTCCTGAGTCTGTTATAACTGCTTTTGCATTTTCTACTAAGAAATTAAATTCTAAGTAACTCAGAGGTGATATCATGTGCAACCTTGGATGTGAAATTTTTAGTCGTTTTAGAATTTGTGCTGTCCTTGGGTGTACAGGAAATATAAGTGGTAAATCTCTGGTATGTGCAATGATTTCATCAATCATAGCTTTGAGTTGACTTTCTTCATCCACGTTTGCAGGACGATGCAGTGTCATTACTATATAAGATTGCTTTTTAAGCTCTAAATTATTCCAAATTGGTGGTGCCTTAAAATTTGGACGTTGCTTTAAAAGTGTATCTATCATTGTATTACCTACATAGAAAATTCTATGTTCATCTACTCCATTTTCTTTAAGGTTTGAATTAGCCAATTCTGAGGTGGTAAAAAAATAATTCGTAATACTATCTGTTACTAAACGATTAATCTCTTCTGGCATGGTCCAATCGTCTGATCTAATACCAGCTTCTACGTGTGCCACCTCAGTTTTTAATTTCTGGGCGACTAACGCACATGCCATAGTAGAAGTTACATCACCTACAACCAATACCAAATCAGCAGGATTAGCCAATAATTCCTTTTCAAAACTTATTAATAGTGCTGCGGTTTGCTCAGCTTGCGTTCCGCCGCTACATTCTAGATTAACATGTGGCTCAGGTATACTAAGTTGTTCAAAAAAACTGCCAGACATATTCTTATCATAATGCTGCCCAGTATGAACAAGCCTATAGTTTAGTTTTGCTTCATTTGCCTTTGCTTCTTCAATAGCATGAATAATTGGAGCAATCTTCATAAAGTTAGGCCTAGCGCCAGCAATTATGGTAATTTTATAACTCATAGTAGTGTTAATATCTATTTAAATTTAGGTTTATAATAAAGCGTACTAAATGTATTTGACGCTTTATACGAGATGGTTGGCTAATTAATCTATAGGCCCATTCTAAATTGTTTTTGACCCACCATTTTGGCGCACGTTTTACGTTGCCTGTATACACATCAAAACTTCCTCCTAGCCCTTGATAAACAGCTTTGTGATGTCGCTGCATACGCTCCATCAATAGCTCTTGTTTTGGCGAACCCATAGCTACAAAAATAACATCGGGTTGGTGCTTTTTAATATCTTCTATTAAATCTTGTTCTTCCTCTTTTGTTTTAACATAACCATTTCTAAAGTTGCAAATATTAACTCCCTTAAAATCAGACTTTAATTGATTAACAGTTGCTTCTATAACCTCTTGCTTACTACCAACTAAATAAAACGATTTAGATTGAAAGTGCTTTGCCATTACGTTTAACCAAAGCTCGCAACCTGGAATCTTAACTGTTGATTTATGACCCTTTTTCTGCAATGCCCAAACGGCTCCTATACCATCTGGATACCCTAAATTTCGATTTATAATAGCTCTGCTTTGATCAGTGGCATGCAAAATCTTTTCAGCATTTACAGCTACTAAAATCTTTTTGTGCTCAAAAGCATAATCAATAAGTTCATCCCTAGATTTTGGCGCATAAGTAATAACATTATTTAGAGCTTCTGACTTCATTCTATAATTTTGATTCTAAATAGTAATGCGAAATAGCATTAAACATAAACGCATTACTCCAGCGCATATAAGAGATTTTAGAACTCAATCCTTTTCTATATTGATAATAAAAATATCCTTTTTTAGACTGCATATTTTCAATGGTCCAATCTAGAGTTTTTTCTAACAATTCTGCTTCTATTTTAAATTGTTTTAATTTTGAAGCTGTTACTATTACCTGTGCAGGGCAATGTATATCTATAGGATAGGTTTTATTATGATAATATTTTGGTTTCCCGTCTGGCTCAAAGAAGTTATTTACATAGTAGTTCCAACCTTTATCTAAATAGCCTTTAAATGAATGATCACCTGTATTTAGCTGGTAAGTTTCAATAGCGTCTAAATTAAAACCTGTATGAAAACTATCTTTCCAAGATTGCACAGGAAGTAATCCGTAAATCCAAGAGCCATCTTTCTCTTGTAATTCGCATGCTGCTATTACTGCTTTTTTAGCAAAATCTGCATGTGCTTTAGTTTTGGTGTATTTATATGAATAACTTAAAATTTTTGCCCCTAACAATGATGCATTAATTACCGTGTTATTACCATCTTTTATACTGTACGAAAAAATAAGACCATTACCATGGTTAGTTCTCGATAAATCTTTTAACACAAAATCAGAAGAAGACAATGCGGTATCTAAAACATGTTTATCCTTAGTAATCTCATAACTTTCGATTAAGGCTTCTACGGCAAAACAAGTTGCCACAACGGTTGGTGTATTCTTTTCAAATAGAAACAAACGTCTTGCCTGCCAATCAAAATTATAGCCCCAACATGCACCAGAATATCCCTCAGCTTTCATACTTAGAAGTAACTTTGTTAGTCTATTAATATGCTTCAACAATTCGGCTTTTGTACCAAAATCTACATTACCATTTTCAGCCGCTTTATAAAGCTTGCAATATCCTAAAAGAAAAAGTGCAATTCCTTTAGAGTTATGCTGTTTGGGTACTAGTAATATCTTTCTGAAATTTATTGGACTTCGCTTAAACCCTTGTATCCAAGCCAACCTTGCCAAGTCCCAATGTTTTAAAGGTAAAGCTTGAAATATCTTGGAATTCATGCCGTCATAAGGATCCCAACCTGCAAAATTTTCGGATTCACAATAGGATTTAAGTTTTGCAAAACTATTTTGAAAATTAGACTTCAACTTGCTCTCCTCCACGTCTTATTGATTCTAAAACTTTAAAAGATGCTTTGGTAACTGCTACAACGTCTTCAAACGGAATTGGTACTTGTCCATCATTGAGTAACCCATTGAAAAACGCATTTACCATCTCTTTTTGACCCTTGTTTTGATTAAGCAATTTCTTTTTCTTAGGCTTACCTTTTCCATAGACTTTCAGTTCCTTAAAATCGTTTAAGGTGGCAGACATACCTGCTGAGAATACCTCAACATATTCTTTAGTCATGGACTTTGATCCATTAGCATAATAACCAACCACACCCGACGATCCATTTTCAAACTGAATTAAAATATTCAGTGTATCGTTAAGTTGATTTGCATCAGGAATTGCTGAAGCAGAAACTTTTATAGGCAAACTTCCGTTGAGATAAGTTAAATAATCAATAAAATGGCACACCTCACCGAGTATTCGGCCTCCACCAATTTCTGAATCTTGAATCCATGTATCTTTTGGAATAGCGCCTGCATTAACCCTGTATATCATAGTCATTGGGCTGTTACCAAAGGCTTTTTTTAGCTTTGTAGTTAAAGGTGAAAAACGTCTGTTAAACCCAACCATTACCGATTTTTGCGCTGTTGATTGTGCTTCGATAATATCCATAAGTTCAGATTCTAATAGGCATAACGGTTTTTCAACAAAAACATTTTTATTGGCTTGTAAACTTTTAAGAACGAAAGGGCCA
This sequence comes from uncultured Winogradskyella sp., assembly GCF_937958655.1. Taxonomy (GTDB): domain Bacteria; phylum Bacteroidota; class Bacteroidia; order Flavobacteriales; family Flavobacteriaceae; genus Winogradskyella. The sequence goes on along the minus strand of NZ_CALGNH010000014.1, from coordinate 87,707 downwards.
TGAGAATTGTGGCGTGTGGCTACAAAAACTGTATTGGTTTTTTCATCTAAAACATCAGCTTCGTTAGTGGCACAAAACTGAAACTTAAATTTTTCTGCAACGCGCTTAGATGTTGTTCCTGTATTTGTTAATACACCTACACGACCAATATCTGATGATTCTGGGATATTAGGTAACAAATTTCCTTGTGCATAACTGCCCGCACCAATAAATGAGATATTAACTTTTCCTAATTTATCGTTATCTGAGGTTGTAATTTTTGCTTTTGAGATTTCTCTATCAACATCATATTTTAAAGCAATACCAGTAAAAGGTTCTTCTTTGGAGACTACCAAATCAAAAGCTGCTTTGGCATTATCAAATTGAAACTCGTGGGTCGTTAAGTAGCCAATATCTATTTTGTTTGTAGTAATCAGGTTTTGGAAAGCTTCCATGTTGCGTTTTTCCGTCCAGCGCACATAAGGTAATGGGTAATCAATGCCTTTTTCTTCATAATTTAAGTCATAGCGACCAGGACCATAGGAACATGCCATTTTCAGTTCAAGCTCTTTTCTATACCAAAACGGATCACGATCAAAGCCAGTTGGTACTGCGCCTAAAACTACAACTTTTCCTTTTTTGCGCGCTATAGCTCCAGCAAAGTTTATAGGGTCTAGGCTAGTTGTTGCAGCAGCTATTATTACGGCATCTGCGCCATGTCCTTTAGTTATGTTTTGAATTTGTTCTTCTACTCCTGCTGTGTTTCTGGTAAATCCTAAATCTACCACATTATTATCTACTGCTTGCTTTACCGCAGCCTCAGCAACATCAATGCCTATGACGGTAACTCCTGATGCTTTTAGAATAAGTGCGGCAAGCTGACCTAAAAGTCCGAGCCCAATAACAACACAAGATTCGCCTAAACGCAAATCTGCCTGACGCACTCCTTGCATAGAAATAGCTCCTAAAGTATTGTAAGCTGCATCTTTTAAGTTGGCATTATCATCTATTTTTACGCAAAGATTAGTCGGTACTGATACAACCTCAGCATGATTGGCATAGCCAACACCAGCACATGCCACTTTATTACCAACCTCAAATTCGGTAACACCCTCACCAACTTCAATAACTTCGCCTGCACAACTGTAACCTAATGGAGAATAAGCATCTAACTTTTTCATTACCGCTCTATAGGTTTGCACTGGCCCTTGCTTTTTGAGGGTATCTATTACTTGTTTTACTTGTTGTGGACGTTCTTTGGCTTTTCCTATTAAACTTTTTCTGGCTGCAACAACGGTTGAACCTTCTGTACCTGCACTAATAATAGAGTAATGATTTTTTACAATAACCATACCTTTACCTAATTGTGGGTAAGGTACTTCTTGTATTATCATATCGCCAGAGCCTAGCTTTTGTGTGAGTTGTTGCATTTAATTAATATACTCATTTAAGGCGGCATTTATAACCTGTTTCATATTTTTTTCAAAAATAGTATTAGTGAAATTTGTTTCAAAATAGTATTTACATTCTCGACTCATATGTTGTTTTTCAGCAATAGTTTTATTTAACATTTGCTCGCATAAATTAATAGCAGCACTTAAATCGCCCGTTTTAAAAACATATCCCACCTCATCATTTACAATTTCTGGAATTGCCCCTTGATTAGAAGCCACTATAGGAATTCCTAATTGCAATGATTCTAGCAAAACCAGCGGATACGCATCATTAAACGATGGATATAATAAAAAGCTTGTTTTGGCTAAAACTTCAAATTTTTTATTTCCATATAAAGCTCCGTAAAAAATTACATTATTCTCTATATTATTTAACTTAATGTAGTCCATTACTTTATTACGAGTTGAAACATCTCTAAAATCACCAACAATATTTAATTTAACCTTCTTATTAGACTCTAAAAGTTTGTTTAAAATCTCTAAAGCAAAAAGAATGCCTTTAGAAATTCTCAAATTTGACAAAAACAATATGTCATCATTTAAATCTAGCTCACTATGATTTATTTTTGTGAAATCTTTTTCTATGGGAATAATACCATTATTTACAACATGTAAATCACTATTTCTTAAATTCAATTTCTTTATTTCTAATTCTAACAATGATAAACTTAGATGTACTATTACGGCGTTAGAATAAACCCACCTATGGATATTCTTTATAAATTTTGACTTGGAAACATTTTGGCTTATTCCTTTACCGTGAAGGTGATATAACGGCTTTACTTTTAATAACTTTAAAACCAAAACAAAGGGCAAATCTTTGTACAAACCTTTACCCGTAGGTGGTATGCTATAATAAACCAAATTCGGCCGATAAAAAACTAACTCATAACTAAATTTGAAAAAAAACTGAGTATATTTAAGAACCTTTTTTAATGAAAATTTATTTATAGCTGACAGATTTTGACTATACTTTATTCTTATGAGTCTCTTCTCTATATCTGTATTTATGCAGGTACTATTAAAAACTAATTCGTTAGTCATAGCTGCACCATGTATAGGTGGTGGTAACTGTATAAAATACAAGACTCTTTTCATTATTTAATATTGTTATATTTCAATTTAGTTATTACAAAATTAAATTGATTTTGAAAATTATAGTTATTAATCATACCAAAAAACAATGCATAACAATACTGATAAATCAGGGCATTATCCGTAAGATAAATTATGTTTAAAAACACACATAATCTAAATATTCTAGCATCATTGGTTTTATAGAAAAGACTTAAAAATAAAACCAAAAACAAATAACCATGCTCAAATGTTATTTTAAGAATATCATTATGTAATAAAAAAATCTGTCCCATATAGTCACTTAGAAGGACTGGCACACTTCCTTGACCTAATCCATTAAACAATAGTGAGGATACACTATTGTCAAACAAATTAAATAACTTACTAAATAGATATTGCCTACCCGAACTAAATTCCCCTGGACTTAAATTAGTAACCTCCCTTATGACATCATCAAAAACACCCTGAGCAAAAAGCTGAAAAATAAATATCACTAAGATATTAACAGTAACTGCTAACCACCTATTATAGATTTTTTTTGATATTTTTTTTGGCAGAACAGATATTAAAACAACAAAAACTAAAGCGATTAAGACTGTTCTTTTTAGTGTTAAAATAATAAGTATCAGATTGATTATAAAGTGCTTGTGTTGTTTTTTCTCCCAAAAATAAAGAGCTAAAAAACCAAACACGAAAGAAATACCACCCTCAATATCTGAAGTTTCTGATTTGAGAAAAGCGGTTAAAGAAAAATCAAAATTTGCGAACCCAAGATAAAAAACTATAAAACAAAAATAAGAGAGATAACTAATTAAATTAAAGTTTACTTCTGTATGCCAGCTAAATAGCCATATAGAAATACCTGAAAAAATAAATATTAGTTCTAAAAAACCCTGACTACCCGGCATTAGCCAATAGAACATTAAAGAATGAAGAATTAACGCAACAAATGCTAAAGTATTTCTATTATATTTTGGTCTATTTTTTAATTTTAAATATCTATTTAACAAAATAAAAAATATAGGAAACCCAATATATTTAAAGTATCTAAACTCTGGAAAAAACGGATAAATTATATCCATTAAAAACGTAACAAGAATCGTTAACGCTATATAGATATTTAACAAGTTTTTTATTTTCATAGATTTAACAGGAAATTTCTAGTATAATTTTCTATTGAATAATACGTGAATACCTTTTCTTGCCCACGAATTCCTTTTTCCTTTAAATCTTTTCTGCTTACATTATTTAAAATATCTAATACATCAGAAATTTTTTCTAAAATAAATCCATTGTCATTATGACTTATAATTTCTTTCTCCGTACCATCGGCAACAACAGCCACTACACAGGTAGCAAACGCATAACTTTGCGGTATTGTCAACCCTCCCAACCCTGGCATTATAACAGCATCTAAAATATTATAGTAATCTCTTAATTCTTGTAAATGTTTATACCCTACAAATGCACAATCAATATTTTTAAATAAAATCTTTAATTCATCTACATACGTTTTCTCACCGTCCCCAATAATTATTAATGCTATATCATCTAAAGATTCTAATATTTTTAATGCGTGAGTGTTTTTTTTCTTATTAATTGAACCAATATACCCTAAAACAAGTCGTTTATTTTGAAATGAATGTGGTATGTCATCAGGAAATTTGGCACTTGCTGTTAAGATTTTTTTAATTTGTCTCGTATCTACTGTATTTTGTAAAACAACAGTTTCTATATTAGGGAATTTTTTTTGAAAATACAATTTTCCTTGATTGTTGTAAGTATAGATTTTTTTTGCTCTCTTATATATATAGTTTTGAATATAAACATAGGGTAATTTAAATAAAGTAAAGGTTTTTTTATCCATATACGCTTTACCTAAATCCCATATTAGATAGGGTTTCTTAAAGATTATAGAATATAATAATACATGAATATTATTAACTGTATTTTTTCCTCCTTCCGCAACTATTATAGACGGTTTTAGATAAATTAATTTAAAAAACAAAAATGGAAATAATATAAAATCCTTATATATTCTAATAGATAATAAACTCTTATAGTAGGATTTTTCTTTTAATTTTTTTGGGGTTTTTATTTTACCATACCCTACATTATGGCAGTACAAATAAAAATTCGCATTCTCATTTAGACTCTCAAATAAGCCTTCTCTAAAATTGGCATAAAACCTTTGAACTAAAACAACTTTATGCATTGTTTATAAATTGAAATTTTTTAACAATTCTGTAGAGATGGAAAAAGTATGACTTTGATTTACATTAATCTCTAAGTCTTTTACCTTGCGAAAAACTGTATCAATATCTCCTTCAGAATCTATCTTATAAATACCCTTAGCATCATATACCGCAAAATCTACGAGCTTATTTCTAATATGTTTTAATTGTATAAAAGGAACTCCGAGACTAAGATAAGGCAATATTAGTGTTGAGTAATACCCTATTACCGCTTTAGGTAATATAGAATCTTTTTCTACTGTTACATTTGAAAATTTTTGTTGTAAGGTTTCTAAGTAATTGCTTCTATCGCCTGGGTGCTTTTTAAGACTAATTTTTATATCCTTTTGACTTGAATAATCCCAAAATTGATTTAATAATACTTCTGATTTTTTATCATATTCAATCCTAGCGTTAGAGTGCTTTAACTGCTCTTTACTTAAAATTTGACCAATGAAAAGAAATGTATCGTTACGTCTTATTCCTTTAGAAATTTTTTCAATCTCATAATGCGGTATTATTTTATAATGATCAACGTCTCTGAAATATCTATTGATTTGCTGACGATCAAACTCTGAAAAACATAATAAAGTATTTAGTCTAGCATTTATTTTTTTTAAAGTATTAATAGAATCATCATCATAAGCAAACACACCGTGTTGCCAAAACAAAGTTTTTATGTTTAGTAAGTTACATAACTTAGTTAAATATATATTTTTGGTTGATAATTGTACAAAAACAACATATTGAGGTTTATTAAATATTACCCATAAATAGACAAACCATTTATTTTTTTTCTTTTCATAAGACTTAAATACGGCATTAAAACCGTTTTCTAGCCACCAAGTTTGCTCATTATAGTAGAAAGAAAAACGATATGCTTTTTCATCAACGAATAGTATTTTTTTCATTCATTTTTATGTTTCTTATTACAAATATTGATAATATTAATATTTGCAAACCTACACTTATTGCCCAATAAAATGCCGAATTTGCGTAGTTATAATCTTTTAAAAAAAACTTATTTAAAATAAAATTTGTTATTGCACCTAAGCTAATAGCATACAACATAATTTTAGTTTGTTTGGATACCAGCATGTATGTACTTAAAAAGCTAGCTATATTTATTAATAAAAAGCTAATTAAAAACCATATCACTAATTGTTCAAATTCAGGTTTATGACTCAGGCCTAAGTAACTAAAAAAAACAAAATCTCTAAAGATATATAAACATAAAAAAAACAATAAGCTTAAACCAATACAAATCGATAGACATTTTAAAAACAACACTTTAAACCCTTTAAAATCTTTATCAAATAATTTACTAAACTCTTTAAAATAGACAAATGTAAAAGGAAAGACTATTAATTTCATATACCCTGTATATTGTGCTAAAGCTGAATAATAACCTGTAGATTCACTACCAAAATAATCTGTAATAAAAAAACGATCACTAGATGATGTAATCCAACCAATAAGTGCTGTTGGGATAATTACTAGCGAGTATTTAAAAAACTTCTTAGAGGGTTGAGATAATTTGAATGACGCTTTTTGAAAAGTAAAAAAACCATTGACATGCTTAACTAAAAGCAAAAAATAAATAATTTGACATAGAACCATTACCAAAATATAGTAATAGCTAAATTCTTTAATAAAATATAAAACAGTTAATAATAAAACCGCCTCTAAACCAGTAAAAACAGCTCTATATTTCACAAGCTTTCCAATTTTAGATTGAGCCCTTAACACGCCTTGTAAGGTGTTATTAAGAGAAAAGAAGAGAATATAAAAAAATGATGAAAGTATCATCGCATTTGACTCGTAGGGTCCAAATATTAATTCCCTAACATCAACAAACAACATAGCAATAGTGTACATTGCACAAAAAAACAGTATTGCTACACGTTGGATTCCAAAAATCTCTCTTATGAGTTTACGATCCGCTAACTTATCTGAAAAACGCTGAACACCCATGCCAATTCCCATATCTAAAATAGGATACATAAGAGTAGCTATAAGTACAATTTGTACATATACACCATAGGAATCCACACCAAAACTTCTAATAAAAAAAGGGATTACCACAAGGGGTCTTATGAAGTCAAAAAGCTTAAAAACAGAGCCTTTTAGTAATAACTTAAACATCCTTTATTTTTTTAGCTGGCGTTCCACCTACAATACAATTATCATCAAAAGATTTATTTACAAAACTATTTGCTGCTACAACCACATTCTAACCTATTTTAATTTTACTTCCAGAAGGGTTTGCAGAAATATACGTCTGTTGACCTATATAAGTGCCCTTACCAATTTGTATGGTTCCCTCACTGGTAATAAATGTATTTCGCCAAAACGTAACAGATTTATGTATTTGGTATTTACTTTTTATTTTTTTTGTATAAATTGCTTTGTGACATTTAAACAAAACCTTATAAATAAAATCCCCAACAATAAAAACCAAATGCTTCATTTAAAAAATTTAGTAATCACAAAACTAAACAAATAAAGCAGTTAAAAAATTTTGATTAGTCCATCTTTTATTTAAATTTCAGAAAAGTAAATCTTTAGAAATCCCCTCCGCAATCCGCCAATCTAACATCGTATCAATATCATGAGAGCTCATTTCATCCATTTTATATTTAATCACCTTTTTAAATGCTGCAAAGGTTTTATTTTTTAAAGATTTTGGGTTAATTATATAAATGGCTCCATTGACTTCCCAGACTTTAGGTACATCTTGTCTTCTGGTACTATTAGATACTTTAGATTTTACTAAGAACCCCTTATCGTCCTCTTCCATCAATACATAATAAGGATTAGCTTTGGTCTCTTTTACAGATACCACCATATCCAGCTTTTCATTGTAAAGTACTAAGGCTTCTTTTATATGTTCTGCTGTTCTAAAGGGAGACGTTGGTTGCAAAAGCACAATAACATCTGGTGTTTTTTTATGCTGTGCTTCATGGTATTGGAGCGCATGCAACAAAACATCTCTGGAGGTTGCGGTATCAGTAGCGAGATGTGCTGGTCGTAAAAACGGTACTCTTAAGCCTAGAGATTCAACAGTACTTTTTATTATGTTATCATCAGTAGAAACACAAATTTCATTGTCCTTAAACACGTGTCTGGCGGCATCAATAGTATATTGTATTAGAGGCTTATCATTGAGTACTTTAATGTTTTTTCCTGGCACTCCTTTAGATCCTCCTCTGGCTGGTATGACAACTATCGGTTGCATATTAAAATTTTATAGTATTAATATCTCTTTGTGCTTTTTCAAAATCTTCGTGTTTACCTACATCTAACCAATACCCTATTAATGGAAATGAAATTACTTTTTTATGCATTTTTATAAGCTTTTCCATTAAATCTGTAGCATTAAAATGTGTGTTTTCTGGTATTAAATCTAAAACTTCTTTTTTCATTAAATAAATACCACCATTAGAATAATAGGTGTAGGTTGGTTTTTCTTTAAAATTGATGATTGTATTATCGGTGGTTTCTAAAACCGCATAAGGTACACTTACTGTATATGGTATGGTTACAACTGCTAAATCTGCATCATTATCTATGAAATCTAAATAAAAAGCTTCATAATCTAAATTGGTTAATATGTCTGAGTTAGACACCAATATATGATTATGCTTAAAATCTTTTATTTTAGACACTGATCCTATTGTACCTAATGGCTCATTTTCCCATACATAATTAAATAAACTATTTTTTTTACTTCCATCGCCAAAGTAATCTTCTATCTGTTCTCCTAAATATCTAATTGAAAACCAAAAATCGTCTATACCATAAAGCGCTAACCTATCTACGTTATGCTCCATAATAGATTTGTTACCAACTTTTAGAAGTGGCTTAGGTATGGTGTCGGTTAATGGTCTTAATCTTTGTCCTTTGCCACCTGCCATAATAACGGCATCTACAGGTAAATAAGAACGCATATTTCTAAAATTAACAACATTAATCACTTTATCGTCCTTATCTAAAACGGGTACTATCTTAAAATTTCGCTCTCTATAATCTATAATCTGGAGAATATCCCGTTTGTCCTTTCTAATAAACTTAGGATTGTCTTGTATAATTTTATCTACAGTATCTTCTAAATTTACACCTTTTATTAACCCTCTACGCACATCACCATCTGTTAATGATCCTATAAGCTTATCGTCTTCGTCTACTACAAAAACAACCGCATTAGCCGCTAAAACATCTAGTTTTGATAGGGCTTTACGTATTGTTGTTTTATGTAATACTAAATGTTCTCTATAGTTTATCATAGGTTTTAATCGTTTGGATTATACCTTCTGCGGTACCCGCTTTATAATACACATTTTCTCCTTTAAAAACAGGCAATTCCATAATAGTTTTCACTTTATTTACAATATGTTCCGCATTAAAATCTACATCAAAGGTATTTTCACTTTGTGCCCTTCCTTTTTGTCTTTTACCTACATTAACAACATATTTTTTGAATGAAGCTGCCTCAATGATGCCACTAGACGTATTACCTAAAAGCAATCTACAATAATGCATTGCTGTGAAATAATTTTGTTTCCCAAAATTTTCTACTAACACCACTTTATCTGGGACATGTTCTTTAAGTTTCATTAGCTCCTTTCTGTAAACACCACCTAAAGTATCTGCATTTGGCATGGTTACTACAATTTGTAACAGCACTGTTAATGCTTCTAATGCTAGTCTCATTTGCGAAGCAAACTCTCTATTACGCTCAACAGCCACAGTTTCTGGATGAAATGTTACTAAAGCAAAGGGCTGATCTTTAACATTAAAAGCACTAAATAATTCTTGTTTATCTAAAGGCTTAAACTTCTTTATACCGTCTAAACTTAAAGCGCCTACATTAAAAACCAAATTTGAATTTTCTGTGAGTTGCTCAACTTTAACTTTATACGCCAATGTGGCTACAAAATGTAACTTTGAAGCAAGCGTTAGTTGATGTCTATATATATTATCAATTGCCCCTAAAGTTGTTTCCCCACCATGGATATGCGCTAAAAATACACCATAAGGAATACTTGCTTGTACGGCAGCACTCATTTCAAACCTATCGCCAAGACAAAATACTAAATCATAGATATTTGCTTTCCAAAAAGCAGCAAACTTTAGTACCGTGTTGCCATAAGAGGCAGCAATACCATATTGACTATCATCATCTCCTAAGGAAGATACAGTATGTATAGTTTTAAACCCGTCATTTTTAATATGGTTTAAGGTATAACCATGTGACTCGGATAAGTGCGTCCCAAAGGCAATGATTTCTGTTTTAAAATAAGGGTCTATCTCTAATTTTCTTAGTAACGGCAGGTAAATACCATAATCTGCTCTAGAGCTTGTTAAAATGCCTATTTTCATATAAAATCTGACCACTTTAACTTATCAAACTTTTTAACTCCTTTATTTAGGGTTTTTCCTACAACCTCATCCCAATCCATGGGTGAAATACCATCTCCTGGTCGCAAGGCAGTAATATCTATATCCATAATTACATGTCCCTTTTTTAAATCTCTAGTACAATGTATGCTTTTTCGTGCTATTTTTATATTCTTTGTTTCACTTGGTGTTGGCGCCTTAATACCAGAGCCCGAAATGGCTTTTTCTATATTACGTATACTTTCTACCATGAGCTTAAGTTCTTTTGGATCTATAGATGCTGCATGGTCTGGTCCTGGCATAGTTTTATCTAGTGTAAAATGCTTTTCTATCACAGATGCACCCAAAGCAACTGCTGCAGTTGGTACTTCTATACCTAGCGTATGGTCAGAATACCCTACAGCAACAGAAAACGAATCTTTAATATGCAACATTGCTTTTAAATTAACATCAGTAAATGGTGTTGGGTACTCTGTATTACAATGCAAAATAGTAATGTTTCGCTTATCTATCTTATGCGATAAAAACACATCTAGTGCCGCTTTAACGTCTTGGAGTGTTGACATCCCTGTAGAAATAATAACTTTACTGAATAACTTTGCCGCTTTTTTAAGGTAAGGTAAATTAGTAATTTCGCCAGATGGAATTTTCACTATTTCTAAACCAATATCTTTAAGATACTTTAAGGACTCTAAATCAAAAGCTGTTGAAAAAAACTGAATGCCTTTGGCCTTACAATAGGCTATAAGCTGCTCATGGTCTTCAACAGACAACTCCAACTTTTTAAGCATTTGAAACTGAGACTCATTATCGTTAGCGGTGTTTTTTACTTGGTAATTCGCTTTTTTTGCCTTTTTTGAAACTAAATTCTCTGTCTTAAAAGACTGAAACTTTACATAATCTACACCAGCATCTACGGCTGCATCTATTAGCTTAAAGGCATTATCTAAACTTCCGTTATGGTTAACACCTGCCTCTGCTATTATTATAACTTTACTCATATTAAATAACTCTTGCTGGGTTCCCAACCACTTTAGTGTTATCTTCTATATCATTTAATACTACAGCGCTAGCACCAACTACAACATTTTTTCCAATCACAGTATTTTCTTTTACAACTGAATTTGCTCCTATAAATGAATTTTCACCAACGCTTACATTGCCTAATAAACAGGCACCTGGTGCAACGTGTACACCACTAGATATTTTGCAGTCATGCTCAATAATTGCACCTGTGTTTATGATGCAATAATCGCCAATTGATGCTAAAGTATTAACAACAGCATGCTTTGCTATAAAGTTACCTTTTCCAAGATTAATATGATTAGAAATATTAGCAGTAGGATCTATAACGTTTAGAATGGCTTTATGATGACTTAAGATAAGTTGTGCTACTTTTTTACGAATACTATTATCCCCAATACCGAGAATAAAATTTAAATTTTCATCCCAATATTTAAAATCACTATCGCCTTCAAAACCTATATATTCTAAATCAAAAATATTTAACTTAAGCGATTCTTTTTCCGTATAGTAACAAAGGTTCATAAGGCTAGCTTTAGCCGATTCGGCAACAACCACTCCATGTCCAGAATATCCAACGAGTACAATTTTAGGTTCTAACACTACTGGGTATATTTACAATTCGTTCTTCCAAAAATATAGCATTTTTTTGACTATCCCTTAGACAATCTTTAAACATTGGAAGCCTAAACATTAATTGCCATATTGGCCTTGTCATTACACCTTTAGAATTTGTATAGTCTAAAAAAGCATTCCGTTCTTTTTTGTTAGCCAGTTCTATACACATTAGCCAATAATTGGCTTTGGTGTTTTGTGTTTCGGTTCTAAATTTTATACCCATTGATTTAAAAAAATCCTCATAACGCATTGCAAGTCCTCTTTTTTCGCGGATAAAGCCATTGAGCTGTTCTAACTGAGCACATGCCAATGCTGCATTAATATTGGGCATTCTGTAATTATAGCCTAATTCATTATGAAAATATTCATAAGCATGTGGCTGTTTTGCCGTTGTGGTTAAGTACTTCCCTTTTTCAGCTAAGCGTTCATCTTTGGTAACTATAGCTCCACCACCTCCAGAGGTTGTTATTTTATTCCCATTAAAAGAAAAAACACCTAAATCACCAAAACTACCAAGAGGCTTATTCTTATAGGTACTCCCAAGTGCTTCCGCAGCATCTTCTACAATTTTTATACGCCATTTATTACAAACCTTAATAAGTGCATCTAAGTGTACTGAAAAACCAAAGGTATGCATTGGTAAACAAGCACTTATCTTTCTCCCTGTAACTTTATTATAACAGTCACCGTCTTTTAATTCTGCATTGTCCTCTAAGAAATTTGAAACCGCTTGTGGTGACAACCCCATAGTATCTAAATCGACGTCTAAAAAAACAGGATGTGCACCATTATAAGAAATAGCATTGGCTGTTGCAACAAAGGTAAGTGCTTGCGTTAAAACCTCATCGTTAGCCTCAACTCCTGCGAGTCTTAAAGCGACTTGAATCCCTGCCGTACCATTTACTACCGCAACTGCCCTTTCAGTATTGGTAATATCTGCTAAAATAGCCTCAAACTGATCTACATATTTACCCACACTAGATACAAAAGTAGAATCGATACAGGCTTCTAAATACTTTTTTTCATTACCCTTAAAACAAGGTTGATGCAAAGGAATAAAGTCTGAGGTGTTATATAATTTTTGTATTTGGCTAACTACGGCGTCAAAATTTTTCATTACATTTTACTATCTAAATATTTACCGGTTTCCATGTGGCCAAAATCAGGAATCATACTAAAAAACAAATCAACTAAATCCTTTTTAGACCAAGCGTTTTGCTTCATCATTTTTTTTACAGAATTTGAAAAATAATTTAATTTATCCTCATCATAAACAGGTTCATTTTTAATGACGCCTAAGCCCTTAAAGGTTTCTAAATCTAAGGTTTCTGACTCCGTATAAAACTCTTCATAACTTTTTTCTCCTGTGGTATCACTTTTTGTAAAAAGGCATGGCCACTTGTTTTCAGCAATTAAAGCACTAGTATTAGATCTTGCCTCTGCTTCTGTTTTACATAAAAAAGGTTGATAATTTAGTTTATTTAAATACTTAACTGCAATGTCTGCAAAAGAAATTAAATGTAAAGATTCATTTAGCTTTGGAAAAAAAACATCTCTATTCTCACCCAATAAACAAGATATTAGACAAAGTTCTCCTGCTTCTTGTGGTACAACAAAATAACGTTTAATATCATTAGGGGCAACTATGGGCTGTTGTTTTTGAATGCGTTGATTAAAGCCATAAAGTAATGACCCATCAGAAAAAGCCACATTAGCAAATCTTGCTGTAGAAATTGGTATTTTATGGCTTAACTTCATAAGATACATCTCCATTATTCGTTTAGATGCACCCATCATATTTACAGGATTAGCCGCCTTATCCGTAGATACACAAAAATATTTTTTCACCCCTTTTTCAATGGCCTGTTCAACAGTTTTTATGGTATTAAAAACATTTACATTTATCATACGCATAAGCGTATATGGATCTTTTTCGCTTCTCACATGTTTTAATGCAGATAGGTTAAGTATATAGTCATAATCGCCATCAGCATTAAAAAATGCATCATATTCTTTAGACCCTATATCTAAAGCATAGGTTTTAAAATCACCTGTTATATAACCAAAAGAGCTTCTTATATCTCTAACCAATTCTACCAAATTGTTTTCACTAATATCTACAACATGTAATTTTAATGGTAAACGCTTAAAAATTTCTTTTGTAACTGCCTGGCCTATAGAACCCGCGCCTCCTAAAACTAAAAATTTTGAATCCTTAACCTTAGTTGATAAAATATGTTCTTTTTGTTTAAAATCGTCTTCAAACAATTTTTTACGTCTACCTATAAGATCTAATAGCATATTCAAAAATATTTTTAGGATAAATTTGTATTTAACATTTTCTGCAAAAAAGGTTAAATAATAGCAACAAAGCTAAAAAAAATAAAGAGCTCAAAAATTTAGTTGAGTATTATTTTTAATAACTGCATAAACATTTCTTAACACCTCACAGAGACGACTTTTTATTTGTTTTACTATATTTAGTGTCCCTTATAGATTTTACCTTTTATTTAAATAGCTACAAATTGAATAATTCAATATTATAATAAATGAAACATTTTTACTTTTTCATCCTTACATTAGCATACACCAGTATTGGATCTGCACAAGTTTTTATTACTGAACTTGCGGATCCTAATAATAGTGCAGGATCTAGATATGTAGAACTATACAACGCTGGTGGTTCATCTATAGACCTTTCAACTTGGGCACTCAGAAGATGGACTAACGGAAACACGGCCCCTCAAAATGATGTCACCTTATCAGGCACAATAGCACCAGGTAATTTTATAATTTACGCAGCCAATAGCACAACGTTTTCAAATACGTTTTCTGATTTTTCTGGCACAGTAGTGCAATTAGGGAGTAACGGCCCAGCGGATAGTAATGGGGATGATAACATTGCCTTAATTGATAATACAGGGACCATTGTAGATATATTTGGAGTTCCTGGTGAAGATGGCGCAAACACTTGTCACGAATTCGAAGATGGAAGAGCAGAAAGAGTGGCTACAGTAACATCAGGAAATGGAACTTGGAATGAAGCCGAATGGAATGTTTGGGCAGACACAACCGTTGCAGGGTGCACTAACCATACAAATTCTGCTCAATCCGCACCTACTGATTTTGACCCAGGAGACTGGGTTGGTACTTCTGAACCTAGCACAGATACCATGGTACAATTCACCGCTACATCAATAACTATTTTAGAAGATGTTGGCAGCATTGATTTAACGTTTGAAATCACAAACGAAGACGTTATAAATGCTACTAGTTTTGACGTTGTTTTAACAACTGGTGATGCTACCGATATTAATGGATACACCACACAAACAGTAACATTCCCTGCAGCTTCGTCAATGAATGAAACGTTGACAGTTACAATTACTGATGATACCATTTTTGAAGGAGACGAAACCTTAACGTTTAATATTACAAGTGTTACAGGTGGAAATAACGCTACCATAGGCTCGCAATCTACGTTTGATTTAACTATAGAAGACAATGAATCTAGTCCTGCTATTACAATTGTTATTGAAGATTTTGATGGCACATTTCCAAACTGGAATAATGATATAGAGTCGCAACGCTTTGTTGATCCGTCGACACCAAATGAAGGATTATTTATTCAAGCAGCTTCAAGTAATAATGTCAATTTTTCTGGCAATACAGCATTTGGTAGAGATTTAGCTGGGGAAAATGGTGAACCAACATTATCACCTTATACGTTCACTTTTAACGACGTTGATGTTTCAGACTACACCTCTATCACGGTTAGCTTTGACTACCATACCTTTGCTAATGCAGAAACAGGAGATTATGAAATTATAATTGATGGAATAGGACAAGGATCAGTAGAATATTTTAACGATCCGGATACCGCACCTGGTGTAAATGGCACTATTACGGTTGCTGTTGCTGACGGAACTTCTACTGTTGGATTACAATTAACCGGCACGCTTAATGGAGGTAGTGATATTATAGAGTTCGACAATTTTAAAATAGAAGGTATCTATAATGGTTATGCGTACTCTGGTGGTTCGTGGTATCCTGCAGAGCCTGATGCTACAACAGGAGCATCCAACGCGATTGTTGCTGATGGCGTAGTAATTTTAAACACAGATGTAAACCTTAATGATGTTATTGTTAACCCTGGAGCAGCCGTCATAGTTGCATCTGGAAGCACTTTAACCGTAAACAATATCACTTTAGAATCTACATCGAGATCATTTTCTAGTTTAATAACGGATGGTAATATTATTGGTACGACAAATTATAATCGCTTTGTTAACGTTGTAGGCACAGGCCCTACTGGTAATGGAGGTAATGATTTAATTTCGTTACCATTATTCCCATCTGGTGGTCTTACATTTGATACATTTTTAGCCACTGGCAATCCTGCCAACGCAAGTAAATTAGCGTCACAAACAACTATAGTCACTACTTACGCTTTTGGCCCTTATGAGAATAATGCGCTACTGGCCGACTATCAAAATTATGACTCTAACAGCACAGAAAATCTTTTAATTGCTAAAGGATATAGAGCGGCTACAACTATAGGTGAAACTCTGACGTTTACAGGTGAGGTACTTCAAACAAATAAGTCTATTATGCTTACAAAACCTTTAGTTGGTGGATCTCAATGGAATTTAATTGGAAATCCTTTTGCCAGTTATGTAGATGCCCAAGCTTGGCTAGATTTTAATGATGCTATTTTAGACCCGAGTGCAATGGCGATTTATGCATATAATAGTGGTACTTACAGCGGATCTGGAGATACCACTGGCAATTTTACAATTATCAATAATACATCAAACAATACTTTAAACATTGCTCCGGGTCAAGCCTTTTTTGTAGCAGCAGGGACAGCCAATGCTATGGGAGATGCTGGCGATGTATTATTTTCAACAGGAAGCACAGGTTTCCCGGCTGATATGAGGACAACTTCTGGCACTGATGATTTTATTGAAGGAAGGGCTAACATTGTTAATTACAATCTAAAACTAGCGCTTACAAAGGGTACAAATACCGAAAGAACTAGCTTTTATTTTAATGATAACTCTACCCTTGGTTTAGACCCAAGATATGATGCTGCTACCCTTGACGAGTTTAGCGATACTTACAGTATTTATTCTCATTTAGTTGAAAATAATGAAGGTAGAAACATGGCTATACAGTCTTTGAGCACGGAGGATCTAAATAATATTTCTATTCCTTTAGGAATTAATAGTCTTCAAGGGGAAGAATTAACATTTAGTATTGCCTGCACTTCACTTCCAAACGCTATTGATGTATATCTTGAAGATACCGAAGCTAATACAATTACGTTATTAAATTCTAATGACTATATCACCACACCAATTACAGATTTGAGTGGTACAGGACGATTTTTTATAAGATTTTCTAACACAACATTATCTAGGCCTGAAAATCTTTTAAATAACCTCAATATCTTCACGGACACTACTAACAAAACCATTATAATCTCCGGTGAGTTGTATAACGACACAGACTTAAACCTCTACGATATACAAGGAAGATTAATTAAAACTAATGTTTTAAACCAAAGTAAACGCAAACATATTATAGACGTAAGCAACTTAACACAAGGGATTTACGTTATAGAATTAAAAAATATTAATTTTAAAATCGCTCAAAAAATAATTTTAAAATAAAAGATTTAGACGTTAGATTTATAGTTTAAAAAACTATAATGTTAAAATATTCGTATATAAAATTGAATATTAAACCTAGTTTACCATACCAGCATTGAAAAAGCGAGTACCTTTTTAACCCAATAAGTGAATTATTTTATTATTTTTGAAGCCAAATCAAGCCCAAAACTATGAAAAAAGACAATAACACCTATAAAATTACACGCAAAGACGCCATTAAAAAAATGGGAAAATATGCCGCTATAACGGCTGTTGGTACATTTTTAATTTTAAATCCTCAAACATCTCAGGCTCAGTCTATTCCAGATCCAGGAGGTAATCCTCTAGATTAATAATTTAAAAATTGGACACCAAACTTTCCCCAACATATCAAAAACAATTTGGTAAGTTTTGGGTTTTGTGGTTCTCGTATTCTAATGTCTATAGTGTTGTTGATAACGATTTTAAAAGTGTTTTAGACCTCTATTTAGCGTCTAAATCATTAGCAGCCTTTAAGGGTAATTTAGAAAATACGTATAGCAGTAACCAACAAGCTTCTATTGCAAATAATCTATCTTTATATCTTAGAAATTGTAATATAAAAGCGGATATAGAGCATTTAGAATCTCTGCATAAATTTAACCCTACTCAGCGTCAAATATTGAAGCATTACCGAGCAGGAACAAATACCTTTTCTATTTATTTTGGATCAGAATCCATTAAAAATATTATACATCCGCAAATTGCACATTTAGAGACTACTCTAAAACATAAATCCACTACCATTTTTGATGTTTATCTTAAAGATGATGAACTAGTGCTCTTTAAAAACCAAATATTACTGAAGGCGGCTAAAAAACAGAACTTTCATTTTATTCAAGGCAAATTTTTTATGCATCTTTTATGTTTAGTGCATCAAAAAAAGGAAACAGACTGGATTGGCACATTTCACGGATCAGCAATTTCTGATGGACACAATGCTATACTCTGTGTTGGTAAATCTGGAAAAGGTAAAAGCACCTTATGTACCTTAATGGCACAAAAAGGGTTCACAATAGTTGCTGACGATGTTTCGCCTATACTTTCTAAAGACCGACACATCTATAGTAATCCGTCCGCGACCTCTATAAAACATGGTGCATTTAAAGCTTTAAAAGCCTATGTTCCTAATTTAGAAAACTTAACCACTACAACCCTTAACGCCTCAAAAGGTGCTATAAAATATATTCCACCTACAATTACAAACCCAAGTAGCTACCCATGTAAAGCAATTGTTATGGTTAACTACAAAGAAGGATCTACAACACAATTAAAAAAAGTCTCTATTAAAAAAGTTATGGAAACCCTTATACCAGATTCTTGGATCTCTCATAATGAAACACATGCCGAGCAACTTTTAAATTGGCTCTCAACGTTAACATTTTACGAGTTAACCTACAGTGATACCGAAAGTGTAACAACTAAAATAAAATCGTTATTTGCTGACCTAAAAAATCATCAAATAAATTAGTATATTACTGTTTTCCAGATTAATCTTTCTATGCGTAATTTAACTGAGACATATCAAAATATAGCGGACATACTCAGTTTTAAAAAAAATAATAGCGACTTAGAATCTCATCTAAAAAGTCCTTTAATAGACTGGGACGCCATTGTAATACAAGGAAGCAAACACTTAGTGTTACCCGCCATATATTGTAGACTTTTAGTTAAAAAACTAACACACGTATTACCTAGTGAATTAAATACTTATCTAAAAGAGATAACAGAACTTAACAGAAATAGAAATGAATTAATATTAAAACAAATATTAAGTTTATCTCAACTATTAAATGAACATAAAATTAATTATGTTTTTCTAAAAGGATCAGCATTATTAATAAGTAATCTGTATACCGATAAAGGCGAACGTATGATTGGAGATATAGATATACTTATACCTAAACAACAACTCAACCAGGCTTTTAAATTACTAAAAAACCACAGTTATACACCAGCGGAACATACGCTGGGCGATGATTTTTTTGAACATAAACATTTACCAAGACTTAAAACCAATAAATTTATTTGTGCCGTAGAATTACATCGTAAATTATTTATGGATTATGCGGATGATGACTTAAGAAGCACTAACATTTTTAAAGAAAAACAGACACAACATAATATATGTATACCATCGTTTAATCATTTACTAAAACATAATATTCTAAACTTTCAAGTTAATGATAATGGTAATTTATATAACAACATTAATTTTAGATCAGCATACGACACTATTTTGTTGATAAAAACAAAAGGACTAAAGCCCTTATGGTATAATGAAAAAATAATTAAAGATTACAATACAATAATTAATTTATTTTTTGCAGATACTAACGGTCAAATAATTGATAATCAGTTATTTGCTAAAAAATTTTATTTATATAAACTCAAACACCCAAGATTTTATAAGATTTGGAATAGAATTATTACTTTAAAATACAATTTAAAGCTGATCTTAAATCGCATCAAATTTTTCTGTACAAACAACGCATACAGAAAAGCTATAATAAAAGATAGAAAACGCATTACCAAGCGTTTAACCTTATTATTAAAAGGATCTTAACATAGAATTTGTTAAACTTAATAAGTTTAACTTATAATTTGTTTTATAAAGCATAAAGTTTAACTTTGATAAAATTATTTTAACATGAATAAAACAACTCTATTATTAATATTAATCTTTGTGAGTTCTTTTTCTTTTGCGCAAAGAAGCGATAAGGACTGGTTTGCCAGTGTAGGTCTTAACTCTATAAATAGTCTTGGAACGAGATCACCTTTTAATAGCCCAGGAGATTGGGCAAATGGCTTGCCTTTATCTTTAGGAGTAGAACTCATTTGGGATTCTGGTTTATCTATTGAACAAGCGTTCACATTAAATAAATTTCCTGAAGGAAATACCATTGACGGTGTTACTCTGAAAGAAGATTTTACGTATACATCCTTTGATACACACGTTAAGTATTATTTTGGTAAACATATCTTACCAGACGTTGAATGGCTTGAGATTTATGCCAATTCTGGTCTTGGTCTTTTTTCAGTAGATGAAGTTAATTTATCATTTAACCTTGGTGGTGGAGTACTTGTTTGGTTTAATAGAAGAAAAACACTTGGAGCAAGATTACAGACCATAGGTAAATTTGCCTTTAATCATAAGGATAGCGGTTTTGATAATAACCACTTTCAATCTCACTTACAATTAATATTTGCTTTGTAGATTGTGACCAACTATATTATTAAATAAAAAAAGCCTCATAAAATATGAGGCTTTTTTTATTTTGAAGTCTTTTACAAGAGCAAATAAATTTATTCTGATAACAATTGATCAAAGTATTTAATAGTATGCTTAAGTCCTTCTTTTAAATGTACTTTAGGTTCCCAGCCATTAAGCTCCTTTTTAGCTAGACTAATATCTGGCTTACGCTGCATAGGATCGTCTTGAGGTAAAGGTAAATACGTTAACTTAGATTTAGAATTTGTTAATTCTATTACCTCTTGCGCTAGTTGTAACATGGTAAACTCTACTGGATTACCAATATTTACCGGACCAACAAAGCCATCTCTACTATTCATCATACGGCAAGTACCTTCCACCAAATCATCTACATACTGAAAACTTCGTGTCTGTTTTCCATCACCAAAGATGGTAATATCATCGCCTTTTAGTGCTTGGACTATAAAATTAGACACTACTCTACCATCTTGAGGGTGCATGCGTGGTCCGTAGGTATTAAATATTCTTATAATCTTTATCTTAACCTTATTCTCTTTATGATAATCCATAAACAATGTTTCTGCACAGCGTTTACCTTCATCATAACAAGACCTTTGACCTATTGGGTTTACATTTCCCCAGTAACTTTCTTTCTGTGGGTGTACATTAGGATCTCCATAAACCTCGCTCGTAGACGCTTGTAATATTTTAGCTTTAACACGCTTAGCCAAACCTAACATATTAATAGCTCCCATTACAGAAGTTTTAACGGTTTTAATAGGGTTATATTGATAATGAACAGGTGAAGCAGGGCAAGCTAAATTATAAATCTCATCAACTTCTACCATATACGGATTTGTAATATCATGCCTTACCAACTCAAAGTAGTTATGATCCATTAAGTGCTCTATGTTCCTTTTTGCACCAGTAAAATAATTATCTAAACAGATAACTTCATTACCTTCATTTAATAAACGTTCGCATAAATGTGACCCTACAAAACCAGCACCACCTGTAACCAATATTTTTTTCATATAAGTATTTAATTTAAAAGGATTTAAAAATAATATTTTATTTATTCTTAACTAGTAATTCGCAAAATTAAAATTGAGCATACCTTTCATATAGCGATAGAGTTCTGGGAATTGATATCTAAAATGCTCTGGCGTCTCCATAAAATTTTCTAATAATACTGCAAAGAATTCATAGTGGTTTGTAAAAGCATATTCCCTAAAATAACGAGATTCAATTAATTTAAATCTTACTGTTTTGTGTTCGTTAAGATATGTAGTTATGTTCCCAAAACCATTATTAAAAATCTGGCTGCTAATATCGCTATTTTTAAAGGCATTTAAATGAATAGCATGTCCAAACTCATGAATTCCTAGATTTAGATTATCATCTCCCACTTTATAGCCATGTTCAAAATCTTCCCACGAAAACACAATGGTCTTCAATCTCGGATTTATTTCCCCTTTATGATAGGTCTCGTTAATTTGAGAGTAGTACATTTTTGGATAAACTATTATGTTTTCAAATAAATGAAGCTTATAATTCCTAAAGCCAAAGGTTAGCATTACTGCAGTGGCAGAAATTAACGTCTTCATATCATCAGTTATCTTTAAACCTTCTCTTCCAATAAACGTTTTTGAATTTATAAATGCGACCATTCTATGCTGAAAAATAGTTTTATCTCTGTGGTCTAGTTGATTGTAAAATAAAAATTTGCGTTCAAGGATGAGGCGTTGGCTTTTAGGCAGTGTTTTCTTAAAAAGAATAAAAGTTCTAAAAAAAGGACTGTTGAATTTTAGTGCATATTGCTGCTCAATAAACACATAAAATCTGCTAAGGATTACTAAGGTCATACCCACAAAAAAGACAACTAAAAACATAAACTTTAGGGTTAGGTTCTTTATAGGTGATTAGGTTTATTAACGATAAATTATAGACATCTTAAATATGTGCCGAATATACTGAAATAGAGTTATAATTTAAATTAACCCTTAAGTTTTGATAGGCATTATTATCCATTTCAAAAATATTAAAGCGATGAGAATTATTAAACCTAAAAGCCAAACCCTTTAAAACTGCGTGAGCTCAATTTTATGGGGTTGGACTTTTTATTAATTTAAATCTATAAAGGATTTAAACTTTATACTAAATAAATCTGCTAATTAACAAAATACAAAAGGAAAATATCATCTAAATACCCTTTTGGATTGCTTTTGCACCCCTCAAAGCACCCCTTTTAAAAAGAAAAAACCGCTAACAAAATTTTGAGTAAATTAAATTTAGCTTTCAGTTTTTACATTTATTTGTGACCATAACAAGACAAAGTTTCAACCTTTTAAGTGAGGATATTTTATTGATACAAACTATCACAAACAGAATTAGCTTCGCGCATCCTTCAGAGCTCCGTTCTAAAAATAGAAAAAGGTTAAAAAAATCTGAGTAAACTCAATTTCTTTTAACCTTTTTCTATTTATTCGTGACCTCGAAGGGATTCGAACCCCCAACCCTCAGAGCCGAAATCTGATATTCTATCCAGTTGAACTACGAGGCCATAATTACCTGCTAGACCAAGTATCTATTTAAGATAACTTAGTTTTTACAATTGTTGAAATTGTTTTCCCATCTGCTTGCCCAGCTAATTTTTTAGATAAAATACCCATAACCTTACCCATATCTTTCATGCCTTGTGCTCCAACCTCATCAATAGTCATAATAACGACTTTCTCTATTTCTTCTTCGCTTAGGGCTTCTGGTAAAAACTGACTGATAACTTCGGCCTGGTCTATTTCTGGTAGTGCTAAATCTTTACGATCTTGTTCTAAGAATATTGCCGCACTATCTTTGCGTTGCTTTACCATTTTTGATAAAATCTTTATCTCCTGTTCTTCCGTTAATTCTTCACCAGAACCAGACGCTGTTTTTGCTAACAATATTTCAGATTTAACCGCTCTAAGTGCCGCTAAAGCAGTTTGGTCTTTTTCTTTCATTGCTTTTTTCATAGCAACCATAACATCATCTTGTAAACTCATATTCCTTAAATTTTACGGACAGCGAATATACTAAAAAAGTTAGTTTTGATTTTGATAACTCACAACAAAAAACCCAAAACATTGAGGGAATGCCTTGGGTTGTAGACCTTGGTATTATATATTATAATACTTAACTTAAACTTATTAATCTACGTTATCGTGTAAGAATGAATTATTACTTCTCAATTGAATATCGTCGTTATCATCTGTACCGACAGACATCCTAGAAGCATTAGTTTCTGAAGAATGCTGTGCATCTTCTAAGTTAACACCTTGTCTTTTATAAGCAGGCTCTTTTTCTATTTCGTCAATCTTTGCTGTATTAAACTTATAATTAAAGTCTTTCATATGTTTTCTTCGCTCATCAGCACGTGCCTTTATAAGCTCAGAAATTGGACTATTCATTGGGTCAATCTCTTCCTCTAAGGTTTCTTCGACGTCTTCAACAGGTAAAACTTTCTTCTCAAAAACTATTTCTTCTTTAACCTCTATACCTTCCGCTTTTGTATTCATTGAAGATTCATAGGTTTCAAAATCGTCTTCTAAAGCATAACGCTTCTCACCTTCTTCATTAACTTCGGTTACTGAAATAATTTCTACTGGCTCATTGACCTCAAGGTTCTTTATATCTTCATCTAAACTAAAAAACATTTTTTCTTCATCAGCCTCTGGTTCTTCAATTTTTTCTGGCTCATTATTAGACAATGGCAAATCAAAAGTTAATGTAATTTGTTCTTCTTCTGGCTCAATCTCAATAGCCTCAGCCTTATTTTCTATTGGTGTAATGATAAATTCCTCTGGCTCAACTTTTGTAATTTGGGGTTCGGATTTTGTATCTAATACCTCATCATATACTACACTCATATTTTTAAGTAAATCGGTTGTAGGAATGATATCCATACTCGTATTTACTTTTGGCTCAATATCGTCCTCATCAATCAATACATGCTTTACAATTGGTGTTTCTTTTTGTTCTTCTAAAACGATATCTGGTGTTATAATTGCTGGCTCTCTTTCTTGAGTACTCACTTCCTCAACCACCTCTTCTTCTAAGGCGTGTATTACTTTTTTGGCTTCTGTATTAGAAATTTCATTTTGCTGGTCTATATCAAAACCTGTAGCTATAATGGTTACAGCAATAGATTCTTGTAAAGCTTCATCCTCACCAACTCCCATTATAATATTGGCACCATGACCTGCTTCACTTTGTATGTGGTCATTAATTTCACCAATTTCATCGATAGTAATTTCTTGTGAACCAGAAACGATAAGCAACAATACGTTTTTGGCACCTGTTATTTTATTATCATTAAGTAATGGTGAATCTAAAGCTTTCATTATAGCTTCTTGCGCTCTGGTTTGTCCAGATGCTGTAGCTGAACCCATAATGGCTGTTCCACTATTACTTAAAACTGTTTTTGCATCGCGTAAATCAATGTTTTGTGTGTAATGATGTGTAATTACCTCTGCAATTCCTCTTGAAGCTGTAGATAATACCTCATCTGCTTTAGAGAAACCAGCTTTAAAGCCTAAATTTCCATAAACTTCTCGTAGTTTGTTATTATTAATAACAACCAACGAATCTACATGAACTCGCAATTTTTCGATACCACGTTGCGCTTGTTCGTTACGCATCTTACCTTCAAATTGAAAAGGCATTGTTACAATGCCAACGGTAAGTATATCTAATTCTTTTGCCATTTTTGCAATGATAGGTGCCGCACCTGTACCAGTACCTCCACCCATACCAGCAGTGATAAATACCATCTTTGTATTGGTATCTAACATTCTGCGAATATCTTCTAAACTTTCTACAGCAGCCTGCTCACCAACATCTGGGTTTGCACCTGCACCTAATCCTTCGGTTAAGTTAACACCTAATTGTATTTTATTAGGAACACCACTATTCTGTAAGGCTTGAGCATCTGTGTTACAAATCACAAAATCAACACCTTTTATGCCTTGCTGAAACATGTGATTAATGGCATTGCTACCACCACCACCGACACCAATAACCTTAATAACGTTAGATTGATGCTTAGGCAAATCAAATGAAATGTTTCCAAATTCGTTGCTATTACTCATATTTTTTGAGATTATGGGATTTTATATATTTTAAACTTTACTTTATTTTTAATACATGATGATTATTTAAGTCATCATGCTTTATTTTTCAATTGCACTCGCCTCAGCGCTGGCTCTTCGTTAAAATTGTCCACCGGACAATTTCTTTACACTTAGCCCTATTCTGCGTTATCTAAAAACTCTTTTACACGCTCGGTTAATTTGTCTAAAAATGAACGACGTTCTTTTACAGGTGGCTCAACAACAACCTCTTGCTGTGCCTCAGTAATATTTTGCTCTACACCTGCCAAAGTTTGTACCGCTTCTTCATCTTCCTCAGCCTTTTTACGGTCTTGACGCTTTAAGCCATCCATCACCAAACCAACAGCAGTTGCAAATAATGGACTTGCAATATCTTCGTCGCTATCACCAGCCAAATGTTCATTAGGATACCCAATTCTGGTATCCATACCTGTTATATATTCAACTAACTGCTTGAGGTGTTTTAATTGACTTCCACCTCCAGTTAAAACAATACCAGCAATTAGTTTTTTCTTTTGTTCTTCGTGTCCATAGTTTTTTATCTCTACATAGACTTGCTCAATAATTTCTACAACTCTTGCATGAATGATTTTAGACAAGTTCTTTAATGTAATTTCTTTTGGTTCTCTTCCTCTTAAACCCGGAATAGAAACAATTTCGTTATCCTTATTTTCACCTGGCCATGCAGAACCAAACTTCATTTTTAAAAGTTCAGCTTGTTTTTCAATTATTGAACAACCTTCTTTTATGTCTTCTGTAATGACATTGCCGCCAAAAGGTATAACTGCAGTATGGCGAATAATACCATCTTTAAATACGGCTAAATCTGTAGTTCCACCACCTATATCTATTAAGGCTACACCAGCTTCTTTTTCCTCTTGGCTTAACACAGCATTTGCAGATGCTAAAGGCTCTAGCGTAATGCCTTCTAACTCCAAACCTGCGCTCTTAACACAACGTCCAATATTTCTTATAGAAGAGACTTGCCCAACGACTACATGAAAATTAGCTTCTAATCTTCCACCATACATGCCTATAGGCTCTTTGATTTCGGCTTGGCCATCTACTTTAAATTCTTGAGGTAAAACGTGAATAATCTCTTCACCAGGAAGCATCACTAATTTATGTACTTGGTTAATTAAACGGTCTATATCAGTCTCGTCAATAACCAATTCTGAATTTGGTCTGGTAATATAATCACTATGCTGTAAGCTGCGAATATGTTGACCTGCAATACCAACTGTAACATCTTTAATCTTTTCAGAAGCTGCAGCTTCTGCTTCCTGAACCGCTTGCTGAATGGATTGTATGGTCTGTGTAATATTATTTACAACTCCACGATGCACTCCCATACTTTTAGACTTGCCTACACCGAGAATTTCTAATTTTCCATAGTCATTTTTGCGACCAATCATGGCCACAATTTTTGTGGTTCCTATATCTAAACCTACCGAAATATTGTGCTTGTCCATAGTTTATTTTTTGGTGCAAATAACTTGCTTATCAAATTTTAGATTTACAAGTTTATAATTATTCAATATCTTATCTTTCGTTGCCTTTTGATAAAAAGCTTTTAAATTATTTATCTTTTTTTTGAGCATTTTTAAACTCCCTAAATGCACTGTAAAACTGCTTTTTCTAATTTTAAAATCAATGGTCTTATCGTTGTTTTGACGAATCTCAATGACGTGCTTTTTTAAAAAATCATCTTCATCTACCATCTTTGCAAACGCAAACACCGTTTCTAAATCATTTTTCTTAACAGCACCAGTAACTAGTGGCACTCTAGCAGTATAGTTAGATGACAAAGGCATGTATAAACCCTCATCATCTATGTAATATGATGCATTTGTGCTTACTCTTGCAATAGGTCGTTTTTGTTCAATTTCTGCGGAAAGCTCACCGTTTACTGACATAAACACTTCTGCTTTCTTTATCATTGGGTTAGAACTTAGGGCAGTTTCTAACTCATTCAAATCTATAATTTCTTTAGGCTGTCCCGCAACCGGCTGCTGATTTTGTATTAACAATTTACTAACAGTTGCCTCAGTGATAAATAATTTGTTTTCACCCAAGAATTCTATGCTTGGTTTTGGGACTTTTCTTTTAGCATTTCTATACCTCGAAAACGCAAACAAGAAACTCACCAAAAGCAATAAACCAATGATTTTTATATAGTTATAATTAATTCGCAACACTAAATGCCTCTTTTATATGTTTTACTTCTGCACCAATATCACCAGCACCAATGGTTAAAACAACTTGTGCATCGGATGTTTTTATACTATCTATTAACTGTGACTTAGTTATCAACTTTTTGTTTGGATTATTAATTTTTTCTAATAACCATTTTGAAGTTACTCCAGCTATCGGCAACTCTCTTGCCGGATAAATATCTAACAACAAAAGTTCATCAAATTTTGAAAGATTTTCTGCAAAGCCATCAACAAAATCTCGCGTTCTCGTATAGAGATGTGGCTGAAAAATCACCAACACCTTTTTTTCTGGATACATTTCTCTAACTGCTTGGTGTACGGCATTAATTTCCTCAGGATGATGAGCGTAGTCATCTACAAACACAAAATCGTCTGTTTTAATCTGGTAAGTAAATCTGCGTTTAACCCCTTTGTAAGATGCTAAACCCTTGGCGAGCTGGTTGTGAGGGCATCCAAAATTAACAGCCATCGCCAAGGCGATTATTGCATTCGACAAATTATGTCTACCAGGTAGGTTAAATTGAAAATCTTTATATAGTCCGTTAGGTGTTTGCACATCAAACACATAACTTCCGTTATTTATTTTTACATGTTTTGCACTATAGTCTGAATCGTCTTCAACTCCATAAGTAATACCTTCTAACGGTAAACCATTTTTAACGAATAACTTCCCATTAGGTTTTATACATTCTGAAAAATCCTTAAAAGACTTCTCTAATTCTAAAACGTTACCATAAATATCTAAGTGGTCGGCATCCATGGATGTAATGCACGCCATATCTGGCGATAAGGTTAAAAACGAACGGTAAAATTCATCGGCTTCTACAACCGTAACATCAGTGCCATTTAATATTAAATTAGAATTATAGTTTTCACTAATACCGCCTAAAAAAGCCGTAACTGGCACATCACATGCATTAAGCAAATGCCCAAGTATACTTGTCGTTGTTGTTTTGCCATGCGTCCCTGCTACAGCTAAGCATTTTGTTTGTTTAGTAATATCGCCTAAAACCTCAGAACGCTTTAACACCCTAAAACCATTGGTCTTAAAATAATTTAATTGAGAATGTGAATTAGGAATTGCTGGCGTGTAAACCACTAAAGTTTCATCTTTATTTAAGTACTGCGAACCTATTTCATTGACAGTATCATTAAAGCAGATATCTACTCCCAAGGCTTCTAATCCTTTTGTGATGTCGGTTGCTGTTTTATCATAACCTGCAACCTGCTTTCCTTTAGCCACAAAATAACGCGCCAAAGCACTCATACCTATGCCTCCAACACCTATAAAATAGACATTAGAAGCCCATTCTAAACCCTTCCCAGAAGAAAAGGCTTTCTCACTAGAACGTGTATTTTTATTGCTTGCACTCATTTATTGATAAGCTTTTCTACTTCATCTACAATAGCATTTGTAGCATTCACTAAAGCTAAAGCTTCAATATTATTACTTAGTTCTTTTCGTTTTTCTTGTTTTGAAATCAATGCTGCAAATTCATTTTGAAACTCAGCATCTAAATCTTTTTCTCGTATTAAAACTGCTGCATTTTTATCTGCTACGGCTTTAGCATTCTTTGTTTGGTGGTCTTCTGCAACATTCGGCGACGGTATAAAAATCGTTGGCTTACCAACAATACATAACTCAGAAACCGATATTGCACCTGCCCTTGAGATTATTATATCTGCAGCAGCATAGGCCATGTCCATAGTGTTTAAAAACGCATGAACTTGCACGTGGTCTAATTCATTATGTTGTTTGTATGCATCGTAATACAATTTACCACATTGCCAAACCAACTCTACGTTCTGCGCTTTAAAAAAAGCAAGATTAGCCTCGATAAGTTGATTGACTCGTCTCGCGCCTAGACTCCCTCCCAAAACCAAAAGTGTTGGTATATTGTGTTTAAGATTAAAAGTAGCTTTGCCCTCTTTTTGCTTTCCTTTTATTTTGAGTAAATCTTTTCTAATAGGATTACCTGTAAGTTTTAATTTATGCTTTGGAAAAAACTTTTCTAAACCTTCGTAAGCCACACAAATTGTATTCACTTTTTTAGCCAATAATTTATTAGTAATTCCTGGATATGAATTTTGTTCTTGTATTAAACTAGGAATCTTTTTTGATGTTGCTACTTGCAATAACGGGCCACTAGCAAAACCTCCTGTACCAACTACAGCATCTGGCTTAAAATCTTTTATAATTTTTCGCGACCGCAATAAACTCGTCATTAATTTAAATGGAAACATTAAATTTTTTAGCGTTAGTTTTCTCTGTATTCCAGAAATCCATAAGCCTTCAATTTTATAACCTGCTTGCGGTACTTTATCCATTTCCATGCGGTCCGAAGCACCAACAAATAAAAACTCTGCATTAGGATAGCGCGTCTTTAATTCGTCTGCAATGGCAATGGCAGGATAAATATGACCTCCTGTACCTCCACCTGATAATATGAATTTATAGTTACTCATTAAATCGTTTCGCTTAATATGTCTAAAGGATTATCACCTTCAAAAATTTCATTTTCCTTAATTTCTTGACGCTTTGCACTTACGCTCAAAATAATACCAATCGCTAAGCAGGTCATCCAAATAGAAGTCCCTCCACTGCTAATTAAGGGAAGCGTTTGACCTGTAACAGGAAACAATTCTACAGCAACAGCCATATTTATTAATGCTTGAAACACGATGGGCAAACCAACACCTAAGACTAAAAGTTTTCCGAAAATTGTATCTGACTTTTGAGAAACTATGACTATTCTAAACAACAACCATGAGTATAACACCAATAAAAATAGGCCACCAACTAATCCATATTCTTCAATAATAATAGCAAAAATAAAATCTGATGACGACTGTGGTAATAAATATTTTGTTGGACTTTTACCTGGTCCTAAACCAAAAATTCCACCCGAAGCAATTGCAGTTTTAGACCGCTGTATTTGGTAATCTTCTTCAGTATCTGCTTTATCCGAAAAATTTTCTACTCTACTCATCCATGTATCTACACGGTTTGGCATAGCCTCAGGAAACGCTTTTGCTACCAAAACAAAAAGCACCAACGAGAGGACTCCTGTGCCTATAATTACCAATAAATATTTTATTGGATAACCACCAATAAAGGTCAACATCATCACCATTGTAAATAGAATTGCTGTTGTAGAAAAATTGGCTGGCAGTATTAAAACAAGCACAAAAAATACGGGTAACCACAATGGTAAAATTGTGTCTTTAAACGCCATTGTTTTTTCTCTTATCTTAGATAAATAACGCGCCACATACACCATTAAAACTACAGCAGCCAAGGTAGATGTTTGAAAAGACATATTTACCACAGGAATATTTATCCAACGGCTAGTATTAGTACCTGCTGAATTTGTTGAGCCTTGTAAAATGGTGATTAACAACAACACTAAAACCACCGGAATAAGTATCATAGAAAGTCCCTTAAAATATTTATAAGGAATCTTGTGTACCGCAAACATTATGGCAAATCCTAAAGATAAATGCATAAAATGTTTTACAAAAAAGGAAAAGGTATTACCACCGTCTCCATAATTGGCTAGATTACTAGCTGCACTATATACAGGTAAAAACGAGAAAATAGCCAATAGCGTTACTATTGCCCAAATGGCTCTATCTCCTTTTATTTGTGAAAATATGTTATTCATAACAGACCCCTTTGCCTTTCAGGCATTTCCCTAGAGGGAAAAATTTGTTGAGTATTAATTAATTTTTTGTTTTGCCACAACCGTTTCTTCCCTTTGGGAAGATTAAGATGGGCTTTTTTATAAATTACGTATTGCATTTTTAAACTGACGTCCTCTATCTTCATAATTTTCAAACAAATCGAAACTTGCACATGCTGGTGATAGCAGTACATTATCTCCTGCATTAGCCACTTTATAAGCAATCTTTACAGCTTCGCTCATGTACTGTGTTTCTATAATAACATCAACCATATTACCAAAGGCATTAAATAACTTTTCATTGTCTACACCTAAGCAGATAATCGCCTTAACTTTTTCGTTTACAAACGGAAATAATTCTTTATAATCATTACCTTTATCTACACCACCAACAATCCAAACCGTTGGCGCATCCATACTCTCTAAAGCAAAATATGTTGCATTAACATTGGTAGCCTTAGAGTCATTGATATACTGTACTTTATTAATCTTTAACACATGCTCCAAACGATGCTCAACCCCTTGAAAGTTTTCCAAACTCTCTCGTATGGTCTGCTTTCTTATTTTGAGTAAATGCGACACAGTAGAGGCTGCCATTGCATTTTTAATGTTATGTTTACCTTCTAATGTTATGTTTTCTGTTGGCATAATGATTTGATTATTATCAATTGTTATTATTATCTTATTGTCTTTATAGTATGCACCTTGTTCAATAATCTTAGTTAATGAAAAAGGCAGTTTTTTAGATTGAACTTTATTATTCTGAATCCACTCTGCAATCACCTCATCATCGGCATCATAGATAAAATAATCTGCCTTTGTTTGGTTCTCTACAATTCTAAATTTTGAAGCGATATAGTTCTCAAACTTGTAATCATACCTATCTAAATGATCTGGTGTGATATTAGTTAAAACAGCAACTTTTGGTTTAAAATCATGAATGTCATCCAATTGAAAACTACTTACTTCGAGAACATAGTTTTTATGATTTTTTTCAAGAATTTGCTTTGCAAAACTGTCACCAATATTTCCTGCTAATCCAACATTTAATTGTTGCTTAAGCAAATGATGTGTTAAAGTTGCTGTAGTTGTTTTACCGTTACTCCCTGTAATTGCAACCAAATTTGCCTCTGTGTAGTTTGACGCAAATTCAATCTCCGAAACTACTTTTATACCAGCATCACGAATTTGTTTTACCAAAGCGACTTTATCTGGAATTCCAGGACTTTTCATGACAATGTCTGCATTTAGAATTTGTGATTCTGTATGCTTCTCATCTTCAAATTCAATCTCATTATTTAAAAGAACGTTTCGGTACTTTTCTTTGATTTTTCCTTTATCAGAAACAAAAACGTCGTATCCTTTTGCCTTTGCTAAAAGTGCAGTACCGACTCCACTTTCTCCTCCTCCAAGTATCACTAAAAGCCCCTTCCTAAATCCTTCCCCAAAAGGAAAGAACTTCTTTATTTTTTGCTGACTTTTTTCATTTTTCATCTTGCTTAGTACTTACCTACATTATTGCCTGTCTTTTTTTACACCTCTATTAATTCCTTCCCTCTGGGAAGGCTAGGATGGGCTTTCTATCTTATTTTCAAGGTTACTATCGAAATAATCGCCAATAGAATGCCCACAATCCAAAATCGTGTTACAATTTTACTTTCGTGATATCCTGATTTTTGATAGTGATGATGCAGGGGCGACATTTTAAAAATTCGACGGCCCTCACCATATTTTTTTCGGGTGTACTTGAAATAACTCACCTGAAGCATTACCGAAAGATTTTCTGCTAAAAAGATGCCGCACAGCAATGGTATTAACCACTCTTTTCTAACTGCAATGGCAATTACCGCTATAATTCCACCAATAGTTAAACTCCCTGTATCACCCATAAATACTTGTGCTGGGTAAGCGTTATACCATAAGAAACCGACTAATGCACCCACAAATGCAGCAATATATATGGTAATTTCCTCAACCATTGGGATATACATAATGTTGAGATATTCTGAAAAAATAATATTACCAGAAACCCACGCAAAAATTCCTAAAGTCAGTACCACTATGGCAGACGTACCTGCTGCCAAACCGTCTATACCATCTGTAAGATTGGCTCCGTTAGAAACTGCTGTAACTATAATTATGGTAACTAAAATGAAAATAATCCAAGCATATTTCTCAAATTTTGGATTTATCCATGTTATTAAACTCGAATAATCAAACTCATTTCCTTTTACAAACGGAATTGTAGTTTTGGTTGATTTTTCTTCTGGCTCAAATAATTTAGCTGCTGGTATATCTGGGTTTTCTGCCAGCAATACTTTTTGCTGCGCTATAGGCAACTTCTCTTTTATGGTAACATCATCATGAAAATAAAGCGTTGCACCAACGATAATACCCAAACCTACCTGGCCAAGTACTTTAAACTTGCCTTTTAAGCCCTCTTTGTCATTTTTAAACTTCTTAATGTAATCATCTAAAAACCCAATACCACCCATCCATAAGGTTGTTACTATAAGTAGAATGATGTAAATATTTTCGAGTTTTGCAAGTAGTAATACCGGAATAAGTGTAGCCAATATGATAATAATACCTCCCATAGTTGGCGTACCTGCTTTTTCAACTTGCCCTTCTAACCCTAAATCTCTTATCGTTTCACCTACTTGTTTTTTCTGTAAAAAACGGATGATACGTTTACCATAAATCGTAGAAATTAACAAGGATAAAATTATAGCCACAGCAGCTCTAAAGGTTAAAAACCCAAAGAGTGAAGCTCCAGGAATCTGAAACTGTTGTTCTAAATATTCAAAAAGATAGTATAACATTAATTTGATTTACAATTGTTGATTTACGATTTACGATTTTTGGCTTTCATTGTTTTTATTTTTTTCTCTTAACATATCAAAACACCCCTAAAGTCCCCTCAAGGGGACAATCACAATGATTAAAATTCTTCAGAAATGATACTTCGCACTTCAAACTTATTTTCGCTTTATTTTTGTAATTGTTTTAAAAAATCTTGTACAATTCTATAATCATCAAAATCGAAACGTTCTCCTTTTATTTCCTGATAGGTTTCGTGTCCTTTACCAGCAATAAGAATAATATCTTTTGCTTCTGCCATCTGACATGCCGTTTTAATAGCTTGACGTCTGTTGGTTATGGATAAGGTCTTTTTAAAATTTTGAGGCTCCACACCTTTCTCCATGTCCTCAATTATGGTTTCGGGATTTTCACTCCGTGGGTTATCGCTTGTAAAAATGACCTTATTGCTTAATGCAGAAGCTATGTGCGCCATTTTGGGACGTTTGGTTTTATCTCTATCGCCACCGCAACCAACCACTGTAATCAGCTCCTCATTTTTAGTGCGAATGCTATTTATGGTCTCCAATACATTCTTAAGCGCATCTGGCGTGTGCGCATAATCAACTATAGTTGTAATCTTTTCTTCTGAAATGAAATATTGAAAGCGTCCTGATACGTTTTCGAGCTCACTAATCAACCTTAATATTTCATCTTTTTCTAAACCTAAAAGTTCTGCTGCTCCGTATATTGCCAATACATTGTAGGCGTTAAAGCTTCCAATTAAGCGTGTCCACAATTCACTTTCATTCAACTTTAACAGTAATCCGCTAAATTCATTTTCTAATATTTGAGCTCTGAAGTCTGCGTAGTTTTTTAAGGCATAGGTGTATTTTTTAGCAAGGGTATTTTGCAACATCACTAAGCCGTTTTTATCGTCCATATTAGAAAAAGCGAACGCATCTTTTGGCAAGCCGTCAAAAAAGGATTTCTTCACATCTCTATATTCCGCAAATGTTTCGTGATAATCTAAATGGTCGTGCGATAGATTCGTAAAAATGCCTCCTGTAAATTTTAAACCCTCTGTTCTGCTTTGATGTATACCATGCGAACTTGCTTCCATAAAACAAAACTCCACACCCTCATCATTCATTAACTCTAGATATTTATTAATAGTTAAGGAATCTGGCGTTGTATGCGTTGCTTTATAAGTGGTATTATCTACCATTATTTTTACAGTAGACAACAAGCCGACTTTGTAACCAGCTTTTTTAAAGAGCTGATATAAAAGGCTGGTTACGGTTGTTTTTCCATTAGTACCTGTAACACCAACAAGTTTTAAATTCTCTGAAGGATGCTCATAAAAATTAGCAGCCATGTAGGCCAATGCTTGGTTAGAATTTTCAACTTCAATATAAGTTACACCATCAATTAGCTTCTCTGGAAGTGTTTCACAAACCACCGTATTAGCGCCATCTTTAATCGCTTTTTCAATAAATTTATGACCGTCTGTTAACGTACCTGAAATGGCCACAAAAACGTCATTGATTTCAATTTTTCTTGAATCGAATTCAATTTTATTCACCGAAATACCTGTACTCCCAACAACAGCATTTATAGTAACCTTATACAATATGTCTTTTAGGATCCTCATGATGCGTCTAAGATTATTGTTTGGTTAGGCTTTAATTTTTGATGTTTTATTATGGATTGGGTTTTAATAATTCCACTACCATTTAACTTTACTTTTACTTTAACCTGAAGATTCTCTAGCAACGCAATAGCATCCATCGCAGGCATACCAACCACACTTGGCATCAACGCTTTATAATTATTAGCATTAGTGAAATAGTTTTCAAAATCTTGCTCCACGAGAATATTATCAAAGTCTAATTTGTTAACCTCATCTATAAGCGGTGTGTCTGTGTAGATTTTTTGAGCAATACGCTTAAAGACAGGGCCTGAAACGTCCGCACCATAATATCCAACCTGAGTACTTGGCTTATGAATAACCACAATACACGAATATTTTGGATTGTCCGCTGGAAAATATCCTGCAAAAGACGAGATGTACTTTTTATCCTTTTTCCATTCTTCATAATTGGCATAATCTGTGCGTGCAGTACCTGTTTTACCTGCCATGGAAAAGGTCTCAGAATACATACGACTTCCTGTACCACGAATTACAATATTTTTAAGTATATCCTTTATTTCATTTAAGGTCTTGTCTGAGCATAATTTATCCACTAAAACCTCTTTTTTAAAGGTTTCAATATTTTTATCAAACGATTTTACAGCCCTTATAAAACGTGGTTTAATCAACTCACCATCATTTGCAATAGCATTATAAAATGCTAATGTTTGTAGTGGTGTCATTGTTAAATTATAGCCATAGGCCATGGACGGCAAAGCATTTCTACTCCAGTTTTCGGCACCTGGTCTTGGGATATCTGGCTGGCCTTCTCCTATAATGGAAACACCTAGTGGTTGGTCTAATTTCCATTTGCTCAATCGGTCTAAAAACTTTTCTGGTTTCTTAGAGTAATGGTCATTTACAATAGTAGCTAACCCAATGTTTGAAGACACTTCCAAGGCTTTGGCGGCAGATATTTTGCCATGCCCTTTACCAGAATCGTTAATTGGTCTACCATAAAACATTTTCCTTCCGTTTTTGGTATCAATCACCGTAGAGGTGTCAATCACCTTATCCTCTAGAGCAGCCATCATGGCAATGGTTTTAAAGGTTGAACCAGGCTCATGACTTTCACCAACAGCATAATTCAACTTTTCGTAATAGGTACCTTTAGAGGTTTTTGCCAAATTTGAAATTGCCCTTATCTCACCAGTTTTTACATCCATAACCACTACACAACCATGCTCGGCTTCGTACTTTTCTAACTGCCCTAAAAGTGAATGATGTGCAATATCCTGAACATTGACATCTATAGTCGTATAGACATCATAGCCATCTTTAGGCTCAACTTGGTCAAAATCTGCTATGGGTTTCCATTGCCCATTTCCTATTTTTTGTTTCAGGCGCTTCCCTTTTTTACCTTGAAGGTACTTTTCACCAAAGGCACCATCTATGCCTACACGAGTTGCATAATTATTTTCATCGATACGCTCGTAACCTATTGACCGTGCTGCAATTTCTCCCATTGGATGCTCTCGCCTGGTTGTTTGTTCTACAATTAAGCCTCCACCAATAGCACCTTTATTTAAGAGCGGAAAATTGCGCATTCTTAAATACTCTGAATAGCTAATATTCCTAGCCAAAAGAAAATATCGATTCTTCTTAGCGCGTGCTTTTCTAAGTATATCTTTATAATAAGACGCTGATTTACCTTTATAGGCCGAAAGTGAATCTGCTAAAGCCGGCAAATAGTCATCAAAAACAGTTTGCTTGGCTTGGATGGCATCTATTCTAATATCGTACTTAGGAATAGACGTTGCTAGCAAACTCCCATCTACAGAGTAAACATTACCACGATTTGGCTCAATATCAAAATGTTTTACGGTACGTTTTTCTGCAAGTTCTCTATAGAGATCACCTTCTATAAATTGTATGCTACATAACTTAAAAACTACAGCAAGCGCAAACACAAACATGCAGCCTGCTACAAAGTACAATCTGTTTAATATGTTGGTTTCTGTTATTGCCACAGTTTAATCTTCTTTGGATGATTTAACTCTAATTTTTGTTGGTGGATTTAATGAAATGCTGATGTTTTTTTCTTTCATTACCACTTCCATATAGGATTCTTTTTTGAGCTGCATTAATTTTGAACGCCCATCTACAAATGCCGAACGCAACTCTTTTACCTCATTGGTTAATTTTGCAATCTGATGCACTTTCTTATCCGCACTATGCGAACTCGCTATCATTACTATTGCCAGAAATGAAATAAAAATGATGATGCGCCAGTTTTTAAACGAATCATCACTGATTAGGAACTTTCCACGTAATATGCTGTAGATGTTTTTTTTCATGCTACTTCCTGCGTAGGCAGGAATCTCATTTAATTTATTTTACTTAATTCTAAAAACTTAGATGCTTCGACTGCGCTCAGCATGACAGTACCGTTTATATCTTCTCAGCAATACGAAGCTTTGCACTCCGTGCTCTATTATTCAATTTTATCTCTTCTTTGGATGGCACTACAAGACCACCTACTTTCTTTAACGGTACTTCAAAATTTCCAAAGACGTCGCGCTCTGGCTCACCCTCAAACAAACCATTTCTAATAAAACGTTTTACCAACCTATCTTCTAAAGAGTGGTAGGATATAAAACTTAACCTTCCTTTTGGTTTTAGTATTTCGGGCATTTGCAACAGTAATTCTTTTAGCACTTCAATCTCTTGGTTTACCTCTATCCTTATAGCTTGATAAATTTGCGCCAATACCTTGTTTTCTTTTCTATGATTTAGAAATTTATTAAGTACAATCTTTAACTGTTCGCTGGTTTCAATTGGTGCAATTTTACGTTCAGAAACAATAACTCTTGCCATAGCCGGTGCTTGCCTTAACTCACCATATTGCAATAAAACTGTCCGCAGTTGCTCCTCCTCATAATCATTAATAACCTCGTAAGCCGACAACTTGTTGTCTTGATTCATCCGCATATCTAATCGTGCCTCAAACCGTGTAGAAAACCCGCGCTCAGCAACATCAAATTGGTGAGAAGACACTCCAAAATCTGCCAACACACCATCAACCGCTTTTACTCCATAAAATCTTAAGAACCTTTTTATATACCTAAAATTCTCATTAATGAGAACAAACCTATCGTCTTCAATTGTGTTTGCTAATGCATCTTTATCTTGGTCAAAAGCAAATAATTTTCCGTCCGCACCAAGTTTAGATAGAATGGCCTTACTGTGACCCCCTCCACCAAAAGTGACATCCACATACACACCATCTGGTTTTATATTTAAACCTTCTACCGTTTCTTTAAGTAAAACTGCATTATGATAGTCCATCGTCATCATCTTGTCCCATTACCTCTTCCGCTAAGTCTGCAAAATCAGAAGCGGCATCATCTATGGCTTGCTCATACTTAGCCTTATCCCAAATTTCAATAATAGTAACCGCAGACGCTAAGACCACTTCCTTTACAATGCCTGAAAACCCAATTAAATCCTTTGGAATTAATAAGCGACCTGCACTATCAACCTCTACAACTTTAACACCTGCTGTGAATCGTCTTATAAAATCATTGTTCTTTTTCTTAAAGCGATTGAGTTTATTAACCTTAGCCATAAGTGTATTCCATTCTGCCATAGGATAGAGTTCTAAACACGGCTGAAACACTGCACGCTTTAGCACAAAGCCATCTTGCAAAGCTGCGGAGAGTTGCTTCTTTAAAGCAGCCGGAATCATTAATCTTCCTTTAGCATCTGCTCTACACTCGTATGTTCCTATAAATGAATTCAACCTTTTAACTAACGATTTAAACGATTTAGATTCAAATATATTGAAAAAAATACCACATATTACCACTTACTCCCACTTTTGTTGATAAGTTTTAAATAGTTTAGTTTTTCTCACCTAAAAAACCTCACAAAGAGGCTTATTAAAGCCATATGAGTGGCGTGGTAGATATTAACAGCAGCGTACTAAAAAGAAATCTTAAAAAAAAATTGAAAACTGAGTGATTTATTTATATTCTAAAGGATTTAACTATATGTCTTCCATAACAAATAAATTTTGCTATAAAGTCTACAAAATTTAATTTTACCTCAGTAACCACTAGGCTAGTTCATGTTTTTATTTCATTTATTTTAAAAAATTATAAATGAAAAAAATCATGTACTTTTGTTTTTAACACAAACCACTAACGTTATAGATGGCACACCTTTTAAAAAAAGAAAAGGATTATAGGTATATTGAAGTAGGTGAAGGTACACCAATAATTGTGCTTCATGGTTTAATGGGTGGATTAAGTAATTTTGAAGCAGTAACCGATTTTTTCGGTTCTAACGGCTATAAAGTTGTGATTCCTGAATTACCTATTTATTCCATGTCACTTTTAAAAACCAATGTTAAAAATTTTGCGAATTATCTTCGAGATTTTATAGACTATAAAGGTTTTAACGAGGTTATACTTTTAGGTAATTCTCTAGGAGGCCATATCGGTTTATACCACACAAAACTCTACCCAGAAAAAGTAAAAGGATTAGTTATTACCGGAAGCTCTGGCCTCTACGAAAGCGCTATGGGTGGTGGCTACACTAAACGTAGTGATTATGAGGTGATAAAGAAAAAAGCACAAGACGTGTTTTATGACCCAGCTGTAGCAACCAAAGCCATTGTTGACGAGGTATACGAAACTGTAAACGACAGAAACAAACTTATTAAAACACTAGCCATTGCTAAAAGTGCCATACGACATAACATGTCCAAGGACTTACCCAAAATGCAAACACCAACATGCATTATTTGGGGAAAAAATGATACTGTAACACCACCTGAGGTTGCAGACGAATTTAATAAATTGCTACCTGATTCTGATTTGTTTTGGATAGACAAATGTGGCCATGCTGCTATGATGGAACATCCTGAAGAATTTAATAAGATTTTGAATGGCTGGCTTGAAAAAAGAGGGTTTTAGAATATAAAAGTCTCGCAAAGGCGCTAAGACGCAAAGCATAACACTTAAGTTTAATTAAAATGAGATTCCCTTTTTCACGGGAACTGAAGATGAAAATAAAGTCTGCTGAATTTGTAATGAGTAATTCTGAAGTGGCAAAATGCCCTAAGAATACCATACCAGAATATGCTTTTATTGGGAGAAGTAATGTTGGCAAGTCTTCACTTATCAATATGCTTACCGATCGTAAAAGTCTTGCTAAAACCTCTGGAAGACCTGGTAAAACGCAGTTGATTAATCATTTTATAATCAATGACAATTGGTTTTTGGTAGATTTACCTGGCTATGGGTATGCTCGCGTTTCAAAAACCTCTAAAAAGAAATTTCAAAAGTTTATTACCAACTATTTTGAACAGCGTCAACAATTAGTTTCAGCATTTGTTTTGGTAGACATAAGACACAAACCTCAACCTATTGACTTAGAATTTATGAAGTATTTAGGTGAAAGTGGCATTCCGTTTGGCATCATATTTACTAAAGCTGACAAGTTAAAGTCAAACGCTACAGATAAGCATGTAAATGACTATTGCAAGGTATTATTAGAAACATGGGAAGAGTTACCACCTTATTTTATCACCTCTTCTAGCAAGAAGATTGGTCAAGATGATGTATTAGATTTCATTGAAGCTACTAATGAAGAAATTGAACAGTTAAGGAAGCAGTAGTTTCTAATTTCCATTGTCTCAAATTTTCAGTCAATATAATTTATTGAATACAATAACTCCCAACCGCAATTATAATAAAGAGCAGCAGTAATCCAATTCTATTTTTATCTATTCTTTGATTTTTCATCTTCTGCCAAAACATATAGGACGACACTAAAATTATTGCAGCTAGAACAACCATTTTGACTAAAAATGACAAACCTTCGTTTTCTCGAACAAATAGATAGAATAATGCTATTAAAATAAACGGGATTAAATTTAAAGATTTTTTCATTTTTATATTTTTCAATTATGCTTACACTCTTAAGCTTGATGCTTGCTCTTGTTTCGCTGCAAAAAACCGATTATTAAAACTGCTATAATAGCACCAAGGATTGTAAACACTACATCTTTGATTGTGATTTCTGAAATATGAAATCCGTGCTTTAAAAGTAAAGTGACTATTACAACCACAATCACAAATATTAATCTTCCTTTATTATTCATTTTTTTTCTGATTTCATTTTATACTCACTATAATCCCAATGTCTTAACATATCGCAATTAAGCAAGTAAAATTCTATGTTAACATTATATGCCTTGGCATCTTCTATTAATCGTGCCAACTTAAAAGCAAAGGCATCATCTTCATTCAACATTGCTTCTTGGTTTAGCGCTAACTCATTGCCGTATTCATCAAAAAAATATGCATTGGGTAGCGCAATCATCCCATTGTTATAAGATTCTATATAACTTTTTATATCCTTAAAAAAAAGTAAGCGATTAAAATCTAAACCATACTTAATCAAAAACAAATTAAGTGCCACTGTACCTTCTAATTTTGGTACAGTGACATTTAAAGTTTTTAAATCAGGTGATATAAGGGTGTTTAAATTCAACTTCTCTTCCTTTTAATTGTACTCGTTAATTCCGTAAAGGATCTCCTTCATTTTACTACCATTAATCTCTACAGGTTTATAAGCTGTATTAAACTTTTCAATAGCGATATTGACACTTTCCTTTAGTTTACCATACTCTAAAGGTATTTTGTGGCACATTGTTTTTCATTTTCGTAACTGCTTAACATAATACCGAACTTCTCGTAAAATTTGGATCCTTGGTCTTTAAAGGTGTTGTATTGTGTAATAAATTGCAACAATCGGTCTATGGGAAACTCTAAATTGATACGCATTTTATGCGCTTTGTAGCGCATATCATCATCTCTTGAGGCTTTATCCATTTGGTCTAAATAACCATTAAGGTTTTCCCTAACCCTATCCCAATCATCAGTATTACGACAGTCGCTTAAAGCCGTGTTGTACTTTATGGGCTTTGTAAAATCCACGAACAATTGTTGCAACTCTGCCATGATATTATCATTGCTTTTTTGTAAAAAAGCGGTCTCAAAATAAATCGTATTAAGGTCGTTATGCATACGCAAGGTAAAGTCTAAAATACACTCTACATCTTCCAGGTTCTCCTCTTTTTCTTTCTTGGACTTATCCTCATTATTAAACAAGGACACAAAAGAGTGTACCACTGAGGTATAGATGTTATCACCCAATATGGAAGACAAACTAAACCCTGTTTTCTTGTTACCAGAAGCACTTAAATTTTCCTTTAGCTTGATGAACTCTGGATATTGATTAGGGTTACTTAAGTTGTTAATCTCATTAAAGGTGGCCACAGAGGCAAAATGGTGATCCAAAGACAAGGTCTTTTCATATAAAATTTTAATAATCTGTAAGCCTTTTAAATATCGGATTTTACTAATCTCAGCCGCTTCATCCATTTTTACCAGCTCCAATTCCGCCTCTAATTGGTGTTTGGACACCAACAGGTCTAACTTATCCTTATCTGAAACTGCTTTGCTTATAGCATGGCTAGTAGCGTTGAGTTCTGCATAGAGGCCGTAATACAGCTTATCGTATTCTATCTTTGCCAACTTGATTTCGCTTATGAGTTCCTCTATGATGCGTTCTATTGGTTTTTCTTCTTTTGTAGACG
This sequence comes from uncultured Winogradskyella sp., assembly GCF_937958655.1. Lineage (GTDB taxonomy): Bacteria > Bacteroidota > Bacteroidia > Flavobacteriales > Flavobacteriaceae > Winogradskyella. The sequence goes on along the minus strand of NZ_CALGNH010000014.1, from coordinate 43,868 downwards.
AAAAACCAAAATTACACATGGCAATAGCGACTATTACAATGGTATATTTTATTATAGTTTTCATCTTTGCTTTTTTAATTTTTAAAATTTAGTCTACACTAAAAAGCACCGTTGCGATATTATCTTTTCTGTTGACAGGATAATTTCCTGCCTTGATAGTTATTCTTTTTTTAGGTACTTTAAGTGTTTTTAATAGATTTTGGTCTAGCTCAAAATCCCCCTCTACGATTAACTGTAGTTCCTCGTTATTGTTCTTTCTATTTACAACCTTTCCGAATGCTTTGGACAGTTCTTCATCGGTGAGATTGTCCATTTTAATAGTTAACAAAAGGCCTTTTTTGGCATCATAGACCAATGTGGAATTAACATTGTTTTTAGCCATATCTCCAGAGCCTATGGTACAGAGACCATTTGTACCTCGGCAATGATGCCCATTAAAGTTGACTTCTGTCTGTATTTCGTTTTGGCCAATGATTAGCATTGGCAAACAGAGTGTTATTATGTATATTAGATTTTTCATTTGATAATTATTTTTAAAAAGATTTGTTCAAATTTTTAGTTTTGACTTATTTTTTCTTTGAAAACAGATAGTATATAATTAGTCCCAAAAAGAATATGAGTGCTATACTATTAATTGCAACACTAACTTTGTTAGATTCAAAATCTAATGATATGAGTTGGTCAATCGACAAAGCAATTAACGCTAGTGCCAGTATTATTCCGGATAACTTTTTCATTTTTTGTTTTTTAATTTAATTAAGCCACAATAGTTAAGTTTAGTATGGTCTATTATTTTAAAAAAACAGTGTACTTGTTAAGGAAAAGTCATATACTTTTCATTCTAAAAAAAGAACAGACACTTAGAACAAGCGCCTGCTCTCCTTTAAAAATTAACTTTTAATTTTTCGAAAAACCATGACCAAAAAAACTATTGAGATAACCAATCCTAGTAATGACGCATAAAACTGCCATGAGGTATAACCACTTTTAATTCCTTTTGAAATAAAGATGTACAAAGTGAATAAAATCCACAAAACTAAAATTAAAACTATTGGTAATTTATTTTTTTCCATAATTTTTATTTTTCAAAAGTTATCTTAACAAGAAGCAGCAGCTCCCGTTAGCGCACCACCAATACCGCCAGCAATTGTACCTACAGCCCCTAATGCAACAGTACCAACAACAGGAACAGTTACTGTACCCACAGCAGCACCAGCAATACCTAGAGTCGCGGCACCTGTAACTGCACCTCCTATTGTTCCTGCAACACATTGCCCCCAACAGCTCCACCATCCACTGCATTTAACTTGAGAAGAACTTCTGTATGTTGAATTATGCTGCTCTAGAATATCCATAATATTTACCATTATGTATACCAATTGCTTATCTCTACCCTTTAAATCCCTTTTAGATAAATCAGAGAGTTTATTGTTAAAATCCTCAGCCGAGGTACTGTTATTAATAATTAAATTTAACTCAGATGCAAAAGCATCTTTTTTATTATTTCTCACATATTCATCTAGATTCGAATACTCCAACTTAGATTTACCTAAAGAATGAACCTCAAGCGCTTTTCTCTTATCCTTAGCATTGTGAACAGCAGTTAAAGAATTTTTAAAATTTGTAATAAATAAATCTGCAGCTTCCTTGCCTTCAAACGAGTCATTACTTCTATTTTGAAACTCTATAGCACCTGGAAAAGTCGGCGAGCCTTCTTTTATTAATCTTATAATATCATCTAAACTTGTTGATGTATTTTTTTGTGCATCTACATTTAAAGATAGCATTAACATAAGACTCATTACCAAAGTTGAAATTATATTTTTTAAATTTTTCATTTAATTTGTTTTATAAGATTTTGCCCATTTTCTTCGCTATTGAGCATTAGCGGCTTATTAAGGTGCTTAAGCTCTGCACCTGTAAATAAAACCTACTTCTTATATCACAAAATTTTTATATACTTGCATTATAAATAAGCGCAAGTTTATCTACTTAACGAAAAACTGTGAGAGCTTCTACCTAGTAGAGGCTTTCTCTTTTTATGGTAATTGAACTATGTCATTGGCAACATGAGTTTGGTTAGTGTTATTTTTTGTTTGAGGCTAAATTATATAGCATTTGTAAATTGACCTAGTAAAGATTTACTAAGTGATACCATTTTTACTAAGGTCTAAGTAAACTCGTTCTATGCTACTGTAAATTTTTACTAGGGCACTTAATTTTTAGGTGGTTTGGGTAGGTATACATCATTAAAATTTTACTAAAAACAAAAAAATGCTGTTTTTTTAGTGATTTTTTTAGCCCCAGAACCCTTACCATACTTACAGATTACGGTTTTTCCGTAAAGGTGTTACGGAAAAACCGTAATTGAGAAACAAATTTTTGTAGTAAATTGCTTATTAAAAGCTATTAACTATACTGATTTTGCGTTAGTTACCAAATCAATCATTTAAAGCACACTGATATCTAATGACAGATCACTCAAACGACTTAACTACCTATGATTGCCGCTCAACACATTAAAATACTTCGGCTAGACAAAAATTACACCCAAAGTTTTATCGCCCACGAGCTTAACATTTCACAAAAGACTTACTCTAATTTAGAGTGTGGTAAAGCTAAAATAACTTTAGAGCATCTTTACAAGCTAGCCACTATCTATAATATTGAGGTGACTGATTTTATGCAACGCATCAACAAAACAGACACAAAGACCGTAAAAGATATTACGACGGCTTATCCAAAAATAAGTAATGACGAATTATATAATGGTATTAACACTAATTTACCCTATGAGCTAATAGACCAACTAAAGGCAAGAATTAAGGATCTTAATGCGCTTGTAAACTCTAAAGATATTAGGATTGAAATGCTAATGCGAAAAGTCAATGCTTTAGAAAATGGGACGGCATAAAACATACTAGGTTTTAACGTCCAAAGCATCCCTAAGCGCATTCCCAACCAACATAAAAGCCATTACCAATAGCATAATACATATTCCTGGTATTAATGCCAAATAAGGTTTCCCAAGAATGATGTAATTGTAATGGTCTTTTATCATTGCACCCCAACTTGCCATTGGTGGTTGCGCCCCAATACCCAAAAAGCTTAAACCGCTTTCTATTAAAATTGCAGCAGCAAAATTTGCTGCAGAAATTACAATTAAAGGCCCAAAAATGTTTGGTAAAATATGTTTCGTGATTATTCGATAATCCCGATATCCTAAAGCTCTAGCAGCCGTGACATATTGCATTTCCCTAGCACTGATAATTTGCCCTCTCACAACCCTCGCTACCTCAACCCACATGGTTAAACCGACTGCAATAAACACTTGCCAAAACCCTTTACCTAAGGCTAAAGTTATGGCGATAACTAATAATAAGGTAGGAATGGACCACGTTACATTTATAATCCACATAATCACAGCATCGACCTTTCCCCCATAATAACCAGCTAAACTTCCCATTAAAAGCCCAACTATGAGCGAAATAAATACAGCAACAAAGCCAATAAAAAATGAGATTCGAGATCCGATTAAAATACGGCTAAGATAATCGCGTCCATATTTATCTGTACCAAATATAAAGCTTCGATTATTAATAAAAAATTTATAATCTGAATTTGGAAATTGACTTAAATTAACTTGTTTTTCTAACCCTTGCAAACCATCTGATGCATATTCTACATAGTGCAGCTTATCTCCAATAACCTTATAAGACTGAATAGGAATCTCCGTATCCGTATTTATCTTACCAAAAAACAACCGAGATAAAAGGTTTTGATTAGACTCTATACTCGAAGGCATAGTTAGCATTTGCACTTCAAACCTAGGTGGTTTAGAATGAATAGACAAATGCATTTGATTGGCATTCTTAGAGGCATCTGGCGCTAAAACGTAAGCGAAAACTGAAATTAACCCAATACAAGCGGTAAGACTTAAACTAAAAACGCCCCAAAAGTTTGTTTTAAACTTTTGAAGCGCTAAACCTGTAAGTGATTTGTGATTATTCATTATGCGGACACACATCTAATTAGCTACGCTAGGTATCTTCAATTAAAATATATTATCATTTCAATAATCCTAGAGAATACAATTCATTGTTTACCTTTATTCGATAACCAAGATTTTAACTCCACAGAATATCATTTTTGGCTAAAAATTAGTTTTTTACTTCCGCTACTTTGTTTTTAATAGCATAAGTCGTTTTTAAGTCGTTTAATACATTTAAAGCTTCTTCAATGTAAACATCCTTAGACAAACTCTTATGCCAACGTGTGCGCTTTTCTTTTAAAACCGAGTCTTCATCCATCAACTTCATTTCGTAAGGTAAAGAACTAAAGGTTAAATCGGTTTTGTATTCTGAGAGCTTTTCAAATCGTTTTGCTTCCTCCTCATTAAGCTCCATCACTTTTTTGTAGTCTTCGTATTTTAAAGAATATACTTCTCTATCTCTTATCTTTTTAACCCATTGAGCATTAGCATCTATTAATTTTAACTGCTGGTTAGAAGCCATACGTGCCTTACTTTTTTCAATAGTGGCATCATAATCAAAATAATTGCCCCAAAATTCGTAATCTACAGCATCTATTTTATCCCAAGGCAGTGGGTTTTCTTGGTCTTTTTCTCCAATATCTATGTAGCTATAACGATCTGGCACTACAACATCACTCTTTACCCCTTCTAATTGTGTAGAACCACCATTGATTCTATAAAACTTTTGGGTTGTAAACTTTAAAGCTCCCATATCTCCATTAGAGTTATTACGCACCATACGGTTAAGATCAAACACGTTTTGAACTGTGCCTTTACCATAGGTTTGTTTGCTTCCTATAATAATAGCGCGTTTATAATCTTGCATGGCTGCCGCTAAAATTTCAGATGCCGAAGCGGATAATTCATTCACCATTACTACTAACGGACCATCCCAATATATCGTACTGTCTTGATCCCTCAATACTTCTTTTGGTTCTCCAGTAGTTTTTACCTGTACCACAGGACCTTGTTCAATAAATAGCCCTACAATATCCACAACGGTTTGCAAGGAACCACCTCCATTATTTCTTAAATCTAAGACAAGGCCTTCCATGCCTTGTTCTTTAAGACGAATAATTTCTTGTTTAATATCTGAAGCCGCATTTCTATTATCGTAACTCTGAAAGTCTACGTAAAATTTAGGTAAATTTATTATACCATAGGTTTTACCGTCTTTATTCACTGTAGAAGACTTTGCATAAGTTTCCTCTAATTCTACAATATCTCTTGTAATAAAAATATCCTCTATTGTCCCATCTACTTTTTTTAGTGTTAAAACAACGGTGGTACCCTTGGTTCCTTTAATTAATTTAATAGCCTCATCTAAAGGCATACCTACAATATTAACCGCCTCAACTTCCTCTTCTTGTCTTACCTTTAGGATTTGATCACCAACTTCTAATTCATTAGCTCTCCAAGCAGGGCCACCGCTAATTATTTCATTCACCAAAATTGCATCCATTCGTTTTTGAAGTCTTGCTCCAATACCTTCAAACTTACCCGACATGGCCACATCAAAGCGGTCTTTGTCTTCTGGTGCAAAATAGAAGGTATGCGGATCAAATTCTTCTACAATAGCGTTTATATATACCGCAAACCAATCTTTACGCTGTCTATCATCTATAAAATCGTACAATTCATCAAGTGATCTCTTTGTTACTTCTCGCGCTTCTTTTTCAAGCTCTTTTAACGATTTCTTCTTTATGGACTTTGGTTTATCATTTTGTGAAGAAAACGCACCTTCTGGTAAATTATTAGTTTCTAAATTAGAATTACGCTGAGAAATAGCATCATCATAATTTGCGATTGTAGAAAATTTAAGCTGTTGTCTCCAACGCTCTTTCATTTCACGCTTACTATCTACATAATCTAAGGTTTCATAATCCGCAGAATACGTTTCATTTTGATTGAAATCGAATGGCTTATCTAAAATTTTAGCATACAGTTTTTTAGATTCCTCAATACGCATTAATAATCTATTATGCGTTAAATCGAAAAAGGTGACGTCATAAGCTTTAATCTGATCGTCTATTTGATTCTTATAAGCTTCAAATTCTTTGATATCCGATTGATAAAAATAGCGCTTAAACGGGTCTAGCTGATTTAAGTAATCATCAAACACATTGGCTGAAAAATCATCATTAATATCTTGCGGATTAAAATGCCCTTGGTTGAGAACATAGGTGATTAACTGTATTAACAATTTATCTTTGTCAGGATTTTCAAACGTTTTGTTGGTAAAGCTGCATGATGCAAATGCTATTAATAATGCTAATAACAAAAACTTATAATTCCCTCGCATAGTTTATTTTTTAAAATGATTAGTGGCATTTCTACAGATTACTAAAATAGAAGAAAAAACCATGCCAAGAAAAAAGGAGGCACTAATTTTTTGTTAAAGCTACAATTACTGGTCATTCTTGAGCTTTTTAGTATTTTTACAGTATCTAAACTAAACTTATAAACATGTCTAAACGTCCTTTGATTTTAGTGACCAATGATGATGGAATTACAGCACCAGGAATTAGAATGCTAATTTCTATAATGCGACAAATTGGAGACGTCATTGTGGTGGCACCAGACAGCCCTCAAAGCGGCATGGGACATGCTATTACAGTAAACGCTACGCTACATTTAGAAAACGTAAATATTGATGGTAAACAGCCTGAATATAGCTGCTCTGGTACTCCGGCAGATTGTGTAAAACTAGCTGTAAGGGAGATTTTAGATCGTAAACCAGATATTTGTGTTTCTGGGATTAACCATGGCTCAAATTCATCTATCAATGTTATTTATTCTGGTACAATGAGCGCTGCTATAGAGGCTGGTATAGAAGGCATACCTGCGGTTGGGTTTTCGTTATTAGATTACAACTGGAGTGCTAATTTTAAACATTGTAGATCCTTTGTAGAAACCATAACACGTCAGGTTTTAGAGAACGGACTTTCAGACGGTGTGGTATTAAACGTTAATTTACCAAATATTAAAGAAAAAGAAATAAAAGGTATTAAAGTATGTCGCCAAGCACGTGCTAATTGGGAAGAGGAATTTGATAAACGCACTAACCCAATGGGACGCGACTATTATTGGTTAGCAGGAACATTTGTAAATATGGACAATGGCGAGGATACAGACGAATGGGCACTAGCCAATGGCTACGTCTCTGTAGTACCTGTACAGTTTGATTTAACTGCTTATCGCGAAATACAGAAGCTGAATACTTGGAAGTTGAATTAGTTATTGACACTTTTAAAAGATTACCGCTTTAAGCGGCAAATTAATATGAAAAAAGAAATTTTAATAGGATTCGGTGTTGGCTTAATTGCTGCAGTTTTTGGACTGGTCTTTGCCATTCAAATATTTGGAAAATCAGATGATTGGTCTAATGTTGTTGCCTCAGCCATTGCAAACGGCACCTTAACTAAACTTATGAGTATTGGAGCACTTTTAAATCTAGGTGCATTCTTTTTATTTCTAAAGAAAAACAGAGACAACAGAGCCAAAGGTGTACTAATTGCAACAATTTTGGTCTTTGTAATTACCATGATTATTAAATTCATGAATTAACAAACACATGAAATATTACATCATTGTTGGCGAAGCTTCGGGCGATTTACACGGTTCTAACCTCATGAAGGCTCTATTTAAGGAAGATAACAAAGCAACCATAAGATTTTGGGGAGGAGATTTAATGAAAGCCGTTGGCGGTGAATTGGTAATGCATTACAAAGAGCGTCAATTTATGGGCTTTGCCGAGGTCATCTTAAACCTTAAGAAAATCTCTAGTCATCTCAAATTTTGTAAACAAGATATTGAAGCCTTTATACCCGATGTTATCATTTTTATTGACAACTCGGGCTTTAATCTTAGAATTGCCAAATGGGCAAAAGGGAAAAATTTTATAACCCATTATTATATTTCCCCACAGGTTTGGGCCTCTAGAGCTGGACGTGTTGAAAAAATTAAACGCGACGTAGATGCCATGTATTGTATTCTACCTTTTGAAAAGGACTTCTACAAAAAATATAATTACAACGTCCACTTTGTGGGCCATCCCCTGATTGATGCAATTGCGAATAGACCTCAGATTAATGAAATTGAATTTAGAAACACCTATAAATTAAGCACCAAACCTATTATTGCTTTATTACCTGGCAGCCGTAAGCAAGAAATCACCAAAATGCTCGGAGTTATGTTGAGCTTAGTTAACGATTTTGAAGATTATCAGTTCGTTATTGCTGGAGCACCTAGCCAAGATTATGATTTTTATAAGCCTTTTATAAAACAAGATAATGTGAGTTTTATTTCTAACAAAACCTACGATTTATTAAGTATTGCTTATGCTGCCTTAGTTACTTCTGGCACTGCAACATTGGAAACGGCATTATTTAAAGTACCGCAAGTCGTATGCTATAAAGCGAATTGGCTTTCTTACCAGATTGCTAAACGTATAATAACGCTTAAATTTATTTCGTTAGTTAATTTGATTATGGATCGTGAAGTAGTTACCGAACTCATACAAGGTGATTTAAATAAAAAGCGCCTTAATAAAGAATTGACTACGATCTTAAATTCGGAAAAACGAGAACAACTTTTCTTAGATTATTACGATTTAGAAAAAAAGCTTGGCGGCAAAGGAGCCAGCGCCACTGCTGCACGATTGATTTATGAAAAGATTAGAGATGAGAGATTAGAAATTAGAAATTAGAGATTAGAGATTAGAGATTAGAGATTAGAGATTAGAGATTAGAGATTAGAGATTAGAGATTAGAGATTAGAGATTAGAGATTAGAGATTAGAGATTAGAGATTAGAGAAATGAAACAAATTTTACCCATTCTACTGATAATTTTATTGTGCTGCAGTTGTAAATCCAAAAAAACCTATTCTAGTAAAAAACGACAAACGCATACCGTAAAAGTTAACACCAACACTAAAGCCTCTGCAAAAGCCGAGAGCATTGCTAAATACGCTAAGAAATTTAATGGTACCCGTTACAAATACGGTGGTACTAGCAAACGTGGGATGGATTGTTCTGGTTTGGTTTACACGTCTTTTAAAGACCATAATGTATCTGTACCAAGAACAACGGCCAACCTTAAATCCTATGGAGATTGGATAGATGTTAAGGACGTTAATGTTGGTGATTTGGTCTTTTTTGCTACCAAAAAAAACAGCCGAAAAGTCAACCATGTTGGCATCGTCACTAATATACGCCCTGGTAATGTTGAGTTTATACATGCCTCAAGCAGCAGAGGTGTTATGATATCGTCCTTAGCGGAAAAGTATTGGTATTTTGCCTATGTGCAGGCGAGGAGAGTATTGAATTAGATTTGATCAGAAGCCCTTTTTTATGCATAAAAAATTGAGCAATCATAATTTGATTGCTCAATATATAAGTAGTTTTAAATAAAGATATCACTTCACAACAATATCATTAATCCTATTTAAAAATTCATAATTAGACTTAATTTTTTTCGAGTAATGCGATAAATTACTTCCCTCTACGTCAGAATTAATAAAATCTTTATGAAAAGTATCATTTACAGAATAGATACTTATATTATCCTTAAAGCTTTGAATATAATCAGAGTAATCCTCATTTGATTGATTTAAACTAATTAAACTATTATACAATACATTATATCCAATATATTCTGAATTGACTAAAACTCCTGTATACTTTAATACTAAAGCAGACTTTCTTTTATTTGGGTTAGCAATAAAATCGCCAATTAAATCTTTCTTCGCAAGGATTATGTAAGATATAAATTGTTTTTCAGAAACATTAAAATCTTCATTATAAAGCTTGTTGAAATACTCCCATGAATAATTATCAGAATTTATAATGTCTTTTAATTTTAATTCTAAAGAAAGTTTTGATATATCATAATCTCCATTGACATATGGCAATTGATCCTTATAAGAATTATCATTAAAATTTATAAATGATTTATGTGACCCGGTTAAATTATCCACTTTCTTATTTAACATACTGGTATTAACATTTTCATTATTTTGGTCGCTACAACTAAAAACCAATAATATTAATAAAAATGTAAATAATTGTGTTTTGAAATTTCTCATAATTTTAAAATTTAGCATGCCGTAGCACCATTATACGAATCGTAAACTCCTTGGTCTACTACAATATTTTGATTAGAATTGTTACTACCTATAACAACGGCAAAATACACATCACCACCTGAAGGAGGTCGAGAACCACATTTTTCATTTTCACCAATTTCCCAAGAATAGCCATAACCAACTATAACATCAGAAAATATTTGAGCGCAACCATAAGTGCAAATTTGAGTATTAGCTATTGAAATAAACCCTAATAGCATAACGAAAGATAAATAAATTTTTTTCATATTTTAAGATTATTTGACATTACATGCAATTTAATAAAAAAATAATTAAATAACGCATATATGCGTTTATAAAAATAGTTTTGAGTTGCAATATTGTGACGTGAGTCGACGTCATCATCAATATCTATGTGGATTTGGTAAAAACTTGAGGAAACTTAGAAAAGAAAGGAACTTATCTCAAGAAAATCTTGCTAATGATGCGGATATTCCTATAAGCCAAGTTGGCCGCATTGAACGTGGTGAGATAAACACAACAATAACTACTCTTCTTAGCATTTCAAAGGCCTTAAATATTTCAATTGGTGATTTATTCGATTTTAACTAACGATTGTATTTATTTTGAATGAAGTTACTCAATTTCACCATCATAAAATTAACCGCTTGCCTAATCATTGGTATAGCGTTCGCACATTATTTTCATCTTGATTTTGAGGTTATACTTTTCGTTACCGTTACATTGATTACTTTCTTGGGTATGTATTGGTTTCTCCTCAATGGAAAAATTGACCGTCAACCTTATTTTACATTACTAGCTTATTTATGTATGATAAGTATTGGTATTAATGCCGTTAACATACAGAATGAAACCTTAAGACCTTATCACTACACTAGTTTAGCGACCAATGAGAATTTTAAGACTGTAATTGTTAAAATAGAAGAACGCCTCAAACCAGATGCTTATAATACTAAATATATAGCATCTGTATTAGCACTAAATGATAAGACTGCTCATGGAAAATTATTAATAAACATAAATCACGACTCTATAAATTCAATTTTACCAGTAGATGCCGTTTTCTATGCTTCTACAGAACTTAAAAAGATTCAAAAACCATTAAATCCTCACCAATTTGATTATAGTAAGTATTTAGAACTTAAACAGGTCTATAATCAACTCTATCTCAAACATAGTGAACTACTATTACTTTCAGATTCTAAAACTTCCATCTATGGTTTTGCAGACAAGTTACGAACAACCATAAACGAAAAGCTTGTTACTGCCGGTTTTAAGGATGAGACTCTAAGTATCATCAATGCACTACTGCTTGGGCAACGTCAAACGATAGACAAAACAATTTATAACAACTATGTTAATTCTGGCACCATACATATTTTGGCAGTTTCTGGGCTTCATGTTGGGATTTTATTGTTGATTCTTAATTTTCTTTTTAAACCACTACTCTACTTAAAGCATGGACGTGTCTTGAGACCTTTAATCATGGTCGTTCTATTATGGTGTTTTGCTATTATTGCTGGCCTCTCTCCTTCGGTAACAAGAGCTGTTGCTATGTTTAGCATTATCAGTATTGCAATGCACTTAAAACGACCAGCTAATATTTATAATACGTTAGCCATTTCGGCATTTTTTATATTGCTTTTTAAGCCAACTTTTTTATTTGAAGTAGGGTTTCAGATGAGCTACTTAGCCGTTTTGGGTATTGTGAGTATTCAACCCATCTTATACAAACTGTGGCAACCCAAATACTGGATTTTAGATAAACCATGGCAAATCTTTACCGTTACACTTGCTGCTCAGTTTGGTGTTGTGCCTATCAGTTTGTTTTATTTTCATCAGTTTCCGGGTTTGTTTTTTATTTCAAATTTGGTGGTCATTCCATTTTTAGGTTTGATTTTAGGCTTTGGACTGTTGGTCATTGTACTATCATTATTAAACTTACTCACAGATACAATTGTTACAACTTATAGCTATTTTATTGAAAGCCTAAATGGCTTTATTGCATGGGTGGCACAATTTGAGGATTTTCTATTAAGAGATATTCCGTTTACTTTATTACAAGTGGTATTGAGCTACTTTATTATTGCGGCTTTGGTACAGTTCTACAAATTCAAAAACTTTAAATGGTTGGCGTTGTGTTTGATTGGTGTTATTGGGTTTCAGTCCCTATTATTTTATAACAAATTTAAAAGTCAGGATACTGCTATTATAGTATTTAATAAAAGTCGTTTTACCATAATAGGTCAAAAAGCAAATGAGCAATTAACAGTTCATCATAATTTGGATTCCTTAAAACAGAAAACCGACAATGCCATTAAAAATTACAAGGTTGGGGAATTATTAGATGAAGTCACTATGGGTCGTCTAGAGTCCTTTTACAAATTTAAAGACCAAACTATTCTAGTTATTGATAGCATTGGCGTTTATGAAGGATTATCATTTAAACCTAATTTAATATTGCTCAGAAACTCTCCTAAGATTAACCTTAATCGTGTTATCGACAGTCTCAACCCAAGACTCATCATTGCTGACGCAAGCAATTACAAAACTTATGTAAAACGCTGGAAGGTAACTTGCAAAGAAAAAAAGCACCCTTTTCATTATACGAATGAAAAGGGTGCTTTTATACTTAAATAAAAAGAAAAATTAGGTTTTAACTGGGCTTAACCAGATTTTTTTCCAATTGCTTATTTTTTTTATAACTCTTTAAAAGAAGGCTTAAAAGATTTGTAGTATTCGTTGAATTTTTCTTGTGTATCCATTTCCTTGTGTTTATCGCTTTTAAACATTTTTAGGTACAATTCTAAATTTTGCGGTTTAAGATATCCTGAAATTGGGGCTATAAACTTTGCTTCTTCATCAAAGAAGACCATAGTAGGATATGCTCTTACCTTTAGATATCTTGCAAATTCATGCTGACTATTTCGTCTATTGGCTTTTGCAGGATCGTAATCTGGGTTTTTGAATGTTTTATCCATAAACCTGACCTCGTCATTACCTTCTGCATTAAACTTTACGGCGTAGTAATGTTTATTTATATAATCTGCAACATCAGCATTACCAAATGTATTTTTATCTAACATTTTACATGGCCCACACCATTTGGTGTAAACATCCATAATAATCTTTTTAGGCTCTTTTTTTTGAAGCTCTAATGCTTCTTCTATTGTTACCCAATTAATTTTATTTTCTGCGGCTTCTGTGGTTGGCTTAAATGCTGTTAAAACCACAACAAGAAGTACTAATCCTATTTGTTTCATTTTATCCTCACTTTATTTGGTAACCTAATGGTTGCAAATCTCGTACCGAACTTACAAAAAATGCTCCTTTTAAGGTGAATTTTCATTTTATTTAACGCTATAATTAACGTACTCCGTGCATTAGTTTTTTTAATAAAGGATGTAAGGCCAAAGAAACTAAACCAAGTCCTATTGGTACAATAGTAAATATTAAGAAGAAATAAGACAATCCATCTTCTTTAGTAATTTTCTCGATATCTCCTCCTACATAATGTGCCATTTTATTTCCTATTGCAATTGCTAAATAATAAACACCAAACATAAAGGCAACCATACGAGCTGGCACCAACTTACTTAAATATGACAAGCCCATTGGAGATAAACACAATTCACCTAAAGTATGAAACAAATAAGCTAAAACTAACCAAATCATACTCAACTTAGCTGTTTCAGCACCTAAAGGCACATTACGAGTAGCAAATGCCAATAGCCCAAAACCAATAGCCATTACAATGAGACCTAAAGCATACTTAACAGAGGCTGGCGGATTGTATTTACTATCCCACCATTTGGTAAACAATGGTGCAAAAATAATAATGAACAAAGAATTTAAAATAGCAAACCAAGTAATTTCTACCTCTTTAGCTTCTACACTAAAGTTAACATATAATTTATATATTACTAAAGCCCAAATAATGACAAAACTAATGGCAAGTACTATATTAGATAAACTAATTCTATCGAACGTTTGTTTAAATAGCCTAATTAAAACGTAAGTGATAATTCCTATAGGCACTATAGTAACTATTAAATCGATGATTTTAAAAATAGACGCTGCATTACCTTCTAAAACTCTATCTGTAAAATCTCTAGTATAAATTGGTAAGGATCCGGCGGCCTGCTCAAAAGCTGCCCAAAAGAAAATAGTAAATATACAGAAGATAGTAAATGCAACCATGCGATCGCGAACTATGCGCTCATATCTTGGGATTCTAACTATTAAAATAATGACAAAAACTATGGCTGCTAATAAAGCAAAAAATAATGAATCGGTCATTCCAGCAACCGTAAAATTTAAAGCATTAATATTTCCAATTTTACTAAGTGGATCATTTACAATAAATATTAATGCCGAAATAATAAATATGGTAATTAAGATATAATCTACTGTTAGAAATTTATTAAGTTTTACGGATATCTTCTGCGATGTATCATCAAGGTTATTAGTAAGTGTATCTATAATACCTTTGTCTTCATCTTTTGGTTTAGCACCAACATCACCAAATAATGGTTGTGCATAGTAAAACTGAACCATACCTAAGAACATGAAAATTCCTGCAAGCCCAAAACCATAACTCCAACCAACATTTTCACCGAGCCAACCGCATAACATAATACCCAAGAAAGCTCCGGCATTTACACCCATATAGAAGATATTATATGCACCATCCTTCTTTTCATCATGACCTTCATACATTTTAGAAATTATTGATGTCATATTTGGCTTAAAAAATCCATTACCAAGAATCAAAAATGTGATACCGATATATAAAAACAGTGGAGTTTCAATGGCCATAGAAGCATGTCCCAATGTCATTAGTAAAGCACCTATGACAACAGCCATACGATAGCCAATTTTGTTATCTGCTAACCAACCGCCAACTATTGGGGTTAGGTAAACAAACATGGCGTAAGTACCCAATAAGGATAATGCTGCTGGTTTATCCCAACCCCACCCAGGATTATCACCAGTAACAACACCTGTTAAGAAGATTACTAAAATAGCACGCATGCCATAGTAGGAAAAACGCTCCCACATTTCTGTAAAAAAAAGAACAAACAGACCTGCAGGGTGTCCCATAACCTTTGTTGCAAAAAAGTTTTCTTTAGAAGAATTCATATATTGATTGTTTAGTTAGTAAAATGCAAAAGCCCTAGCACTATGTCAATGCTTGGGCTTTTTATGCTTTTTAATTGTTGATATCTGGGTCTGCCAATTCGTATTTTTCTGCTTCTAACATAACACGTTCATTATCCTCTGCGCCATGCGTAAGACGTTTAAGTGGTTTAAGAATTGCTATAATTAGAAGCCCAAATAATGTGCAAAAAATCGCAATTCCTGTGAATACTTGAAATTCTCCTGCTCCTTCAGAGAGTCCACCAACTAGTCCGGCCAATTTATTACCTAAACCTGTTGCTGCAAAGTAAGCACCCATCATAAAAGATGCATATTTTAATGGTGCTAATTTAGTGATAAAAGATAACGCTACTGGCGACGCACACAATTCTCCTAACGTATGAAAAAGATATGCCAATACTAACCAAATCATGGCCGATTTTTCAACAACTTGGTCACCATCCATCACAACTTCTGTAGATGCCTTCGTCATAAAGAAAAATCCAAAGCCCATAATTATAACACCTATTGCCATTTTAAATAATGACGATGATTCTTTCCCTTTTTTACCCCATTTATACCAAAATGTACCAACGAGTGTCCCAAGAGTAATTATAAAAAATGCATTAATTGATTGAAATACAGCCGCAGGAACCTCATTATCTATAAATGGTAATGAAAACGACAACATTCTATCGGTTTTTTGCTCGGTATAAATACTCATTAAACCACCAGCTTGCTCAAAAGCTCCCCAAAACACTATAATTATTAAAAACGATAGAAACATTACTAACATTCTATCTTTTTCAATTTTAGTTAATGGTCTTTTTCTTGCTTCCTGCTCCTCAACTGATGCTTTAGAACCACCCGAAAATTCACCAACTCCTATTAAAAATTTCTGGCCATATAAATAAACTATTTGACCTAATGCCATACCAATACCTGCTAGACCGAAACCATAATGCCAGCCATATTTTGCAGCCACAGCACCAACTAATAATGCTCCAAGAAAAGCACCAAGATTAATACCTATATAGAAGATATAAAAACCTCTATCCCTTCTATCATCGCCCTTTTTGTATAGACCTCCAACCATAGAAGATATGTTTGGCTTTAAAAAGCCTACTCCAATAACAATTAAAATCAATCCAGTAAAAAATGCCCATTGAGCGTCAATGGCTAAAATACCATGACCTAAACATAAAAGCAAACCACCTAGCATAACAGCCTTTTTTTGACCTAAGAATTGGTCAGCGATCCAACCTCCTGGAATCGAGGTTAAATAAACAAACATTGTATAAGTCCCATAGAATGATATGGTTTCGGCATTAGACCAACCATAACCAGATTGTGGGTCTCCTGTAATTATTGGTGCCACTAAAAATAATGTAAGTAATGCTCTCATTCCATAATAAGAGAAACGCTCCCACATTTCAACAAAAAACAATACATAAAGTCCTATTGGATGTCCAAAAAGTTCTCTTTGCTTAATTTCAGTTACGCTTGACATATAATTAAATTTAGTTAGTTTATCCTTTAATCTTAGATGCTTCTTGCTCTTCCATTTCTTCTTTATCGAGCTTATCCCCTAAAGTTCTATTAATAAAATTGGTCATTTTTTTATAAAGATGTAATCTTGTATTTCCACCATAGATACCATGGTTTTTATCCGGATATATCATCCATTCAAATTGCTTATCGGCTTGAACTAAAGCCTCTACCATGCGCATTGTATTTTGTAAATGCACGTTATCATCACCAGATCCATGAATTAAAAGAAAATCACCTTCTAATTTATCGACATGATTAATTGGTGAGTTCTCATCATAACCACTCGGATTTTCTTGTGGAGTTGTCATGTAACGTTCGGTATAAATGGTATCGTAAAACCTCCAACTTGTTACTGGTGCTACTGCTATGGCCATCTTAAAGACATCGCTACCTTTAAACAAAGCATTACTACTCATAAAACCCCCATAACTCCAGCCCCAGATTCCTATACGAGATGCGTCAATATATGGCAATTCACCTAATTTTTTAGCCGCTGCAATTTGGTCTTCAACTTCGTATTTACCTAATTCATTCTGTGTTACTTTTTTAAATTCTGCTCCCTTAAACCCTGTTCCTCTGCCATCAATACAAACTACAATATAGCCTTGTTGGGCTAACATTTGGTACCAGTAGTCGTTAGCTCCATTCCAACGATTGGCTACTTGCTGTGAGCCAGGACCTGAATATTGATACATAAACAATGGATACTCCTTACGTTCATCAAAATCAGCAGGTTTAATCATCCACATATTTAAATCATTACCATTGATAGTTATAGTGCTGAATTCTTTTTTAGAAGTTTTATAATCACCTACTTTTTGTGCTAAACGATCATTATCCTTTATTCTTTTAACCAAATTGCCAGACTTAGAATTATGTAAGGTATATTCTGGTGGTGTTGCAGCGCTGCTGTGTGTGTTGATGAAGTATGTAAAGTCAGCACTAAAGGATGCGCTATTTGTACCATCGGTTTTAGTCAATCGCTTTTTGTTTTTTCCATTAAGTTTAATAGCATAAACATCTCTGTTTATAGATCCATTTTCAACGGACTGATAATAGATTGTATTTTCCTTTTCGTTAAAGCCATAATAATTAGTAACTTCCCAATCTCCATCCGTAACCTGATTGATTAAGTCACCATCTTTTGAATAGTGATAAATATGATTATAACCGTCCTTTTCACTCGTCCAGATAAAACTATTGTCTTTTAGGAAGGTTAGGTTAAAAGTAACATCAATGTACGCCTTATCCGTTTCCGCTAAAACCAAATCAGTTGTCATGGACTTGGTATTAATCATCCATAGATCTAATTCATTTTGATGTCTATTCATATACTGCGCACTTAAAACGTCAGTATCTTTTGTCCACTTAATTCTTGGAATGTAAACGTCCGAATACGCTTTATCAACCTTTACATCAGATAAAACATCTGTGTTTAAATCGTATACATGTAGTGAAACCTTTGAGTTTACTTCCCCTGCTTTAGGGTACTTAAAAACTTGCTGTGTTTGGTATAACCCAGAGCCAAAGACATCCATTGAAAATTGAGGCACCTCAGTTTCATTAAATCTTATAAAGGCAATTTTGTCGCTGCCTACACTCCAGTCAAAAGCTCTAACAAAACCAAACTCCTCTTCGTAAACCCAGTCGGTTATTCCATTAATTATTTTGTTTTTAATACAGTCTGTCGTAATCTGTTTTTCAACACCAGAGGTTAAATCTTTTACATACAGATTATTCTCAAAACCATAGGCGATTTTAGTAGCATCTGGAGACAAGGTTGGTTCTTGTATTAAATTTTCAGAAACTTTAGTTACAGCTTTAGTAGCAATATCGTACACATAATAGGTACCCAATCTAGAACGTCTAAAAACAGGAACCTCATTAGTCGTTAGAATAAGCTTAGATTCATCAGCACTGAAAGTGTAATCAAAAAAACCTTGAATTTCTGCTATATCCGCAGAAGACACCAAGGTTTTTACTTTTTCTAAGGTTTTATAATCATAAATATCAATAGAAGATGTTCCGTTTTGCCTATTGTAATTTAAAACAGAGTACTGCTGTCCGTTTTTCATAGAATGTAAGGCTTGCATACCTTCTGTTCTAAAGGCACCACTCCAAATTTCTTGAAGTGTAATTTGCTTATTTTGACAATATATTAGGGAGGTGGTCAAAAAACCAATAACGGCAATAAAGTGTCTCAATGTCATGTAATTCTTTTTTCAATAACGCAAAGCCAAGTTTACTAAAAATTATGCAAAAAACAGATATTATTAACAGTAAATCGGTAATATTAAAAGATTAGGCACACATTTTATACCAATCCTAAGTATCTTTGTGAGCAAAACATAATTCATCTATGCCAAACGCTATTTCTGGCTTTTCTAAGCTCTCTAAATCCGAAAAAATTGAGTGGCTCTTAGGCGCTTATTTTAAGGATAAAGACTCCGCAAGAACACTTATAAAGCAATACTGGAATTCCGACGAAAAACTTCAAAAGTTACATGACGAGTTTATAGAAAACACCATTAGTAATTATTATCTTCCTCTTGGCGTGGCTCCTAATTTTTTAATCAATAAAACACTATATAGCATACCAATGGCTATTGAGGAAAGCTCTGTGGTTGCCGCTGCCAGTAAAGCCGCTAAGTTTTGGTTAGATAGAGGTGGGTTTAAGGCAGAAGTATTTTCTACCGAAAAAATTGGCCAGGTTCATTTTACCTATCATGGGAAATTAAAGGATTTACAAGTATTTTTTGAAGCTGTAAAACCTTTATTATTTAAAGAAAGTTCTAGCATCACTAAAAATATGGAAAAGCGTGGTGGTGGCATTTTAGATATTGAATTAAAAGATAAAACCAATTCCCTCGAAAATTACTACCAATTGCACGCAACTTTTGAGACCTTGGATGCAATGGGCGCTAATTTTATTAATTCGTGTTTAGAGCAATTTGCAAACACCTTTAAACGTGAAGCAGAACAGCATTTAGATAAGAAACTCGATATCGTTATGAGCATCTTATCTAATTATGTACCGCAATGCCTTGTGCGTGCAGAAGTGGCTTGCCCAATTACAGAACTTACTAGTAAGGATATTAAAAACCCTCAGCTATTTGCAGAGAAGTTTAAACAAGCGGTGAACATTGCCGAAGTTGAACCTCATAGAGCAGTTACACATAATAAAGGTATAATGAACGGCATTGATGCTGTTGTGCTAGCCACAGGAAATGACTTTAGGGCTATTGAAGCAGGAGTGCATGCCTATGCCGCAAGAAATGGTCAATATGCTAGCCTAACGCACTGCTCGATTGAAAATGACACTTTTAAATTTTGGATTGAAATACCTTTAGCCTTAGGCACTGTTGGCGGTCTAACTAGTTTACATCCACTGGTTAAATTTGCACTAGAATTACTGGGAAAACCTTCTGCAAAAGAGCTCATGCAAATTGTTGCCGTTGCTGGACTTGCTCAAAATTTTGCAGCTGTAAAGTCCTTAACAACCACAGGCATTCAAGAAGGACACATGAAAATGCATTTAATGAATATCTTAAATCAGTTTGAGGCAACTCACCAAGAAAAAGAACAACTCATTAAACATTTTAAAACCAATGTTGTTACACATAGCGCTGTACTAGATGCTATTGAAAATCTAAGGAGCTAAATGAAAACGCTTAGAAGCAACGGTAAGCTTTTGTTAACAGCCGAGTATGTTGTTTTAGATGGTGCTACTGCTTTAGCGGTACCGACTACATATGGACAGAACCTAACTATTGAAGCGAATAATACACGAGGTATACAATGGAAAAGCTATAATGAAAAGGGGTTGCTTTGGTTTGAGGATGAATTTACAGTGAACGGAAATGAGATTCTGAAACAATCCCAAAAGTTTTCGGGACAGGATGACAACCCAATAACCTCTCGGTTATTAGAAATTCTTAACGCAACAAAACAATTAAATCCTAAATTTTTAAATTCTAACACGGGCTATACCATTTCTACCCATTTAGATTTTAATAGACATTGGGGTTTGGGCACATCCTCTACACTAATAAATAACATAGCTAATTGGGCAAAGATTGACCCATACCTGCTATTGAAAAAAACATTTGGTGGTAGCGGTTACGATATTGCTTGCGCTCAGCATACTACGCCCATTTTGTATCGAATAAAAGATGCACAACCTGTTGTTAATACCGCAGTTTTTAACCCAATTTTTAAAGACCATTTGTATTTTGTTTATCTCAACAAAAAACAAAACAGTAGAGACGGTATTAAGGCTTATAAAACATTAGGTAAAATTAAAAGCACCACACTTACAACTATAAATGCCATTACACAATCTTTAGTTGATTGTACTTCGCTCACTGATTTTGAAAGCCTAATCGTAAAGCATGAAACTATTATAGCCCATCTCATACAACAACAACCCATAAAGCAGCGATTGTTTAGCGATTTTAATGGCGAAATTAAAAGTCTTGGTGCTTGGGGCGGAGACTTTATATTGGTTAGTTCAACTAGCAATCCAAAAGATTACTTCTACAAAAAAGGATTTAAAACTATTATTCCGTATACTAATATGGTAAAATAAAAGAGGCCTCACATAATGCAAGACCTCTTTTAAATTTTGATTATTATATATATATCTTAGTATACTGTCGTAGCTCTATTATCTTCTATATCAGCTGCTTTTTCTAATGCTTGATATACTTTTCCTTGTACTGTATTTTTTCTAGCAGCACTCAACCTGTTCATTATAGACGTATAATTATCTAATTCGTTAGCTTCAGTAATTTTAGTAACTTCTATAACATATACACCGCGTTCGCCATCAATTAGTTTTGATGTCTCACCTTGCTTTAAACCAAAGGCAGCACCAATAACTTTAGGCTCAACACCTGCACCTGCAAGCGTTGTATTCTTCATAGTTACAGCGGCTGCGGTTCTAATGCTTTGACCTTGATTTTTTGAAATATCTGCTAATGTAGAAGCTGTTACTTTATTTCTAATCATTTCTGCCTTCTTCGCTTTTCTTATTTCAGGTGCAGCGCTAACTGAAGCATCTTCTACACTCATTAGACCTTCCTCATTTTTCTCTACCAATTTAGCAACGATAAATCCAAAACCAGATACTGAAAATCTCTTAAACTCTCCAACATCAGTACCTTCTTCAAAAGCCCAACGCACTACCTGTCTTTGACTACCAAGTCCAGGAATATTTTCGTCTAGTGCTTTAAAAGTTACTGGCTTAACGGTTAGCTCTCTTTCTTCAGCTAATGCATTAAAATCTCCATCTTTAGCTGCTATTTCAAACTTAGACACTTTGTTAAAAACGTCTTGTAATGTCTTGTCAGAAGGTTCAATTTTATGCGCTACTGTTGCCAGTTTTATAGCTTTATTAAAACTTTTTTGCTCTAAAATTTCAATAACATGATAACCAAATGATGTTTGCACAACATCAATATCTCCTTTTTTGTTTTCAAATGAAAACGCTTTAAATTCTGGTGCCATCCCAGCATTATAAGCAAACTCTATTTCACCGTCTTTTTCATTACTCACTTGATCAGAAGACAACTCTAATAAATCCATAAACTTGGCACCTCTTTTTATAGCGGTTAAGATACTATCTGCTGTTTTCTTAGCCTCCTCTGGTGTTTTTGTAACGGATACATCCGCACGTTGCCCACCAACAAAAGGAATTAATATGTGTCTTACTTTAACAGAATCTGGTAGTCTTTTACTATCTATGACTTTAGAAAGTTTAAAGTATTGACCGTCTTTATAAGGCCCATAATATTGATCTACTCCGAGTTGCATTAAAGTATCTTTGGCAACGGCTGGTAACTGAGCAGCTCTTAGATAAGAGTCATTATATTTAATATCTGAATTAGAGTTTACAAATTCTGCAACATCAGTAACGGTATCAAAACCAGGAATGGTATCTGTATTTTTACTGCTTTCATTATATTCTGCTTTATCCGCTTTTAAACCTAAAAGACCTGCTTTAATGATTTCTTCATCTTCTTTTGAAGCCTCTTCTTTAAACTCAACATAAACAACTTCTCGGTTGGCATCTACCTTAAACTGCTCTTTGTTTTTATCTATATAGGCTTTTACATCCGAAGTTTTTACTTCTACTAAACTATCTGCTATACTTGTATAAGGAAGTTGTATAAATCTAATATCTACTGTTTTTGCATCTGCTATGTATTCGTCTTTAGCTTCTTCTATTGTAGCACCTACACCAGCCTTAATCATACTGTAATACGATTGTTGCATTGCATTAGCAGCAATAGTTTGCTCATTATTAGACCAACTCTCATAATTTACCATAAAATTACCTAAAGGCGCAGCTTCTCCTTTAAGATCTTTTAGGTTAGAAATAAAAGCATTTAAGCGGTTAACATCAAATATCCCATTTTCATCCTGAAACTCTGGGTAAGACTGAAAGCTGTTTTTTAACAAATCTCTCATCTCGTCTTTTTCTACAGACAATCCTAGGGCTTCGTATTCATCTTTCATTATAATGGTTCTAAGCTCTTGGTTGTATATGGTATTCATAGCTTGGGTTGCCGTAACTCTGCCACCTACTCTATCTTGATAGTTTTTAACTTTTTGCTGAAAATCCATTCTATCAATATCAGTTCCGTTTACTGAGGCGATAACACCCTGTGTATTTGAAAATGCATTTGGATTATCAATGACTCCTTGTATAACAAATGCAAATAGCGCTAATGCTATTACTAGTATAAGGATTAATGAGCGTTGTCTAATTTTATTTAAAATTGCCATAGTCTAAATTTTTCATACAAATAAGTCTGCGAAAATAGTATTTTCTCTTAAATAATAAAAGGAGAAGCTTAGAATTTATGGGCGAGTTAAGCGATTAGTCTTCATTAAGAATTTTAAGAATAACAACATCAATTTTAGTAGAAGATACTTCTTCTATAATAAACTTAAAATTATCTATAACAACAGCCTCCTTTTTTTCTGGGATTTGCTCAGTTGCATTAACAATTAAACCACCAATAGTCTCATAAGCTTCTTCTTCTGGCAAATTAAGTTTGTAAACTTCGTTAATATAGTCTACATCTAATCTTGCTGAAAATCTAAAGGTAAAGGCATCAATTTGCTCTTCTATTAATGCTACAGTATCATGCTCGTCTTCAATTTCACCAAATAGTTCTTCTATAATGTCTTCTACGGTCATAATACCAGATGTACCTCCATACTCATCAATAACCACAGCAATACTTCTGCGCTTTTTGGTAAGGATATTTAGCACATCCTTTATAAGAATTGTCTCAGGCACAAAACCTATTGGTATTAAAATAGACTTTATGTTTTTTGGCTTTTTAAAAAGTTCAAAAGCATGAACATATCCTAATATATCATCGATATTATTCTTATACACCAAAATTTTGGTTCTCCCTGTTTCTATAAATAATTGCCTTAAATTATCAATAGAATCCGAGAGTTCTACAGCGGTAATCTCTGTTCTTGGTATCATTACCTCTCTTGCTTTAACGTCTGAAAACTCTAAAGCATTCTGAAAAATTTGAATCTCACTATCTACAGCTGTATCATCGTCAACAGATTGCATCTGCTCACTGATAAAATTACCCAACTCAACTTTTGTCATTGCCAACACCACATCTTCACCTTTGGCTTTAAACACATATTTTAAAACCATATCAGAAATCCAAAGCACAAAATCTGAAACCCAACTAAATAGCACATAGAAAATATAGGTTGGGAGCGCTAGTACTTTTAGAAGCGTATTGGCATAAATCTGAAAAAAAACTTTAGGCAAAAACTCTGCTGTGACGAGGATTATTAGTGTAGATATTACCGTTTGGATTAGCAATTGTAAATCTACCAAAACGTAACTTAGAGCAGTGCTCTCGATCGGTAAAAGGGACTGAAACCATGTGACCAAAACATCACCCATTTTAAGCCCATAGATAACTAATGCTATATTGTTACCAATAAGCATTGTAGCAATATACTTTGAAGGTTTTGCTGTAAGTTTTGTTAAAATTTTACCTAGGAAATCGTCTTGTTTTTTCTCTAGCTCAATATGTATTTTATTGGAAGACACATAAGCAATCTCCATACCCGAAAAAAAAGCAGATAATAAAAGTGTTGTTACAATAATGACTATATCCACAGTCATATATTACGCTTTGTCTCTATCCTTAAATTTCTTTGCGAATCGCTTTCTAAAGAAAAACATAAATACAGCAAGGGCTACAAAAAATAAAGACATGTAAGATCTATTTCTATCCATAGACCAGTTTTTTATGGCATCCCATAAAAAGAGTGCTGCAAATGCAATATAGGCATACTGAAATAATCGAAGTATTTTCATAAAACGTATTGTCTTTTAAGTAAGTTTTAAAAAGGTACATTATTATCTAAAGGGACACTGCCTCCCATTTCTAAAACCTGATATTTCTTAAGGCTCTTATCTGCGTCAAAACCATTACCGTGGAGCGGCCCTGTGGTTCGCTTAAAGTCAAAGTATTCGTTGGTAAACACCCACTCTAGTTTTTCGTTGTAATACAGTTGCTCTGTAAAGAGTGAATCTTTTTCGTGGGTTGCAATGATTACGTTTCCTCTTAAGTCAATAATATCTGTATCGTTATAGACTATTGCATAATCTGATGTTATGGTGGTTAGATTGCCATTTTCATCGTAAACCTTAAGCTCTATACCCTCTGGAAATTCAGAAAATGAAAATGCTCTATTAGAATAGTCTAACATTTTAGGACTCTTAAGGTTTGCCAATAAATGAACGGTAGTATCTTCCTCTTTTAGTTCTGTGTACTTAAGATCTATTTGCTCTGCTTCGCCAATGGGTTGGTTTTGTAAAACTCCCACTTTCTGAACCTCACTAAAGTTATTTTTACAACCAAAAAACATAGTCACAACAAATGCTGTGACTATGCTTTTAAATATATATATGTTTGTGCTTTGCATTAGATACTTGGCACGCTTACTGAACGTCCGATCCAACACCCAATCTTAATACTTTGCCCTGAGTTACCTGCAGAAAAAATATCTGATTTTGACGGTGCACTTCCTCTATAACTTGCTGCTGTTTTTGCTGATACAGATTTTAAACGACCATCTACTCTACCTGCTTTTTCAGCAGTACTCGCAGCTAACCAAAACACTGCTCTTTTATTAAAGTTACTATCGCCACAGTTATTTGCACTCTTTGCATACATCGCTGCAATAGCTAAGTACGGAGAACCATCTGACGGATTCAAGCGCAATGCTTCATTATAGTATTGTCTCGCTTTACTGTAACTACCTTTAGCTTTAAGTTCTTGAGCTAACTTTTTGTATAGCCTTGCTTTCTTTAAAGGATCCGTTTCTAATTCTACCGTTTGGTCAAAATATTTTTGCTCACCAGTTAATAAGTAAAGGTAAAACGCTGTATCTGCACTTGGCTCTATGCTATTTTTTTGCTGTACCAACTTTAAAAATAACGGATCTTCTTTACAGCCTTTAGCGAACATACGGTTCATTGCTCTTTGTAACCAAACTCCATTAGATCTATTTTGCTCAAAGTCTTTTTGGTACAATGGTACTAGCACTTCGCAAGTTGCTCTATCTCCAAGCTTCTTATCCATACTAGGTATCACTTGCTCTTCAAATGCTTTTATACTAGACTCGTAATATTTTTTTAGTTTACCTTCTTTTTTTGTTAAAGTCTCATCCGCATTTTCTTTTTCTATAATTTTATTAAGACCTGTGGTATTTTTACTGATAATATTCTCTATTATTTCAATAATATCATCATATTTATTAAACATATCTTGGGCAGGCATTTTACCAGAATCAAATAAATCTACTGCTAATGAAAAATAAGTATATAATCCTTTTGCATTAGTAAAATGCTCTTTATCCTGAGTAAAGGCTTCATCGAAAAGTTTATAATCATCTTCTAAGGACATGCCTAATTCCTCACGATACTTATAAGCTAAATTGCCTTTATCTACTAACACATCTGCCAAATCATATTTAGAAGCAAAGTGCTCTCTACTTTGGTCATGCAATAACATAAGGTCTTTAATAAAAGCTACTTGCTCCGCACCAGTAGCGTTTTCTATTTTGTGTGTAAGGATTTTTTCTCCATGTACGTAGATAGCTCTATTGAATTTTGGACACTTTTCGCGCACTAATTTCCATGGCTCATACGCATCATCATATTTTTTACTTTTCACATAACTATCAAAAATAGATAGGTTGTTCATACACTCTTCATCTTGTTGAGCAAAACCTAAGTTAAAGCTCATAAAAAGTGACAATACCATTATTAATGTAATTCTCGTCTTCATCTTAATTTAAATTGTTAGTTGTACTTTCTTTGTCTAAACCATCTAGAGTTTAAGGATAAACTTAAATTTAAGTTTATAAAATTCTCTTGAATAAGGTTTTGGTTAGTTGTGCCTCGTTGTCCATATTCAAAGCCAATATTAGCATTAGAAAATAAACTTCGGTTACCAACTGGTAATCCTAAACCAAAAGATATGCCAAACTCATTTATTGACTCATCTTTTATGACTAAACCTGTATTGGCAAAGTTAAATCCGGCTCTATATACGACCCTATTAAAATACCCAGAAAACGCATCGTACTTAGGTATATAGAAACCTCCAACGGCAATTTGAGACGCATTCTCAAACGTAGAAATATCGTTATCTAAAACTGGGTTAGAAAAACTACTGGTGTTCTGAAATGTGTACTCAGCTCCCACAAACCATGATTTAGGCTTACCCAAACCTGCACCAAAGGATAAACGTGAAGGAAGGTTGATGTCTGACTTTTCTTCAATACCAGCTTCTATGGTATTTATTTCGGTCTCAACATCGTTCTGTACATTTATTAAAATAGTAGAGAATGAACGCTGGTTTTGAGAGGTTAATGTACTCTCTGGCGCATACGTTGCTGTTGCAGACAACTCTAAATTTTTAGTCACCATTTTTTTATAGGCCAATCCAAAGTTAAAATTTAATCCACTTAGATCTGATCTATTATTTTCTCTGGTTTGGTATTGTACGAGGTCTCCTTCTGGTGTATAGGCAAAGGCTATTGCCGTATTTTGAATGTTACCAAAGTTGTAATTAACATCTACACCTGCGCTTAAGGTATTGCTTATTTGATAGCCAAAACCAACAAAAGCTTTATTAACACCACCTTCACCCGAAAATCTATTAACCAAATCATCATTATCATTAATATCATCGAGCCTATAGCCCACAGAACTAAACGGAAGTAAACCAAAACCAAAACCAAATTTACCAACAGGAATAGATAATGCTAAATAGTCAAAAGTTGAAGTATTAACTTGAGCATCTGCCGATGTTCCTTTTAAATTTACGTTTGATGTGGTGCCTGCTAATGTAAATTTAACAGGTCTACTTTCTCCCTCAAAAGCAATACCTTTTAAGCTTTCCCCTGCATAAGATGCTGGATTTCTTAAATTAACGTGTATACTATCTAAGTAGGTACTAATGCCGCCCATGCTTCGGTTTTCTACTGTACCTTTAAATTTTAAACTTCCTATGCCATAAAATGAATATGGTGAGGAGGTGCCTTGCTGAGCAAAAGTCATGAAACTAGCAAATAAAAGGTAAACTACAATGAGTCTTTTAATCATTATTTTGAATTGAAATCTAAAATAAAATTCAAACCTTCTAAAAGAAAATTTGAATTGACAAATATGCTATTTTTTAATTGGTTTGACAAAAATTTGGCATCACCACCTGTTAAAATAACTGTTAAATCTTGGTGTTTTTGCTTGTAATCTTCAATTATGCCATCTATTTCTTTGAGTATTCCTACAATTACCCCAGAATGAATTGAAGATTCTGTAGTATTACCAATAATTGTTTTGGGCTGGTCTTTTTCCAATAACGGCAAATTAGCCGTTAAATTATGTAGTGCCTCATAACGCAATCTAATACCAGGTGAAATAGCTCCACCTAAGTATTCATTTTTATCCGTAACAAAATCGTAAGTTATGCAGGTACCAGCATCTATTATAAGTGCATTATTATTTGGAAACTGATCTACAGCGGCACTAGCTAATGCTATACGATCTACACCAAGAGTCTTTGGTGTTTGGTATGAGTTTTTGAAGGGCATTTTTGTCTTATGGCTTAACTCTAGCACTTTTAAATCCTCTTTTACATCGTCTATTTGTTGATCTTTTAAACGCCCAACTGAAGAAACAATGCAGTTATGGATATCTGGAAATACGTTTTGTAGTGCTTTGTATTTTATCTTAAAATCAGCCAACTCAAAGCTAATTTTATGCATTAATACATGGTTTTCAAAAACCGCAAACTTTACAAAGGTATTCCCAACATCAATAATAAGATTCATACACAAAAACTATTTCACAAATTTATAAAATCAAATTTTACGATTTCTTTTTGGTAATACTAAAAATGAATTTATATTTGCACTCGCTTAATTAAGCAATTGGTGCCTTAGCTCAGTTGGTAGAGCAAAGGACTGAAAATCCTTGTGTCCCTGGTTCGATTCCTGGAGGCACCACCATCAAAAACCCGATTCTTTTGAATTGGGTTTTTTGGTTCTATAATTAGCCTTAACAACTCTGCTTTTTAGTATAACGCACGTAAATAGGATATACCAATCCCTTTTAACCATATTATTTTTAAGATACAATCTTAAAATTACAATGTTATTTCGGATGATTTAGACGAATATTTAACCGTATATTCTAAAGACTCTAAGTTTACGAATAGCTTAGCGTAATGGCTGTTATTTGTCCAAGTGATATCAATTACTGATGGTACGTGATCCTTTATTTTAATTTGTCCATTAAAAGCTACGTGCGTATTTCGCAATCTAATTAAATTGAGTTGCGCTGCAACAGCATCGTTTTTTAATTTAGCTCTAATATCATCTAATGTTATTGTACTTCTATTAATCTCTTTATGCCCTCCTTCTCCTGCCGCTTCAACCGCTTTATAGTCATTTTTACCTTCAAAAATATCTAAATACCAAATCTGTGGAATCCCTGGCATAAATAATTGAATTACTCTTGCCACTACCATTTTTTTTGAGTCTTCACCAAGCGCGCTAAAAAATGTAGCATTGACCTGGTAATAAGATATTTTTTTACCATCTGAACCATAGAGATTCTTCACTTTACCTCCACGGTCTAACACAACATTCATTATAGCTTCAATCTGATCATCTGTTAGTAGCCCTTTGTTGTAAATACCATTAACTTCTTTTCCTTTAAGATCTAATACTGGGATGCCATCATGGCAACCCAACATATTTACAACCTTATAACCTTTGTCTACTATTTCTTTTGCCCATTTTAAAAGTGCTAAACTCGATTTACTTTCTAGGGTATGAATAACCAATCCTGGAAGAAAAAAATCATAAATCTTAAAGCCATTCTTCGCCACCTTGTGGTGCAAATTGGCTCCGTACTCGGCATGAATTTCTGGTAATAATTCTAAACCGTTTTTATCTGCAATGCGTTTAATTCTGTTTAGATAGTCCCAAGTCCCTGGTTCATTAAAAAAATTAGATTGCCCTACTGCTTTGTGCAAATAAGCAAAAGCATCTAACCGTAAAATTTTACATCCGTAGTCGCTTAACTTTTTTAAAGTGTCTTCATAGAACTCCCATACCAAATCTGACTTGGCATTAACATCCATTTGACCTAAATAGGTTCCTTTTTCAGTATCTACTTTTTGATAGAAGGTATTCCAATAGGGTTGTTCTGTACCATCAGGAAATTTTACTTTTAGTATTGGAAGTCCAGATTTTCGCATAAACAATTTCTTTAAAAAATCTTCATGCGGTATAATTACGCCATCTTCATTTTTGTTCCCATTGCCTTCCCAAAAAGAATTCCAGTTAATAAAAAAATCTTTGTATTTAGAATTTTTGCCATGTTTTAAAAGATCTTTAAATTGTGGAGATCCTACTGATAAATGGTTTAAAACAATGTCGAATTTTAATTGAATATTAAGTTCTTCTAAGGCATTTAAATCTTTCTCTGAGACCAAATCTTTATTTATATTGTAGTCTATTATTGAAAAACCGCGATCTAGATCACTATTAAAAAAAGTTGGTAATACATAAAATAGTGAAAATACATCTTTAAACTCTGGCAATTGCAACATGGTTATGGTATCGCTCAAATTACAACCTATACTATCTGGGTAAGCATTAAGCATAACACCATTAGCATTTTTATTATTACTAGTTTGTTCATTTTCTTTCATACACAATAGCTTTGCAGTGCTAAATTAAGGAAGCAATTAAAGGATATATTCAATTTTTTTAAAAAAACCATTTATTTAAACAACGAAAAGGTTTTCGTTTAATTTAAATATGCCCAGGTATAGGTTTGTAAATATATCCCAATTGTATTTTATATATTGAAAGTTCTAAAAACTAACTCAACTTTTATGTTATCAATTGTAACTTTTATTGGCTTTACGGCTATAGTAGCTATTGTAGCTTGGTATTCTACCAGAAACACGGATGAAACCTCAGCAGATGGATTTTACTTGGGAGGGAGAAGTTTAGGTGCCTTAACCATTGCAGGGTCGCTACTACTTACCAATCTGTCCGCAGAACAAATCGTTGGTCTTAACGGACAAGCATTTACAGAAGGTATTTTAGTAATGGCCTGGGAAACACTAGCAGCAATTGCCATGGTTGCTACAGCTATTTTTTTATTGCCAAAATACATGCGTTCGGGTATTACCACAATCCCGGAATTTATAGAAGGACGTTTTGATCAGCAAACGAGGGCTATTATGGCTGTTTTGTTTTTAATTGCATTTGGAATTGTATTATTACCAACAATATTATACTCAGGATCATTAGCATTTAGCACCATGTTTGATCTACCTGAGTTATTAGGCATGTCGCAATCCGCTGTTATTTGGCTATGCGTATGGAGTATCGGTATCATAGGTATTATTTATGCGATTTTTGGTGGCTTAAAAGCAGTTGCGGTTTCCGATTTAATAAATGCTATTGGCTTAATGGTTGGCGGACTTCTTATTCCCATTTTTGGATTAAGTGTCATTGGTGACGGAAATGTGATGGATGGTCTAGATACGTTATGGAACAGTAATCCTGAAAAGTTTAATGCAGCAGGGGATGTGACTTCATCCATTCCATTTGGAACAATTTTTACGGGTATGATGATTGCACAAATTTATTATTGGGGCACTAACCAATCTATCTTACAACGTGTGTTTGGTGCTAAGAATCTAGCAGAAGGACAAAAGGGAGTGATAGCTGCTGCCTTTGTGAAATTTTTAATCCCTGTAATTGTTGTATTACCAGGAATTATTGCATGGCATGTTTTTGAAGGAAATCTAGAAAATGCAGATCAAGCCTATCCTGCGCTAGTTAAAAAAGTTTTACCAACTGCATTTATTGGGTTCTTTGCTGCTGTATTGTTTGGCGCAGTGTTGAGTTCATTTAACAGTTTACTAAATAGTAGCGCAACACTATTTGGCTCTGATTTATACAAGCAAAATTTTAATAAAAATGCAACAGAAAAACAATCTGTAAAAGCTGGGAAAATCGCTGGTCTCATATTGGCATTAATTAGCATGAGCATTGCTCCTTTTATTGCTAATGCACCAGATGGCTTGTTTAGTTATATACAACAAGCTTTAGGAAGCTTAAGTGTCCCTATTTTGGCTGTAGTGTTAACCGGGATTATATCTAAAAGAGTTCCTGCCGTTGGAGCAAAAACAGTTTTAATTGTTGGTGTTTTAATGTACCTATTTAGTTTACTTTACTTAGGCCCTAACACTATTGATGCAGCACTTGCACAAGCCACTACCAATGGTGTTACAGATGCAAATGAATTAGCCATTATAAAAGCAAAAGCTTACCCACATTTCCTACATATTATGGGTATATTATTTGTTATCAACATGTTTATAATGTTAATTTTTAGATATGTAAAACCTAAACAGGATGAGGACATTTATATTCCTGAAGTAACAGAAATCATTGATACTACACCTTGGAAATATACAATTCCTATAGGTTTGTTTATTACTATATTGGTTTTGTCCACATACTTCATATTCTAAGTCTCTTTTTTTATTTAATCTATGAATAAAACATGGTGGAAAGAAGGTATAGTATATCAAATATACCCACGGTCTTATAAGGATACTACAGGTAACGGTGTTGGCGATATTTACGGTATCATAGAAAAACTGGATTATTTAAAATCACTTGGTGTGGATATCATTTGGCTTTGCCCAGTTTACCAATCACCGAATGACGATAATGGTTATGACATTTCAGATTACAGAGCAATTTCTGAAGATTTTGGAGGGTCGGATGCTTTTGATAAGTTGCTAAAAGGTATGCATAAAAGAGGGCTTAAATTGGTTATGGATCTAGTCCTTAACCATAGCTCAGATGAACATGAGTGGTTTAAAGCATCTAGATTATCTAAAGACAATCCATATCGCGACTACTACTTCTGGAAACCTTCAAAAGATGAAAATCCACCTAATAATTGGCTATCCTTTTTTTCTGGTTCAGCATGGAAAAAGGATGAATTAACCGACGAATATTTCTTACATCTATTCACCAAAAAGCAACCCGATCTTAACTGGGAAAACCCAAAAGTAAGACAAGAAATCCATGACATCGTAGAATTTTGGTGCAAGAAAGGAGTTGATGGTTTTAGAATGGACGTTATTTCTTTAATTTCTAAACAATTGGATTTCCCTGACAGTCCCTGCCCTAAAGATTATGGTAACACCATTAAAAACTACTACGCCAATGGCCCTCGCATTCATGAATATCTCAATGAGCTAAATAAAAAAGTACTCTCAAAGTACGATATTATGACTGTTGGTGAAGGGCCTGGTATTGACCTTAATAATGGCTTAGATTACGTTGACGAGCGCAGAAATGAACTCAACATGATTTTTCATTTTGATCATATGTTTATAGACAACGGTCCTGGCGGAAAGTATGATCCTATTGACGTAGCATTGCCAAAGTTTAAAAAGGTTTTTACAGATTGGGATGAAAAATTAAAAGGGAAAGGCTGGGGAAGTATCTTCTTAGGTAATCATGATTTTTCTCGTATGGTTTCTAGATTTGGAAATGACAAAGACTATCATCTAGAATCTGCAAAACTGCTTGCCATGCTATTGTTAACTATGCGTGGCACGAGCTATATTTATCAAGGAGATGAAATAGGAATGACGAATGTTGCATACCCTTCAATTGAAGATTATAACGATGTTGAAACCCTTGGCAGTTGGAATGACGCCAAAGCTAGAGGCGAAAATATGGATGCCTTTTTAAAATTAGTGCATAGACAGAGTAGGGATAATGCCAGAACTCCTATGCAATGGAATTCCTCCAAAAACGCAGGATTTTCAGAAGGAAATCCATGGCTTAAAGTAAATCCTAACTACAACTCAATTAATGTAGAAGCTCAAATCAATAATCCCAACTCTATTCTTAATTTTTACAAAACCATGATACGCTTTAGAAAAGAAAATTCTGTAATGGTTTATGGAGATTATAAATGCCTTTATCCAGAAGACAACAATCTGTTTATTTACAAACGTTGGGATGAGAAAAGTAGTTACATCATTCTATTAAACTTCAGTAACAAACCGCAAGCCTTAAAAACAAATCCTCTAAACTTAAATCAAAGTGAATTATTGATTTCAAATTTAGAGGAGGGTAAATTTAAATCCACTTTATTGCCGTGGGAGGCACAATTACGGAAATTAATATAGACCCACAAGATCTAATAAATATCTTGCAGGACTATTCGCTATCAATCAAGTTCCATAACTTTAATATTTCTGTACCAAACCTTGTCACCATGATCCTGCAGTGCTATATGACCTGTTTTGTACTTTCCAAAACCTTCCCAAGCTGTAAATTTTGAATTGGCTATCATTTCATCCCATTTTTCACCATGTAAAGGGAACGTCATTACTTGCGTACCATTCATAGATACTTTGGCCTCATTAGCCTCTTGATTAATTTCTATAACACAGAGATTCCATTCTCCCGCAGGATTAATGTGTTCATCAGAACAGGCAATCATATCATATAAAGATCCTGCTTTATGCGTCCCTTCTGCAACTTTAGCATCAGGATGTCTTTCATTGTCAAGAACTTGTATTTCTGGCCCTGTCATATAGGCTTCAGGGTATTTTTCATCTTCATGCACTCCCCAAAAAATGCCGCTATTTCCTCCCTCAGACACCTTCCATTCTAGCGATAAAATAAAATTGGTGAATTTTTCTTTAGAGATAATATCTTTATTGCCTTCACCGCCAGGTGTAAACGCTAAACTTCCGTCTTCAATAGTCCATTGCGGATAAATACTATCCTTTTTGTAGCCTCTAAAGGCATCCGTCGTGGTACCATCAAAAAGTACTTTCCACTCTGCTTCACTTTCATTTGAAATTTCTTGCTCTGAATTATTGGCTACCTTTATTTCAGATTCTTTTTCGCTTTTGCAATTAAAAACTGTAACCATTAACAATAGAATAAGTATTATATGTTTTGTATGCATTGTTTTGTTTTTTAAGGAATTAATACTTTACAATCTTGAGCTTTTCAGACTGCGTTATTACGTTAATTTAATCCTAATATTTTTCTTAAATGCGCATCGTCTGCTTCTGATCCCGCAAAATCATCAAAACGTTTTTCCGTCGCTTCTATGATATGATCTGTTATAAATTTCACTCCTTCTCTAGCACCTTGTTCTGGACTCTTAATGCAACATTCCCATTCCATAACAGCCCAAACGTCGCAGCCATATTTGGTTAACTTTGTAAAAATGGTTTTAAAGTCAACTTGCCCATCACCTAAAGATCTATATCTCCCTGCACGATCTCTCCAATCTCCATAACCACCAAAAGCTCCTTTTTTACCTGTTGGATTAAACTCAGAATCCTTTACATGAAAAGCTTTAATAAACTCATGGTAATGATCTATATATTCAATATAATCTAATTGTTGTAGAACAAAATGGGATGGATCGTAGAGTATATTAACACGCTTATGATTATTAGTGGCTTCTAAAAAACGTTCAAAGGTTACACCATCATGTATATCTTCACCAGGATGTACCTCATAACAGACATCAACCCCTTGTTCATCAAAATGATTAAGAATTGGTATCCATCGTTTTGCAAGTTCTTCAAATCCCATTTCTACTAATCCATCTGGACGCTGCGGCCAAGGATGCATCGTATGCCAAAGTAATGACCCAGAGAACGTACCATGCGCTTTTAACCCTAATCTACGACTTGCTGTTGCTGCATCTTTTACCTGTTGAATAGCCCACTCGGTTCTTGCCTTAGGTTTTCCTTTGCAATGCTCTGGCGCAAAATTATCGAACATAGCATCGTAAGCAGGATGTACAGCTACTAACTGCCCTTGTAGATGGGTCGATAATTCGGTTATTTCTAATCCATAGGAATTAATCTTTCCTTTAAATTCATCACAGTAAGTCTGGCTCTCAGCCGCCTTTGCTAAATCTATTAGACTTAAGTCTGTTGGTATTTGTATGCCTTTATAGCCTAAAGCACTTGCCCATTGACAAAGTCCATCTAATGAATTAAATGGTGCTTTATCATCCATAAATTGTGCTAAAAATACAGCAGGTCCTTTTATTGTTTTCATTGTTTTAGTTAATTGGTAAATTGGTAAATTGGTAGAATTGTAATCCAATTAAAAAGTGTCTTATTCATTTTACTACTTTTTACTTTTTTGTGTTTGAAGATACTTAATGTAACCGTTTAGTTTTTTAACTACATTTTCGATATTCTTAATTTTAAGGTTATAAGCATCTAAGTTCATATAATTTTCTTCAAGTGCTACACCTAAGTGATCTTTTAATTCAAATAACGAACCCCTTGCCATGCGACAATATTGTATCTGCTCTTGAAAATGATAGCGACCATAACCTTCTGCAATATTTGCAGTAACTGATCGCGAAGCTCTTATTATTTAATCTTTTAGTTTATACTTTTCTTCATCTGGCAAAGACTTCGTAAACTGAGAAAAATCTCTTCTAATTTCAACTGACAATTTATAAACCTCTAAATCTTCTAAATAATACACAAATTAACCAATTTACCATTTTACAAATTCACCATCCCACTACTTCACCAATCCACCAATCCACCAATCCACCAATTCACCAATTCACCAAACACTATTATACAAGCTTACAAATCATCAATCTCAACCCAAACATTTCCTTTTTTATGAGACTCAACTGCTTTCTCTATAAAATTCATACCACGAACACCATCTATAATAGTCGGAAATTCACCATGGTCATATTTTTCGTTTCTAATGGCTTTAGCAACACCTTTATAGATATTTCCCATAGAATCAAATATACCTTCTGGATGTCCTGGAGGTAATTTGGTGCCGTCTAAGGATAGGTCACTATTATAATCGTTTCCTGGTTTTAACACTCTCAATGGATGACCATCTTCTAATAAATAAAGGTAATTAGGGTTTTCTTGTTCCCACTTTAATCCAGCCTTATCACCATAAATTTGTACTGTAAAATTATTTTCTTCACCCGTTGCTATTTGACTGGCTCTAATAACACCTTTAACATCATTATCACAATCAATTAGAACTGTACCATCAATATCCATTTGATTATCTTCATAGAGGTAATTTAAATCGGCTAAAATTGAATTAACCCTAAGACCAGACATATACTCAACCATATCAAAAGCATGGGTACCAATATCGCCAATGCAGCAGCTGATACCTGATTTTTCAGGATCCAGTCTCCATGTGTTTTTACGCTTATCTTTATCATGGATAATTGGATTTATCCACCCTTGATAATATTGTGCATCGATCTTCTGCACTTTACCAATATCTCCATTAGCAATCATGTGGCGCATTTGCCTTACCATAGGGTAACCCGTATACGTATAAGTCACCGCAAATACAGTATTTGATTTTTTAAGGATTTCATGAAGAATTTTTGCCTCCTCATAAGTTGTTGTCATTGGCTTTTCGCAAATAACATTAAATCCATTTTCTAACAGCTTTTTGGCCATTGGAAAATGCAAAAAATTTGGTGTTAAAATAGACACCACTTCCATACGTTTATCTGCGGGAAGTGCTAGTTCTTTTTCAATTAATGTATCTAAATCTTTATAAACTTGCTTTGTGGGAATACCTATCTGATTGGCAAACTTAATACTCTCATCTAGCGATGGGTTAAAAGAACCTCCAACGAGTTGATATCTATCGAACATTGAAGATGCAACTCTGTGCAATACTCCTATAAGCGAATCTCCTCCTCCACCTAAAATGCCAAGTCGTATTTTATTACTCATGTTATTTATTAATCTTTATATTCTATTTTTTCATTTTTAAATAAGAAAGCGAACAGAAGCATAACAGCACCTGCAAAGATTGCTGGGAATACCCATATATCTTTCCAACTATGTAGGCCTTCACTTATTAAATTTTTATCTACAATTTGTCCGGCTACCCAAAACCCAACTAACATGCCTACACCATATGTTGCCAAAGTTATAAGACCTTGAGCAGCACTTTTTACTTTCTCACCAGCTTTAGAGTCTGTGTAGATTTGTCCAGACACAAAGAAGAAGTCATAACAAATGCCATGCAAAGCAATCCCTAATACAATCATAAAGAATAACTCACCAGCATTTCCATAAGCAAACAATAAGTATCTAATTCCCCAAGCTAACATTCCGAATAGAATTGTTTTCTTAAAACCGTATTTTTTAAAGAAAAAAGGTAATAATAACATAAATAACACTTCAGACATTTGACCTAAAGAAGCCCATGCTGTTGAATTCTCAACTTTAAATTCTGTTAAAAACGGACTTATATTCTGATAATAAAAGGCTAAAGGAATACATATTAAAACTGAAGACATAAAGAAAACTAAGAAGTTAGTATCCTTTAATAATTTTAGAGCATCTAACCCTAATATATCTGAAAGACCTACCTTATCATCTTTAGAAATACTTGGCGGTGTTTTTGGTAGCGTAAAACTAAAAACACCTAAAACAGCCGAAGCAATAGCCACCATTAAAAATGTATTAGATAACATACCATTGGCAATATTCTCAATAGAATCCCACTTGAACACAAAACTTATAACCAAGCCTGCTAAAATCCATCCTATTGTTCCCCAAACTCTTACATGAGGAAATTGTTTCGCAGGATCGTTCATTTGGTTAAATGCAACCGAATTTACTAGTGCAAGTGTTGGCATATATGCAATCATGTAACCTAAGACATATGGATAAAAGACACTAAAATCAGTAGTTTGAGACATTAAATACATTAAGATAGCACCAGCTATATGAAGTATACCTAATATTTTTTCGGCATTAAAAAAACGGTCGGCTATTAACCCAATGATGAAAGGGGCAATGATTGCTCCCCAAGATTGTGTAGAATATGCCATCGCAGTTTCAGCTCCAGACGCACTTAAGTTGTTTCCCAGAAAAGAACCCATTGTCACAAACCAGCCTCCCCAAATAAAGAATTCGAGGAACATCATTATAGATAATTTTGTAGATGTTATTGATTTCATATTAAATTATTTTAAATGCCTTAATAATAATTTTTTAGTAGCCAAAATACCTTCTCTTTCATTTAACGATTCGTGCTCATATTCAACGCTTATAGGGCCATCATAACCAGAGTCCTTAATGATTTTAACAAATCTTTCAAAATCAAGTGTTGTTTCATTTCCATTTTCATCAAATTCGTATGCTTTGGCACTGACCGCATGGGCTCTAGTCATTAACTTTTCAAATCCTTCATATTTATCAGGATACTCCTCTGCACATTCGCCCCATTTTTCTTCTTTAGTCCTTTTAATACACCAGTTACCAAAATCTGCTAGTGTACCACAATTGTCCATATTTATTTTTTCAATTACTGGCATTAACACTCTGGGATCAGAAGAATACCAACCGTGATTTTCAGGAAGAACATTAATGTTTTTTGTTGCTGCATACTCTGATAGTTTTTTGAGGCCATCGTAAGTAGCCGCCACCCATTCATTTGCATCAAATGTTCCAAAAGTATTTACTCTTATGGCATGGCACCCTAAATAAGCTGCTGCATCAACGTATTTTTTATGCTTTTCTATAGCCTCATTGCGTTCTTTTTCATCTGAAGACGATAAATTACCCGCACGATCTACCATAATCAGTACGTTTTCAACATCATACGTTTCGCTTTCTGTTTTCCATCGCTCTATTACAGCGTCAAAACCTAGACTATCAATTTCTTTTTGGTATAATTGATCTACCCATTCAACGGCATTAAAACCAAGTTCTTTGGCTGCTTTCGGAAAATCAAACGGATCTAATTTACCTGTTTCAATTTCTCTATGTAAAGACCATTGTGCTAAGGAAATAGTGTGTATTTTATCTTTACTTATAACAGATTCAGTTCCTTCTTTTATTTTCCCTTGTTCTTCTTTTGTAGCGTTTTGGCAACCCTGAGCTAGAAATAACAACGTAATAATTGGAATACTTAATAATCGTCTCATGAAATTTAATAGATTTTTTTAGTTTGACGTAATTTATATAATAAAACTACTACTGTTGTTTACTTTTATTCAGTGAAAGAATTTAAACAATTTAAATTTCAGGATATGCAGTTAAAGAGGTGTTATACTTATGAAGTTTTCTATAGGCGTTAGGCGAACATTTTTCGTGCTTTTTAAAAACGGTTGAAAAATATTGACTCGTGGTAAAACCACAAGAATATGCAACATCACCTACAGTTAATTTTTCATTCTCTAATAGTATTTTTTTAGACATTTCTAAACGACGCATTGTAAGATAACGCATTGGTGTTAAATTTGTTAACTGCTTACAGTGATGCGTAAAACGAGTTAGACCTACACCTGCGCTTTTAGACATACGCTCTATCGTCCAATCCTCAGATAATTTCTTATCTAATTCTTTTAAAAAATACTGCACACTTCGAGAACTATCAATTAAGGATTCGTTAAGCTCTATATTTTGTGTTTTAAGAAGATCTAAAATTAATATTAGCACATAGTTAACTAACAGTCTAATTTTAGATGCATTGCTCCCATTTTCGTCTGAGTTTACGGCTAAATTAATACGCTTAAAACAGTCGCGCATACGCTGATCCGTCTTTAAAATTGATTGCCCATTTTGTCTTAGAAAGGTAGTTAATTGACCCAAATCGGATTCTGTAAGTGTAATCCAATCTGGCCATACCCAATCTTGATGCGGACGTCTTACTCCTAAATCTAATATTACCCAGTAAAATTTCCCCATACCTATATTAGGGTTACCCACTTTATGCGCCTCCCAAGGCCTAGTTATGGTCAAATGATTTGGAGTTAAAACTACTTCTTTATTTTCTTGTGAATAAGGCATTGTACCAGACTCTAAGAAATGAAATTCTATACCTTCATTTCTATGCCAATCTAAACCCCAATCTTGCGGCTCATTAGCATCCCAATACCCTATACTATTTAAACCCAATGTATTGTCATCTAACCGATCGCCTGGATAGGTATGTCTTGCTAAGGCTTTAAATTTAATTTTCCTCCTATTATAAGCATCAATTAATGGCAAACACGTATCTGCATGATACATTACTCCATCTGCCTCATAAGGTTCTATTTCTTGTATATTTACTTTCACTGAAAAAATTTAAACAAATATGAGTAGCAAAATAGCTAATTTTCTTTTTTCTAAGAATTTATTTGTTAATTAATAAACTTTTCTCAAATTAATACGGAAAACATTATCAATTTCACCATAATATTGTTTAAATTAAAAATATGGATACAAAAGTAGAAACAGCACAATTTGATGCCATAGTCGTAGGTACCGGAATT
This sequence comes from uncultured Winogradskyella sp., assembly GCF_937958655.1. GTDB lineage: Bacteria > Bacteroidota > Bacteroidia > Flavobacteriales > Flavobacteriaceae > Winogradskyella. Next base: position 2,092 of record NZ_CALGNH010000014.1, on the reverse strand, counting down.
TCAGGTGGATGGGCTGCTAAAGAGCTTTGCGAAAAAGGCCTTAAAACCTTAGTTCTTGAACGTGGTAGAATGGTAAAGCATAGAGAGGACTACCCAACGGCAAATCTGGATCCTTGGGATTTACCAAATGGTGGCAAGCCAACTGCTGAAACAATTCGCAGAAAATTTAAACAAAATCGAACAGGTTACACAACCAATGAAGCCCACCAACACTTCTTTGTAGATGATATAAAACACCCTTACAATGAAGATCGACGTTTCGATTGGATGCGTGGCTACCATGTTGGAGGTCGCTCTATAATGTGGGGAAGACAAAGCTACAGGTTAAGCGATATGGATTTTGAGGCTAATAAAAAAGAAGGCATCGCTGTTGATTGGCCAGTACGCTATAAAGATATAGAACCTTGGTACGACTATGTTGAAGATTATATAGGTGTAAGTGGAGAGAATTTAGGTTTAAAACATTTCCCTGATCAAAATCTTTTAAAACCAATGAATCTTAACTGTGTTGAGGAACATTTAAAAGAAAATATTGCCGAGCAGTACAACGACGGCCGAGTTTTAACCATTGGTCGTACAGCACATATCACCGAGGGCACAAAACCAGGTAACGGTCGTAGTACTTGCCAGTACAGAAATAGATGTATGCGTGGCTGCCCTTTCGGAGCTTATTTTAGCAGTAATTCTTCTACCTTACCAGCTGCTGAAGCCACAGGTAACATGACCTTAAGACCAAATTCTATAGCTTATGAAGTTATCTATGATGACAATACAAAACAAGCGACTGGTGTGAGAATTATTGACGCTGAGACCAAAGAAAAAATTGAATTTAAGGCCAAAATTATCTTTTTGTGCGCTTCTTCAATTGCTTCTGCGTCTATACTTTTACAATCTAAATCAGAACGTTTTCCAAATGGTTTAGGAAATGACAGTGGCGAATTAGGGCACAATATAATGGATCATCATTTTCAAGTTGGTGCTAAGGGTGATGCTGTAGGTTTTGACGACAAATACACTAAAGGACGTAGAGCAAACGGTATTTACATTCCGAGATTTAGAAATATTGGCGGCAAAACAAACACTAATAAATTCTTAAGAGGCTATGGCTACCAAGGCGGTGCAAGTCGTGGTGATGTTTCGGAAATGGTTGCGGAATTAAAATACGGTAGAGATTTAAAAGAAGAAGTTTTAAAACCTGGAAAATGGCAAATGAATCTTCTCGCCTTTGGTGAAGCTTTACCAGACCACAATAACAGAATGTACCTCGATTACAACAAACTAGATGAATGGGGACTACCAACAGTCACGTTTGATGCTGCTTTTGGAGAGAATGAAATTGCAATGCGCGAGGATATGAAAAACCAAGCCATAGAAATGTTAGAGAAGGCTGGCTTTAAAAATGTGAAGGGTTATGATAAACGAGAAAAGTTTGCCATAGGCTTAGGCATACACGAAATGGGTACTGCACGCATGGGCCATGACCCAAAAACTTCGGTATTAAACAAATGGAATCAAGTACATGCTTGCACTAACGTATATGTTACAGACGGCTCTTTTATGACCTCATCTGCATGCCATAATCCATCATTAGGCTATATGGCATTTACGGCAAGAGCGGTTGATTATGCTGTAAAGGAATTTAAAAAAAATAACGCATAACCTTATTGATAATGAATAGAAGAGAAGCACTTAAAAATTTAGGTTTAGCAACAGGTTTTGTAGTTGTAACACCATCGCTAATTAGTTTATTACAGAGTTGTAGCTCTACTCCAGAAGGGTGGAAACCTACGTTCTTAAATACAGATGAAGCAACTTTTGTTAAAAATATAGTTGATATTATAATTCCTAAAACAGAAGATTTACCGTCTGCATCAGAGGTTAATGCAGTAGAGTTTATTGATAAATATCTCGCCGAAGTCCTAGATGAACAAGAACAAAAAAATATGCGTTCGACATTTACGGAAATTCTTAACTTATTAAAAGGTGATGCTAAAAACCTAAGTGCAAAAACATCCGAAGATTATAAAGCAATTTTGGATAAGTATATGTTGGTTAAAGGCGAAATAGACGAAGAAAGAGTAGCTAACCCACC
>NZ_CALGNH010000013.1 GCF_937958655.1 uncultured Winogradskyella sp. | reverse complement strand
TTATATATTGGTGGTAGCGAGCATGCTACTGGTCATTTATTATACTCACGTTTTTGGGTCAAGTTTTTATACGATCGTGGTTTTGTTGGTGTGGATGAGCCATTTAAAAAGTTGATTAACCAAGGGATGATATTGGGGACTAGTGCAATTACCTATCGACTTAATATAGGACTTTTGTTTGAGAATGATGAATTTGCCACGAAGAAGGATTTTTTTGTAAATGAGATTTTTATTTCTAAAAAGGTTTATGATTCTTTGGATAGAGGGAATTACGGTGAGTTTGCAAGACAAAATGAAAATTTAAAATTACTCTTTGACTTTTTGGTTGATTATATTGAAACAGAAATAATTAAAGGTTCTACTGAAATTAGAACTATGTTTTATGGCAGAAATGGAAATAAAAAGAATATTAGTTTTCAGGTTTTACCAGTTCATGTAGATGTTTCTTTTGTAAGTTCTTCCAATGAACTAGATCTTGAAGCTTTTAGTAATTGGAGGGAAGATTATAATAACTCCATTTTTATAGATGAAAAAGGTGAAGTTTTCATTGAAGATAATACATCGTTTACTGTTGGTCGTGAACCTGAGAAAATGTCCAAATCCAAATACAACGTGGTCAATCCAGATGATATCGTAGAGCAATATGGAGCAGACAGTTTAAGACTATACGAAATGTTCCTTGGGCCTTTAGAACAATACAAACCTTGGAATACAGCAGGTATTACAGGAGTCCACGGCTTTCTTAAAAAATTATGGAAGTTATTCCACCAAGGAGAAAACGGTAGTTTTTACGTTTCGAGTGAGGGTTCTTCCCCTCAGGGGAAGCTAGATGGGGCTGCACTTAAGACGCTTCATAAAACCATAAAGAAAGTACAAGAAGATATTGAGAACTTCTCATTTAATACATCGGTATCAACGTTCATGATTGCAGTTAACGAATTGACAGCACAGAAATGTACAAGTAAGGAAATTCTCGAACCTTTGCTAGTTCTTATTTCACCTTATGCACCACATATTGCAGAAGAACTTTGGGAACAATTAGGGCATAGTGAATCTATTTCTACGGCACCATTTCCAAAATTTGAAGAAAAGCATTTAGTAGAGAGTTCTAAGAACTATCCGATTTCGTTTAATGGAAAGATGCGCTTTACTATGGAATTGCCTTTAGATTTAAGCAAAGATGACATAGAAGCTGCTGTAATGGCCAATGAGAAAACACAAGAGCAATTACAAGGTCGTACACCAAAGAAAGTTATTGTAGTACCTGGTAAAATTGTAAATATTGTAGGCTAATGGTATTGCGAGGTGTCACACTGGGCTTGCGGAAGTGACGAAGAACGCGGCAATCTGTTTAATATTATGGAACCTATATATTATATAGAAAGCATTGGGTTATGCGCCACAATTTTAACAACAACAGCTTTTCTGCCAAAAATGTATAAAACATAGAAAACAAACGATGTGTCGTCACTTTCTTTACCAATGCTGTTACTATTTCTTGTGGGAGTCTTTCTCTGGTTAATTTATGGGTGGTTATTAAAAAGTCCTTCACTAATTTTAGCTAACAGTATTACGATAGTTTCTGTACTGCTTTTGTTTATTTTTAAAATAAAATACAGTAAAAAATAATTAAAAAATGTGCCTAAATAGTCTAAAAAGAAATGATAGAATTGGTTTATTTTTCTTTTTAGCATTTGTTATCAGTAGTTCGCTTATTTGGTTATTTGAAGAACGATTTAATAAAGAACAGTGGAGCAATCAACCAGCCTTACGCTATAAAATGGTGGACGATATAATAGAGTCTCAAAGATTTATTAAAAAATCAAAAGATGAAGTTATTTACCTATTGGGACAACCCACTTTAAAATCTAATACAGAAAAGGACATCTTTATTTATAATATTGGTAAGCAACCTAGTTTTATTACCTCTCACAAAGAACATTTACTAATTGTATTTAAAAATGAAAAAGTGACCGAAGTTACTTTAGCTACTGAATAGAAATAAATGACTTTCATTTTATCGATACAATATTTCATTCATCTATTGCTGTATTCAATTGAAAACGAGGCTTATATTTTAAAATCTTTAAATTTTAACTTTCAAATTTAGAATTTCGTAAAAATACTTCCAATTAAGGATAATAATTTGGAGGCTTCAATTTTTTAATAGTATTTAACGGTGCTATTAATTCAAAATAAATTCAATATGAAAATTGGAGTCCCAAAAGAAATTAAGAATAATGAAAATCGTGTTGGTATGACACCAGCTGGTGTTTACGAACTTGTTAAAAATAACCACACTGTATTTGTGCAAAAGGATGCTGGCTTTGGCAGTGGTTTTTTTGATAACGATTACAAGAAGGTCGGAGCTACCATTTTAGAGACCATAGAAGAGGTCTATGCTGCTGCAGAAATGATTGTAAAAGTAAAGGAACCTATTGAAGAAGAGTATGCTTTAATAAAGCCACATCATGTGGTATTTACCTATTTTCATTTTGCATCAAGTGAGCCATTAACCAAAGCAATGCTAAATAGTAAATCGGTTTGTATTGCATACGAAACTGTGGAAGACGCAGATGGGTCCTTGCCATTACTAACACCTATGTCTGAAGTAGCTGGGAGAATGGCGATTCAACAAGGAGCTAAATATTTAGAAAAACCAATTAAGGGTCGCGGAGTACTCTTGGGAGGTGTACCAGGAGTGCCTCCTGGAAAAGTTTTAGTGCTAGGGGCTGGTATTGTAGGAATACAAGCGGCAAAGATGGCGGCAGGTTTAGGAGCACATGTTACCATTATGGATATTAATATGAAGCAATTACGTTATGTAAATGATGTTATGCCAAATCATGTAGTCACCGAATTTTCGAGTGAATTCAATATAAGAAAACGTATTAAGGATCACGATCTAATAATTGGTGGAGTTTTAATAAAAGGTGCCAAAGCACCAAAATTAATAACCCGAGATATGCTCAAGGAAATGCGGCCTGGAACAGTTTTGGTTGATGTAGCCGTCGATCAAGGAGGTTGTATGGAAACAACAAAAGCGACAACCCACGAAGATCCAACTTATATTATAGATGATGTTGTACATTATTGTGTAGCAAACATGCCTGGTGCTGTACCTTATACCTCTACCTTAGCATTAACCAATGTAACCTTACCTTATGTGCTGAGATTGGCTAATCAGGGTTGGGAAGTTGCTTGTGCTAAGGATGAATCTTTACGTAAAGGACTTAATATTGTTAAAGGTAAAATTGTTTATGAAGAAATTGCGGAAGCCTTTAATTGGTCTGTGGATACTGTTTAAGTTGTTTTTTAGCTATTAAATACTGACAATTTTTCTTAAATATAATTTGGCTTATTTTTTGCAATTCATTTATTACTTTTACAATAACTAAAACTTATTTATTATGAATGGAATGATGGGATATTACGTTTTAATCGGTGCTATAGCTTTAGTAAGCTGGTTAGTTAGTAATCAACTTAAGCGTAAATTTGCAAAATATTCAAAAGTGCAATTACGTAATGGAATGTCTGGAAAAGAAATAGCAGAAAAAATGCTAACTGATAATGGTATTTTTGATGTTGAAGTTATATCCACTCCTGGGCGCCTAACAGATCATTATAATCCAAAGAATAAAACCGTTAATTTAAGTGAGGCTGTATATAATCAGAGAAACGCAGCGGCAGCAGCAGTTGCAGCGCACGAAGTTGGTCATGCAGTTCAGCATGCTCAAGCCTATAGTGCGTTGGGTATGCGATCAGCGTTAGTTCCTATTGTAAGTGTTACTTCTGGTATGTCGCAATGGTTGGTAATTGGTGGTTTGGTTCTTGGAGCTGCTGCTGGTGTTGGATTAGGCTATTGGGTCGCTATTGCTGGTCTTGTTTTTATGGGTTTTGCAACCTTATTTAGTTTTATTACATTACCAGTAGAGTACGATGCTAGTAATAGAGCCTTAGCGTGGTTAAAAAATAAAAATATGGTAACTCCAGATGAATATAAAGGATCAGAAGATGCACTAAAATGGGCTGCAAGAACTTATTTGGTGGCGGCAATAGGCGCTTTAGCGTCGCTCTTATATTGGGCATTACAAGTATTTGGTGGACGCGACTAATTAATAAATCTATCCTAATAAACTAAAAGCTCTGAGAAATCAGGGCTTTTTTTGTTGTAATTTTGGCACGTAATTTTTAAATTCTTTGAAGAAAGGTATCATTTTTATGCTTATTGCCACATTCGCATTTGCGTGGATGAATTTAATGGCTAAATATCTTAAGGATTTTCATCCGATGCAAGTGGTGTTCTTTAGAGCTATGGGAACTTTTGTTTTTATCTTTCCGTATATGATTGTAAAGAAAGTACCTATAATTGGTAAGCATGTTTTTTTGTTAAGTACAAGAGGTCTTCTAAGTTTTGTTTCTTTAGCGTTTTTTTTTAAGGTTGTACAAGACATCCCTTTGGGTTCTGCTGTTGCGTTACGTTACACTGCACCGATTTTTAGTGTGGTATTAGCGTTCTTTTTTTTGAAAGAAAACGTAAAGTTTTGGCAGTGGATGAGTTTAATTATTGCTATTACAGGTGCATTTGTAATGAAAGGAGTAGATTTTAGGATAGATACTAATAGTTTTATTCTTATAATGCTATCTTCATTATTTGTCGGTGCTGTATTTGTTATTGTTAGGTATCTAGGATCTAAAGAGCATTATTTAACTATCATAAACTATTTTATGATGTTTTCTATAATAGGAAGTTTGTTTTTTATTCATACATGGAGAATGCCAATAGGCGAGGAATGGTTATGGATATGTTTAATAGGAACTTTAGGATTGGCAGGACAAGTGTTTTTAACGAAGTCATTTCAATTAGCCGAAGCAAGTACTGTTGCACCCATTAAATATATGGAATTGGTATATGCCTTAATTTTTGGATTCCTATTGTTTAATGAGTCCTATGGTTTTTGGCCTATAGTTGGTATGCTATTGGTAGTGTTAGGTATGGTTTTAAATATTTGGATTAAGCGAAAAGGCTAGATCGTTATTTAATTAAAGCTGTAGCCATACCCTAAAATAATATACTTATGGCTTTTAGATTGCAGAGTTTCTCTAGAATTATATCTTACACCAATTTTTAAATTATTTTGTCCAAATTTGTTATGAAAATCAAAGCCAAATCTCAACAATGCGTTTTGGCTTTCACGCAATACCTGTGAGTCGTCACCAAATAAGTTACCTTCAATTATACCATTATAAATAACATTACGGTACGCCGCATTTAGCGTAAAATATATTTCGTGGTTATGAACACCCAAAAGATCAAAGAAAATACTATTTTTAAGTTGTGCTTTTCTTCCAAAAGATAATACAAGCTCTGGCTCTAAATATATATCGCGAGTTCCTAAAGCTATATGCGAAAGCAATGCTATTCTCATACCAAACGGATTTGGGACTAGTGTCCATTCCTTAGCATAAGTACTGTATAAATTGAACTGAAAACTGTCTCTTAGTTCTGCTACCCATATCGGAGGATCAGAAATTACTAAAGTATTGTGGTACCACCTCTGAAATCCACCAGCACCAGAGTTAGGGCCAACAATCCCTGCAAGAGCACTAATCTTTAGTAGGTTATTTTCCTTTGCATGTAACCAATGAAATCCCAAACCTACAAAACCAGCGTAGCTTCGGTCAAACTCATCGATGTTAGTAGATTTTGTTTGCGATGGTGTATAGATTTCTTGTTGAATACTGAACTCAACCTGTTCTGTACCTTCATTAAAAATAGGGTTAGAAAGTAACTTTCTATATCTTAGATATAGACCAGACGAATAATACCTATCTGTTAGGGTAATAAAATCATTATCGTGTTGTAATTGTAGTTGTTGGCTAAACGTGTTGTTAGATTGAGAATAACCTAAAAAAACAGTAATAGCAAACAGACTAAAGCATAAGCTAAATTTAGCCATATCAGATCTTAATTTGCCTATTAATTTGCTGCTGAAGAGAGATAAAAGTTTCAGTTCGAGACACGCCTTTAATGCCTTGTATCTCTTTGTTAAGTAAGTGCATTAAATGTTCGTTGTCTTTAGATAGAATTTTAATGAAAATACTCCACTCACCAGTGGTGTAATGGCACTCTATAACCTCTGGGACACGCTGTAATTGTTTAACGGCCTCTGGGTTACTTACCGCTTTATCTAAATAAACTCCGACAAAAGCCATAGTGGTGTAACCTAATACTTTGGGATTAATTATAAATTTTGAGCCTGCTAAAAGACCAGATTTATAAAGCTTCTTTAACCTTTGGTGTATAGCCGCACCAGAAATACCGACGCTGCGGGCAATTTCTAAAATCGGAGTTCTGGCATCTTCCATTAAAGCTCTTAGTATCTTTTTATCAATACCGTCAATGTAAATGCCTTTGTCATTAACTTTCATACGTAACTTATTTTCATTTCCAAGTCAATAGAAATTTTAGTATTACATTTAACAATATATAAATAAGAAAACGATTCCAGTTTGTAACTTATAAATATTTTTAGTTTAAATATTTAGTGGATTGTAACCTAAATATGGCATTTCTTTTTTATTAAAGGCTATTCCATAAGATTCTAGCTCTTTTAAAATAGGAGTGTACACTTCTTTTGATATAGGAATCTGTACACCAGGTGTTTTAATTTTACCATTTAATATAGCCATAGTTGCAATGGCTACAGGTAATCCTACTGTTTTTGCCATTGCTGTATACGTTTGGTCTTCTCCTAAAGCAACCATAGTTGCATCAATTTGATGATTTTCTCCATTAAGTTTATAACCAAATTTATGATACATTACAATCATATCTTTATCCTCTGCATCTAAGGTCCAGCTATCCATTAATATTTTTTGCAGAATTTGAGCGGGAGTTGCTTTATCTAGTTCTACCATTTTAATAGCGCTAAAAATATCTAACTCAACAAATTTATCCCATATAATATCATCTTGGTCAATCTTTAAGGCATGTCTAAATTTAAGTTCAACTGAATCCGTTGGGCTATAAGGTAAAAAAGCATTAACAAAATCGCGATAGCTCATATTGGCACTATCGTCTATGGTATAACTATCGTCAGTCATACCTAATTGAACAAAAACATTCCAAGCACGACTAAAACCCACGCGTCTCATAGTGCCTCTGTATAATGTTCTAATATGGTCTAAGCCATATAGGTTTTGATATTTTAAAGAGTCTCTGTTTGCATAGGCCTCAAATCTACCATAACCCTCTACATCTAAAAATTCGGTACGTCTAAAAAGGCGGTAATATGGAATATATTTAAATTGATTTTCTTGTAAGAATTTTGCGGCTCCACCTTGCCCTGCAACAACTACGTTTCTTGGGTTCCAAGTAAACTTGTAATTCCAAAGGTTAGTGTCACTTTCTGGTGCAACTAGTCCGCCAGTAAAAGATTCAAACAAAATCATTTTTCCTCCTTTATCTCTAATTTGATCAATGATTTGCATAGCGCTCATATGGTCTATGCCAGGATCTACGCCAATTTCATTCATAAACACTAAATTATTAGCTTTTACATCTTCATTTAGTTCCTGCATTTCTTTACTTACGTACGAGGCTGTAACCATGTGTTTTTTATAAGTAATACAATCTTTGGCAACTTCAATATGGAATCTTGCAGGTAACATTGAAATTACGAGATCTGCACCCATTACGGCGTTTCTTCTAGATTCGGAATCAAAAACATCTAAGTGAATGATTTTAGCTTTAGAATTTTCACCAACTAATTTTTCTGCATTTTTTATATTAAGATCAGCGATGGTAACTTCTAGATTTTCAGAGTTAACTTTATCTAATAAGTATTTAATGAGATAGGATGAGGATTTTCCGGCACCAATGATTAAAATCTTTCGCATAGTGGTTTTATATGACTAATTTTGTTTGTACTAATGTAGTAAATTACAAAAGGCAAAAAAACCATAGCATTACTTTACTTATGAACAGAAAATTATTAATTGTAGGTTCAATTTTGGGTATTTTAGGAATTATTTTAGGTGCTTTCGCGGCTCATGGCCTAGAAAAGTTAATTGATAACGACGCGCTTGCATCTTTTGAGACAGGTGTGCGCTATCAGATCTATCATGCATTTTTTCTTCTCTTTTTAGGTAATACCTCGCTTATAAGTATAAAGCTTAAAAAGATGATTTTTTATGTTGTGATTTTAGGTGTTATTTTCTTTTCAGGATCTATATATGGCTTGGCTACAAATGAGCTTTCAAATTTTAATTTTAAAGCCATAGCCCTCATTACGCCAATAGGTGGATTATTGTTAATAATCGCATGGGTTATGATGTTAATCGGTTTATTAAAGGCAAAAGGCGATTAATCTTTTTTAGTGTCGCTCGTTTAAAATAAAGTTTTAATTTTGTGGTCTTAAATATAAAAATATGGCAAACTATACACAATCATCGAAAACGATTTCGTTAGACAATTACGGTATTAAAAATGCCAAGATTAATTATCAATTATCTTCAGACCAATTACACGCAGAAATAATTGCAAAAGGTCAGGGAGTTGAATCGTCTTCTGGTGCTATTGCTATTAAAACAGGTGAATTTACAGGGCGATCACCTAAGGATAGATTTATTGTAAAAGATGATATAACAAAAGATAAGATTTGGTGGGGAAATATAAATATCCCTTTTAAAAGTGATAAGTTTGAGCAACTTTACCATAAAATAACTAACTACCTATCTGGTAAAGAAATTTATGTTAGAGACTGTTATGCTTGTGCAGATCCAAATTATAAAACTGGTATCCGCGTTATTAACGAATATGCATGGAGTAATATGTTTGCTTACAACATGTTTTTACGTCCAACGGAAGATGAATTGCAAAATTTTAAACCTGAATGGACAGTGATTAATGCACCAGGTTTTATGGCTGTAGCAGAAGAAGATGGCACCAGACAACATAATTTTGCGATTTTAAATTTTACCAAAAAAATAGCTATTGTAGGTGGAACAGGATATACTGGCGAAATAAAAAAAGGTATTTTTTCTGCTTTAAATTTTGAGCTACCTGTGTTTAAAAACACATTGCCAATGCATTGCAGTGCTAATGTTGGTAAAGACGGTGATACTGCCATTTTCTTTGGCTTATCTGGTACAGGTAAAACAACGCTCTCAACCGATACAAATCGAAGTTTAATTGGTGATGATGAGCATGGTTGGACCAGTGAAAATACAGTCTTTAATTTTGAAGGTGGATGCTATGCTAAAGTTATTAATCTATCCGCAGAACAGGAGCCTGAGATCTATGAAGCCATTAAAAAAGGAGCCATTCTCGAAAATGTGATTATGGATGATAATGGTAATGTGGATTTTACCGATACATCTATAACTCAAAATACAAGGGTAAGTTACCCTATTTATCATATTGATAATATAAAAACACCATCTATTGGTAAGAATCCAAAACATATATTTTTCTTAACTGCGGATGCTTTTGGCGTGTTACCTCCAATTTCTAAATTAACTCCATCGCAAGCAGCCTATCACTTTATATCTGGTTATACGGCTAAGGTTGCAGGTACTGAGGCAGGTGTTGTTGAGCCGCAACCTTCTTTTTCTGCATGTTTTGGCGCACCGTTTATGCCACTTCATCCCACAGAATATGCAGCTATGCTAAGTAAGAAAATGATAGAAGCTGGCGTCAATGTTTGGTTAGTTAACACAGGTTGGACTGGCGGCCCTTATGGTATTGGTACACGTATGAAATTAAAATATACACGTGCCATGATAAATGCTGCATTAAATGGTGATTTGGGTTTATATAATTATGACGATTACCACATACATTCTGTATTTGGTGTGGCGCAACCAAGGACTTGTCCTGGTGTGCCTACGGAAGTTCTTAGCCCAAGAGCAACATGGAATGATGACGATGCTTACTATAAGATGGCATTTAAATTATCTAATGCGTTTAGAGAAAACTTTAAGCAGTTTGAGTCCTATGCTTCTGAAGAAGTTAGAAGAGGTGGGCCGCAACGTTATGCGTTTTAATTTTACTATAACCCAAAGGGTATAAATAACATCGGGATTCTCAATGAGAATCCCGATGTTATTTAATGTAACTTAGTTATAATTATTTTCCCTTATTTACGGAATCAATATATTTTTTTAATGCCATAGTCATGGATGGAGTTTCAGGTGTAGGTGCAGAAATATCTACACGTAACCCTTTCTCTTTTACAGCCTTTATGGTCGTGTTTCCAAAAACGGCAATCCTAGTGTCGTTTTGTTTAAAGTCTGGGAAATTATGAAACAAAGATTCTATGCCAGACGGGCTAAAAAAGACTAAGATATCATAATATACGTCGGCTAAATCAGATAAGTCGCTAATTACAGTTTTATAAAACGTAGCCTGTGTCCATTTAACATTAAGTTTGTCTAAGTTCTCTGGGATTATAGGTTTTACTTTATCTGTAGTAGGTAGTAAAAACGTTTCGTCCTTATACTTTTTAATAAGTGGCATTAAATCTGCAAAAGTTCGTTTACCAACATATATTTTTCGTTTTCTGTAAACCACATATTTTTGTAGATAATAGGCAACAGCTTCAGATTGGCAAAAATACTTCATAGTATCAGGTACTTTAAAGCGCATTTCTTCTGCTACTCTAAAGAAATGATCTACAGAATTTCTACTGGTAAGTATAATCGCAGTATATGTGCTGAGATCTATTTTTTGTTGTCTAATTTCTTTGGCTGAGACACCTTCGACATGGATAAAAGGTCTGAAATCTACTTTAACTTTCTGCTTTTCTTGCAAATCAAAGTACGGAGAGTTCTCAATTTTAGGTTCTGGTTGAGATACCAAGATCGTTTTCACTTTCATACGTAAACCCCTTTGTTTTAAACGTTATACCCTCTAAACGCCTTATATAAAAGAACATAAGGTGCAATTTCGAGAGCGCAAAGATACAATAAAAAATAGAATAAATTAGGTAATAGACTTTTTTGGTATATTTTAAAGGACGTAATAAATCCAATGAGATTTAATAACACAACTAGTATAAAAGCTGTAATTACAATAATTTTTGTATTTATATTAGTGTAAAGTAATATAATATTTGCGGCTAAAAGAACGAATCCAGAATAATTGATAAATGTGGTTTTTTGAAAAAGATAAAAGTCAATTAAACCATCAATTTCAAACAAACTACCTATTAATCGCTCAATTAAGGTTTTAATAATAATAATGGTAGCAAGTGTAAAAGCTAATTTAAAAAAAGTGATGATTTCAAAATTAACAGGTACAATAAAATTAGAATAGCCTTGATATAAAAAAATACTCGCAGAAACAACTAGGTTTATAAACAGAAAACCATCAAAAAGATCAATAAACTTCTGGTCTTTACTATATATTTTTAAATATTTGGAATTTCCAACGGTATATAAAAAATCGTTAAACCTAATAGAATTAATAGTCTTAGCTGCAATAATTGCTATAAGACTAAACAGACTAAGAACGGTAAACCAATCGTACGTAATAAATTGCCGCATAATGCTAAATTATAAAGAAAAATAAGGTTGTCATAATTTATGTAGAGGTTTCAATCTTTAAGAAAGAAATAACAGTTTCAAATACATTAAAACTGTTACTTTTGTCATTAAACTCTAATTATAGTAGTATTAAATTCAATACATGTCTAACGCAGTAGTTATTATACCTACCTACAATGAGATAGAAAATATAGAGCCCATAATAAAGGCTGTATTTTCTCAACAAAAAACATTTCATGTATTAATAGTAGATGATAATTCTCCAGATCACACAGCAGAAAAAGTTAAAGCCTTGCAAGTGGAATTTCCCAATCAACTTTTTTTATTAGAGCGCAATGAAAAAAACGGATTAGGTGTGGCTTATATAGCAGGTTTTAAATGGGCATTAAAACACGCTTACGATTATATTTTTGAGATGGATGCCGATTTTTCACACAATCCAAATGACCTCATAAAACTATATAATGCCTGCGCCAACGATGGTGCAGATGTATCGGTAGGATCAAGGTATGTAAAGGGTATTACAGTAGTTAACTGGCCGATGTCTCGTATTTTGTTGTCTTATGGAGCATCAAAATACGTAAGGTTAATCACACAAATGAAGGTTAAGGATTCTACAGCAGGTTTTGTTTGTTATAAACGAAACGTTTTAGAAACCATAGACTTAGATAAAATTAAGTTTGTGGGTTATGCGTTTCAAATAGAAATGAAATTTAAGGCGACCTTAAAAGGGTTTAGAATTAAAGAAATACCTGTTATTTTTAAAGATAGAGAAAAAGGAAAATCAAAAATGAGTGGTAGTATAATATCAGAGGCTATTTTTGGTGTCATTAATTTAAAGTTGAAAAGTTTATTTAATAAGTAAATTACAAATGAAGCGAAGTACATTAATAAAAAATGCAAAAATCGTTAACGAAGGCTCTATAGTTGAAGGAGATATCTTAATCGAAAATGATATTATAAAAACGATTGACGATTCCATAAGTGTAAAGTCAGCAGATATTAATGTTATTGATGTAGAAGGTAATTTTGTTATTCCTGGTATGATAGACGACCAGGTACATTTTAGAGAGCCAGGTTTAACCCATAAGGCAAATATTGAAACCGAATCTAAAGCTGCATTAGCTGGTGGTATAACCTCATTCATTGAAATGCCAAATACCAATCCGCAGACTACAACAGTAGCAAAGTTGGAAGAAAAATTTAGTATTGCTGCCAAGTCGTCTCATGTTAATTATTCATTTATGTTTGGTGGCACTAATAATAACCTAGACGAAATATTAAAGGTAGACGCTAAAACAGTAGCAGGTTTAAAGTTGTTTTTAGGCTCTTCTACAGGCAATATGCTAGTGGATGATCCAGAAATATTAGAAAAGATTTTTTCTAGTACAAATATGGTCATTTCGGTACATTGTGAAGATGAAGCAACGATAAGAGAAAATCTTGCCAAGTATAAAAGTGAGTACGGAGACGATATACCTATGCATTTGCATCCAATTATAAGAAGTGAAGATGCATGTTATTTATCATCCTCTAAGGCCATTGAATTAGCAAAGAAAACAGGAGCAAGGTTACATGTGTTTCATCTTTCAACAGGAAAAGAAACAAATCTTTTTTCAAACAAACTTCCATTAAAAGATAAAAAAATCACAGCCGAGGTTTGTATTCATCATTTGTGGTTTTCAGATGAAGATTATGAGAAAAAAGGGAGTCACATAAAATGGAATCCGGCTGTAAAAACGGCAAAGGACAGAACGCAACTTATAGAAGCGTTATTAGATGATAGAATTGATGTAATTGCCACAGATCACGCACCGCACACTATCGAAGAAAAAAGTAATCCTTACACTAAAGCACCTTCGGGTGGGCCTTTAGTACAACATGCCTTAGTTGCGTTATTAGAAATGCATCATCAAGGTAAAATATCAATAGAAAAAATTGTAGAAAAAGCATGTCATAATCCTGCTATTTTATTTGATGTAGAGAAAAGAGGTTACCTAAAAGAAGGTTATTTTGCAGATTTAGTTGTTGTAGATTTAAACAATCCATGGACCGTAAATAAAGATAATATTCTCTATAAATGTGGTTGGTCTCCTTTTGAAGGCAATACCTTTAAAAGCAGAATTACGCATACATTTGTTAATGGGCAATTAGCCTATAATAATTTTAAAGTATTAGAAGTTAAGGCTGGTAAACGTTTAACATTTAACAGATCATAATGAAAAGAATATTCTCTATCTGCATATGTATGCTAGTATTAGGCTGTATTGGTAATGATAAACCCAAAAGGCCTACAAATCTTATCTCCAAAGCTGATATGGAGACTATTCTTTACGATTTATATATTATTAATGGAGCTAAAGGAGTCAACGGAAAACTATTAGAAAATAATGGCTTTTTGCCCGAGACGTATATTTTAGAAAAACACGGTATTGATAGTTTGCAATTTGCTACAAGTAACGATTATTATGCTTTTGACACAGAACAGTATAAAGGTATAATTGAAAATGTGAAAGCTAAATTAGAGCAGAAAAAAGGTCAATTAGAGGCTTTAGAAAAAGAAAAAGCTGAAGTAGCCAAAAGAAAGCGCGATTCTCTACGTAAAAAGGGTAAGAAAAAACAAGACTCTATTCGTAAAGTAATGGAGAAACAAAAAGATACCGCAAAATATAAATTGCAAGAATTGTCAATTGACAACTAGTTTAATTGATATCCTTTAGAAAATGTTGACAAGTACGCACTATGGATTCTTCTATTGGCGTTAGTTTTATCTTAGAGATGTTTTTTACTTTAGTGGTATCATATTTTGTAATAGTAACAGCTGACTCCGCATTTTGTTTTGAGAATGCTCTACGAATTCCAAAAATTTTGTGCTGTAACCAATCTAATCGCCATGCCACAGCAAGCATCCATGGCTTGGCTTCTTTTTTGGGAGGCTTTACGTTGAGTGCATTTGCAACTTTATATTGAAAATCTTTAAAACTCAAATGTTCAGCAACCACTATAAATTTCTCATTAGAGATGTTGCTCTCCATGAGTTGTATCATAAGCTTTACCACATCCCAAACATCTACATAACCTGTTACTCCTTTGGTATAGTATGACATGCCTTTGTAGATTCTTTTAAAAATACCACCACTACCACCACCATGCCAATAGCCAGGACCTAAAATAATACCTGGATTAACTATGACGGCATCTAACCCTTCTTGGGTGCCACGCCAAACTTCTAATTCTGCTCCATATTTAGTGATAGCATAGACACTGTTATCAGCCTCAGGATTCCAATCTGTTTGTTCGGTAATTAATTTTTTAGAATTTTCATGAGATCCCAAAGCGGCTATAGAGCTCACATAGCATAATTTTTTAATAGAATGACTAATGCATAAGTTAACTATGTTTGCTGTTCCTTCAATATTTATTTTACGAAGACTATTATATTTATTGGGCTCAAAAGATACAAAGGCAGCACAATGGTATACGCTAGTTATGCCTTTAAAAGCATCGTTTAATTGAGGTATATTATTAATATCCGCTTCTATCCATTCTATACGTTCAAAAAGCGTTTCAGAATTGTCAGTATAGTAACTAAATACATGGGCAACACGCTTTATGGTCTTTTCTCTTCTGTAAATAGCACGCACATTTTCGCCATTACTAACAAGTTTATAAAGTAAATGAGATCCAACTAAGCCAGTACCACCAGTAATTAATATCATTTCTTGTTTTTCATTTTTGTGTGTATTTGGTTACTGAATGTAGCCCAAGTAAAATTACGGTAAATTTGTCTTTTGTCTTTTATTATGGAAATATATCTTTGTCCAAATCTAATACTGAAACGCTAAGTAATGAAAAAGAATTTTGTAGAAGAATTAAAATGGAGAGGTATGTTACATCAAAACATGCCTGGAATAGAAGAGCATTTAGAAGAAGCAATGCGCAGTGCTTATGTTGGTTTTGACCCAACTGCAGATTCTTTACATATTGGTAATTTAGTTCCGATTATGCTGTTGGCACATTACCAAAGATGTGGGCACAAACCTGTAGCTTTAGTTGGTGGAGCAACAGGCATGATTGGTGATCCTTCTGGGAAATCTAGCGAGCGTAATTTGTTAGACGAAAAGACCTTGCGCCATAACCAAGAAGCCATAAAACTTCAGTTGTCTCATTTTTTAGATTTTAAGAGTAATACTGCCAATGCCGCTGTTTTAGTAAATAACTATGATTGGATGAAGGAGTTTAGTTTTTTAGAATTTATTAGAGATGTGGGTAAACACATTACAGTAAATTACATGATGGCTAAAGATTCTGTAAAAAACCGAATTTCTAGCGAATCTTCTAACGATGGTATGAGCTTTACTGAGTTTACTTATCAGTTAGTACAAGGCTATGATTTTTTACATTTATTTAAGGAAAATAGTTGCACAATACAAATGGGTGGAAGCGACCAATGGGGAAATATTACTACAGGTACAGAGTTAATAAGACGCATTGGCGGTGGAAAAGGTTTTGCCATCACGTGTCCTTTAATTACCAAAAGTGATGGTTCTAAGTTTGGAAAGTCTGAAGGTGGTAATGTTTGGTTAGATGCAAAAAGAACATCACCCTACAAATTCTATCAATATTGGTTAAACTCTAGTGATGAAGATGCTAAAAAGTATATAAAGATATTTACGTTTTTAACCCAAAGTGAAATTGAGGCTTTAATTTCTGAACATGCAGAAGCACCGCACCAACGACATTTGCAAAGACGGTTAGCAGAAGAAATTACCACTATGGTGCACTCAAAAGAAGATTTTGAGAATGCTGAACGCGCCTCTAATATTTTATTTAGTAAATCTTTTAAAGAAGATATTAAAACATTAGATGAGACTACATTTTTAGATGTTTTTGAAGGTGTGCCGCAAGCTCTAATTCCACAATCTGAATTTAATGAAGGTATAGATATGATTGCGGCGCTAGCGGCAAAAACTAATTTTTTAAACTCTAATGGAGAAGCACGTAGAGCCTTAAAAGAAAATTCGGTCTCAGTAAACAAAGAAAAAGTAAAAGAGGGCTACCAGCTATCTGCAGAAGATTTAATTAATGATAGATATATTATTATAAACAAAGGAAAAAAGAATACGTATATTATAAAAGTAGTATAAACAAAAGTGCCCAAAATTTCTTTTGAGCACAATCTAACCAATCAATCAATGAGACCAAATTAATTCTTCTTTTTCATAGAATTAATCAAACTTAACGGCCTCCCAATGTAAGTCGGCTTTTTGTTTCAAACCTTTCACATTTTTTTTCAACCATTTTTTAAGCGTGTTATTTCCCCAAGAATTATAGAACAAATAAAGCTTACCATCCCTGACTTCAAAAGTCTCAGGGTTAATGTCAACTTTTTTAGAATTTATGGCAATAGCGTACGCGCAATAGCCACCATATTGAGGTATATATTTTTCAGGATGTTCTAAAAATGTCTCTAAATTGGCTTTAGAGGCAAATTTAAAATTTACGCCCTTATAGCTTGTTGCAAACTCTTGCAACCCTTCTTTCGGTGCATTATTAAAGTAAGCAACCACATCGTAGCCTTTGGCAATAAAACCATCTTTTAAATTATAATCTATGTTTTGTGAGTAAGTACTCAGCGCAACTAGGTATAGTATTAATGTAATATGTTTCATAATGTAATAACGTTTATGGTGTTGTGTAAAAATTAATACAGATTTACAATGCCATTAAATTGCAACCTCGTATGTCTGAATTATCAAATCTACCGATAATTTCAAACTGTTCATTATCGTAGACGCGTCCTAAATCTTGAGTCGCAATAAACGCGCAAGAATTTACATTTGCCAAATCAATAATATTAATGCCACCGGTTTTGTTTGTTTTATGGAGCGTAAGAGCATCCTCTGTATCTCTAGTCATAATTTTCATCCAAGCAGGGCATTTAAAAATACCATTTCCTTTTGAGTAGGCTTGACTAAGAAGCTCGGTCATGCCATACTCACTATGTATTTTGTCAACACCAAAACCAGATTTTAACATGTTATGAAGCTCTTGGCGTATGATTTCTTTTCTACGACCTTTCATTCCGCCAGTTTCCATAACTATGGTATGTTTTAGTTTAAATTGAAATTGTTCAATTAAATCTAGTAATGCAAAAGATACACCAATTAATAACGTTTTTTGACCTTTACGCTCTAATTTGTTTAAGGTTTTAGATAAGTCAGTGATATTATTAAGGTAAAACCCGCTTTCAGTATGTTTAGATTTTTGGATTAAGTCATTCATCATATAGATTAAAGACGAGCCTTCACGCTCTAGATAGGAGGGCAACAAAGCCAATATCGCATAGTCTTCTATATTGCCATAAAAATGTTGAAAGCCTTTAAGATAACTCTCTTCATAAATAGAAACATCAGAGACATAGTGTTTGCTATTTATATTACCAGTAGTACCAGAACTTGTAAATATTTTTTCGACATTGTTCTTAGTACTTACAACCTTACGACTTTTAAAAAATTGAATGGGTAAAAATGGAATGTTTTCTATAGAACTTACATCAGATGGATGTTTGTAGAGCAAATCACAGAATGAGCGATATGTTGTATTGTTGTTATACTGAAATTTAAAAATAGCTAGAGATAGGGTGTTAAATTCCTCTTTAGTTGTTATGCTAAATATCTTATCTCTAAAACTCATTGAGCAAAAATATAGAAAATAAAAAAGCGCAACTAAACTTTAGCTGCGCTTTATCTGTTTATGCAGAGACTATAAAACTATTAGTTAATTACTAGTTTTTTAGTTGATGTCTGGTTGTTTTGAGTTATTTTAATAATATAAACTCCAGTTTTTAAACTAGAAACGTCTAACCTACCGTTTGATAGTGTTTGATTTTTAACTTGTTTTCCTAAAATATCAAATACTTCAACATTTAGGTTATCAGCATTAGATGATGTAATAGTAACAAACCCTTTATTAGTTGGGTTTGGATATAGTTTAAAATCAGTTATAATATTAAATTCATTGTTAGATAAAGTTTCATTGAAATTAGATGAAACTACTAAATTATCAACTAAAACACTTTCGTTAAGACTAGAGTCGGACTGTCTCAGTGCAAATTGCGTAATCGTAATACCAGGATCATCTCTATCTTCCCCTAATATAGAGGTGTCAGATGATGATGATGCATCAATCCAAAGTTCTGCAATATTAGAATCTTGGTTATATCTTACAGTAGCTCTATAGGTTGTGTCAAAGGATAAATCTGTTGCCCAAATTGCGTCTGCCGTAGACTCATCTGAGGCAATACCAACGGTGAAGTCATTGCCTGACGTGTTCGCTTCTACGATGTCTAACCTTGCAGCAAATGCAAACGCATCATCTTTTAAAAGTGCAAAATATTCATAATCTTCACCAGCTATTGGTGCGCCAGGATCTACAACTGTAAAATCGAAAGCATAATAAATATCTCCTGCTACAGCATCAAAAGCAATACTGGCGTCTTCACTAGGTGTACCATGTTGTACAACAGCTTGCCCAGAAGCTACTAATAAATCTCCATCGGTACCAGAAAAATTATCCCAATTAGGATTAGAGGTTAATGAGCCATCCGAATAATCAAAATTTTCTATTACAGGTAATGTTAGTGCAGGTTCGCAATCTGCGGAATTTACAACACCATCAACATCACATATATTACCATCTTGTACATTTATTGTTACATCGATGCCTTCAGTAATGCCTGTTACGGTAATAGTTCCTGTAGTATCTGTAGTTGGATTTCCAGCAGATAAATCCACTGTACCAGAGTCTGCTGTAACGGTGTAAGTTGCTGTTCCTCCACCATTAAAATCTATGGTTGCTGTATAGGTGTCAGTACCTGTGGTTATAGCATCACAAGTTGCATTTGGGTTAGATAAGGACAAACCACACGTTGGTGTTCCCCAAGCCCCTGGATCGTAATCCTCAGGTGCAGTTCTAGGAGCATTTTGGTGCGATGTACAGTCATTAACCGTAGAATCTGCCCAAACATTCCACTGCGATTCATCAAAAGTTGCGCTTCCGGCTGTTACAGAAGTTAAGCGCTCTGCTCTACCATCTTCATACTCTGCACACGTACTAGAATTATCTACAGCAGGAACTCCAAAAAAGTCTACAATAGTGTCAGTGCCATCCACTAAAACAATATCATCGTCACCATTACTACCAGCTACACCGTTATTTACATTGTCTAATTGATCTGGTGCAAATCCGTAGGTCGATTGAAATTCTCCTGCGTCATTAAGATCGTAAGCGATAATATAAAACCCACCAGCAGGGATTGTTCCTGTAAGGTCTAATGAAATTGATACAGTTGCACTAGCATTAGTGTATTTGTCAATTTGCCAACCGTTACCTTCAGTAAAATCTACAGCGGTAGTACCTAAATTATGTAGCTCAATGAATCTTGCATTGGCATTATTATTAGGATCGGCAATTTCTGTAATGATTACTTGCGAAAAAGTAAAGCAACTTATCATTAAAAAAGAAAATAAAAAGTAAAGTTTTTTCATAATTAAGGATTAAAATTAGACTATAAATATACTAACAAATAGCTTGTTTTTTAGAGGTTTTTATTAACAAGGTGCTTTTTTACAATAAGTTAACATTACATTAATTTTTTGCTAATGTTAGCGAATTGTTACTAATTTAAAATTGAATATTTAGTAATTATCTATTTTTTATCTTTACCCATAATCAATATGCCTAATCGTGAAAAAAAAGAATATTAAAATATTGTTGGTAGACGATGAGCCAGATATTTTAGAAATCGTTGGTTTTAATTTGTCTTCTGAGGGTTATCAGGTGCTAACTGCGGAAAACGGTGTTGAAGCCGTTGAAATGGCTAAAAAATACAAGCCACATTTAATAATATTAGATGTAATGATGCCAGAAATGGATGGTATTGAGGCGTGTGAGCGTATTAGGCAAGACAGCAGTTTAAACGACATTATAATCACTTTTTTAACAGCAAGGGGAGAGGATTATTCTCAGGTTGCCGGTTTTGATGCAGGTGCTGATGATTACATCACCAAACCTATAAAACCAAAAGTTTTAATTAGTAAGGTGAAATCTTTACTAAGACGATTAAAATCTAAAACAAACGAATCTAGTGCCATTAAAATAGGGGATTTAGTAATAAACCGAGAAGAGTATAAAATTTCCAAAAAAGGTAAAGAAATAATTCTACCTCGAAAAGAATTTGAATTGCTTGCGCTATTGGCGACAAAACCTGGTAAAGTATTTAAACGCGAGGAAATACTTGATAAAGTTTGGGGAAATGAGGTTGTTGTTGGTGGTAGAACAATAGATGTACACATTAGAAAACTCAGAGAGAAAATTGGTGATAAATCCTTTAAAACAGTTAAGGGTGTAGGTTATAAGTTTGTAGACTAATGCAAAAAAATAATTTAAAAAAAACATATAAGTTTGCTACAAGAACCTCGCTTTATGTAACATTTTTTGCGACACTCCTTGTAAGTTTTTTTTTACACTATTACCATACGTTTAATTGGCAGATCATCTTCTTTCCTTTAATGTGTTTTCCATTATGTTTTGCAGTAGTGCAATACAGAGTTGAGCGTTTTATATATAGACGTGTAAAGAAAATATATGATGATCTTACCCTTTTAGAATCTGTTAGTTTACGAGATCAACCTATAACTACCGATATGGGTACCTTAACCAAAGAGATAGATAAATTTGCAAGAGATAAAAAGATTGAAATTGAGACCCTAAAAATTAGAGAAGAGTACCGTAAAGAATTTATTGGTAATGTGTCCCACGAACTTAAAACACCATTATTTACCGTACAGGGTTATATAGATACAATATTAGATGGTGGTGTTGAAGATGAAAAAATCAAAAAAAAATATTTAACCAGAGCAAGTAAAGGAGTAGAACGGTTAACTTATATTATTAAAGATTTAGACATGATCACCAAATTAGAAGTAGGCGATCTAAGTCTAAATAAAGAAGATTTTGATATAGTAATGCTCGTTAAAAGTATCTTTGAACTGTTTGAAATGAAAGCCGCCAAGAAGAAAATATCATTAACTTTTGATATTGATTACCCCTCCCCCATAATAGTCTTTGCAGATAGAGAACGTATACAGCAAGTTTTAACCAATCTTATTGTGAATTCTATAAAATATGGAAGAGAAAATGGAACTACCGAAATTAGTATTGAGAATCTTATAAAAAATAAAGTTATTGTACGTATAACAGATAATGGTGAAGGTATAGATAAAGAGAATTTACCACGTCTTTTTGAGCGTTTTTACAGAGTTGATAAAAGTGGCTCTCGTAAAGAAGGCGGTTCTGGTTTAGGCTTATCCATTGTAAAACATATTATTGAGGCACATAAAGAAAAAGTATATGTAGAAAGTGAGTTGCAAGTGGGTAGTGAGTTTTCCTTTACTCTAGAAAAGGCTAAATAATTCTTTATAATTAACGTCATTATTATGTAAATCTTTAAAACCAGTGTAGGGTTCTATAGTATTTAACATAGCTATTTTAAATTCATTTTGTCTGCATGTAGGAGCAATAACTTCTTTTTTAAATTTATCAGCTAAATATTCTTGCTCGTTTTGACCTGGTGTTGGTATAAAAAATACCTTTTTTTCTAACTTCGCATAATCCATAATTGATGTGTAACCAGATCTGCTTAATACCATTCTGCTTTCATTTAAAGCGTTTTCTAACGCTGCGCTAGTCATAAAATTATAGATTAAGACATTCTCGTTTTTAGTAATGCGTTGTTCAGTCTCAATAAGTCCTTTAATAAGGCAGGCCTTACCATTGTAACATTGCAATTCTAAAAGTAATTTTTCCTCTAAATATGTGCGCTGAGGTTCTAGACCAGATAAAATAATTAGAAGATCGTGTTTAATGGGTAATCTTAGTTTTTTAAAACGACTCAGAGGACCTATATGTTTTACATGAGATGGTTGATTTTTTAAATGCCCTAAGCAACCACTAAGATTTGGTTGTTCTTTATAATCTGGCACCCAGCATTCATCAAATTTTTTAATAATATTTTGATGTAATTTAGAACTAAGCCAAGTCGTATTTCCGCTCAAAACCTGCAATTGATGCGTTATAAAAACGGATGGTACGTTTTTATGACGTATTCCAAATCTATTATCTGATATAATGCCTGCAATATCCTCAGAATTTACCAAGTGGTCAATAGCTTTTCTTTCTTGTTTTATGGTTTTTAAAAGATACGGTGCATCTTTAATTAACTTTAGTTTAATACTTTTAGACTGTTTAGGATAAGTAATGTTATAAGAAGGTAGTTTAAAGGAGCTAAGTTTAGGAAACTCTTTTTGTAATAATTTTAACGACACACCATCTGATGCAATAAGAGGTTCAAACCCATTAGAAATTAGTGCATTTATAATAGGTATACACCGTGTAGCATGGCCTAAACCCCAATTAAGAGGAGCAACTAAAATTCGTTTTTTTTTTGCGTTGGATTTCTTCATGCTAAACAAAGATAAACCTAAATGATTGCTTAATTTTACCCATTATTAATTAATAAAAGCGTGGGAAGCAAAAATAAACTGAAGCGATTTAAGGAAAACGAAACCTTTAAAAATGTTTTTCAGCCTAAACGTGAAGAACTTACAGACGAAAATTATAAACTAAAAGGCAAATGGAAAGCCTCGTTTTTTAAGAACGAAAACCCATTGGTTTTAGAGTTAGGTTGTGGCAAGGGTGAGTATACGGTTGGTTTAGCAAAACGCTATCCCAACAAAAATTTTATTGGTATAGATATTAAGGGAGCGCGTTTTTGGAGAGGTGCCAAAACAGCCATAGAAGATAATTTGTTAAACGTAGCGTTTATAAGAACCCAAATAGAGCTTATTGAATATGTATTTGAAGACAACGAAGTTGATGAAATTTGGATTACATTTCCAGATCCTCAAATTAAATATAAGCGTACCAAACATCGTTTAACCAATCTTCAGTTTTTAGAACGCTATAAAAAAATACTTAAACCAGACGGTCTTATGCATCTAAAAACTGATAGCGAATTTATGCATGGGTATACCCTTGGGTTGCTTCATGGGTTAGATTGTGAGGTGTTATATGCAAATCATAATGTTTATAAGCTAGAAGGTAGTCCGGAGGAAGTAACACAGATACAAACCTTCTACGAGAATCAATATTTAGAGAAAGATAAAGCAATTACGTATATTAGATTTAAAATCAACTAAAGCTTGAGTATTACTGTTGTTTTCTTTCTCGGACTTTTCGTTGCACTCGTTGGTGTAATACCACCAGGCTTGCTTAATATGACGGCAGCAAAAATTGGTCTTAAGGAAGGGCCAGGCAGAGGTATTTCTTTCTCCTCTGGTGTATGTTTGATTGTTTTTATTCAAACCTATGTCGCAGCTATTTTTGCAAGATATTTATCTAATAGACCAGATATTGTTGAGATTCTTCAACGCGTCGCTTTTGTAATCTTTGTATTAATCACCATTTATTTTCTTGTTATTGCCCGTAATCAAAAAAAAGCAAAAGTTGAGGCAAGAATAATGAGTAAAAAGAGCCGTTTTTTTAATGGCATGCTGTTATCTGCGCTTAATGTGTTTCCTATTCCTTATCAAGCCTATATGACCATTACATTAGCCTCTTTTGGTATAATGGATTTTGAACGTACAAGTGTTATTACCTATGTTACTGGTGCTGCAATGGGTACCTTTGTAATGTTATATTTCTATATTTTCTTTTTTGAAAAAATTAAGGACAAGAAATTTACGTCTCAAAAAAGTATGAATTATAGTATAGGTATCATTACTGGCACTGTTGCTTTAGTCACTTTTATTAATATACTTAGAGAATTATAATGAAGCCAGAAACCTTAGGTTTTTTTGAGAACGTATATGATGTGGTGCGACAAATTCCTTTTGGCAAGGTTACTAGTTATGGTGCTATTGCTAAGTATTTGGGAGCTGCAAAAAGCGCTAGAATTGTGGGTTATGCTATGAATAGTTCTCACGATAAAGACGTGCCAGCGCATCGTGTTGTTAATAGAAAAGGCTTGCTTACGGGTAAACATCATTTCCAAGGTACTAATCTCATGCAACAATTATTAGAAAATGAGGGTGTTGAGGTCGTGGATAATCAAATACAGAATTTAGAATCTGTTTATTGGGATCCTGCAAAGGAATTATGAGTCATCATTCTTAACAATCACACTAAACATGTCGATCCGTTATTAAGAATCTTCGATTTGTATTTTATACGATAAAACGCCTTGCTATACATTATAATTTAAAATTTACGACACATTGTTTTTATTCTATTTACAAACCTAATAGACCTATTATTCAATTCAATTTTAACCCTTCAAAATCTAAACTTTTCACCCTATCTTTGCATTTAGAATAAATCTAGATAAGAATATTGGTTAGGTTGAGCGTGTCGCACTGAGCGCAGTCGAAGTACAGTCAAAACCTATTGAATTTCAAAACTGATTTTTCATAATTAAAACTATGAAGTTAAACAAGCAAGACATACTAAATGCACTTAAAACCATAACAGTTCCTGGTGAAGGAGAAAATATGGTAGATAGTGGTGCAGTAACTAATGTAGTGACCTTTGCAGATGAGGTCATTGTAGATATTACAATAAAAAACCCAAGTCTTCAAGCAAAAAAGAAAACCGAAGTAGACATTCTACAAACCATTCATAGAGCGGTTTACGAAAAGGCTAAAATAAAAGTCAATATAAAAGTAGATGCGCCAGTAAAACCAAAAAGCAATGAGATTAAAGGGAAGCCAATTTTAGGGATTCAAAATATTGTGGCGGTAGCCTCTGGTAAAGGTGGTGTGGGTAAGTCTACAGTTACGGCTAATTTGGCAGTTACATTGGCTAAAATGGGCTTTAAAGTAGGTGTGTTGGATGCAGATATTTATGGGCCATCTATACCAATAATGTTTGATGTCGCCAATGAGCGTCCACTATCGGT
This sequence comes from uncultured Winogradskyella sp., assembly GCF_937958655.1. Taxonomy (GTDB): domain Bacteria; phylum Bacteroidota; class Bacteroidia; order Flavobacteriales; family Flavobacteriaceae; genus Winogradskyella. The sequence goes on along the minus strand of NZ_CALGNH010000013.1, from coordinate 83,314 downwards.
TAATGTAGATGGCAAATCTAAAATGAAACCTATTGAAAATTATGGTGTTAAAGTACTATCTATTGGGTTCTTTACAAAGCCAGACCAAGCTGTAATATGGAGAGGTCCAATGGCTTCTAAAGCCTTAAATCAAATGATTTTTGATGCAGCTTGGGGAGAATTAGATTTTCTTTTACTTGATTTACCACCAGGTACTGGCGATATACATTTAAGTATTATGCAAGCCCTACCAATTACAGGGGCAGTTGTGGTAAGTACACCGCAAAATGTGGCATTGGCAGATGCAAAAAAGGGTGTAGCTATGTTTGAGCAAGATAGCATCAATGTACCTGTGTTAGGTATCATAGAAAATATGGCGTATTTTACACCTGCAGAATTACCAGATAACAAGTATTATATCTTTGGTAAAGAAGGAGCTAAGCATTTAGCTGAGGATTTAGAGGTACCTTTCTTAGGTGAGGTGCCAATAGTACAAAGTATAAGAGAAGCTGGTGATATCGGTCGTCCGGCAGCATTACAATCAGCGACACCTATAGAAAAAGCTTTTGAAGAATTGACCAAACAAGTCGTTCAGCAAGTTGTAGATAGAAACGAAAATCTACCTGAAACAGAAGCTATAAAAATTACAACAATGGCAGGTTGCTCTGCTATAAAAAAATAATAATAAAATCTTTCCCTTTCCTTTGGAAAGGGTTAGGGTAAGGCTAAAAAGTAAATGAGCTCAGAAGAACTTAAATTAAACGTAGAAAAAGCACTCGATGAAATCCGTCCATTTTTACAGAGTGATGGTGGCGATATTAATCTATTATCTATTGATGATGGTAAATTAGTAAAAGTACAACTCGTAGGAGCATGTACATCGTGTAGTGTTAATCAGATGACTTTAAAATCTGGTGTTGAGATGACGATTAAAAAGTATGCGCCACAGATAGAGCGTGTTGTTAATGTAGAATAAAGAATGTGTCATTTGTAGCATTTTAATTTGAAATGCATTAGTAATTTTGTGTTTAATAGCATATTAAATAAAACAACCTACGAGTTTGGTTGCTGAGCGAAGTCGAAGCACTAAAACCTTGTAGGTTTTAATAATAAAAATACAAGGTAGCAATCATGCGATTCCTGCCTTCGCAGGAATAAAATGATTAAAACAGATATACTTATAATAGGTGCCGGACCAACAGGCCTTTTTACCGTTTTTGAAGCAGGACTATTAAAATTAAAGTGCCACCTTATAGATGCTTTACCACAACCTGGTGGACAGTGCTCTGAGATTTACCCTAAAAAACCTATTTACGATATACCAGCATATCCCGAAATATTAGCAGGAGATTTAACAGATAAATTACTTGAGCAGTCTAAGCAGTTTGAGCCAGGATTTACCCTTGGTGAACGTGCAGAAACTATAGATAAGCAAGACGATGGAACATTTATTGTAACCACCAATAAAGGCACCAAACACCATGCACCAGTTGTTGCAATAGCCAGCGGCTTAGGTAGTTTTGAGCCAAGAAAACCTTTAATTCATAATATTGCTGATTACGAGGATAAGGGTGTGGAGTATATGATAAAAGAACCTGAGTTTTATCGCAATAAAAAAGTGGTGATAGCAGGTGGAGGAGATTCTGCACTAGATTGGAGTATTTTTTTAAGTGACGTAGCTTCGGAGGTAACATTAATCCACAGAAGAAACGAATTTAGAGGGCATTTAGATTCAGTGGAAAAAGTACAAGCCTTAAAAACTGCCCGAAAGATTAATTTAATAACACCTGCAGAAGTCATTGGTATTAATGGTCATAGTAAGGTAGAATTTATAGTAGTTAAGCAATTAAAACCTGAAGAAAGAGAGTTTAGAATAAACTGTGATCATTTTGTGCCACTCTTCGGATTATCTCCTAAACTTGGTCCTATCGCAAATTGGGGACTAGAGATTGAAAAGAATGCTATTAAAGTTAATAATGCCTTAGATTATCAGACCAATATTCCTGGTATTTTTGCTATTGGAGATGGTAACACCTATCCAGGTAAATTAAAATTAATATTGTGTGGTTTCCATGAAGCGACTTTAATGTGCCAAGCGGCTTATCAGATAATAAATCCAGGGAAGCGTTACGTTTTAAAATACACAACTGTTAGTGGTGTAGATGGATTTGACGGTACACGTAAGGAAGCGCCAAAGGCAGTTGTGAAAGCAATTCAGTAAGTAGAATTATTTCAATGGGTTATTATGCCGAGCTTGTCGAAGCATCTTAAAATATGGAAACAGACATAAACATAAAAATAATAGATAGAGATGGTGTAACTCATAAAGTAGAAGCACCAACGAATATGGCAATGAATCTAATGGAAGTGGTTCGTTCTTATGAGCTTGCACCAGAAGGTACTATTGGTGTTTGCGGTGGTATGGCCATGTGTGCGTCTTGCCAATGTTATGTATTAAGCGACACGCAATTACCAGAAATGCAAGATGATGAAGAAGCTATGCTTTCGGAAGCTTTTTATGTAAAGGATAATTCGCGCTTGGGTTGCCAGATACAAATGACTCCAGCAATGGAAGGTTTAGAGGTTGAACTCGCACCAGAGAGTTGATTTGATGTCATTCAGAGCGTAGCGAAGAATCTAATAGTGAGACTCCTCAATCGTTTCTCATTTCGGAATGACATCCATAAGTTACTCAGTCTTATAATCCATCAAAGGAGTAGGTCCTTCCAACAAAAAGCGATCAATTTTTAAAGTACCATCGTCAGTAGTTACAATCTGCCATTTTATTAAAGATATTTTGCCGTCTTTAATTTCAATTCCTGTTATACTTCTCGGATGTACACAACTCCCATCATTAAAAAATGCAATAGCACCAGGCTCAGGAAAACGTGGTCTATGCGTGTGACCAGTAACCGTAATTATATTGTCATTTTCGGTAATCCATTTTTTTGTTCTACGTTCTACTTTTATGAGTTCAGTATAATTTTTAGCTGGACTCGTAGGGTCAGCAATACCCATAACATTTAAAGGTTTCCAAAGTATTCTAACCAAAAATCGACTCCACTTCCAGAAAATATAATTCCACCAATCGGCTTGGTGACCGTGGCATAAAAACAGTTCTTGGCCAGTTTCTGAGTGTTTTAAAACCATGCCTTCATGATATTGAATATCACAAAACAATTCAACATTTTCACCTGTCTTTGGATCAAAGTAGGTTGATAAGTGCTTATCTACGTAATGAGGGTCTCTGTAAACCATGTCATGATTTCCCCATATCATATGTAATCGATCCTCTTCATGAAATTGTTTCATAAGAAGATATACATTTTTGTGAGCGTTTAGTATGGATGCAAACGATAGATTCTCCCATAATTCGTCACCATCACCAAGTTCGCAATAACTAAATCCTTCGGTGTAATAATGCTTTAAAGCATGAAAATAGATGTTACGGTTGTTAGCAAAATCATCAGCAAAACTATTATCACCACGATGGCAATCGCTGAATAAGATGAATTTGGAAGTGTCATCAAACGGAATACGTTTAGCAGTTTTGTAGGCGCGATCTAATCTAGATTTTGATGACATAAAGTAAATGTAAACAAAAGGATGCTATCTAAAAAGTCAGTAAAACTGAAATTTGTCACATTGAGCATTGGTTGAAAGCAAAGTATGCTTTGATTGAAAGTACACTGCAAAGCAGTAGAAATGCCTTTAAAATCAAAATTTTAGATTTTTCGACTACGCTCTAAATGACAGAAAATAATACTTTTTAGAGAGCCACTAGTAGTTGATTTTAATTTATAATAATGATTATCGATCGTAATTATAAGATTCCCGCTTCCGCAAGAATTTTATTTAAAAGCATTAAAGCCGGTGATATCTAATCCTGTAATTAATAAATGAATATCGTGTGTACCTTCATAGGTAATAACACTCTCAAGATTCATCATGTGTCTCATAATGCTATATTCGCCTGTAATACCCATGCCTCCTAACATTTGTCTAGCTTCTCTAGCAATTTTAATTGCCATGTCTACATTGTTACGTTTGGCCATAGAAATCTGAGCAGATGTTGCTTTATCATCATTTTTAAGCTGTCCTAATCTAAATGCTAATAATTGCGCTTTGGTTATTTCTGTAATCATCTCCGCAAGTTTCTTTTGCTGTAGTTGAAACGCGCCAATTGGCTTACCAAATTGTATACGTTCTTTAGAATATCTTAATGCAGTATCGTAACAATCCATTGCGGCACCTATAGCACCCCAAGCAATACCGTAACGTGCAGAATCTAAACATCCAAGTGGAGCACCTAAACCAGTTTTATTTGGCAGTAGATTTTCTTTTGGCACTTTTACATTATCAAAAATTAACTCACCTGTGGCAGAGGCTCTTAAGGACCATTTGTTATGTGTTTCTGGTGTGGAAAAACCTTCCATACCACGCTCAATAATTAAGCCATGGATACGACCTTCTTCGTTTTTAGCCCAAACTACAGCCACGTTGCAAAATGGTGAATTACTAATCCATAATTTAGCACCATTTAAAAGATAATGGTCTCCCATGTCTTTATAGTTTGTGGTCATACCACCAGGGTTACTTCCATGGTCTGGCTCGGTTAAACCAAATGAACCCATCCATTCTCCAGAAGCTAATTTTGGTAAGTATTTATGGCGTTGTTCTTCGGTACCATATTTCCATATAGGATACATCACTAAAGATGATTGTACCGATGCTGTACTTCTTACACCAGAATCTCCACGCTCAATTTCTTGCATTATTAAGCCATAAGAAATTTGGTCTAGTCCGGCTCCACCATATTCTTCAGGAATGTAAGGTCCAAAAGCACCAATTTCTGCTAATCCTTTAATAATCTGTTTTGGGAATTCTGCTTTCTGTGCATAGTCTTCAATAATGGGGGATATATCTCTTTTAACCCATTCTCTAGCAGAAGCTCGTATCAGTTTATGTTCTTCGGTAAGAAGATCGTCTATATTATAATAGTCTGGTGCTTCAAATAAATCTGGCTTCATTTTTCATGATTATCAATTGTAAATCAAAGGTAACGAAAACGATTTCATTGACAAAAAACAGTTTTACATATTCAGATAGAATGCTTTGGTAAGGTTAATATAATCTTCAGTGTAATTATGACGATCTGTTTCAATCACTAACTCTGAAATTTTTACAGCGACGTTATGGAAGGTAAATTCTATTAAACATCGTTTTATTTTAGTATTTGAATTCCCTTTTACATTGAGAATACGGCTAGGGAATATTTTAACAGAAGCCGCTAATTGTATAAGATTTAATTCTTCTTTTTTAGGAATAATAATAGAAAATAAACCTTCTTTTGAAAGTAATTTTGCAACGGCATAAATAATATGTTTAAACGGCATAGCATCATTAAAACGTGCTAAATCCCGAGATTTAATATTAGATTTATAATCTTCAAAATAAAATGGCGGGTTGCAGATAATTAAATCAAAGGTATCATCAACATCGTCTACAAACTCTAAAAGTGAAGCGTGGTAACAGAACAAACGATCGTTCCATGGCGAATTTTCAAAATTTCCAACACACTGTTCATACGCATTAGCATCAATTTCTATAGCTTCAATGAGTTCTGCACCACTTCGTTGCGCAAGCATTAATGCTAAAATCCCTGTGCCTGACCCAATGTCTAAAATTGAAAAAGGATTATTTTTAACAGAAGTCCAAGCGCCAAGTAAAACACCATCAGTGCCTACTTTCATGGCACATCGATCTTGTTCTATTGTAAATTTTTTGAATTGAAAAGGTTTTTCCATTGGCTTGAAAGTCCTTCCCTCTGGGAAGCATTTAGGATGGGCTTATATATAAATCAATCAACCCTTCAGGTGTACTAACTACTATATTTTTGTTATCTCTGTCTACCTTAACTATAAACTCATCATTCATAGGAATAAGAATCTCAATTCCATTTCTGTCAATTTCAAAAAGTGCTTGCGCAGTAGAATCATTAATACCTTTTATAATACCAACTTCTCCAAAATTTTCATCTTTAATTTTAAAGCCGATTACCTCATGGAAGTAGAATTTATCACCTTCTAGCTTCGGTAATAAATCTAATGGCAAATACAACTCTGATTTTATGAGGCTGTCGGCATCAGCTTCTGTATTTACATCTTCAAACTTTAAGCGTAATAAGTCCGATTTGTGTAATTGTGAAGATGCAATAAAAAAAGGCACTAAGTTACCTCTTAGATCTATAAAAATAGCATCTAAATTTTCGTACAATCCAGGCTCATCTGTGTCTAGTTTGGCAAGGACTTCACCTTTAAAACTGTATTTCTTTACAATCTTACCTAAGTAAAAACAATCTTCTTTCTTCAAAATGGACTCTTCCTTTAGTTTTATCGTAGTAGAATTCTATGACAGCATCATATTTTATAAAACATCTCCACTACGCTTAATGTGTTAGTTATAATAATAAAAAACCCTGACGGTTAACGTCAGGGTTTAAAAGTATAAAAATTAATTTTTTACTCTTCTTCGTTAGCTGTTGTATCTTCAGACGCAACATTTTCTGCTACTTCTTCTTCAACAACTGGTGCAGCTGCAGCAATACGAGCTTCGTTAACAGCCTTTTCAGCTTCTAAAGCTTTAGCTTTTGCGTCAGCATCTGCTTTAGATAGACCATCAGTTTTAGCTTGTATTTTAGCTGTTTTTTCTTCTAACCAAGCATTAAATTTAGCTTCTGCTTGCTCTTCGGTTAAAGCACCTTTGCTTACACCACCAGCTAAATGTTTCTTTAGCATAGCTCCTTTATACGATAAAATGGCTCTAGCAGTGTCTGTTGGTTGAGCACCGTTTTGTAACCACTTTACAGCACCATCAACATCTAATTCTACTGTTGCTGGGTTTGTGTTTGGATTGTAAGCACCTAGTTTTTCTAAGTATTTACCATCTCTTTTAGCGCGAGAATCCGCGGCTACGATCCAGTAATAAGGTTTTCCTTTTTTACCGTGTCTTTGTAATCTAATTTTTACAGGCATAATAATTAATTAGTGAGGTTCTCGACCTCTGTTATTAATGAGAACCTATCAAACATATTTATTGTATGTTGATAAGGCGGGCGCAAATATAGCATATTTTTTTAAAATTCAATGACTTTATGCAGTTTAGATAAAGTGATAAATGTAATACTAAATAAACATTTACAGTATAACCCAACTGTAAAAAAATATTATAGGTTTAATCACTCGTTTTGCTATATTTGGATCATTGATGAATTAAAATTTTACCATGAAAAAATTTACCCTTCTAGCGTTTACCATGTTGTTAATCTTTAATTGTGGAGATAACGTTGAATTTAATTCTCCAGCATTTCAAGCGGATCGAGAAAATAGGCTTTGGCGCGCAAGTGGTTTTTCTGCTAGTATTGATTCTAATGGGTTTTTAACCATATCAGGAACAGCAAGTGGTGAGACAATTAATCTTATAGTCCCTTCGGTTACGGAGGGCACTTTTGTTGTTGGTGATGTAAGTACTATAAAGGCAAATTACGAAAGCGGTTTTGGAGTGTTATTTTCAACGGTTAACAATCCACAACTTAATACAGATCCTGCCAATCCCGTTAATCCAGAATTCGGTGAAATAAATATAGATGAAATTGATATCACCAATGGATCTTTTACAGGTACATTTAGATTTTTAGCATTTGATGCTTCAGGTGAAAATTCGGTAGGATTTACAAATGGGATATTTTTTAAAGTGCCATTAATTTCTGGAACTATTCCTGCAGACCCAATAACCTGTACCGATAAAGAAATTGAAGCTGTAACAGCTTTGGAGGCGTACACAGCAACCTTTGATCCTAGCTTAGATTTTATAGATAGTGATGCTTTTTCGAATGCTTGTAACGCTTACATTTTAGCTTTAAACGAGCAGCGAAATTACTGTGGTGATACGGATAGGACAATCCAAGACGCCATTGATGCTTTAGGAGAATGCCAATTGAGTTGCGAGCAAGCCACTGCTAACCGTGTAGAGGCTGAAACGCAATATAACGCAGCAACTATAGGTAATTATTTTGTGCTTTGTGCGCAATACCAATTGTATTTACAAGAACAAATACAATTTTGTGGTGACGAGGATGGAAGTGTTCAAACAGAAATAAACAGTTTAAACTGCCTAGATTCAGATAGTGATGGAGTACCAAATGTGTTTGAAAATTTTAATGGTGATCCTGAAGGAAATTTAGATGATGACGATACGGATGACGATGGTACACCAAATTATTTAGATAATGATGATGATGGAGATGGTATCTTAACACAATTTGAAGCCCAAGATGAAAATGGTAATCCTATAGATACTGATGGTGATGGTGCTGTAGATTATTTAGATAATGATGACGATGGAGATGGTATCTTAACCATAAACGAAAATGCAGACCCTAATGGTGATGGTAATCCTGAGGATGCTGTAGATACAGATGGCGATGGCATACCTGATTATCTCCAAGGATAAATGTGAAATTAATCTTAAAAAAATGGGAAGCGTTACTCGTAAGAGCAGCGCTTTTTTGTTAAAAAGGGTTAAACTTATGTGATAAATGTTAAGATGCTTGACATGACTGTATTTATCTATTATGTTGGTTGGAGATGTGAAACAATAGGCATCTTAAAAAAAGCGTATTGAAATTTAAATGATAAAAGAAAACATGAAGTACGAAAAAATTATTTCAGACAAATTAAATGAATTACTAATTAAAAATTATGATGCGGAAAAAGGCTACATCAACGCCATGAAGGAAATCGACAACATCAATGTCAAAAATTTCTTCAAAAATAGAGCAGAGGAAAGAGCAAGATTTGCACGCCAATTGAGAACAGAGATTTTAACCTATGGAGAAATTCCTGAAGACTCAGGAAGTTTTAAAGGCTTAATGCACAGAAATTGGATGTCTTTAAAAGCAACATTTTCCTCTAATAATGAAGAAACAATTCTTGAAGAGGCTATACGAGGCGAAAAAGCAAGCTTGAGCGAATATAATGAGTTACTAAGTAATTCCGAATTTCCGACAAGACTAAATAATTTATTGCGAGAACAGCGTAATTCAATCGAAGCAGCGATTAATTCCGTAAGAATGTATGAGGAAGTATTGGCGTAATATATCCATTATTAAGTTAACTTATAAACCATGCGAGAGCATGGTTTTTTTGTTTACAACTGTTTATAACTTCACTTTAAAAAAGTGCAAATTCTACGTAATTTTATATGCTAACTTTTAAACAAGTCCCTTTCTTTTGGAAAGGGATTTAGGGATAGGCTTATGTACTTAATATTCGATACCGAAACCACAGGTTTACCAAAGCGTTGGGACGCACCAATAACAGATACCGATAACTGGCCAAGATGTATTCAGATTGCTTGGCAATTGCATGATGCTATGGGGAACTGTATTGAACATCAAGATTATTTGGTAAAACCAGAGGGTTTTAATATTCCTTATGATGCAGAGAAAATTCATGGTATTTCTACCGAATTGGCTCAAGAGCAAGGTGTACCACTAGCTGAAGTTTTAGAAAAATTCAATGAAGCCTTATCTAAAACTAAATTTGTTGTTGGGCAAAATGTAAAGTTCGATTTAAATATCATGGGTGCGGAGTTTGTGCGCGAAGATGTTGTAAACCCGTTACAAGAATTACCGGTTTTAGATACGTGTACAGAGCATACGGCTAGTTTGTGTCAGATTCCTGGTGGTAGAGGTGGTAAATTCAAATTGCCTACACTTACCGAGTTGCATCAATACTTATTCGGCGAACCTTTTGCTGAGGCACATAACGCAACAGCAGATGTTGAAGCAACCACACGTTGCTTTTTCGAATTAATTAGAAAACAGCAATACACAAAAGAACAGCTCGATGTTCAGCCAGATTATTTTCAGAAATTTTCAGAAGCCAATCCAGATACCATTCGGCTTATAGGGTTAAAGCATATTAATCTAAAGCGCGAGAGTGCTAAGATTAATGAACGCCTTCAGAAAGAGCAGGTAGATGTTGTTCCTACTGAGACTAATAAAGAAGTGGCTTCTCAATTAGCGGAGGTAGATTTTGTGCATTTGCATAACCATTCGCAGTTTTCTATTCTGCAATCCACTATTAGTATTAAAGATCTCGTAGCAGCCGCTGCAAAAGAAGATATGCCAGCTGTAGCATTAACGGATCATGGAAATATGATGGGTGCATTTCATTTTGTAAGTGCCGTTGGCAATCATAACAAAAAGATTAAAGCACAACACACCGAAGCTGAACAAGCTGGTGAAGAGAAAAAAGGTAAACTCATTAAACCTATCATTGGCTGTGAGTTCTTTGTTTGTGAAAATCATTTAGATAAAACCAGAAAAGATAATGGCTACCAGATTGTATTGTTAGCCAAGAACAAAAGAGGCTACCACAACTTAGCAAAACTATCTTCAGCAGCATTTACGGATGGATTTTACTACGTTCCTAGAATAGATAAGCAACTCATAGAACAATACAAAGAAGATCTTATTTGCCTTACAGGAAACCTCTATGGTGAAGTACCAAGTAAAGTGTTGAATATAGGTGAAAACCAAGCTGAAGAAGCCTTACTTTGGTGGAAGGACACTTTTGGTGATGATTTGTATATGGAGGTAATGCGACACAACCAAGAAGATGAAAATCGTGTTAACCAAGTCTTAATTCAGTTTGCAAAGAAACATAATGTTAAGTTGGTCGCCACTAACAATACGTACTATGTAGAACAAGAAAACGCCAATGCACACGATATTTTACTGTGCGTAAAAGATGGTGAAAAACAAGCCACACCAATAGGTCGTGGTCGAGGGTATCGTTATGGCTTGCCAAATCAGGAATATTATTTCAAATCCTCAGAAGAGATGAAAGCCTTGTTTAGAGATATTCCTGAAGCTATTGTAAATATAAAAGAGGTTGTCGATAAAATAGAACCTTATGAATTAGCACGAGATGTATTACTACCTGCGTTTGATATTCCAAATGAATTTAAGTTTGAAGAAGATGAAGCCGATGGAGGCAAACGTGGCGAAAACGCCTATTTAAAACACCTCACTTACGAAGGTGCTAAAAAGCGCTACGGTGAAATAACGCCAGAAATAAAAGAACGCCTCGATTTTGAGCTAAGTGTTATTGAAAATACAGGTTATCCTGGTTACTTCCTCATTGTAGAAGATTTTATTAGAGAAGCCCGAAAAATGGATGTGTCCGTTGGTCCTGGTCGTGGGTCTGCGGCAGGTTCGGTAGTTGCCTATTGTCTTTGGATTACCAATATAGATCCTATTAAGTACGACTTACTTTTTGAGCGTTTCTTAAATCCAGATCGTGTGAGCATGCCAGATATTGATATCGATTTTGATGATGAAGGTCGTGGTCGGGTTATGCAATACGTTATCGATAAATATGGTGCCAATCAAGTAGCGCAAATTATAACTTATGGTACTATGGCCGCAAAATCTTCAATACGCGATACAGCGCGTGTTTTAGATTTACCACTCAATGAAGCGGATCATATTGCAAAGCTTATTCCTAATATGTCTAAGCTAGGAAAGATCTTTGGTAAGAGCGAAAAGGAATTGGCAAGTAAATTCCGCTCAGAAGAATTAGATAAAGTAAATCAACTGCTTAATATTTCAGATGGATCCGATTTGCAAGCAGAAACCGTTAACCAAGCTAGAGTATTAGAAGGCTCGGTTAGGAATACAGGGATTCATGCCTGTGGTGTTATTATTACACCAGGTGATATTACCAATTATGTTCCAGTTTCGGTTGCCAAGGATTCAGATTTATATGTCACGCAGTTTGATAACTCTGTTGTAGAAAGTGCAGGTCTGCTTAAGATGGATTTTTTGGGTTTGAAGACCTTAACCTTAATTAAAGATACGGTTAAGATTGTTAAAGCTAAGCATAATAAAGAGTTAGATCCTGAGAATTTCCCGTTAGACGATGAGGAAACTTATGCCTTATTCCAAAGAGGAGAAACGGTTGGGATTTTTCAATACGAATCGCCTGGTATGCAAAAACACATGAAACATTTAAAACCTACGGTTTTTGATGATTTAATAGCCATGAATGCATTGTACCGTCCAGGACCGATGGAATATATTCCAAGTTTTATTAATCGTAAACATGGCAAAGAAGAGATTGTCTACGATTTACCAGAAATGGAAGAATATCTTAAGGAAACTTATGGTATTACCGTTTACCAAGAGCAAGTGATGTTACTATCTCAGAAGCTAGCAGATTTTACCAAAGGTGAAGCTGATGTTTTGCGTAAAGCCATGGGTAAAAAGCAGAAAGCTGTACTCGATAAGATGAAGCCAAAGTTTATTGAACAGGCTGCTGCAAAAGGCATGGATAAAGAAAAGCTAGAGAAAATTTGGAAGGATTGGGAGGCTTTTGCAAGTTATGCCTTTAATAAATCGCACTCTACATGTTATGCTTGGATTGCTTACCAAACAGCATATTTAAAAGCCCATTATCCGGCAGAATATATGGCTGCTGTACTGTCTAATAATATGAACGATATTAAATCGGTCACCTTCTTTATGGAAGAATGTAAGCGTATGCGCCTGCCAGTTTTAGGGCCTAGTGTAAACGAGAGTTATTATAAGTTCTCTGTAAATAAAGACAACGCAGTGCGTTTTGGGATGGGTGCAATTAAGGGAGTAGGTCACGGTGCGGTAAAGACCATCGTAGAAAATAGAAAGGAAGACGGTAATTTCAAATCTATTTTTGATTTGGCCAAGCGTATCGATTTAAGAGCTGCCAATAAAAAATCTTTTGAAGGACTTGCCAATGCTGGTGGTTTTGATTGTTTTACAGACACACATCGTGCACAATATTTTGCGCACGACGGTGATGGTATTACATTTTTAGAAAAAGCTATTAAGTATGGTGCTAAACACCAAGAAAATGAAAATTCTTCTCAGGTGAGTTTGTTTGGTGAGGCTAGTGAAGTTCAAATCGCAGAACCACAAGTACCACCATGCCAGGATTGGGGAACTATGGAAAAGTTATCTCGCGAAAAGGAAGTGGTAGGCATTTATATTTCTGGGCATCCGTTAGATGATTTTAGGATAGAAATGAAAACGTTTTGCAATGGTACTATTTCTGTATTTAATGATTTAGAAGCTATAGTAAATAGAGAAATTACTTTTGGAGGCGTAGTGACTGATGTGCAACACCGTGTTAGTAAGCAAGGCAAAGGTTGGGCATTATTTACGATTGAAGATTATACCGATAGTTTTGAGTTTAGAATCTTCGGTGAAGATTACCTAAAGTTTAGGCACTTTTTTGTGGTAAATTCCTTTGTATACGTTAGAGCTTTTGTAAAAGAAGGCTGGGTAAACAGAGATACGGGTAAAAAGGGAGATCCGAGGATTCAGTTTAACAGCTTTCAATTATTACATGATGTTATGGATACCTATGCGAAAAAGCTATCTATTCAATTAAACATCGATGATTTAGAAGAAGACAAAATTATAAGCCTAAATGATTTGTTTAGAATGCATGATGGAAATAATACCTTGAATTTTTTAGTTTATGATAATGCTGAAAAATTAAAATTAACCATGCCAAGCCGCAAACAAAAGGTAAAAATCTCTCAAGAATTGTTGTATGAACTCAAGGAGTTAGATATTAGGTATAAACTGAATTAGTATAAACCTAAACAATGACCTCATAGCCAAATCAAATACTGCATTTGTAAGGTTTGGCATTTTTTTTGACTAATTTTGTGTAATTAAAGGTAGAATACAATAAACATTAAATATTATGGCACTAGAAATAACAGATGCAACTTTTGAAGAAACAGTATTAAAGAGTGATAAACCGGTTATGGTAGACTTTTGGGCAGCTTGGTGTGGACCATGCCGTATGGTGGGTCCAATCATTGATGAGATTAGCTCTGAGTACGAAGGTAAAGCTGTGGTTGGTAAGATAGATGTAGATGCTAACCAAGAATTTGCTGCTAAATATGGAGTAAGAAACATACCTACAGTTTTAGTATTTCAAAACGGAGAGGTTGTTGGTCGCCAAGTTGGTGTAGCGCCTAAAAATGCTTACGCAGAGGCTATCGATGCACTTTTATAGCATATTACTCTAAAAGAAATGATAAAAGGTTTGCCAATACGGCAAACCTTTTTTAGTTTGGCCGAAATAGGAATGAGATTTAAGTTCCTCTAGGACTAAGCTAATCATTTTAAAGAATTTAATATTTGATAGTTAATAGCTAACTCCTTCTCTCTGGGAAGGTTAGGATGGGCTTATGGATTTACAATTAGAATTAAATAAAACAGGTGGTTTTAAAAACCTAGAGTTATTAGCCAAACAAGTTGTGGAAGGCTTTATTGCAGGTATGCATAAAAGCCCATTTCATGGATTTTCTGCTGAGTTTGCAGAGCATAAAATTTACAACCAAGGCGAAAGCACAAAGCATATAGATTGGAAATTATATGCTAAAACCGATAGACTATACACTAAACGTTACGATGAAGAAACCAATTTGCGCTGTCATCTTATTTTAGATAATAGTACATCTATGCATTATCCAGAAGCTTCGGGTACTACAATTGATAATCTTAATAAAGTAGCATTTTCTGCATTAGCCAGTGCTTCCTTAATGCATATACTAAAAAAGCAACGCGATGCGGTTGGCCTAAGTATTTATAGTGATGATTATGATTTTTATGCACCAGAAAAAGGTAGTGAACGTCATCACCAGATGTTATTAAATAGATTAAGCGAAGCCGTAGCTACTAAATCTCAATCTAAAACTACAGAAACGTACCATTATTTGCACCAAATTGCTGAGAAGATTCATAGACGCTCTTTAATTTTTTTATTCACAGATATGTTTCAGACCTCCGAAGATGATGCCAAAATGTTTGAAGCGCTTCGTCATTTAAAACACAATAAGCACGAGGTTGTTTTATTTCATGTCTTTGATAAGTCTAAAGAGTTAAAATTTAATTTTGATAATAGACCTAAGCGCTTTATTGATATTGAAACGGGAGACTACATAAATCTCTATGCAGATACCATTAAAGATAACTATGAAAAAGCTGTTGCAGACTACTTTAATAGTTTAAGAATAAAGTGTGGTCAATACCGAATAAAATATGTAGAAGCGGATATCAACGCAGGATTTAACCATATACTCACAACCTATATGATAGAGCGCCAAAAATTTGTGTAATTTATTCTCTATTTTTTTCAATTTTTGTTTGTGACAATTAAAAATGCAATGTATATTTGCCCTCGCAATTACGCAACGGTCTGGTAGTTCAGCTGGTTAGAATATCTGCCTGTCACGCAGGGGGTCGCGGGTTCGAGTCCCGTCCAGACCGCTTAAAAGCTTCTCAATTTGAGGAGCTTTTTTTGTGGAATTATTCTTTTGAAATAGATTAATAGAATTACAACAGAAGCGTTCTTAGTACTATATAGAAATAAAAAAGCCGAAACAATTGTTTCGGCTTTTTTAATGGTTAATAGCAATATTAATTAGCAAAGCTTTTTAGTCTTCACTTTGATTTGTAAACTTTTTCTGTAAGCCTTAATACTAATAATTTCGTTACTCTTTTTATGGTTTAGTTTTAAAACTTTCGCTTTTATTTGAGAAGAAATTACTGTTTTGTTAGCTTCTGGCTTTTCTGCTTTAACAATGTCAACAAGTTCAGTAGTATTATTAGCGATAACGTCTTGCTGAGCAAAACTTGCTAGAGACATTGTTAAGAATGCTAATAAGATTAAACTTTTTTTCATGACTGTTAAATTATTTTTTGTTTTAACTTCGGGTCAAAGAAACATCGATTTACTTATTTAACGCGAAACTTTTGGACGAAACAAGGCGATAATTAGATAACTGACATGTGTAAGCTAAAAACATCGGTGAATAACATAAAACAGGCAGATAGCACAGTAAAACTCATCTTTTTATGGTTATAATAGTCTTATTACAAGATGAAATACAAGGCCTATGAACACACTATCGTTTAAATGCATATATAACTATACAAAAGCACCAATTTAGCAATGGATTATAGCAATAATATATACTTTGAATTATTTCAAAATCAACAGAAGCATCAATTTATAATTGGTAAAACGGATTATTATTATAGAATTAGTATTCTAAATAAACTTCAGCACGCAATTGAGCATACGTATAGAAGTGACATAAAGGATGCTTTACATAAGGACTTAGGAAAACCAAAGTTAGAATCTGAGTTAACAGAGATCTATGCTATTATAAGCGATATAAAATATGCAAAAACACATTTATATAAGTGGATGCGAAAGCAAAAGGTAGCAACTCCTATTACAATGCTAGGCTCTAGTTCATACTATAAATTTGAATCTAAAGGAGTCTGTTTAATTATATCACCATGGAATTTTCCTTTTAATCTCACTTTTGGGCCTTTAGTTTCGGCTATAGCTGCGGGCAACACAGCGATAGTAAAACCATCTGAGATGACACCTCATTCTTCAGCATTAATGGCCAGAATGATTTCTGAAGTTTTTAAAGAAAATCATGTTGCTCTGGTACAAGGAGAGGTAAACACCTCTACTGAATTATTAAAGCTACCATTTAATCATATATTTTTTACGGGATCACCTCAGGTCGGTAAGATTGTAATGGAAGCGGCATCTCAACATTTGGCTTCTGTAACTTTGGAGCTTGGTGGTAAATCTCCGGTTGTTATAGATAAAACAGCTCATATTGATAGAGCAGCAAAGAAAATTGTTTGGGGAAAATATCTAAATGCAGGTCAAATTTGTATTTGCCCAGATTATGCTTTAGTAGATGAGTCCATAAAATCTCTATTTATTTCGGCTTGTAAAAAATGGTTGAAACACTACTTTACAGAACACCCTAAAGACTCTAAGTCTTATGGTAGAATTGTGACCTCTAAGCATTTTAAACGTTTAAAGTCTCATTTAGATAATGCAAAACAAGGTAATGCCAATATTGAAGTTGGAGGTCAGTTAGATGAAGATTTAAAATACATAGAACCAACCATTGTTTCAGATCTAAAAGACGATGCATCATTATTAAATGAAGAAATTTTTGGTCCTATATTACCAATAGTAACCTATAAAACTTTGAAAGAGGCCATTGATTATATAAATACTAAGGAACGACCTTTAGCTTTATATATTTACAGTAAGAACAAGGTAAATGTTAACACTATTATTGAGACTACCAGAGCAGGTGGTACGTGTATTAATAATAACATTATTCATTACACTAACCACAATTTACCATTTGGAGGTGTAAACAATAGCGGAATTGGTAAAAGCCATGGGTTTTTTGGTTTTGAAGCTTTTAGTAATAAGCGTGCTATTGTTAAGCAACGTACCTTTGGCATTATAGAATTGCTGTTTCCGCCATATACAAGTTTGAAAGAAAAAATAGCCAAAGCAACAATAAAGTGGTTTTAGACTTTATTATAAAAATTTGATTGAATTTGTTCATTAACTCCATCTTGAAATTTCGTCATGCTAAACCACTGATGAATAGCATAACTGCCAGTTTCTCCTTGTTTATTAACAGCGATATAACCTACTTGAAAATCCTTAAAATTACTGTTGGGTTTATTAACGATTCTAAGAATTGCTTCTTCGCATGCCTGTTGAGGGGATTTACCTTGCCGCATTAATTCTACTACTAAGAAGCTGCCCACGGTTTTAAGCACCTCTTCACCTAAGCCAGTAGCAACACAAGCACCAATCTCATTATCTACAAATAAACCAGATCCAATTATGGGCGAATCACCAACACGGCCTCCCATTTTATAGGCTAATCCACTTGTGGTACAGGCACCAGAAAGATCTCCGTTTTTATCAATGGCTAGCATACCAATAGTATCGTGGTTTTCAATATTTATAATGGGTTTATATTTGGCCTCTACTTTCCATTTTTTCCATGCGTTTTTTGAAGCTTCGGTTAATAAATCTTCTGGCTCAAAACCACTAGAAATTGCAAATTGTTTTGCGCCTTCACCAGCTAGCATTACATGCGGTGTGTCTTCCATTACTTTTCTTGCCACTGAAACCGCATGTGTAATATTTTGAAGATAAACCACCGAACCACAATTACCATGTTTATCCATTATGCAGGCATCTAATGTTACATTACCATCTCTGTCTGGTAAGCCACCTTTACCAACGGATTGACCTTTTTCATTGGCTTCCTCAATCCTACAACCTTGCTCAACAGCATCTAGGGCATTTCCGCCAGCTTGTAAAATTCCCATGGCTTTAGCTGTGGCTTCTTTTACGTGCCAAGTGGCAATAACTAAAGGTAAGTTTGCTTTTGAATTGCTTTCAGTTATCGTTGCAGACGTTTCATTCGTTTTAGATGCTTTCTCTTCACAACTGATTAAACTATTGCCTACTGCTAATCCTGCACCAGTTAGTGCTGAATTTTTTATAAATTTTCTTCGATTCATAACGCCCTATTTTGTCATTTCCGTAAAGACAGGAATCTTATTTCGACTTCGACTTAATTAATATTCAACACCTTGTTTATCTAAAACGGTTTTGGTTCTGAAGGCATAAAATAGGAGATAAGCATAACAGGCTACGGCCATCCAATAAGATGATTGAATGTTGAAAACATCAGCTAATTTTCCTTGTACAGGCGGAATAATAGCGCCTCCTAAAACCATCATAACTAAAAAGCCTGAACCTTGTGATGTGTATTTACCTAAACCGGCAATACTTAAGGTGAAAATACAAGGCCACATAATAGAACAGAATAAACCACCAGATATAAATGCAAATAAGGCCACATTTCCTGATGCAAATAAGCCTATTAAAATAGCAATGACACCAAATAAACTAAATAGCTTAAGTGTCTTAACAGGTTTATCTTTCGCTAAAAAGAAACCTAAAATTTGAACAGCAATACAAATAGCAAAAAATAGAATTTCGTTGCTAGAAAAACTGTATTTAATGGAGTTTACTAGAATGATAATTCCAAATGCAATGTAAGGGACAACAATGAGTAAAACTTTTTTTAAACCTTTACTTGGATTAAAAACAGTAATGGCTCCAACCCAACGACCAATCATTAATCCGCCCCAATAAAGTGAGACGTATGGCGCTATACTAGCATCATTTAATACGGGTAAATTAAGTCTATTTAAGCCTGTGTCTCCAACCGATTGTTTTAAAAGTTCTCCGAGATTACTCCCTATAGCAACTTCAACACCAACATACGTAAATATGGCTAACATGCCTAAAACCAATTGAGGATACTTCATGGCTCCCCAACCTTGTGGTTTTTTAGACGCATTAGAATAGGCAATAAATACAGTAGCAACAACTGCAAAAAGTGCTACAAATAATAGAATTAAACGTGTTTGCTCTAAGTCTTCTGAA
This sequence comes from uncultured Winogradskyella sp., assembly GCF_937958655.1. Taxonomy (GTDB): domain Bacteria; phylum Bacteroidota; class Bacteroidia; order Flavobacteriales; family Flavobacteriaceae; genus Winogradskyella. The sequence continues at coordinate 63,905 of NZ_CALGNH010000013.1, read as the reverse complement.
GCTGTTACTTCTCCAGAATAGGTGCTAAATATATATCCAAAACAACCAATAATTACGGAACTCAATAAGATTAATAAATTTCGGGCTTTATTAGCAGGTTCAAAAGCTGTGTTTGATTTTAATGCAGGTAGTTTGTTTGAAAAATGAAAAAGTGCTGCTGCAATTAAAAACAAAACACCAACACCAAGATATAATCCTTGTACAGTAACTAATGTAATTTCATTATTAGCAATCATAGCTTCTAATTCTTCTGTTCCTCGGGTTGCGGAACCAAAAATTACTAAACCAACAACAATGGGTCCGATAGTGGTGCCAAAAGAATTAACTCCACCTGCTAAATTTAAACGATGCGAACCTGTTTTAGGATCACCCAAAGCAATAGCAAAAGGATTGGCTCCCGTTTGTTGTAATGAAAATCCTAATCCAACAATAAACAATGCAATAAGTACTAAGTAAAACACACCAGTTTGTCCTTGCTCCGCACCTGCAGTTGCAGGATACATAGCAAAAGCACCAATTGCAGATAGCAGTAAGCCATATATAATGCCATTCTTATAGCCCCAATTATTAAAAATGTTCTTTTTTAATGAGCCAGACATTATAAATAACATAAGTGCTCCAAAATAATAAGCACCATAGAAGGCAAAATCTACTAACTGTGATTGAAATTGGTCAATATTAAAATAGGTTTTGCAAAAAGGAATAAATACGCCATTAGAGGCTGCAATAAATCCCCAGAAAAAGAAAACTGTAACTAAGGTAGCTAAAGCTGATTTGTTGTTTTGATTATTCATTATTTTTTGTTGTTAGTCTGTGTTATTTATATTATTGTTTGTTTTACTTAATAGAGATTTCGTCTGCAAAAATCCAGCTACGTCCATTATAAGGATAGCCCAAGTGCCATTTGGGTAATTTACCCATTTTTTTAGCAATTATTTTTACATATTTGTATGATCCATCAAGGATTTTAAATTCGGTCGTTTTAATTTCAAGATTACTATTTTGTTTTGAGGCGTCTATCTTTTGAGATGGTAAAGCTGTAAAGGTTTTATTGTCTTTTGAGACTAGACACTGCACTTGGGTTGGGTAAAAAATCCAAGCGCCTTGGTCTTGTAAAAAGTTCACCTGTACTGTTGAAATTTCTTTAACTGATCCTAAGTTTACAGTTGCAATCATATCTGTATTATGATAGCCTTGCCAACTGCCTGTGCGATAGTTTTTTGTGCTTCTAATACCATCTATTAGTGCGTCATTACCACCAGCAGAATATTGATTGGCATAGTCTGTTTCTAAGGTTATACTGAGGTTTGGGTCTATTTTAAAGAATGGTGTTGTAAGTATAGGGCTTTTTAATTCTTCTTTTTCTGAATATAAGTTCAAATTAGCATCTTCACGCAAAGTAATTGGCTTTTCGTATAATTTAAAGTCTTCATTATCTAAAGCATAATAGATTTTAGCGTCTTGCTCTGCAGAGTTTAATACAACTTCGGTTTTTTCTCTAAAGGTAATAGCGCCTTTTTCTATATAGGGTGATGGTAAAATATTATGATGTTTAATTTCTGTTTTTGGTTCTTGTTCTGTTTTGCTTCCCCAAATTGCTGGCTTGTCTGTCATATAAAATTCAAGCGTTCCACCAGCCATAATAGCTTCATGTTTTAGATAAGTGACGTCTAAATCTTTTCCGTTTAGTTTAACGTTGTCAATATAGATATTGGTGTCGCTTAAATTATGTGCCAAGATGTTGAATTGATTTTTGTTTTCAAGATTAATGGTTACTTTATCAAAAAGTGGTGTTCCAATAATGTAGGTATTACTGCCAGGTGTTACAGGGTAAAATCCCATTGCACTTAGTACATACCATGCACTCATTTGCCCACAGTCTTCATTGCCTGATATGCCATTTGGCTCATTTTTGTATAATTCTGTTAGTATTTGATGTACTTTTTCTTGTGTTTTGTGTGGCTTATTTACAAAGTTATAGAGATATGCTATGTGATGACTAGGCTCGTTACCATGAGCATACTGACCGATCAGTCCTGTGATATCGGATTGGTTACGACCAGAGGTTTCGGTATTGGCATTAAATAATTTATCGAGTTGAATTTCGAGATTATCTTTTCCACCGAGTAAATCTATAAATCCTGAAACATCCTGAGGGGCATAGAAACTGTATTGCCATGCATTAGCTTCGGTGTAGTTAAAGTTAACTTCGTAAGGGTCAAAAGGCACAAACCAGGTATTTCTAAAACGGCCTCTCATAAATTTAGATTCTGGATCAAAAACATTTTTGTAGTGCTGAGCACGTTTAATATAGGTTTTGTAATCTTCGGATTTACCCATTTGCTTTGCCATTTGTGCAATCGTCCAATCATCATAAGCATATTCTAAGGTTTTAGACACGGATTCGCTTTCTTCATCCACAGGAATAAAACCATAGGTTTTGTAAGCTTTAAGCCCAAATTTATCTCTTGTTGCCGAGTGCTTCATCGCTTTAAACGCTTTTTCTACATCATAATCCCTTATGCCTTTTAAATACGCATCAGCGATTACTGATACGGCATGATATCCAATCATACAATCCGTATAATTACCTGCTAAATCCCACATAGGCAAAATGCCACCTTCATCATATTTTGCTAAAAAGGTATTGATGAAGTGGTTGGTTCGTTCTTGTTCAATTATGGTATATAATGGATGCGCAGCTCTGTAAGTGTCCCAAAGCGAAAATACCGAGTAATAGTCAAAATCTGAATAGTGAATCTCTAAGTCCATACCTCTATAACGCCCATCAACATCTTGATAACGTTGCGGTGCTAACATGGTATGATATAGTGCTGTGTAAAAATTGGTTTTTTTGTCTATATCTTCTGTGCTGAGCGTTGTTGTAGTACTTTCAATGGTAATCTTTCCTAATTGTTTTTCCCAATAGGATTGTGCTTCGTTCTTGACAGTTTCAAAATCTTTGTTGCCAATTTCTGCATTTAAATTTTTGCGTGCACCTTCAATATCTACAGCAGAAATCCCGATTTTTATAATAAGAGGCTCGTTGTTTGGGTTATTAAATTTTAAGGATGAGCGTCTGCCTCCAGGTTTACCATTTTCAGGTGGTGATTGCAACATATCATCAAACGGATGCGATGTTTTTATGGCAAAGAATAGCCTTTGGTCTTTTGCCCAAGCTGAAGAATGACGATAACCAACAATTTCGGTATCAGAGATTCTATCAATTTTAGCGTCCAAAACCTTATCGCGATGGACCAAATCTAAAATCACAAATTGATTTTCAGCTGATGGAAATTGATATTTATGAAGTCCACTTCGCAATGACACTGTTAATTCTACATCAATATTTATAGAGTCTAAATGTACTTTATAATAACCAGGTTCTGACGTTTCGTTTTCATGGTTAAAATGTGCCCTGTAGCCTTTTTTACCATCTGAGCCATTATTAAAGTTATGTGTATTTGTAGGCATTAAAAGTACGTCACCATAATCACTAATTCCTGTACCGCTGAGGTGTGTGTGCGAAAACCCATATATATAATTATCACTATAATGATAGCCAGAGCAGCCGTCCCAGCCGTCTAATCTTGTATCTGGGCTTAACTGCATCATACCATAGGGTAGCGTGGCACCGGGATAGGTATGTCCATGGCCACCTGTTCCAATAAAGGTATTGACATAGCTAGTAAGTGGTAGGTCTTTTTTTGCTTTGTTAGTTTTAGAGGTTTTATTGCAGCTAAAACATAAGATAATGCTAATGAGAACAGCGGATAGTTTAGAAGTCATCAAAAAAAGATTACTAATTTTAATGCATCTAATATACTAAAATGCATTACAAGACCTTTGTAGATTATTTTTATTCTGCACAATAAGATGACCAATGCATAGCAAACTTGTATTTAGTAAGTATAATAGAGTTGCAATAATTTAATAAAGCTATCTTATTTAAATAAGTGAGCTATTTTAAATTTTAATTATAGTTATGAATCTTAAGAAATAGAATTTCTATAAATGATAGGGCATTAACAATATTGTAAGAAAGTTTATGGTTTCATTCCGTAACTTTGGGATTAAATTAGTACGTCTATGCGCTTAGTCATTTTTCTTATTATTTGTATTTTATCTATCGTTTATGGGTTTATGGCCATACGTACAATAACAAAGCATACTTGGCTTTATTACCTTTACTTTGGCATTGTTGCGTTGGTTATTGTTAATCTCATATATCAACTTATGGGATCATCTGAGGGCCGTGTACTTACGCCAAGTAAAAGTTACGCGTTTGGCTTTATGTTGGCATTACTTTCTTTTAATCTTATTATAACCATAGTTCTTTTTGGTGAAGATATTTTTAGAGCGATACATTGGGGATTCAGAAAACTGGTTTATAGAAATGAAACTACTTATTTTTCTTCGAGGCGAAAATTTATTAGTCAGGTTGCTCTTGGTTTAGCTGCTATACCTTTTGCATCCTTACTTTACGGTATGTATCGTGGTAAGTATAGATTTAGAGTTTTAAATTATACGCTTTATTTTGAAGATTTACCAGACGCGTTCGATGGTTATAGACTTACCCAAATAAGTGATATTCATTCTGGTAGTTTTGATAATAAAGAGAAAATTGAGTATGCCATAGATTTAATTAACGAGCAACAATCTGATGTTATATTATTTACGGGTGATATGGTAAATAATAAAGCGTCTGAAATGCTACCTTGGAAATCTACTTTTGGTCGGTTAAAAGCTAAAGACGGAAAGTTTTCTGTATTAGGAAATCATGATTATGGCGACTATGTAGATTGGCCAACAGAAGCAGATAAAGCTAAAAATTTAGAGGATTTAAAACGCATACAAAAGGAAATAGGATTTGATTTATTATTAAATGAACATCGCTATTTAGAAAAAGATGGTGCTAAACTAGCACTTATTGGTGTAGAAAATTGGGGAAAAGGAGGCTTTAAAAAAGCGGGAGATTTAAAAAAGGCATCCTCAAAAATAGAAGCTAATGACTTTAAAGTATTAATGAGCCATGACCCAAGCCACTGGGAGGCCCAAGTGGTTAATGATAATTATCATTACCATTTAACTTTAAGCGGTCATACGCATGGTATGCAATTTGGTATTGAAATTCCTGGTTGGATAAAATGGAGCCCTGTTAAATGGCGATATAAGCAGTGGGCAGGTATTTATAAAAATTTGGGTCAGTATATAAATGTTAATAGAGGATTTGGGTATTTAGGATATCCTGGTCGTGTTGGGATATGGCCAGAAATAACAGTTATTGAACTTAAAAAAGGCTCAAAAGAAGCTTAATTGCTTACAAATGCTTATTTTTATAATGTTGAAAGTTAACCTAGTAGCTTTATAAAATGGCAATTGAGTTAGTTTTAATTAACATATTTTACCAAAATCTATACAGCGTATGTCAAAATTTGGGGACTTAATAGATGTTGATATTCCGGTGTTATTAGACTTCTATGCAGAGAAGGATAATGAGTCTATAGCTATGCATTCTGCACTAAGAGATGTCGCTGCGGCATTAGGGGACAAAGCCAAAGTTATAAAAATTGATGTTGATAAAAATAGAGAATTGGCAGACGCGCTACGCGTTAAAGGCTTACCAACATTAATAATCTACAAAAACGGAGAAATGAAATGGCGTTATAGCGGTAAGCAGGAGGTTAACGCTTTAATAGAAATTCTGCAAAATTATATGTAGCGAAGTAGTATTTTTATATTTTAATCTAAAGTTCTAAATTTAAAACCCTGTTCACTAAAATAAGCTAAGACTTTAGGTAGTACGTATCTTAAGTTTTTTGAAGCTTTTAAACTATCATGAAACACAATAATACTTCCTTTTTTTGTGGCAGTTATAACATTGTTTAAACAAGCGTCTTCACTAACGGTCTTATCCCAATCATAAGATAGAACATCCCAAAGAATGATTTTATAACCTAATTTCTGAAGTTTTTTACTCTGTTTTACTTTAAACTTGCCATACGGAGGTCGAAAGAGATTTTGGCCTACTGATGGATGATTTTCGACTTTTGAATTGATCAGCTGGTTTGTTTTTTCAACATCTTCAATGTATGTTTTGGTCTTTTGTTTCCATCCTTTAAGATGACTAAATGTATGGTTTCCAATGCTATGACCATCAGCTATGATTCTTAAAAAAATATCTGGATGTTTTTCAATATTATTTCCAATGCAGAAGAAGGTCGCTTTAGCATCATATTCAGCCAGTGTATTTAGCACCCAATCTGTAATTTCTGGAGTTGGGCCATCATCAAAAGTTAAGTATATCTCTTTTTGAGTCGATTCAATACTCCAGATCAAATTTGGAAATAAGGATTTTATAAATTTTGGTGTTTTGGCCGGTATAATCTGCATGTTCTACTCTTCTGGCGCTATACTATCTTCAATGCTATCACTTAAAATGGTTTTAATATCTATATCTTCTCTAGGTTCAGCGATTTCTTCTTCAGAAGGCCCTAATAAATCCTTAAGTTCCTCTAAGTAACTATTAAAAGTTTGGGTTTCTTTGAGCGCAAAATGATTATCGTTATATAAAATTAAGACATCTACCAAAGCTCTATAGCGTTGTATGTCTAAATAGATGTCTTCAATTAAGCGCATTTTATTCCTTTTGTCCAATCCGCTGTAATACAAGATTTTTTCTTGATATTTTTTAGACACATCTTTATAAAGCGCTCTTCCTTTGTCTACATTTCCTATTTCGTAATAGGCGCTAATATAGGGTTCTAAAAGTGAGTAGTAGCCAAAGGTGTCTACAGGCATTTTTTCCATGGCTAAGTCGGCAATTTCTTCGGCTTTGTCTAATTTATCTTCATTAATAAGGGCTTCGATTAAACGTGCTAAATTTCCTCTGTAGGTAATACCATTTCTGCGTGTTTCAATATCGTGGTAAATAGCATTACCGCTTCCGCCCCAATCCCATGTTTTAACCATATTATACATTAAATCGGCATCAATTCTACCCATATCATAAGGGTTGGCTTTGTCAACAGCTGTTTTTATTGGCACCAACTTGTAACACATGCCGTCTAACTGTAAATAATCTTTAAGCCACACATAATCATCAGCACCAAATGCACCACCAGTAAAATATATTGGGCGCTCCCAGTTGTTATTAGCAATAATGTCTAGCATTAATAAACGGTTTTTGTAAATGTAACTTCCCTCAATAGTTGCATGTAATTGATCTTCAATTTTATCTGCATCTTTCTCCTTTACAATACCATTTTTAAGAACGGTTTGTTTGTCTACAGGGACACTAATATGACGCGTTGGGAAATAGTTTGTGTTTAGTAGATAACTTGGATATTGCGTTGGATCTTCACCTTGTTTTTCAAGGACGTATTTAAATTTTGTTGTTGGCTTCTCGCTAGATACAAAGTCCATAAAATCTTTAATATTTAGCGTGTCTTGAGCAATTTGTTTACTAATTTCTCTATATATTATAACATCTCTTGTACTGCCTCTATATTGATTGTGCTCTAGTTGCGAAGGAATTGGGTCACTTTCGTAAGTCTTTCTTTTCATTTGATCGATGTACCAGTCGGTTTGAAATAAACTGGTGTTAACAACACGTACATCGGTACGCACACCTTCAATTTCTTGTAAGTACCAAAGTGGGAAGGAATCATTATCTCCAATGGTAAATAATATGGCGTTAGGTGCACAAGATTCTAAATATTTACGAGCCATAGCATTGGCGGTGTATTTTCCGGAACGATCATGGTCATCCCAGTTATTTGCTGCCAATACACCAGGAACTACGATAATACAAAGTACCGTAATGGCTGGTGCCAAAAATTTAGAGCTAACACTAGTTTTTAATAAATCGTATAGCGCATAAACGCCAAATCCTATCCATATTGCAAAGACATAAAAAGAACCAACAACAGAGTAGTCCCGCTCGCGAGGTTCAAATGGTCTTATATTAGTATAGAATTGAATTGCTAATCCTGTTAATAAAAAGAACACTAGTAAGACCCAAAAGCGTTTAGCATCGGTAGACATTAAAAAGAAAAAACCAATTAGGCCTAGTAATAACGGTAAAAAGTAATACGTGTTACGCGCATTGTTTTCTAAAACATCAGTCGGTAGATTTTCTTGAGAAACACCAAGATGTAACTCGTCTATTAATTTAATTCCAGAAATCCAATTACCATTAAAATCATCGTATTTACCTTGGATGTCGTTTTGTCTTCCAGTAAAATTCCACATAAAATAACGCCAGTACATGTACCCAAACTGATACTGAAACATGTATGCTAAATTATCGCCAAAGGAAGGTTTTTCTATTTCGAGATATTGTTGCCCATAGGTTCTTAAAAATCGGTCATAATCTTCATAATCTACCTCGCCATTTCTTATACGCATTCTAAAATCATTTACAACGCGGTCTACTCTAAGTTTTTCTTGTAGAGCATACTGACTGGCTTCTTCTTCTGATAGTCCGTAATTAAGCGCCTCATTGTAAGCACGTCTTTGTAGGTTAGGGTTTACTTTAAAATTAATAAGGCCAGTAAACATCATATAATTAGCAGCATGTTCGCTACTCCACATTCTTGGTAATACCGACGCGTGCTCATGGTTGTAGTTTTGTTTTGTACCTTCCCAATCGTTAATAATTACATATTTACCAAGTTCTTCATCGCGTTCGTAATTCTTCTTGTCATTTACAAAGGGATTGTCTTTATCAGCTCCAGAATAAATTTCAGTAAACTGAGGACCATAAAACAAGTGTGTCTCTGGGTATTGCTCTAGGTTGTAATATGCCAGTAACTCACGTGCATCAGAAGGGTCGTTTTCATTAATAATAACATTAGCATTAGCTCTAATAGGTAGCATCATCCAAGAAGAAAACCCTATAAATATAAACATTAAACAAAGGACTAAGGTGTTGATGTGTATTAAGCCTTTTTGTCTTGTATAGCGCAATCCAAAATAGAATAAACCAATAACGATTAACCCAGTAATGATGGTTCCAGAGTTAAAAGGTAACCCAACAGAATTTACAAAAAACACTTCTAAGTAGCCAAATAACTTAAGTGTTGAAGGTAGAAGTAACTTAAATATAAATAACAAAATAGCTGCCGATACTACATTGGCAATTATAAAATTCTTTACCGTTATAGTTTTGTAATTTTTAAAGTAATAAATAAGCCCAATAGCAGGTATAGTTAATAAACCCATAAAGTGAACACCAAACGAAAGGCCAATAACAAATGCTATTAAAATCAGCCAACGATTCCCTCTTGGAGTATGCATATCTTGTTCCCAGCGTAAGGCTAGATAAAACATAACAGCCATAATGAGCGTTGCCATGGCATAAACTTCAGTTTCTACAGCGTTAAACCAAAATGAATCTGTAAATGTAAACGCTAAACTACCAACTAAAGCACTGCCTAATATGGCCATGCCTTTACCCGTACCAGAATTTTTATTGTGTTTTACTAATTTAACCAAAAGCATACTAATGGTCCAAAACATGAAGAGAATAGTAAAAGCACTAGCTGTAGCACTCATCATATTCATTATCATACCGATCTGAGAAGGTTCTAAAGCAAACATAGCAAAGAAGGCTCCTATCATTTGAAACAAAGGAGCACCAGGTGGATGACCAACTTGTAATTTTGCGGATGTTAAAATATACTCACCAGCATCCCAAAAGCTAACCGTAGGCTCTATAGTTAATGAATAGGTAACTAAAGCTATTGCAAATACAACCCATGCAAGGATTGTATTCCACTTTTTAAAGTTAAAATTTGTCATGAAAAAGGACTCTAATTGATGTGGGACGAATTTACTAATTATTATAATAATGCCTACACTTTTAAGTTAACGTTAAGTAAAATGAATTATTTTTCCATATTTTTTTTGCCTAAGACAAACTTTGTTTTAAATTTGCACCCTCATTTAAGAGATTGGCCTATGGTGTAACTGGCAACACGTCTGGTTTTGGTCCAGAAGAGTCTAGGTTCGAGCCCTAGTAGGCCAACAAAAATTTAAATCCTCATTCTAAACAGAATGAGGATTTTTCATTTAAGGTAGAGCTTGTGGCTCCCAGTTATTACAACTTTTAATGTTTATTTAGCTTTTAACTAGGATTATGGCTTTTGCTCTGCGGATTCATAAAAACAATTACAAGGTAAGTTACTTTGATAAGTCCTTTAAATAGTGTATATTTGCATCGTTATTTAAAGAAATAAATAAGCGAGAGGACAAAAAGTCCTCTCTTTTTTATCGTAGATGTTTAAAAGTAAGGTAGAGGATTTATTGCAAAACGCACTCAATGAGCGTCAAGATTTATTTTTGATAGACTTTACTATGTCAACTAGTAATGCTATTAAAATTGTAATAGATGGTGACCGTGGAGTTTTGGTAGAAGATTGTATTTTTATCAGTAGAGCTATAGAGCATAATTTAGATAGAGATGAGTATGATTTTTCTTTAGAAGTTTTATCATCAGGTGCGGCATCTCCATTACTTTTGCCAAGACAGTATAGTAAACATGTTGGGCGTAATTTAGAAGTTAAAACCAATAATAACACTATAGAAGGTACATTAAAAAGCATTGAAGATAACGGTATTACGTTGCAGTGGAAAACGAGAGAACCAAAACCAGTAGGTAAAGGTAAAGTAACGGTAAATAAAGAGGCATCGATAGCCTTTAATGATATTAAAGAAGCAAAAGTTAAAATAAAATTTTAATTCATAGGTATTATGGAAAATGTAGCATTAATTGAATCATTTTCAGAATTTAAGGACGATAAGTTAATCGATAGAGTAACGCTGATGGCGATACTTGAAGATGTGTTGCGTAATGCATTAAAGAAGAAATATGGCGATGATGATAATTTTGATATTATTATCAATCCAGATAAAGGTGATTTAGAAATTTGGAGAAACCGTATTGTTGTTGCGGATGGTGATGTGGAAGAACCAAATCAAGAAATTGAATTATCAGAAGCTCAAAAAATAGAACCAGATTTTGAAGTTGGTGAGGATGTGGCTGAAGAGGTAAAGCTTGTTGACCTAGGCAGACGTTCAATTTTAGCCTTAAGACAAAACCTAATTTCTAAAATTCACGAACATGATAATACTAATATCTATAAGCAATTTAAAGAATTAGAAGGAGAAATTTATACCGCTGAGGTGCATCATATCCGTCATAGAGCAATTATTTTATTAGACGATGATGGTAATGAAATTATACTTCCAAAAGACAGACAAATTCCATCTGATTTCTTTAGAAAAGGAGAAAATGTAAGAGGAGTTATAGAGAGTGTAGAATTAAAAGGAAGTAAACCATCGATTATAATGTCTAGAACATCTCCATTATTTTTGGAGAAATTGTTTGAACAAGAAATACCAGAAGTATTCGATGGACTAATAACCGTTAAAAAAGTAGTACGTATACCTGGAGAAAAAGCTAAGGTTGCTGTAGATTCTTATGATGATAGAATAGACCCAGTTGGTGCCTGTGTGGGTATGAAAGGATCTCGTATACACGGTATTGTAAGAGAACTAGGAAACGAAAATATTGATGTTATTAATTTCACCAATAACCTACAGTTATTTGTAACTAGAGCTTTAAGTCCAGCGCGCGTTACCTCTCTAAAATTAGATGAAGAAAATATGCGCGCAGAAGTGCTATTAAAACCAGAAGAAGTTTCTAAAGCTATTGGTAGAGGTGGGCATAACATTCGTTTAGCAGGCCAATTAACAGGGTACGAAATAGATGTATTTAGAGAAGGAGCAGAAGAAGATGTAGAGTTAAAAGAGTTCTCTGATGAAATTGATGAATGGATTATTTCAGAATTTAGTAAAGCAGGTTTAGATACTGCAAAAAGTGTTTTAGAACAAGATGTGAACGATTTAGTAAAGCGTACAGATCTTGAAGAAGAGACCATTTTAGAAGTTATTAGAATTCTAAAAGAAGAATTCGAAGATTAACAATCTTAACATTGAAACCACAAAGTTAGATTGATATAAACAGATTTAAGTATATTACGGCAATTTATGGCTCAAATTAGAATAAATAAAGTATTAAGGGAATTAAATATCTCATTAGATCGAGCAGTAGATTTTTTAGAATCTAAAGGCATAGAAATTGAGGCAAAACCTAATACAAAAATTTCACAAGAGGTTTACGATACGTTGTCTGATGAATTTCAGACGGATGCAACAAAACGTGAAAAAGCTCAAGAGGTTAGTGAAGCTAAGCTTAAAGAAAAAGAAGAACTTAGAATAAAGCGCGAGCGCGAAATTGAAGAAAAGGAAAAAGAAGAAGCCAGAAAAGAAGCCGTTGTAAAAGCTAAAGCAGATCTCAGTGGGCCTAAGCAGGTTGGTAAAATCGATTTAGAGAAAAAACCAACAAAGGCTGTAGAGCAAGAGAAAAATGAGACGGTTAAGGAGGAGAAAAACATAGCGTTACAGCCAGAGGAAAAACAATCAGAAAATCAAGGCCAAAAGCCTAAGTCTCTACCAAAGGTTGAAGCCGAAAATAAGGTTGAAACACCAAAAGCCGAGCAATCAAAAAAAGAAGAGAAAAAACCACTAACAAAACAAGAGAAGTTAGAAAAAGCAGATGCTTTAGGCGAACCTGCTGAAGAAACCTTAAAAACACAATATAAGAAGCTAACAGGTCCTACAACAACAGGTAAAAAAATTGACCTTTCTCAATTTAATAAACCTAAAAAGAAGAAGGACGATAAAAAAGAAACCTCAAACGATAATAATAAGCGTAAAAGACGTCGTATAAGTAAAGGCGGAAATGATGGAGGTGGAAGAAACTTTGATAATAGGCGTGGTGCTAAAGGACGCGGAAACACGAGGCCTAAAGTAGTTAAAGAGGAGCCTAGTGAAGAAGAAGTACAAAAGCAAGTAAGAGAAACGTTAGAAAAGCTTCAAGGAAAATCTAACAAAGGTAAAGGAGCCAAATACCGTAGAGAAAAAAGAGATCAGCACCGTCAGCAAACTGAGATGGATCAAGAGTTGGCAGCGGCAGAAAGCAAAACACTTAAAGTTACAGAATTTGTAACTGTAAGTGAGGTTGCTACCATGATGGACGTTGGTGTAACACAAGTAATTTCCGCTTGTATGTCTTTAGGTATGATGGTAACCATGAACCAAAGATTAGACGCAGAAACTTTAACTATAGTTGCCGAAGAATTTGGGTATTCTGTAGAATTTGTAACAGCAGATATTGAAGAGTCTATTGAGATTATAGAAGACGATCCAAAAGATTTAAAACCGCGTGCACCAATTGTTACCGTTATGGGACACGTAGATCATGGAAAAACATCGTTATTAGATTACATTAGAGAAGAAAATGTAATCGCTGGAGAGTCTGGTGGTATAACACAACATATTGGTGCTTATGGAGTACAATTAGAAGGAGGTCAAAAAATAGCGTTTTTAGATACTCCTGGTCACGAGGCTTTTACAGCAATGCGTGCTCGTGGTGCTCAAGTTACCGATATTGCTATTATTGTAGTTGCAGCAGATGATGCTATTATGCCACAAACTAAAGAAGCCATTTCTCATGCACAAGCAGCTGGTGTTCCAATTGTATTTGCAATTAATAAAATTGATAAGCCAGACGCTAACCCAGAGAAAGTAAAAGAAGGTTTAGCAAGTATGAATTTATTAGTTGAAGATTGGGGTGGTAAAATTCAGTCTCATGATATTTCTGCTAAATTCGGAACAGGTGTAAAGGAATTATTAGAAAAAGTACTTTTAGAAGCTGAATTGTTAGAATTACAAGCAAATCCTGAAAAACCAGCCAATGGTACTGTAGTAGAAGCCTACTTAGATAAAGGTCGTGGATATGTATCTACAATTTTAGTACAGTCAGGCACATTACGTGTAGGTGATTATGTATTAGCTGGTAAAAACAGTGGTAAGGTTAAAGCTATGCATGATGAACGTGGTAATGACGTAGAAGAAGCAGGGCCATCAACACCAGTTTCTATTTTGGGTTTAGATGGTGCTCCCCAAGCAGGTGATAAATTCAACGTATTTGAGGATGAACGCGAAGCTAAACAAATAGCAGCAAAACGTACCCAATTGCAGCGTGAGCAGTCTGTGAGAACACAACGTCATATAACCTTAGACGAAATTGGTAGACGTATTGCGCTTGGTGATTTCCAAGAATTAAATATTATACTTAAAGGTGATGTGGATGGCTCAGTAGAGGCATTAACAGATTCTTTCCAAAAGTTGTCCACTGAAGAAATACAAGTAAATATTATACATAAAGGAGTTGGTGCCATTACAGAAAGTGATGTGTTATTAGCGTCTGCTTCAGATGCGATTATCGTTGGATTTAATGTGAGGCCTGTAGGGAATGCAAGATCCATAGCAGATAAAGAAGAAATTGATATCAGAACATATTCCATCATATATGCAGCGATTAACGATCTTAAAGACGCTATGGAAGGCATGTTATCTCCAGAAGTTAAAGAGGAAGTTACAGGTACTGCTGAAATTAGAGAAACCTTTAAGATCTCTAAAATTGGTACCATAGCTGGTTGTATGGTAACAAATGGCAAAATTTACAGAAACTCTGGCATTCGTTTAATTAGAGATGGTGTGGTAGTACATACTGGTGAGTTATCATCGCTAAAGCGTTTTAAAGATGATGCTAAAGAGGTTTCCAAAGGTTACGATTGTGGATTGCAAGTTAAAGGCTATAATGATATAAAAGAAGGTGATATTATTGAAGCCTTCCAAGAAGTTGAAGTTAAAAAGACCCTTAAGTAAAATGGTGTTTATAGAACTAAAAAACCGACCAAAATGGTCGGTTTTTTTTGTTTAAAAATGCTTTAAATCGTATTATTTTTTGTCGAGCTTAGGTTGAAAAATAATGGCATTCATATACTTCTTTTTAATTTTAGCTAATGCTCTATCGGCTTCTAAACGTGTGGCAAAATTACCAACCCAAACTTTATAATTTGGTGTGTTCCATACAATTTCAACTGGCCATTGACCATAGGTATTAAGAAAATTAGATTTTTCGCGCTCTGCACGATCCGGATCAACACTTTGGTACACTTGGATACGGTACACTTTAGTCGTTTTTATATCCTTTTTATAGTCTAGTAATGTGTTAATATCGCTATGCTGATCTATGTTAACATCACCTTGTTGAGCATTTACCGAAAAACAAAATAATATTAAGACTAAGAGGATATTAAATGGTTTCATTTTTAGTGTCATAACTTAAGGTTTAAATGCAAAGGTATAGTATTAAACGTAAATGCTAAGAACATCTTATTTAGAATAATTATAAATTGATTATTAACAGTTCGCTAACATTTCTAAAATCGACTTTATATCTTACTTTTGCATGAGTTTTAAAAACATGTTTTTTCAGTTTTTTTATGAAAAAATCATACCAAAGTTTAGAAGTTAATTCAACTAACAATATGAAACAGGTGATCTACCGTAATTTAACCTCAAAGATTCTATATTTAGGTTTTATTTTATTATTCACGTTTTCGACATCATTAATCGCTCAAGAAGGCGATGCCGCTAATGGTAAATCATTATTTAATGCTAATTGTGCTGCTTGTCATAAGTTAGACAGGGATATGACAGGTCCAATGCTAAGGAATGTTGAGGCCAGATTAGCAGAGGAAGAAGGTTTAGATAGAGCATGGATTAATGCATGGATTAAAAACAGTGCAGGATTAATTAAGTCTGGTGACACTTACGCCAACAAAGTTTATAACGAGTGGAATCAAACGGCAATGACAGCCTTTCCACAATTAAGTGACCAAGATATTTCTGATATTTTGGCTTACACTGCTCAGCCAAAGCCTGAGCCAGTTGTAGTTAATGGTGGAGGCGGTGAAGTTGTTTCGAAAGAGCCTGGAGTAGGTAATAATTTAATCTTAGGAGCCCTAGTTGTTTTATTTGGGCTGTTAGCCTTGGCCTTAATTTTAGTAAGACGTACATTAAATCGTTTCGCCGAAGCTAAAGGTTTAGAGGTTGTTAAGGAAAAAGGTACGCCAATTTGGAAAGCC
Organism: uncultured Winogradskyella sp.; assembly: GCF_937958655.1. Lineage (GTDB taxonomy): Bacteria > Bacteroidota > Bacteroidia > Flavobacteriales > Flavobacteriaceae > Winogradskyella. Next base: position 47,841 of record NZ_CALGNH010000013.1, on the reverse strand, counting down.
TTTATACAAAATCAATTTTTAGTATTAGTAAGTGCAATTTTTCTTTTACTAGCAAGTGGTTATTTTGTGTATGGTTATTTAATGCAGGTGGGTGTAGATCAAGGTTATGAGCCAGTGCAGCCAATACATTATTCGCATAGAATACATGCTGGTGATAACGCTATAGATTGTAAATATTGTCATTCTTCTGCGCGTGTTAGTAAACATTCTGGTATACCATCATTAAATATTTGTATGAACTGCCATAAGGCTATTGCTAATGTGGCACCAGAAACTTTAGCAGAAGGAAAAGAATATGGTGTGGATTACGATGCTGAAATACAAAAATTATACGATGCTGTTGGTTGGGACGGAACAGGATATACTGGTGAGTCAAAACCAGTAAAGTGGATTCGTATTCATAACCTTCCAGACTTTGCATATTTCAATCACTCGCAGCACGTTTCAGTGGCAGGTGTAGAGTGTCAAACATGTCATGGTCCTGTAGAGGAAATGGAAATTATGTATCAACATGCACCGTTAACTATGGGCTGGTGTATTAACTGTCACAGAGAAACCAATGTTAAAGTTAAGGATAACGAGTACTATACTAAAATTCATGAAGAATTATCAAAAAAGTATGGTGTAGATCAGTTAACGGCAGCGCAAATGGGAGGATTAGAATGTGGTAAGTGCCACTATTAAATTAAAGATACAGTTGAAGTTTAGTAATACTAATCATTATCAACTAACAACTATATAACTATAAAATATGTCATCAAACAAGAAATACTGGAAAAGTGTTGAAGAGCTAAACGAAAATAGCGCTCTTGTTGAGACGCTACAACAGAATGAGTTTGTGGAGGAAATTCCAACAGATGAATTTTTAGGTGATAAAGAAGCATTAGAGTCTTCGTCAACCTCGCGTCGTGATTTCTTAAAATACGTAGGTTTCAGTACTGCTGCGGCATCTTTAGCAGCTTGTGAAGGTCCTGTAATTAAGTCAATTCCTTATGTAGTGCAACCAACGGAAATTATTCCAGGAGTAGCTAATTATTATGCGACTACAATAGCTAATGGATTTGATTTTGCTAGTGTTTTAGTAAAAACTAGAGAAGGGAGACCAATTAAAATTGAAAATAATACAGATGCTGCTACTAATGGTATGGCAAATGCCAGAGTTCATGCTTCAATTTTAGGATTATATGATATTTTAAGAGTTAAAACTCCAATGAAGGGTGATGTCCAAATTTCTTGGGACACTCTAATGTCAGAAACAACATCGGCATTTAATAAGTTAAGCGATGATAAACAAATCGTATTTTTAACAGCAACAATGCCAAGTCCTTCAACTCACAAGTTAATTGAAGAATTTTCTGCAAAATATGGTAATGTAAAGCATATATCTTATGATGCAGTTTCAGAGTCTGCTACTTTAGATGCATACCAAGCTAAGTATGGTAAACGTGGTATGGCAAATTATGATTTTTCAAAAGCCCAAACTATTGTTTCAGTAGGTGCTGATTTCTTAGGAGACTGGCAAGGTGGTGGTTTTGAGTCTGGCTATGCTAAGAATCGTATTCCAGAAAATGGTAAAATGTCCCGTCATATTCAGTTTGAATCTAATATGTCATTATCTGGTGCAAACGCAGATAAACGTATACCATTAACACCTAGCCAGCAAAAGAAAGTATTGGCATTATTAAGTAGTAAAATAACTGGTGGTGCGGTTTCAGTTGGTGATTTACCAGAGTATATTTCTGCAGCTGTTCAATCTGCAGCAAGTGAAATTAAAAAGGCAGGGAGTAATGCGGTAGTAGTTACAGGTATTCAAGATGTAAATGCTCAAACCGTAGCTTTAGAAATAAACACTTATTTGAATAGTAAAGCATTTGATGCTTCAACAACTATTAAAACAAGACAAGGTAGTAATAGTGCAATAAAGAAATTAGTGGCTGATATGAAGGCTGGTAAGGTTGGTGCCGTTATAATGAATGGTGTTAATCCAATGTACACGCTTCCTAATGCTTCTGAATTTAAAGAAGGTTTAGATAAAGTAGATGTATCTGTAGCCTTTTCATTAAAGAAAGACGAAACTGCTTCTAATTGCGATTATATTGCAGCGGCTTCTCATAATTTAGAATCTTGGGGTGATTTAGAATTAAAGTCTGGTCATTATTCATTAATGCAACCAACAATTCGCCCATTATTTAACACAAAACAATTTCAGGAAGCATTACTAGTGTGGAATGGAAATAGTGCATCATATAGAGATTATTTAAAATCAGTTTGGACAGCAGATATTTTAAATGGAAAATCATTTAATAAAGCGGTACAAGATGGTGTATATGTAAATGTAACATCTGAAGAGGTAGAATCACCAAGTGCTAACGAAGCTTCTGAAAATGATGGTACTGATGTACAGGCGCCTAGTAGTAATGCTGCAAGAGCCTTAGCGCGTTCAGCAAATGCTAGTGGCATGGAGTTGACACTTTACACTAAAACAGGTATGGGTGATGGTCAACAAGCGAATAATCCTTGGTTACAAGAGTTTCCAGATCCAATTACAAGAACAACTTGGGATAACTATCTAACAGTGTCTAGAGCTGATGCAGAAGCATTAGATTTAGAAAACTGGAATGTGGCTAATGGTGGCTTAAATGGTAGTTATGTAAATGTTACCGTAAATGGTACGACTTTAGAAAATGTGCCTGTTATTATTCAGCCAGGTCAAGCTAAAGGAACTGTAGGTTTAGCTTTTGGTTATGGTAGAACATCAGAAGCGCTTAAGGATGAAATGAAGACAGGTGTTAATGCTTATCCTTTATATCAAAACTTTAATACAGTACAAGAAGTTACTATAGAAAAAGCTTCTGGTGAGCATGAGTTTGCATGTGTACAGTTGCATAATACCTTAATGGGTAGAGGTGATATCATTAAAGAAACAACATTAGAAATTTTTAATACTAAGGATAAACACGTTTGGAATAAAGTTCCTGAGGTATCCTTAAACCATGTAGAAACTCCTGTGACATCTCCAGATGTGGATTTATGGGATGAGTTTGATCGTTCTATAGGACATCATTTTAATCTTTCGATTGACTTAAATGCTTGTACAGGATGTGGAGCATGTGTTATTGCATGTCATACAGAAAACAATGTGCCAGTAGTTGGTAAGACTGAAATGAGACGTAGTAGAGATATGCACTGGTTGCGTATTGATAGGTATTATTCGCATCAAGACACTTTTGAAGCAGATGATTCCAAAAAAGAAGGATTCTCTGGTTTATTTGGAGACAATGGGTCTTTAGGTGGGTTTGGTCAAATGGAAAGTCCTGCGGACAATCCACAAGTAGCATTTCAACCAGTTATGTGTCAACACTGTAATCACGCACCATGTGAAACCGTTTGTCCTGTTGCAGCAACTGCTCACGGACGTCAAGGTCAAAATCATATGGCCTATAACCGTTGTGTAGGTACGAGATATTGTGCTAACAACTGTCCTTATAAAGTGCGTCGTTTCAATTGGTTCTTATACAACAAGAATGATGAGTTTGATTACTTTATGAATGATGACTTAGGACGAATGGTTATTAACCCAGATGTTACAGTAAGATCGCGTGGAGTTATGGAAAAATGTTCTATGTGTATTCAAAAAACACAAAAAACAATCCTAGATGCTAAACGAGAAGGTCGTCTGGTTAAAGATGGGGAATTTCAAACAGCGTGTTCAGCTGCCTGTGGAAATGGAGCTATGGTCTTTGGTGATATCAATGACAAGGATAGTAAAATTGCTGAATTAAAAGAAGATAATAGAGCGTATCACTTATTAGAGCATGTAGGTACAAAACCAAATGTGGTGTACCAAACTAAAGTGAGAAATACAGCTGAAGCGTAAATAATAAATTAAAGAATCAATTATATAATTATGGCGTCTCATTACGAAGCACCTATTAGAAGACCTTTAGTTACCGGAGAAAAATCGTACCACGATGTTACTTTAGATGTAGTAAGACCGGTTGAAGGCAAAGCAAACAAGGCATGGTGGATAGTTTTCAGCATAGCTTTAGTTGCATTCCTTTGGGGAATAGGATGTATCATTTACACAATATCAACAGGTATTGGAGTTTGGGGTCTCAACAAGACTGTAAACTGGGCTTGGGATATTACTAACTTCGTTTGGTGGGTTGGTATTGGTCACGCAGGTACACTAATTTCTGCGGTACTTTTATTATTCCGTCAAAAATGGAGAATGGCAATTAACCGTTCTGCAGAAGCAATGACTATTTTCTCGGTTGTGCAGGCTGGTTTATTCCCAATTATTCACATGGGTCGTCCATGGTTAGCCTATTGGGTATTACCAATTCCAAATCAATTTGGATCTTTATGGGTTAACTTTAACTCGCCATTACTTTGGGATGTATTTGCAATTTCTACCTACTTATCAGTGTCTTTAGTATTCTGGTGGACAGGTTTATTACCAGATTTTGCAATGATTAGAGATAGAGCCGTTAAGCCTTTCCAAAAGAAGATTTATTCATTATTAAGTTTTGGATGGTCTGGTAGAGCAAAAGACTGGCAACGTTTTGAAGAAGTATCATTGGTACTTGCTGGTTTAGCAACACCACTTGTACTTTCTGTGCATACCATTGTATCATTTGACTTCGCAACATCTGTAATTCCAGGTTGGCATACCACGATTTTCCCACCTTACTTTGTTGCAGGTGCGATTTTCTCAGGATTTGCAATGGTAAATACACTTCTTATCATAATGAGAAAAGTATGTAACCTCGAGGATTACATAACCGTACAGCATATTGAGTTAATGAATATTGTTATTATGATAACGGGCTCTATAGTAGGTGTAGCTTACATTACCGAGTTATTTATAGCATGGTATTCTGGTGTAGAGTACGAGCAATATGCGTTCTTAAATAGAGCAACAGGACCTTACTGGTGGGCATATTGGGCAATGATGACTTGTAACGTATTCTCTCCACAGTTTATGTGGTTCAAAAAACTTAGAACAAGTATTATGTTTTCATTCTTTATCTCTATAGTTGTAAATATAGGTATGTGGTTTGAGCGTTTTGTAATTATTGTAACTTCATTACATAGAGATTATTTACCATCATCTTGGACAATGTTCTCACCTACATTTATAGATATAGGAATATTTATAGGTACAATAGGTTTCTTCTTTGTGTTATTCTTATTGTATTCTCGTACATTCCCTGTAATTGCGCAAGCAGAAGTTAAGACCATTTTAAAATCTTCTGGAGAGCGTTATAAGAAAATTAGAGATAGAGGTGATAGTTTAGTAGGTACAGGTGCTGATGCTAGAACATCTAACACCAATACTAATACTACAGTTGCAATAGAAAATACGATAGCAGATGCTAGCGATGAAAAGGTGAGCAGCTTACTCGAATCTATTGGTTCCTTTGATGCTACAACTGATACAGCAGATGACCTTAAGAAGATAAGTGGTGTAGGCCCTAAAATGGAAGAAGTACTTAATAGTATCGGTATTTATACATTCTTACAAGTAAGTAAGATGACCAAAACAGAATACGACTTGTTAGACTCAATTACGGGATCTTTCCCAGGACGAGCTGAACGCGATGATTGGGCAGCACAAGCTAAAAATTTATTAAACAACTAATATAGTTTATGGAAGCTTCAAAAGTAATTCATGCTATTTATACAGATGATGATGTATTAATGTCAGCCGTTAAAGCGGTAAAGGCAAAAAAACATCATATTGAAGAAATATACACTCCTTTTCCTGTTCATGGACTAGATAAGGTTATGGGTTTAGCACCGACACGTTTAGCAATTACCGCCTTCCTTTACGGATGCGTTGGCTTAACCGTTGCTATTACAATGATGAATTTTATAATGATTGAAGATTGGCCACAAGATATTGGTGGTAAACCAAGCTTTAGTTATTTAGAAAATATGCCTGCCTTTGTGCCTATTATGTTTGAGCTTACAGTATTTTTTGCGGCTCACTTAATGGTAATAACATTTTATCTAAGAAGTAGAATGTGGCCTTTTAAAAAGGCTGAGAACCCAGATCCAAGAACAACAGATGATCATTTCTTAATGGAAATTGCAGTTCATAATAATGAATCTGAATTAACATCATTATTACAAGAAACAGGGGCTGTTGAAATAAATATTGTTGATAAAGACGAAGATGCACATTAATATGAAGACATCATTAAAATATAGCTTAGCACTAGTTATCTTGGTAGGATTTGTGTCTTGCCAAAAGAATTCGAGACCAAACTACCAATACATGCCTAATATGTATGAGTCTGTTGGTTATGAAGCTTATCAAGAATCGGATGCCTTTGCAAACGGAATAGAAGCACAATTACCTGCTGAGGGCACAATTCCTAGAGGTGATTTTATGCCTTACGAAATAGAAAATACTAATGCTGGATATGATTATGCTAAAGCTAATTTAACAAATCCATTGGCAGACCCTATACCATTAGACATTGTAGATTCTATAAAAGTAGATCCAAATACTCCTAGAGTAGATTATTCAGTTGGTGGACCTTTATATAGTATTTACTGTGGTATATGCCATGGAGCTAAAGGAGATGGAAAAGGAAAGCTCGTACAACGCGAAAAAATATTAGGTGTTCCTAGTTATGATGACGCTGGTAGAGCTATTACAACAGGAAGTATTTACCATGTTATTTACTATGGTAAAAATACAATGGGCTCATATGCTAATCAATTGAATGAGCATGAGCGTTGGCAAGTTGTAGCTTATGTAGAAAAGTTAAAAGCTGATTTAGAAAAATAAGATTTAGATAAAGATTATATAGATGGAATATAAAATTTCAAATCGATTAAGAATAGGCGCGATAATTATGGTGGTTCTTGGACTGCTAGGTGTTGGGCTAGGCTTCATGGATTCTTTTAGTGTTAATGAAGATAATATTTCTGAAGTCTTAGCTGCAGAACATCATGGACATGGAGATGCGCATGCTACAAATAGCCATGACAACAATCATGGTGAATTAACGCATGAGGAAGACCATCATGGTGAAAGTGCTAAAAGTGGTTTAACACATCATGAGGAACATGCACTTCATCAAATTCATAATAGACCGTATGCGGCACTATATGTAGGAGCATTCTTTTTCTTTATGATTGCTTTAGGGGTGTTAGCATTCTATGCGATACAATATGCGGCACAAGCAGGTTGGTCTCCAGTGCTTTTTAGAGTAATGGAAGGTATTACATCTTATGTTTTACCAGGTGGTTTAATAGTATTAGCAATTGCTTTTGCAGCAGATAGCCACTTATTTGTATGGTTAAAAGATGGCGTAACCGAGGTTGGCCATGAAAATTATGACAAGTTAGTGGCAGGAAAATCTGGATGGTTAAATAAAACAGGTTTCTTCATTAGAGGTATAATTTTCTTAGGAGGTTGGGTTTTATACCGTCAGTTTTCAAGAAAATTTTCTATAGCTCAAGATAATGCAGAGGATAACAGATACTTTAAAAAGAACTTTAGAATTTCAGCAGCGTTCTTAGTATTCTATATTTATACAGAGTCTATGATGTCTTGGGATTGGATAATGAGTGTAGATCCTCATTGGTTTAGCACATTATTTGGATGGTATGTATTTGCGAGTATGTTCGTAAGTGGTATTACTGTTATTGCAATGGTAACAATCTATTTAAAGTCTAAAGGTTTATTGGAGTTTGTAAACGATAGTCATATTCATGATTTAGCAAAATTTATGTTTGGTATTAGTGTATTTTGGACCTATCTATGGTTCTCTCAATTTATGCTGATTTGGTATTCTAATATTCCAGAGGAGGTAACTTATTTTGTGACAAGAATAGAGCATTATAAACTGCCATTTTTTGGTATGTTAGCAATGAATTTTATATTTCCTCTACTTCTATTAATGAATAGTGATTATAAAAGAATCAATTGGTTTGTTGTAATGGCAGGGATAGTAATACTATGTGGACATTATTTAGATGTATTTAATATGATTATGCCTGCAACAGTTGTAGAAAGATGGTTTATAGGTTTACCAGAAATAGGTTCAATATTACTATTCGGCGGCATTTTCTTACTAGTAGTGTTTACAGCGCTTGGTAAGGCACCATTACTTGCAAAGCGAAATCCATTTATGAAGGAAAGTGAACATTTCCATTATTAATTATTAAAAAAGAACAGAAACGATAATGACTGCTTTATTAACGATTATAATTGTACTCTTTGTAGCGGTTGCGATTTGGCAACTTGTAAAGATTTTTGATTTAGCTCAAGCTGGTTCAGAAAGTTCACCAGTGGCAACAGATAAGGATAATAACATAAATGGTTATTTAATGATGGGATTCTTAATCTTCATCTATGTAATTACAATTGTTTGTTTTTATTATTTAGGAGACTTACCGTTGACTTCTAATGCTGCGTCAGAGCATGGTCCAGGTATAGATAATTTAATGATCATATCCATGGTTGTTATATTCTTTGTGCAAACAGTGACTCAGTTTTTATTACACTACTACGCTTTTAAATATAGAGGCGAAAAGGGTAAAAAAGCTTTATATTTCTCTGATAATAACACTTTAGAAGCCATATGGACAGGTATTCCGGTTATAGTTTTAGCGGGTCTTATCATATATGGGCTTTTTACTTGGAATGATATAATGGACTTAGACGATCAAGAAGATCCTCTAGTGGTAGAACTATATGCACAACAATTTAATTGGAAAGCTAGATATGGTGGTGAGGACAACGTGCTAGGTAAAGCCAACGTAAGACTAATAGATTTAGATAGAGCTAATATTTTAGGTGTTGCAGAAGATGACCCTAATGCACAAGATGATGTTATAGTAACAGAATTACACTTACCTGTAAACAGACCAGTTCTATTTAAAATGCGTTCTCAAGATGTATTGCACTCTGCATATATGCCTCATTTTAGGGCACAAATGAATTGTGTACCTGGTATGGTTACTCAATTTGGGTTTACTCCCACGGTCACCACAGAAGAAATGCGTCAGAACCCAGACATAATAGATAAAGTTCAAAATATTAATGAGCACAGGGTAGGAAGACAAGCGGAAATTGAAGAAGCTGGGCAAGATTTAACTTACCAGTTCGATTATCTTTTATTATGTAATAAAATTTGTGGTAGATCACACTACAATATGCAAATGAAGATCATCGTAGAAACTGAGGAAGAATTTAATGCCTGGATGGCAGAGCAAAAAACATTTGCTAATTCTTTAAACAAATAAAAAAATCATTTTAAGAAATAGATAAGCGATTATGTCAGCAACAGTAGATACACACGGTCACGACGATCACGACGTACATCATCATAAAGAAACTTTTGTAACTAAATACATATTTAGTCAAGATCATAAAATGATTGCTAAGCAGTACTTAATAACTGGTGTTTTAGTTATGGGTATTATTGGTATACTTATGTCTTTAATGATTCGTATGCAAATTGCTTGGCCAGAGCAAGCTAATATTGTATTTGAAGCCTTGTTAGGTAAGTGGGCACCAGACGGTGTGATGGATGCCGATATCTATTTGGCCTTAGTAACAATCCATGGTACTTTAATGGTGTTTTTTGTGCTAACAGCAGGGTTAAGTGGTACGTTTAGTAACCTTCTTATTCCATTACAAATTGGAGCACGAGATATGGCATCTGGTTTTTTAAATATGGTGTCTTATTGGTTATTCTTTTTGTCTTGTGTTGTAATGATTTCTTCGTTTTTTGTTGAGTTTGGACCAGCAGCAGCAGGATGGACAATCTACCCTCCATTATCTGCTTTGCCTATGGCTCAACCAGGATCGGGATCGGGTATGACCTTATGGTTGGTATCAATGGCTATATTTATTGCCTCATCCTTACTAGGATCATTAAACTATGTTGTTACCGTAATTAATCTACGTACAAAAGGTATGTCTATGACAAGAATGCCATTAACAATATGGGCCTTTTTTGTAACAGCTGTTATTGGTGTAATATCATTCCCAGTGCTATTATCAGCGGCATTATTACTTATTATGGATAGAAGTTTTGGAACTTCATTCTTTTTATCAGACATTTTTATTCAGGGAGAAGTTTTACACTATCAAGGTGGATCACCAGTATTATTTGAACACTTGTTTTGGTTCTTAGGTCACCCAGAAGTTTATATCGTATTATTACCAGCCTTAGGTATCACCTCAGAGGTTATAGCTACAAATTCTCGTAAACCTATTTTTGGATACCGTGCTATGGTGCTTTCAATTTTAGCCATTGCATTTTTATCAACTATAGTTTGGGGTCATCACATGTTTATTTCAGGAATGAACCCATTCTTAGGATCAGTATTTACATTTACAACATTGTTAATTGCTATTCCTTCAGCGGTTAAAGCGTTTAATTATATAACCACGTTGTGGAAAGGTAATCTACAAATGAATCCTGCGATGCTCTTTTCCATAGGATTAGTTTCTACCTTTATTACGGGTGGATTAACAGGTATAATTCTTGGCGATAGTGCCTTAGATATTAATGTACACGATACGTATTTTGTTGTGGCACACTTCCATTTAGTAATGGGAATATCAGCATTGTATGGTGTGTTTGCAGGTATTTATCACTGGTTTCCAAAAATGTTTGGTCGTATGATGAATAAAAACTTAGGCTATATTCATTTTTGGGTAACAGCAGTTTGTGCTTATGGTGTCTTCTTTCCAATGCACTTTATAGGTATGGCAGGTCTACCAAGGCGATACTATACAAATTCTAATTTTCCACTTTTTGATGATACTATAGATACACAATCTGTGATCACAATATTTGCATTATTAGCAGGTGCAGTACAGTTAGTATTCTTGTATAATTTTATTTACAGTATCTTTAAAGGCAAGAAAGCTGAGCAAAATCCTTGGAGATCTAATACTTTAGAGTGGACAACACCAGTAGAGCATATCCATGGTAATTGGCCAGGAGCTATTCCTCATGTTTACCGTTGGCCATACGATTATAGTAAACCAGGGCATGACGAAGATTTTGTACCTCAAAATGTTCCAATGAAAGAAGGTGAACAAGAACTCCACCATTAAATCTTTTTAAAAAAAGAGATCTTACAAAAGAATAGAAAAGACCTTTGGATAGCTGATAGTTTCCAAAGGTCTTTTTCTTTATATTTGTTTAGGCAGATTTTATTTAACTAGTTGTTATGGCTGTCATTCTTAACTGTTACGCTAAGCTTGTCTAAGCGTTGCTTTAGAATTTTTAATATATAATTTATAAAGATTCCTACTTTCTCAGGAACTAAAGATGAACGAAAATCTAAATCCATCCAACGATAACTTTAGCCCAGAAGAGCTAGATGTAGAAAAAAAGTTACGTCCGTTAACTTTTAACGACTTCACTGGACAAGATCAAGTATTAGAAAATTTATTAGTTTTTGTTCAAGCTGCAAATCTTAGAGATGAGGCATTAGATCACACACTCTTTCATGGCCCGCCAGGATTAGGTAAAACCACATTAGCACATATTCTAGCTAACGAACTTAGCGTAGGTATAAAAGTGACTTCTGGGCCAGTGTTAGATAAGCCAGGTGATTTAGCAGGTTTATTAACAAACTTAGACGATAGAGACGTACTATTTATTGATGAAATCCATCGGTTAAGTCCTATAGTAGAGGAATACCTATATTCTGCAATGGAGGACTATAAGATTGATATTATGATTGAATCTGGTCCAAATGCTAGAACGGTTCAAATAAATCTTAACCCTTTTACTTTAGTTGGCGCTACAACTCGGTCTGGTCTACTAACAGCGCCAATGCGTGCTCGTTTTGGTATTAGTAGTCGGTTACAATATTATAAAACAGATTTATTAACGACCATAGTACAACGTAGCGCATCAATATTAAACATGCCTATATCTATGGAAGCCGCTATTGAAATTGCAGGACGCAGTAGAGGCACGCCAAGAATAGCAAATGCTTTGTTAAGGCGAGTGAGAGATTTTGCTCAAATTAAAGGTAATGGTAAAATAGATATTGAAATTGCCAAATTTGCGCTAGAAGCCTTAAATGTAGATGCCCATGGATTAGATGAAATGGATAATAAAATATTAACCACAATAATCGATAAATTTAAGGGAGGACCGGTTGGTATTACCACTTTAGCAACAGCGGTTAGTGAAAGTGCCGAAACCATAGAAGAAGTTTATGAACCTTTTTTAATTCAGCAAGGTTTTATAATGCGAACACCGCGTGGACGAGAAGTCACAGAACAAGCTTATAAGCATTTGGGTAAAATAAAAGGTCCAATACAGGGAGGACTTTTTTAAAGCTCATCCTTAGCTTCCCAAAGGGAAAGAAATTCTATAATCTTTAAATTATGAGTAAGCGAAATGCAACCAGTCTGAGTTCTCTTTCCCTTGGGGAAAGAGCTAGAGAAAGGGCTTCACTCATCAAAACCGAAGCCAAACGTCTCGGTTTTTTGTCTTGCGGCATCAGTAAAGCTGAATTTTTAGAAGAAGAAGCACCAAGATTAGAAAAGTGGCTTAACCAAAATATGCACGGGGAAATGCGCTACATGGAAAACCACTTTGATAAACGCTTAGACCCAACCTTGCTAGTAGAAGACTCAAAAAGTGTGGTGTCCTTGTTGCTAAATTACTATCCAAGCCAAGAGCAAACGGCAAATAGCTATAAGCTGTCTAAATATGCCTACGGAACAGACTACCATTTTGTAATAAAAGACAAACTGAAACAATTACTCCAATTCATACAAGAGGAAATAGGTGAAGTCCACGGTCGTGCATTTGTAGATTCTGCTCCAGTATTGGATAAAGCTTGGGCAGCAAAATCAGGATTAGGTTGGGTAGGGAAGCATTCTAATTTATTAACGCAACAAGTTGGCTCGTTTTACTTTATAGCCGAATTGATTATCGATTTAGAATTAGCCTACGATACACCCGTAACGGATCACTGTGGCACATGTACCGCTTGTATAGATGCATGCCCAACCGAAGCTATAGTAGAGCCTTATGTGGTTGACGGCAGTAAGTGTATTTCGTATTTTACGATAGAACTTAAAAACAATATTCCAACAGAATTTAAAGGTAAATTTGATGATTGGATGTTCGGTTGTGACATTTGCCAAGACGTTTGCCCTTGGAATAGGTTTTCAAAATCACATAATGAACCACTCTTTAATCCACACCCTGATTTGTTATCCATGACCAAAAAAGATTGGGAGGAGATTACAGAAGACACCTTTAGAAAAGTGTTTAAAAAGTCAGCTGTTAAGCGGACTAAGTTTTCTGGGTTAAAGCGGAATATTGAGTTTTTAAATTCTTAGAACTAAAACAATCTTAATTTTCATAACCATAATCAATGTGTATCTTTGCGGTTCAATTCTACTGAGATATGAGTAAACAGAGCAAACGCATAGAAGCCTTAGTATACCACGCTAAGCCCACACCAGGAAAGATAAAAGTTGTACCTTCAAAAAAGTACGCATCTCAACGCGATCTATCTTTAGCCTATTCACCCGGTGTGGCTGAGCCTTGTTTAGAAATAGAAAAGGATGTGAATAACGTTTATAAATACACAGCTAAAGGAAATTTAGTTGCTGTAATTTCTAACGGTACAGCAGTTTTAGGATTAGGTAATATAGGACCAGAAGCTTCTAAGCCAGTGATGGAAGGTAAAGGTTTGTTATTTAAAATCTTTGCAGATATAGACGTTTTTGATATTGAAGTAAATACAGAAAATGTTGATGAATTTATAGAGACTGTAAAGAATATTGCTCCAACTTTCGGTGGTATCAATCTTGAAGACATTAAAGCACCAGAAGCGTTTGAAATTGAACAGCGCTTAAAAGAAGAGTTGGATATCCCTGTGATGCACGATGATCAGCATGGAACGGCAATTATTTCGGCAGCAGCGCTTATCAATGCTTTAGAACTGGCAGATAAAAATATTGAAGACGTAAAAATTGTGGTTAGTGGTGCCGGTGCGGCAGCAATTTCATGCACACGTTTGTATCAGGCATTTGGCGCTAAAAGCGAAAATATAGTAATGCTAGATAGTAAAGGCGTAATACGTAAGGATAGAGGTAATTTAACATCGCAGAAAGCAGAATTTGCTACAGATAGAAAAATAGATACCTTAGATGAAGCTATGGCTAATGCAGATGTATTTATAGGATTATCTATGGCAGACATTGTAACACCAGAGATGCTAAAGTTAATGGCAGCAAATCCTATTGTATTTGCTATGGCTAACCCAAACCCAGAAATAGACTATAAACTTGCCATAGATACTAGAGACGATATTATTATGGCTACAGGTCGTAGTGATTATCCTAATCAGGTAAATAACGTACTTGGATTTCCTTTTATTTTTAGAGGAGCTTTAGATGTAAGAGCCACTAAAATTAACGAAGCCATGAAAATGGCTGCCGTTAAGGCCTTGTCTAATTTAGCCAAAGAACCAGTGCCTGAACAAGTAAATATTGCCTATTCAGAAACCAAGCTAACGTTTGGTAGAGATTATATAATTCCAAAACCTTTTGATCCTAGGCTTATTGCTGAAGTACCTCCTGCAGTGGCAAAAGCGGCCATGGAAAGTGGTGTAGCAAGAGAACCTATAGAGGATTGGGAACGTTATAAAAATCAATTATTAGAACGATTAGGCTCAGATAATAAGCTAGTGCGGCTACTTTCTAATAAAGCAAAAATAAGCCCTAAGCGTGTGGTATTTGCTGAAGCAGATCAGTTAGATGTATTAAAGGCAGCACAAATTACATATGATGAGGGCATAGCAATACCCATTCTTCTAGGAAGAAAAGATACCATAGAGGTATTAAAAAAAGAGATTGAGTTTGATGCCAAGGTTGAAATTATCGATCCCAAATCTGATGAAGAGTTAGAGCGAAAAAATAAATATGCAGATGCCTATTGGAAAAGTAAAAAGCGGAAAGGGGTTACTCAGTATTTTGCCAGAAAAATTATGAGAGAGCGCGATTATTTTGCGGCTATGATGGTAAATGAAGGAGATGCAGATGCCTTAATTTCTGGTTATACCACAAGTTATCCTAAAGTGGTTAAGCCAATGTTAGAACTCATAGGAAAGGCCAAAGGTGTTACCAGAATTGCAACCACAAATATTATGATGACTCAAAGAGGACCTATGTTTTTAAGCGATACAGCAATAAACATAAATCCTAGTGCAGATGATTTGGCTAAAATTGCCTATATGACATCTAAGGTCGTTAAAATGTTAGGGATTCAACCTGTTATTGCAATGCTCTCGTATTCTAATTTTGGATCATCAGATAATCCAGAAGCAAAGAAAGTGAAAGAAGCCGTATCCTATTTGCATAATACCTATCCAGATATGACAGTTGATGGTGAATTACAAATAGATTTTGCACTAAATTCTAAAATGCTTCAAGATATTTTCCCGTTTTCTAAACTCGCAGGTAAACAAGTAAATACGCTTATCTTTCCAAGTTTGGGGTCAGCTAATATTACGTATAAGCTTTTAAAGGAGCTCAATAAAGCAGAATCAATAGGTCCAATAATGATAGGTTTAAATAAGCCTGTTCATATATTACAATTAGGGGCAAGTGTAGATGAAATTGTAAACATGGTAACTGTTGCGGTAGTGGATGCGCAAGAACGCAAAAAGCGTCAACAAAAAAAGTAAATCCTTAGTTATAAAGTCCATAACTAAATGTAAATAATTTTATTACATTTGGACTTCTAACTATCACTATTCATGATTACTCACATAGAGGGGAAACTTGTTGAAAAAAATCCTACAGATGTTGTTATAGATTGCAATGGTGTGGGCTATTTTATAAATATATCCTTACATACCTTTTCTCAAATCCCAGATAGAGAAAACCTTAGATTGTACACGTATTTACAAGTAAGAGAAGATGCTCATAGTTTATTTGGTTTTTCGTCTAAAGTAGAACGCGAAATTTTCAAATTACTAATTTCTGTTAGTGGTATAGGTGCCAATACGGCACGCACAATGCTATCATCCTTAACGCCAGAACAAATAAAAGATGGCATTGCTTCAGAAAACGTAGCATTAATCCAAAGTGTTAAAGGTATTGGAGCTAAAACAGCACAACGTGTTATCTTAGATCTAAAAGATAAAGTGTTAAAAGTTTATGGAATAGATGAACTTTCTTTAATACCAAACAATACTAACAAAGATGAGGCGTTATCTGCATTAGAAGTTTTAGGGTTTAATAAAAAACAGTCCGAAAAAGTTGTGGATGCTATAGTTAAATTTGAACCAGAAGCACAGGTTGAGCAAATTATTAAAGAAGCTCTCAAAAAGTTATAATGATATTGAATAAAACTAACTATAATCAAATTAAGTCTTTTAGTTGCTTATGCCTTTTGGTGTTGATTTTGCTAGTGTCCTTAAGCTCTAATGCTCAAGAAACCGAACAAATACAAGACTCTACTAAGACCATATTTGCATTTGGTAAATTAAAAATGCCAAACCCAAATAGTATTGTTTCAAAATATACGTATGACCCTATTTTAGATCGCTATGTCTACACAGAAAAAATAGGAAATTTTAATATCAATTATCCCTTAATACTAACACCTGACGAATTTCAGAAATTAGTTTTACAAGAAAAATTAAAAGACTATTACAAGCAAATGGCAGATGCTGCTGCCGGACAAAAAGAAGGCTCAGAAGAAGCTCAAAAGAATCTATTACCAGAATTCTATGTAAATTCAGATTTGTTCGAAACCATTTTTGGTGGTAATACCATTAGTGTTATTCCGAGTGGATATGCCGAGGTAGATTTAGGCGTGCTATTTTCTAGGCAAGATAACCCTTCATTTTCGCCAAGAAACAGAACCAATTTTACGTTTGATTTCGATCAGCGAATAGGTTTAAGTTTACTAGGTAAAGTTGGTACAAGATTACAAGTTACCGCAAATTATGACACTGAGGCTACGTTCGATTTTCAGCAACTCGTAAAGTTAGAATATACGCCAACGGAAGATGATATCGTAAGAAAGATCGAGGTTGGTAATGTTAATATGCCATTAAACAGTTCTTTAATTAACGGTGCGCAGAGTTTATTTGGTGTAAAGACTGAATTACAATTTGGTAAAACACGAGTAACAGCTGTATTTTCTGAGCAGCAATCACAGTCACGGTCTGTTACAGCACAAGGAGGAGGAACGTTAGAAGAGTTTGAGTTTTTTGCAAGGGATTACGACGAAAACAGGCATTATTTCTTAGCGCATTATTTTAGAGATACTTACGATAAAGCACTTTTACAATATCCATTTATAGATAATCAAGGTTTACAAATTACCAGAGTAGAAGTCTGGGTTACTAACAGAAACAATCAAACGGAAAATGTAAGAAATGTTGTGGCTTTTCAAGATCTTGGAGAGTCAGAACCCGTCAATATCGGATTAGATCCGCAACCTGCTGGCTTTGTTAATGTAGCTTCAGGAGCCTTGCCAGATAATGGTAATAACGAATTTGATCCAACAAATATAGGCGGTTCAGGTTCTTTATTAACAGATGCTGTTAGAAATATTACCAATGTAGAAGCTGGTGTGCAAGTACCAGTAAATGAGGGGTTTGATTTTGGAAAATTGGAAGCAGCTCGTAAACTTATTGAAGGCCAAGACTACGTATTACACTCCGAGTTAGGGTATATATCGCTTAACCAAAGGCTTCTTAATGATGAAGTATTAGCGGTTGCATTTCAATATACAAGAGGAGGAGAAGTTTTTCAGGTTGGTGAATTTGCCAATGATGGAGTAGATGCAACTCAAGTTAATAATGATGTTGAAAATGGTAACCAAGTTGTAAATAACCAAAGTTTAGTCTTAAAAATGCTAAAGAGTGCAGTAACCGCTGTAGATCAGCCAATTTGGGACTTAATGATGAAGAATATCTACGATACTGGTGCATTTCAACTAAGTCAGGAAGATTTTAGATTAAATATATTTTATACAGAGGCCTCACCAGTAAATTATATTCTACCTGTAGAAGGAACTCAATTTCCAACGTTTGATAACAATACACCTTTTGATAGTGATGACTCGGCTATTAATGAAACCCCTTTAATACGCTTATTTCATTTAGACCGACTTAATTTTAATAATGACCCACAAGAAGGTGGTGATGGCTTCTTCGACTATGTGCCTGGATTGACGGTACTTACACAAAATGGAAAGATAATTTTTACTAAAACTGAACCATTTGGACGTTATTTGTTTGATGTATTAGATGATGATAACAATCCAAGTAATAACGAAGTAGATTACGAGCAAGATACCTATCCCAATGAGAACCAAGAAAAATATGTATACGATTTATTATATAAATCAACCAAAATAGCCGCCTTAGACGAGGCAAAGAAAAACAAGTTTCAAATTAAAGGACGTTTTAAGAGCAGTGGTGGTGATGGAGGTATTCCTATAGGAGCATTTAATGTACCAAGAGGCTCTGTGAGAGTTACCGCAGGTGGTCGTGTTTTGGTAGAAGGTGTAGATTATACCGTTAATTATCAGCTAGGCCGAGTAGAAATATTAGACGAAGCCTTAAAAGCATCTAACACACCAATAGATGTTTCTGTAGAAAACAATGCTGTATTCGGACAGCAAACCAGACGATTTACAGGTTTAAATATAGAGCACCAGTTTAACGAAAATTTCGTACTGGGAGCAACGTTATTAAATCTTAATGAACGACCAATTACTCAAAAAGCAAACTTTAACTCAGAACCAATTAACAATACCATTTTTGGATTTAATGGTAATTATTCTACTGAGGTACCGT
Source organism: uncultured Winogradskyella sp. (assembly GCF_937958655.1). Lineage (GTDB taxonomy): Bacteria > Bacteroidota > Bacteroidia > Flavobacteriales > Flavobacteriaceae > Winogradskyella. Next base: position 29,004 of record NZ_CALGNH010000013.1, on the reverse strand, counting down.
TTCTAACGCGTTTAGCAAATAAACTGCCAAATATAGATACGGATGTGCCTTCTAATTTATCGTTAAGAGGTGAGTTTGCGTATTTACTTCCAGGTGCACCTAATGGTACCGATTTTAATGGAGAAGCAACAGCATATATTGATGATTTTGAAGGAACACAAGGTTCTATAGATTTATTGAGTCCATTGTCTTGGTTTTTATCTAGTAGACCAACAGACTTAGATGGTGATGGTGTAGATGACCCAGAGTCTGCCGCAGGTATAGAAAATGGTTTTAACAGAGCCTTTTTAAATTGGTATACAATTGATCCCATCTTTTTTAGTAATCAAAGACCAGACGGGATTACGGAAGATGATATATCTAACTTATATACCAGACGTGTATTTATTGATGAAATTTTTCCAGAAATTGATATAGTACAAGGGCAAACCTCAGTTATAAATACTTTAGATTTAGCGTATTACCCAACCGAACGTGGGCCTTACAACTTTGATCCTATGGCTGCTAATAATATGCCTTTAGACCCTACTGAAAGCTGGGCAGGTATAACCAGACAGATTGCATCTACAGATTTTGAGCAAGCTAACGTTGAATATATTGAGTTTTGGGTACAAGATCCATTTTTAGATAACCCAAATAATCAAGGTGGAAAATTACTCATTAACCTTGGTAATATTTCTGAAGATGTCCTTAAGGATGGCAATAAACAATACGAAAATGGTTTGCCAGAAGATGGTGATGTTTCATTTCTAAATCCAACCGTTTTTGGTGGTGTTGTGCCACAAAACCAATCTTTAATATACACATTTGCTACTACAGGAGATGAAAGAGCGAACCAAGATGTTGGTTATGACGGTTATGACGATGCCGAAGAAATTGCTGCCTTTGGAGCCCAATTTGGAGAAGATCCATCCAACGACAACTATAATTATTATTTAAATACGGAAGGTAATATTTTTGAGCGTTATAAGCGTTATAATGGGCAGCAAGGGAATACGCCAGATGTGTTCACCGATACCAATAGAGGTGCAACAACCCAACCAGATGTAGAAGATATCAATAGAGACAACACCATGAATACTATTGATAGTTATTTTGAGTATGAGGTGGAAATGAATCCAAATAACCTTAATATTAATAACCCCCAGATTAACGATATAAAGCAGCGCACAGTCACCTTACCTAATGGCGACCAAAGGGATGTTACATGGTATCAATATCGGTTGCCAATAAATGAAGAAACAAGGCGTATAGGTGGTATTAGTGATATAAGATCTGTGCGTTTTGCACGTCTATTTTTAAAAGAATTTACTGAAGAAACGTTTTTACGTTTCGCTACTTTAGATTTAGTGCGTAGCGACTGGAGACGCTATACTTTAGATTTAGATAATAACCCTGCAAACAATAGTGCCGATGCAGAATTTAATGTAGCTATAATCGGAGAACAAGAAAATGGAGATCGCTATGTTATTCCGCCTGGAGTTAGACGAGAAGAACTAAATAACAATAATAATATTATAAGACAAAATGAGCAGTCTTTAGTATTGCAAGCCTGTGATTTAGAACGCCAAGATTCTAGAGGTGTATTTAAAAATATTAATGTAGATATGCGTCAGTATAAAAACTTGCGTATGTTCTTACATGCAGAAGCACAAGAAGGAGAAACACTTGAGCCAGGAGAGTTAGTGGCTTTTATTAGAATGGGTAATGACTTTACACAAAACTTTTATCAAATAGAAGTGCCATTGCAACCCTCAGATTTTGTAGATTCTAGTCTTCCGTTAGATCAGCGTATATGGCCAGAAGTCAATGAAATAAACATGTCATTAGAGGTGCTTCAACGCATTAAATCCGAAGGCATATCTAACCAAACACTTGCCGAGGAAGATCCAACATTTTACGATGTTATTAATGGAGAGTTAAATACAACTCCGGTATTAGAGTTTGCACCTTTACCAATTGGGCAGCAACGTGTTGCTATTAAGGGAAATCCTAATTTTGGTAATATTAGAGTCCTCATGGTAGGTGTTAAAAATTCTGGTATTGGTGGTAACGCTTGTGGTGAGGTTTGGTTTAATGAGTTACGTATGTCTGGTTTAGAAAATGAAGGAGGTTGGGCAGCCGTAGTGAGTATGGATTCAAACATCGCAGATTTTGCAGATATAAGTGCAACTGGCAGACGAAGTACTATAGGTTTTGGAGGTATAGACCAAGGGCCAAACGAGCGCAGCTTAGAGGATGTGCAACAATACGACGTTGTTACTAATGTACAATTAGGACAATTATTACCCAAAAAATGGGGTTTGCAAATTCCTTTTAATTACGCACAAAGTGAAGAATTAGTAACACCAAAGTTCGATCAGTTTTACAATGATCTAACCCTAGAGTCGCGCTTAGATGCCGCAGATACTGCCGAAGATGAAGAACGGATTAGAAACCAGTCCGAAGATTATACCAAGCGAAAAAGCATCAATTTTATTGGAGTACGCAAGCAAAAAACAGGTGAGGCTAAAAAGAACTTTTATGATGTAGAAAATTTAACCTTCAACTATTCCTACAATAAAGTAGAACACCGCGATTTTGAAATTGAAAATTCTTTAGACCAAAATATAAGAGCAGGGGTTAATTATAATTATGCGTTTGAACCTCTTAAGATAGAACCATTTAAAAAGAATGATTCCCTATTTACTGGCAAGTATTGGAAAATTTTAAAAGACTTCAATTTTAACCCAGTACCAACAAATTTTTCTGTAAATACAGATATAAACAGACAGTTTAGTAAACAACGATTTAGAGAAGTAGAACTTGGTGGTAATAATATTGGTATAGAAGAACTGTTTAGAAGAAATTACACCTTCGATTTTCAATATGCCATAAATTATAACCTTACGGATGCCTTAAGTCTTAATTTTACTGCAGCAAATTCTAACATTGTTAGAAACTATTTTATTGATAATCGTATTAATGGTAGGCAAGACCCATCATTAGACGTCTGGGATGGTTTCTTTGATTTAGGAGATCCAAATTTTCAAACCCAACAGATTCAGGTTAACTATGAACTGCCCTTATATAAAATACCAGCATTAAGTTTTTTAAGAACGACTTATGCTTACAATGGCTCGTTTCAATGGCAAAAAGGGTCTGATTTAAATGAAGGTTTGCAGCTCGAGGATCCTAATAATCCAGGTACCTTTAATTCTTTTAATTTAGGACATTCTATTCAGAATTCTAACACCCATAATATTAACTCAACGCTTAATATGGAAACCTTTTATAAGTCTATTGGCTTAGTTAGAAAAGGAAATCAGCGTGGCAGAGGACGATCTAGAGGAGCAACTCCGGCAAAGCGAGGGACAAATAGAGATTCTAAAACAGTTGCAGATAACGCTAAAAAACCAAATAAACTGAGTTCGGGTAAAAAAGCTTATAATACGTTGGTGGATATTATTACCATGGTTAAGCGTATACAATTTGGGTATACAGAAAATAATGGAACGTTTTTACCAGGATACTTACCAACTCCTGGTTTTGTAGGGACACTTCGACCAACTTTAGGTTATACGTTTGGTAGTCAGCGTGATATAAGAGATGTGGTGGCCAGAAATGGTTGGCTTACAACGTTTGGTCAGTTTAACCAACAATACACTGAAATTACTAACAAAGCATTAGACTATTCTGTAAATATTGAACCAATGAGAGATTTAAAAATCGATTTAATTGGTAATAGGACTTATGCTGAAAATCTTACAGAAAATTTTAGAGGATTAGACACTAACAATGATGGCCTTAGCGATGAGTATGATGACCTTGTAACAAATTCATTTGGTAATTTTAATATATCAACAGCCTTAGTAAAAACAGCATTTAGTAAAAGTGACGACACACAATCTGCTACGTTTGATGATTTTAGAGCAAATCGTTTAATTATAGCCAATAGGTTGGCCAGAGAATTCTACGGTAACACACCGTTTGGTACAGATGCAGAAGGCTTTCCAGAAGGTTTTGGTAAAAATAGCCAGCGTGTATTAATACCCGCTTTTTTATCGGCATATCAAGGTACAAATCCAGACAAGATCACTACAAGTGCATTTAGAGATATTCCAATACCAAACTGGACGTTAAAGTATACCGGTTTAATGAAAATTCCGTGGTTTAAGAAAACCTTTAGACGTTTTTCTATACAACACGGATACAGATCTCGATATACTATAAATCAGTTTAGAACTAATTTAGATTTTGAAGACTATAATCTAGATGCTGCGTTTAACTCACCAGAAAATGCGGATGCTTTAGACCAAGCTGAAAATATTAAAGCGAGAACAATCTTTAGCAATATTAATTTAGAAGAACAGTTTAGCCCTCTAATTCGATTAGAATTTGAGATGAAGAATTCAATTAAAGTACTAGCCGAAATCCAAAAAGATAGATTATTATCACTCAGTTTTGATAATAATTTAATGACCGAAATACAAGGGCAAGAGTACACACTGGGATTAGGGTACCGTATAAAGGATTTAAGAATACGTTCTGCACTTGCAGGCGCAAAACAGGTGATTAAGAGCGATTTAAATATGCGAGCAGATATCTCCGTAAGAGATAATAAAACCATTATAAGGTATTTAGACTTAGAAAATAATCAAATAACGGCTGGTCAGACTATTTGGGGCCTAAAGTATACTGCAGATTATGCATTTAGTAAAAACTTAACCGCTATTTTCTACTTTGATTACACGTTTTCAGATTTTGCAATATCTACCTCTTTTCCTCAAACTTCTTTAAGATCTGGGATAACGTTAAGGTATAATTTCGGAAATTAAATTCATAATAATTTTTGAATACCATCAATTAAAAATTTACTTTTGTTTAATTAAAGTTTATATGCATAAGATGAATATACCGTCAGAATTAAAGTATACTAAAGATCACGAATGGATAAAAATAGATGGCGATATTGCCACTATTGGTATTACAGATTTCGCTCAAGGAGAATTAGGTGATATTGTATACGTAGAAGTAGAAACGTTAGACGAAACTTTAGATGCAGAAGAAGTCTTTGGTACTGTTGAGGCTGTAAAAACGGTTTCAGACTTGTTTCTTCCGTTATCTGGTGAGATCGTTGAGTTCAATGAAAGCTTAGAAGATGAACCAGAAAAAGTAAACACAGATCCTTATGGTGATGGGTGGATGATAAAGGTAAATATTTCTGATGCTTCTCAAATCGATAGTTTACTTTCTGCTGAGGATTACAAAACCCTAATAAGTGGTTAAAAAACTAGGTTTACTAGTAACTATAGCATATACTGTTTTGCTATTAGTTTATAGTTTAGTAAACATAAGTAGCGTTCCTAGTTTAGGATCTTCGTTTGATGATAAGATTTATCATTTTATTGCCTACGTAGGATTAGCCTTTTTGTGGATTACCTATTTTAAATTTTTTCACAAACAACATCGTCTTAAGTATGTATTTTTAGGTGTTTTTTTATTTGGTGTGTTATTAGAAATGGTACAGCATCAATTAAATACTAACAGAACATTTGATGTTTTTGATATGCTAGCAAACTGCCTAGGTGTTTGTTTTGGTACACTAGTTGCGGTAAAAAACACCATTATAAAGTTAAAATAAACCGAAGTCTTGTTTTTTTAATGATTATTTAATTAAATTAGCAACACGTTTAAACAAAGAATTATGGAACCTAAAAAGAATCCAAAATCAGATGTAAGTAGAAACAGCTCGTTATTTTTTGCTGTTGGTCTTGCCTTAATGTTAGGTGTTACTTACATGACGATTAATTATAAGACCTATGATAAGAGTGATATCGCTATAGATTCATTAAATCTAGACGATGAGTTAGAGGAAGAAGTGCCAATTACTGAGCAGATTTTTACTCCACCGCCACCGCCACCACCGCCACCACCAGCGCCAGAAATTATTGAAGTTGTTGAAGATGAAGAGGAGATTGAGGAGACTGTGATTGAGTCTACTGAGACTGAAATGGATACAGAGATAGTTGAAGTAGAAGAAGTAGAAGTAGAAGAGGTAGAAGAAGATTTAGAAGTGCCTTTCAGTGTTATTGAAAATGTTGCTGTGTTCCCTGGTTGCGAAAAGAAAAAGGGAAATGCTGCGAAGAAAAAATGCATGAATGAAAAAGTAAATAAATTTATTAATAGAAAATTTAATACAGATTTAGCAGGAGATCTTGGGTTGCCAGCTGGTAGAAAGCGAATCTTTGTACAATTTAAGGTAGACAAAACAGGTAATATATCGAGTATAGTTGCTCGTGGTCCACATCCTGGGCTAGAAAAAGAAGCTAAGCGTGTTATAAGTCAATTACCAAAAATGAAACCAGGTAGACAAAGAGGAAAAGCTGTAGTAATGCCATTTTCTATACCAATTGTGTTTCAAGTGCAAGACTAGTATAATAAATTTTACATATCATAATAAAAATCCCGTTCAAAATTAATTGGACGGGATTTTCTTTTTGGTATGCTTATTGCGACTTTACCATAATATTAACATTTTAAATTAAATATATTATGAAAAATTCTAAAAAGAATTTCAATAGTGTTGGTCAGAACACTACTGAAGTAAAGAAACCACAAAAGCATGATGCAAACTTACAAAAAAACTCGACCTTATATTTTCAGATAGGGTTGATTCTTTGTTTGCTTGGTACCTATGCACTCTTTGAAATGCAATTTCAAGATAAAATAATTACTGTAGATAAAGAAATTGCCCAATCAGACCTTATTAAGATAGATTACGTAGAGCCGTTTGTTGTTGAAGTTATTAAGCCAATAGAACCAGAGCCTGCACTAAGTAAAGATTTAACGGATGTATATACACCTGTTAAAGATGATACACCAATTATTGAAACTATAGTAAAAACTCCAGAAGAACCAAAGGTAAGTGATTCACCAATATCAAAACCTGAGGATATTAGGGTAGATAAACCAGAAGAAGATGTCGTTGTTTCTTTCATTAAAATTGAAAAAGTACCTGTGTATCCTGGTTGTGAAAAATACAACACTAATAGTAAGCGCAAGGAGTGCATGTCAAATAAAATTAGTAAATTGGTACGTAGAAAGTTTAATGCAGAGATTGCTAATGAAAACGGCCTTAAAGGTGTACTTACTATACAAACGCAATTTACTATAGATAAGTCTGGTAATGTTACTGATATAAAGACCAGGGCACCACACCCAGCGTTAGAGAAAGAAGCTATACGTGTTATAAATAAGCTTCCAGAAATGCAACCAGGTGTTCAGCGAGATAAGCCTGTAGGTGTTATTTATACATTACCTATTAAATTTAAAGTTAGAGACTAAATTCAATAAATTTTTACACTAGCCGTTATCATGTTTTGGTAACGGCTTTTTCTTTAGGCTTACTCAAAAAATAAGTATCTTTCGAACAATAAAAATAATCTACTTAATGAAGCATTTTTGGTTTACTTCAATGTTATTAATTTGCCTTTTTGGTTATAATCAGACCTTATCTACTTATGAGAAACCACCAGTTTTTAATGAATGTAACACAATACCTATAGACAATTTAAAATCGTGTTTTAATTTTACACTCAATAGTTTTGTTTATAAGAACTTTAAAGTGCCTCAAATAGTAAAAGATGAAAATTACAGAGGCGAAATTCAAATTTTATTTGAAGTAACAAAAGAAGGTAGATTTAATATCATATATATAGATGCAATTTATGATAAGCTTAAGTACGAAACTAAACGTGTTTTTGGTTTGCTACCTCAAATTAAGCCAGCAGCATACAATGGTAAACCTACCTTTGTTCAATATAGTCTTAGTTTAAAAATACCATTGGTTCAACCAGAGCAGGAAACAAGTTTAAAAACCAATTTTGAGATTGCTCCAAAAGATAGTATTAACGCAACATTGTCTAATGAATACGATAAGGTTAATGCAGAAATTAAACCTTATGAAAAATTAGAGTATTCTAGTGAGCTTAACATACCTTTTACACATTCTTATTACGCACGTTTTGATGATGAAATGAATGCTGTAGGTACAAATAGTCACACAGCAGCAAAACCATTTATTTACACTGATGTTGCTAAATATTACGATATTAAAAATGAAAAAGATAAGTTAACTAAAGCAGCAGAATCGTGGGTAGGCAGAAAGCTTTATAATGAGCATTTAGTACAGGTACAAGGTAAAGATTACTGGTTTACGGTTGATCCTATTTTAGATTTACAAGTAGGTTCCGACTCAGAAGCAGAAGATGGCACTTGGAATAATACTAGAGGCGTTTTTATACAAGCTGGTTTAGGGAAACGTTTTAATTTATCTTCATCTATATATGAAAGTCAGGGACGTTTCGCAGATTACTTTAACAGATATGCGGAGAGTTTAAAGGCTTTTGGTCCAGATCCTGCGATAATTCCGGGTAGAGGTATAGCCAAACGATTTAAGGAAAATTCGTATGACTATCCTGTCGCTGAAGCCTATATTTCATATACACCAGCAGATTTTTTAAATATTCAGTTTGGTCATGGCAAAAATTTTATTGGTGATGGTTATCGCTCACTTTTTCAAAGTGATGTAGCTAGTCCCTATCCTTTTCTTAAACTTAATACCAGTTTCTGGAAAATAAAATATACAAGCACTTGGATGTGGTTAAAAGATGTTAGAGATGCTGTTGTGGAAGATGGCGCATTTTTTACAAAATACATGGCTAACCATTACTTAAGTTGGAATGTGTCTAAACGATTAAACATAGGTTTGTTTGAGTCTGTAATGTGGGCAGATACTAACGGTAGAGGTTTTGATGTTAATTATTTAAATCCTATAATATTCTTTAGAGCCATTGAATTTCAAACTGGGCAAGATGCTGGTAATGCTATATTAGGGTTGAGTGCTAAATATAAATGGAATAATAAAGTTAATTTATATGGTCAGTTTATTGTTGATGAGTTTTCCCTAAGTGATATTACTGGAGGGCAAAAAAGCTGGAAAAATAAATTAGGTTTTCAACTAGGTGCAAAATATTATAATGCATTTAATGTAAATAACTTGTTGTTACAAGCAGAGTACAACCAAGTGAGACCATATACGTATTCCCATAATTCTATAATATTAAATTACGCACATTTTAACCAGCCAATGGCGCATTTGTGGGGTTCTAATTTTAGAGAATTGGTACTTATAGGACGATATAATTATAAGCGGTGGTTTGCAGATGCTAAAGTAGTAATGGGTAAAAGAGGTTTTGATTTTAATACACCAGAAGATAATTTTAATTATGGTGGTGACATATATGGAGATGAAGATAACCGAGTAGCAAATACTGGGATTACTATTGGCCAGGGTAATGCAACCAATAGTTTTATGACAGAGCTACAGGCTGGTTATGTAGTAAATCCGGCTACAAATCTCAGACTTTTCACAAATATTATTTATAGAGATTTTGATCCGCAACAAATAACGCCAACAACTACAAGTTCCAATACCTTATGGTTTAGTGTTGGTGTGAGAACCGATTTATTTAATTGGTACAACGATTTTTAAGATTTATCTTTTACTAAACTCTTGTAAAATGTTAAGCGGATACGCTCGCTGTTTATAAAGCCCGTACCGTAATCTAAATCATCATACGTTTTGGTTATGGTAGAATCAGCTTTTACGTCATCTTCGGTTTTACCATTATCAATTGCTTTTTGTACATTACTGCGTATAGTTTCGAGCATGGTTAAAAAGTCTTTATACGCTTTTTTGTTTGAGACTTTACCATGACCTGGAATAATCTTAGTGTCTTCATTAATAACCATTAGCCCTCTCTTAACGGCTTCAATATAACCGTTAACAGATCCACCAGAGTTTAAATCAATATACGGATAACGTCCGTTAAAATAAGTATCTCCCGTATGTAATACATTACTTTCTGTAAAGTATAAAATAGCATCGCCATCGGTATGGGCATTTTTAACGTGGAATACAGCAATACTTTCGTTATTAATGAAAATATTTAATTTATCATTAAATGTAATTACAGGTAAAGCTTCTTTTGGTTTGTAACTTCCATCTCTTTGCTTTTCCTCCAAACGTTTTTTTACATTGTTGTGTGCTATAATTGTTGCTCCTGCTTTGGCCATCTTTACATTACCACCAGAGTGATCACCATGATAATGTGTGTTAACTAAGTATTTTAGTGGTTTATCACTTACTACTTTTATGGCATTTAGAATTTTATCAGATAAAGGTGCAAACTGGTCATCTATTATAAAAACACCGTCGTTACCAACAGATATACCAATGTTACCTCCTGCACCTTCTAGCATATAGGTATGGTCTGAGAGTTGTGTCGTTTTTATAACAACATTATCAAATCGGCCTTGCGAAAAGAGCGAGAAACTGAATAGGGAGACAACTAAGGTCGTATAGATTTTCATGATGAGAGATTTTAGTGTTAAGTCTCATAAAATTAAACAATCTTACAAACTTATTTTAACCAATAATTAAAACAGATTCTGCGTTGGTAATAACTAATTTTCAGAGTATCTTTGCACACGCTAATAATTATAGTAGAACTACACGATTTGAGTCGTAATAAAACTTCGATATCACAAGCATCTATCCTAACTGATTTTAAAGAAATCACAAAAATGGGATTGTCTATAAGTGTTGTGTTTTCCGCCCTTGCAGGTTATCTTCTTGGTGCCGATACCTTAGACGTTAAAACGCTAGTATTGTTGGCTTTTGGTGGTTATTTTATGGTTGGTGCATCTAATGCTTATAATCAAATCATAGAAAGAGATCTTGATGCTTTAATGGATAGAACTAAGAACAGGCCAATACCAGCTGGTCGTATGTCTGTTAATATGGCTTTTATTATTGCGGCTTCTTTTACGCTTTTAGGTTTAATAAGCTTATATATCATTAATCCTAAGACTGCAATGTGGGGAGCTATTTCAATATTTCTTTACACTAGTATTTATACACCACTTAAGACCAAAACCCCTTTGGCTGTCTTTGTAGGAGCATTGCCAGGTGCTATTCCTTTTATGTTAGGTTGGGTTGCCGCTCAAAATTCATTCGGAATAGAACCAGGAACATTATTCGCCATTCAGTTTTTTTGGCAATTTCCACATTTTTGGGCTATCGGTTGGTTTTTGTATGAAGATTATGAAAAAGGAGGGTTCTTTATGCTGCCTACAGGTAAACGCGACAAAGGTACGGCCGTGCAAATTGTAATTTATAGCGTGTGGACGGTAATTGCTTCTATAATCCCTGTTTTTGGTTTTACAGGTAAATTAGAGCTGTCTATACTTGGAGCATCTGTCGTTTTTTTACTTGGAGTAATGATGGTTGTTTATGCCTTTAGATTATTTCAACAACGCACTGCTAAGGCCGCAAAAGAATTAATGTTATCGAGCGTATTTTATATCACTATGTTGCAAATTATTTATGTTGCAGATAAATTTTTAAGATAAATGGATTTAACACAAGGAACAGCGCAGGAAAAGAATTCAAGGTCAAAAAAAATGATGTTATGGTTTGGTATTGGTTCTTTAATTATGTCTTTTTCTGCCATCATTAGTGCCTTTATAGTTAGCGCAAAACAGAGACAAGATAAAGATTGGTTGAGTAATTATGAATTACCAAACGCATTTTTAATAAGCGTAGGCGTTATTTTGTTGAGTAGTTTAACATTTATACTGGCAAAAAAAGCTTTAAAGCAAAAAAATAGTAAAATGACCATGATTTGGTTAGTCGTTACTTTTATTTTAGGAATTGTGTTTGTATTTAGTCAATTTGTAGGGTTTCGTCAAATTATAGAAGCAGGTTATAATTTTACAGGCCCTACGAGTAATATTACCATGTCTTATATTTATTTAATAGCTGTTGTGCACATAGGACACGTTATTGCTGGGTTAATATGCTTAATTGTTGTTATTTATAATCATTTTAAACAAAAGTATAATGTCAATAATATGTTGGGTTTAGAACTGGCTGCCAATTTTTGGCATTTCATAGACCTACTTTGGCTTGCGCTCTTTTTGTTTTTATATTTTTTTAGCGATATAATTTGATTATTTTTGTCCAATCTTAAAAATTAAATAATTTCTATGGATTCTACAGTAGCAAGTACTGGCACAGAAGGAAAAACCTGGGGAGGCGGAAATAAGCCTCTAGTAGCAAGTTATGGAAAAATGATGATGTGGTTTTTCATCGTTTCTGATGCACTAACATTTTCTGGTTTCTTAGCGGCTTATGGCTTTTCGAGATTTAAATTTATTAAGGAATGGCCTATAGCAGATGAGGTGTTTACACACGTACCTTTTTTGCATGGTCAAGAATTACCTATGATCTATGTAGCCTTTATGACATTTGTACTTATTATGTCTTCTGTAACTATGGTGCTAGCTGTAGATGCAGGTCACCACATGAACAAGGTCAAAGTAACATTGTACATGTTTTTAACCATTATTGGTGGAGCTATTTTTGTTGGATCACAAGCATGGGAATGGGCAACATTTATCCAAGGAGATTATGGTGCAGTACAAACAAAAGGTGGAAATATTTTGCAATTTGGAGAATATGTAACGGTAGATGGCGAAGATAAATTTAAACGCATTTCAATAGATGACTTTGCAGTACATCACTCAACCGAACGCACGCAACACCAAAGAAAGAACGGCTTATGGTTTGTTACCGAAGATCCTTTACCACCTTATAGTGTTAATGAAATTTACGAAGGTTTAGCTGCTAATAGTAATATCTTAGTAAGAACTCAAGAAATAAATGATGAAGGTCACAAAACAGTACTTTCTAGAGAGGAATCTCTTAAGTGGGTTAAAAATAATGGACAGCTAGTAGTTAAAGGTGCTAATCTTAAGGTTAATGAATATGGTACTGCGTTGTTTGCAGACTTTTTCTTTTTTATTACTGGTTTCCATGGATTCCACGTATTTTCAGGAGTCGTTATCAATATCATTATCTTTTTCAACGTTATTCTAGGAACTTATGAGCGAAGAGGAAGCTATGAAATGGTTGAAAAAGTTGGACTTTACTGGCACTTTGTCGATTTAGTTTGGGTATTTGTATTTACATTCTTCTATTTAGTATAACAGCATTTAAGAATAAGTTATGGCACACGAGCATAAATTAGAAATATTTAGAGGACTTTGGAAATTTAAGTCTAATACACAAAAAATATGGGGAGTATTAGCCTTCTTAACTTTTGTTACAGCAATAGAAGTTGTATTAGGTATTTACAAACCAGATGTGTTAATGCACACTTGGATAGATCCTCTCGAAGGTGGATTTTTTGCAACAATTGGTAATATTATTTTGTCACCATTTGTTTACATGAAGCCTTTAAATTTAATCTTCATCCTTTTAACTATTGTAAAAGCGTATTACATCACATGGGACTTTATGCACATGAGAGATGAGACCAAAGCCCTTAGACGCATGGTAGTTTGGACATCAGTCTTTTTAATTTGCTACTTAATATTTATCTTATTACAAGAAGGGGGTTATGTATATGAGGTTTATTTTACAGAGGACGCATTAATAAAACGTGATTTTTAAACTCAAAATATTGAGTTAAATAATAGTAAAAGGTGGTTTTTTAAAACCACCTTTTTTATTTTTGTAATATGCAAGTAAGTAAGCAAAGTCGCTATTTAATTCTAAGTATATTATTCTTTCTTCCCGTAGCTTTTATTATAGTGATGCTACTTTCTAAGGATAACTATAATCCACTAGATATCGTAAAAGAGAATATTACGGAGTTAGCCAACAATAAAAATAATATTCAGCTTAAAGACCATTTAACGGTACTCTCTTTTTGGGGTAAAAAACCAAATGATCATGCAACAGCAGCATTAAATTTAAAAGAGCTTGTTTACGATATAAATAAAGGTTTTAAATCCTTTCAGGTTGTAGTATTGTTGCCACCCGAAGCCAAATTGGAAGCCGAGGCATTGCTTAAAGAAATAAAGTCTTACGAAGATCTTAGGTTTTGGCACCTACTATACACAGATGAAAGGGAAATAAGAAGCATTTTTAATGCCCTGCGATCAGAAGTTCAACTCACTTCAAACTTAGGAACTAATTCAGTTTATATTGTAGATAGAGACCTAAATCAAAGAGGTAGAATTGATGATAGAACCGAAAAAGAAAAGGAAACTAAGGTGCCTATCTATGGTCTTTTTGACTATGATTGCACACAAGTATCTGAGTTAAAAAATAAAATGGCAGCAGAAGATATGCGTGTTTTATTTAAAGAATATAGAGACAAGCGCAAAGGCGATTTTGATGAATCCAACAAGAGACGCGAAAAAGATTTAATAAACAATGAGTAAAACAACAAATTATTCTTACGGCGGTATCGCATTTATACTCTTAGTATTTGGGATAATATTTATTCCAAAAATTATAGATCGCGTAAGTAAAGATGATATTACAAGAGATGAAAGTCGAAGCCAAGAATTATCGACCTCAACTAGGACCAATAAAAGTGATTTAGCTTATTTAGAGATTAACAACCAGCCTAAAAAAGTACCAGCGTTTAGTTTTGTTAATCAAGACGGAAAAACAATTACCAATGCAGATTATTTAGGTAAAGTTTATATAGTGGAGTTTTTCTTTACAACCTGCCCAACAATTTGTCCAAGAATGAGTAGAAACCTAGTTGATATTCAAGATGAGTTTAAAGATTTTAATGATTTTGGTGTGGCATCATTTACCATCAACCCAGAGATGGATACACCAGAGGTGCTTAAGGCGTATGCAGAGAAATATAAAGTTTCCAATCCCAACTGGCATTTTATGACAGGTAAAGAGAAGACTATATACGATTTAGCTAATAATGGGTTTACCATTTATGCAGGTAAAAATGCAGAAGTTGAGGGTGGATTTGAACATTCGGGTAATTTTGCACTAATAGATAAAGAGGGTTTTATAAGAAGCCGAAAAGATGCCTTTGGCAATCCAATGATATACTATAGAGGTGTGGTAAGTGAGGAAGAGCAAGAAGATGATGGCGAAAAAGAACAAATATCAATCTTAAAAGAAGACATTGCTAAATTATTGAATGAGTAAACATGAATGAGGTTAATTTAGAAAAAGAAAAAAAATACAATAAATGGATTGTTATTTTATCTGTAGTAATCCCTATTGCAGTAGCTTTGTTGTTTGGAATTAACTTAAAACGCCTAGGCTTTGATGTTGAACCGTTACGTTTTTTACCGCCAATCTATGCATCAGTAAATGGGCTTACAGCAATTGTATTAGTTATTGCTGTAGTAATGATAAAAAAGGGGAATAGAAAATTACACGAAAAGCTAATGAAGTTTGCCATTGCACTTTCGGTATCTTTTTTAGTAATGTATGTAGCGTACCACATGACGAGTGATTCCACAAAATTTGGAGGAGTAGGAGTAATTAAATACATATATTATTTTGTGCTAATCACTCATATTTTACTATCAATAGTGATTATACCATTTGTGCTTATAACCTATGTAAGAGCAATAACTAATAATATAGAACGACACAAAAAAATTGCAAAGATTACATTTCCACTTTGGCTATACGTAGCCGTAACAGGAGTTGTCGTTTACCTTATGATTTCACCTTACTATGCTTAGTTATGTATCGTAAAATTATTCTTACTGTATGCGCAATGCTCTTTTTTATAAAGACCAATGCCCAATGCGCTATGTGCAGAGCAGTTTTAGAAAGTGGAGAAGACCAATCCGCAGCAGAAGGTATTAACGATGGTATAATGTTTCTTATGGTAATGCCATACGTCTTAGTAGCAACTATAGGGTATTTTGTATACAGAACCTACAGTAAATCTAGTACCGCTAAAAAATTGGATTAAAAACTGTAACATTTTTTATTCTCAATAGTCTTACTAACATAGTCGTTGTAAGTAATTCTTAACAATTACTTAGCACAAGTCAGGTAATGTTTTGTGTATTATTGCATCAATCAACCATCATCACATGATACAAATTAAAGATTTACACAAATCTTATCAAATGGGAAGCAATTCGCTTCACGTTCTAAAAGGTATTAATTTTAATGTTGAAGAAGGAGAACTAGTTTCAATTATGGGATCTTCAGGCTCAGGAAAATCTACCTTACTCAATATTTTAGGAATGCTTGATGAGGCTGATGAAGGTCAATATGTTTTAGACAGTGTGCCAATAAGAGGTCTAAATGAAAAAATAGCCGCAAAGTACAGAAACGAATTCTTAGGTTTCATCTTTCAATCTTTTAACCTTATCAATTACAAAAGTGCGCTAGATAATGTGTCTATGCCACTATACTACAAGGGTATAAAAAGAAATGAACGTACAGAAAAAGCTATGCATTATCTAGAAAAAGTGGGTTTAGCAGATTGGTCTCATCATTTACCAAGCGAACTCTCAGGTGGGCAAAAACAACGTGTAGCAATAGCCAGAGCTTTAGCCAGTGACCCAAAAGTACTACTCGCAGATGAGCCAACAGGTGCTTTAGATACAAAAACCTCTTATGAAGTTATGGATTTAATACAAGGCATAAATGATGAAGGTAAAACGATATTAGTAGTTACGCACGAGCCCGATATTGCACAGATGACAAAACGTATTGTTAATCTTAAAGATGGTGTTATTATAGACGATAGTAAAGTAGAACAAGTTAGAGCCTCAGCACATGTTTGATATTGAGCGTTGGCAAGAAATATTTGAGACCTTACGTAAAAATAAATTACGTACGTTTCTTACAGGGCTTTCCGTAGCCTCTGGCATATTTATTCTTGTCATCCTACTTGGTTTTAGTAAAGGTATAGAAAATGGTGTAAGATCGGAGTTTGAGCAAGATGCCACTAACAGAATTTCGGTATGGACAGGTGTGACTTCAAAAGGTTACAAAGGCCTTAATCCGGGTCGGAGGATTCAATTGAAAAATTCAAGTTTTGAAGCTGTAGAGCAAAAATATGATCACCAATTAGAGTACAGAACTAGAGATTATATGATTTGGGGCGGTTCAGTTAACTATAAAAACGAAACAGGTAACTACCGTATTAGAGGGACATTGCCAGATAATCAATTTATAGAGAACGCAGATATAGGTACTGGTCGTTTTATAAACGAATCTGATTTAGCAAATCATAAAAAAGTGGCTGTTATTGGTAATAAAATGAAGAAAGACTTATTTAAAGATGAGGATGCTATAGATAAGAACATTCAAATTTTCGGAATCAACTTTAAGGTAGTTGGTGTATTCTTTGACCCAGGTGGTGACAGAGAAGAAAGTCAAGTTTATATTCCGGTTTCAACAGCGCAACAAATATTTAATGCAGGAGATAATATTAGGAACATGGCATTTACCGTAAAAATGGCGGATAATTTTGACGAAGCTGTAGCCCAATCTTATGCTATTGCCGAAGGAATAGAATCTCAAATTAAAGAAATTCATACTATATCTCCAGAGGATCAAAGTGCAGTAAGAGTTAATAATACTTTAGAAGAAGCCAAAAAAATATTCTCTTTAATAGCTACTATTCAGGGAGTATTTTGGTTTGTTGGTATAGGTACAATTATAGCAGGTATTGTAGGAGTTGGAAATATTATGCTAATTATTGTAAAAGAACGTACAAAGGAAATAGGTATTCGTAAAGCATTAGGAGCACTTCCCATGTCTATTGTAAGTATGATTTTACAAGAGGCTGTATTTGTTACTATGTTCTCAGGTTTATTTGGATTAATATTTGGATTGGGACTTTTAGAAGTTGTCGGCCCTCAAATAGATAGTGATTTTATAAAATACCCTCAGGTAGATTTTAACATAGCACTAACCACGGTTTTTCTTCTTGTTATCGCTGGTGCAGTAGCTGGTTTTATACCAGCCTATCGCGCAGCAAAGATAAAACCAATTGTAGCCTTAAGAGACGAGTAATATGTTTAACAGAGATCGTTGGGACGAAATATTAGAAGCCTTAAATGCTAACAAATTTAGAACAGCATTAACCGCATTTGGTGTTTTTTGGGGTATAACTATTTTAGTTTTACTACTGGCTTTAACTAATGGTTTAAGAAATGGTGTTACCGCAGATTTTGGTGATTTTGCCACAAATTCTATGTTTATGTGGACTCAAGGCACTTCTAAGCCTTATAAAGGTCTTCCAAAAGGCAGATATTTTAATTATAAAATAGGAGATGTTGCCGCCATTAAATCTGAGATTCCAAATCTTAAGTACGTATCTCCGAGAAATCAATTAGGCGGCTTTAGAGGTAATAATAATGTTGTTAGAGGGACAAAAACTGGTGCATTTGAGATTTATGGTGATTATCCAGAATATATTAATCAGCAACCTATGGATATTCTTCAAGGGCGGTTTTTAAGTTATTCAGATATAAACAACAAACGAAAAATTTGTGTTATTGGAACAGGTGTAGTAAAAAGTCTTTATGATAAGAACGAGGATGTTTTAGGAACTTATGTAAAAATTAATGGAGTTAACTTTTTAGTTGTAGGTACTTTTAAAATGACTAACAGTCAAGGTGACGACGAGCAAGATGCAAGTACAATCTATACTCCTTTTACAACCTTTGGGCAAGCCTTTAATAGAGGTGAGAGCGTTGGGTGGATGGCCATAACTGCTGTAGACGGTGTGTCTATTACCAGTATTAAAAAACAGGTTTTCGATTTAATGAAGTTTAGACACAAAATCCATCCAGAAGACGAACGGGCTATTGGTCATTTTGATTTATCAGAACAGTTTGGTCGTATTAATGGTCTTTTTTCAATACTATCTATAGTCGGTTATTTTGTAGGAGCTTTGGTCCTTATGTCTGGTATTATTGGTATTAATAATATTATGCTCATTGTAGTTAAGGAACGTACAAAAGAGATCGGAGTAAGACGTGCGTTGGGAGCGACTCCATGGATGATAAAAGGTCAAATACTGCAAGAAAGTTTAGTGCTAACCATACTGTCTGGTATGCTCGGAGTATCATTTGCCGCACTAGTTATTTGGATAATGAATACAATTTTAGATAATGTAGGTCCTGTAGAAAATTTTGCTAATCCTAGTGTTAGCATGCAAGTAGTTTTTACAGCTTTAATAATATTAGTGGTTTCGGGTTTATTAGCAGGATTAATACCAGCCAATAGAGCTACAAAAATGAAACCTGTTGACGCATTAAGAACAGAATAAAATAATTAATCAATAATCAATGAAACGAACAAAAACCATAATCTTACTCATCATTATTGTTGTAGCATTTGGTGCAGCATTATTTTACTTGTGGCAAAAAAACCAAGAAGATCCAATAACCTATGCATCAGAGTCTGCAACAGAGCAAACCATAGTCGTAAAAACCGTTGCGACGGGTAGTATCGTTCCAAAAGAAGAAGTTTTAATAAAGCCAAATATCTCTGGCGTAGTGGAAGAAGTTTATGTTGAAGCTGGTGAGTATGTAAAGCAAGGCGATTTAATTGCACAGATTAAAGTAATACCAAACGTCTCTAATTTAACCAATGCTAAAAATAATATCGCATCTAATAGAACAGCTTTACAAACTGCTGAAATTAATTTCAAAACTCAAAAGGCAATTTACGATCGTCAGAAGGAATTGTTTGATAAGGGAGTGATTGCAGCCAATGAATTCGACCAAGTTAATAATACCTATCTACAAGCTAAGCAACAGGTAGAACAGGCAAGAATTAGTGTTAATCAGGCCCGTCAAAACTATGATATTATTAAAACAGGAACAACCTCTGGCCTCGGTAATATTGCACAAACCCAAGTAAGAGCAACGGTTTCTGGGATGGTTTTAGATGTGCCAGTAAAAGCAGGAAACCAAGTCATTGAAGCTAATAATTTTAATGAGG
The DNA here is from genome assembly GCF_937958655.1 of uncultured Winogradskyella sp. Taxonomy (GTDB): domain Bacteria; phylum Bacteroidota; class Bacteroidia; order Flavobacteriales; family Flavobacteriaceae; genus Winogradskyella. The sequence goes on along the minus strand of NZ_CALGNH010000013.1, from coordinate 9,143 downwards.
GTACCTCAATAGCATCTTTGGCAAATGTGAAAAAAATGATTTTTGAAGGTAAGGTAGACGAAAGTGAAGTTGGTAAGATAAAAGAAGGTTTGCCATTAGAAATCACAGTAGGCGCTATTGAAAACGAAAAATTTGATGCGGTTTTAGATTACATTGCCCCAAAAGGAGTTGCAGAAAACGGAGCCATTCAGTTTGAAATAAAAGGCACCTTAAAACAAATAGACTCCATATTTATTAGAGCTGGTCTTAGTGCAAACGCTTCTATTATTTTAGACAAAGCCGAAAAGGTATTAGCTATTAAAGAGGCTTTAGTTCAGTACGATAAGGAAACAAAAGAACCTTATGTAGAGATTGAAGTTGGCGATCAAAAGTTTGAAAGGAAAGACGTAGATTTAGGTATAAGCGACGGCATTTTTGTTGAGGTAAAAAGCGGTATATCTAAAGAAGACAAAATAAAAGTTTGGAACCAAGTACAGGGTATTCCAAAATATGCACAACAATAATTTTAATCGTTAGTGTAACACATTATAGTTTTAATAGACAAATAAGCATCATGAAAAAATCAATCATTGCACTTATATTTCTTTTTGGAGTATTTTCTCAGGCACAAAATAAAAAATGGACACTATTAGAATGTGTCAATTATGCTTTAGAGAATAACATATCAATTCAGCAGTCAGAGTTAGATGTTGATCTTGCCAATATTGATAAAAATCAGGCCATAGCTAATTTTCTGCCTAATTTAAATTCTAATGCGTCCTTTAATATAAATACAGGTGCTAATATTAACCCAGCTACAAACCAGTTTGAAAATAGCACCTTTAGGTCGGCAAATGGAGGTGTAAGTTCAGGTGTTAATCTTTTTTCAGGTTTTGCCAATTGGAAAACCCTACAAAGAGCTAAAATAAACCAGATTGCTTCACAATATCAATTAGATAAAATGAAGGATGATATTTCTTTAATTGTAGCCAATTCCTTTTTGCAGATTTTAGCCAATAGAGAACAGTTAAGAGTGCTTCAAGGCCAAAATGCAGTTACAAAAGAGAATATTAAAAACACTCAAGAGCTAGTAGATGCAGGCGTATTACCTCGTGGAGATTTATTAGAAATACAAGCTACAGACGCTACACAATCACAGCAGATTATACAGGCTGAGAACAATCTATTTATTTCAAAATTTGGTTTAGCGCAGACGCTTCAACTAAAAGATTATGAAAATTTTGATATAAGTGATGAAGATTATGGTTTGGTTGCAGCAACCATTTTAGATAAAGAGGCCTCGGAGATTGCTAAAAAAGCGAAAGAAGAAATAAATGATGTAAAAATTGCTAGAACAAGTGTTGAATTGGCTCAGAAAGATTTAGAATTGGCACGAGCTAATTATTTTCCTACACTACGAGGATTTGTAGGGTATAATACACGTTGGGCAAGTTCTCAAGTTAATCCTTTTACAGGCGAAGAAATCTCTTTTATAGATCAATTGTACCTTTTCGATGGTACGTCTATCGGTGTGCAATTAAATGTACCAATTTTCAATAATCTCAATGTTAGAAATAACGTAAAACGCAATAAGGTACGTGTAGAACGTTTAAAATATCAATTAGAACAATCAGAATTAGATTTAGAATCAACAGTATACCAAGCTTATAACGATGCAAAGAATTCTAAGAAAACATACGAAGCTGCATTGCAAACCGAAGAAGCTCGTAGATTAGCATTTGAGTATGCTAAAGAACGTTATGATGTTGGTCTTTCAAATGCTTTCGATTTTAATCAGTCTAGAGCCGCGTACGAAAATGCACAGTCTGATGTCGTAAGAACAAAATATGACTATATATTTAGACTTAAAATTTTAGAGTTTTATTTTGGTCTACCAATAACTGACTTAAACTAATACCTTATGAGCAAAACAGTAAAAATAATAATCGGAATCGTTGTCCTTGCCCTTATTATGATGATAGTAGGATCTAAACTAGGATGGTTCGGTAAAAAAGGTAACTTTAAAAAAGTTACAGTTAAGGAGGTGACTTTAAAGGATATTGTTGAAACGGTTTCTGCAACGGGAAAAATTCAACCAGAGGTTGAAGTAAAAATTTCTTCTGAAGTCTCAGGTGAAATTTTAGAACTTCCGTTTAAAGAAGGACAAGAGGTAAATAAAGGTGATTTATTAGTAAAAGTAAACCCAGATTTAATTCAATCTGCGGTAAGTAGATCTCAAGCATCTTATCAAAACGTAAAAGCAGGTTTACAACAAGCAGAAGCTAATTTAAAACAAGCAAAAGCAGATTACCAAAGAAGTAAGAGCTTATTTGATAAAGGCGTTATATCAAAAGCAGATTGGGACAGAGCTATTGCAAATTATGAAACAGCACAAGCCAGTAAAAGTTCAGCGTACTACAATGTTCAAAGTGCCGCAGCAACTGTAAATGAAGCTAAGGATAATCTAAACAGAACCACCATTTATGCACCAATGAGCGGAACCATCTCCAGGCTTAATGTAGAATTAGGTGAACGTGTTGTGGGTACACAACAAATGGCTGGTACAGAAATTTTACGTGTTGCAAATCTCAACAATATGGAGGTTGAAGTTGATGTTAATGAAAATGATATTGTAAAAGTTAGTATTGGTGATTCTACAATTGTTGAAGTAGACGCCTACTTAAAAAAAGAGTTTAAGGGAGTGGTTACAGAAATAGCAAACTCAGCAGCTGGTAACTTAGCCGCAGACCAGGTTACAAATTTTAAGGTGAAGGTTAGAATTTTAGAAGAGTCCTATAGAGATCTTACAGAAGGGAAACCAGAAAGTTATTCGCCTTTTAGACCAGGTATGACGGCTACCGTAGACATTATAACAAAAACAAGAAAAGATGCAATTTCAGTCCCTATAAGCTCAATTGTAATAAAAACAGATACAAGTTCAGTAAAAAAATCATTTGGTAAAAAGACAGAGGTTAATGACGCTGATAACGTTGAAAAAGAAGAGAAGTTTGAATGTGTATTTGTAAATAATAACGGAAAGGCTAAATTAAAAATTATTGAGACAGGAATACAAGATGATACCAATATTGAAATTGTTTCAGGCTTATCTAAAGATGATGAGATTATTACTGGACCTTATAATATAGTATCTAAAACATTGAAACCTGGTGATTTAATTGAAGTAAAGAATAAAAAGAAAAATACTTCAGAAGAAAAGGATGAGTAGTTTTATCTTTTAAGCCATGGCGTTAATTCTAAATATTGAAACAGCAACGACTAACTGTTCCGTCTCTTTATCTAATGATGGAGAGACTTTGGTTTTAAAAGAAGATAATAATTCTGGTTATTCTCATGCTGAAAAGTTACACGTGTTTATAGATGAAGTTTTTAAGCAAGCAAAAGTAAGGCCAAAGGATATTCATGCTGTAGCAGTAAGTAAAGGCCCAGGGTCTTACACTGGATTACGGATAGGAGTTTCTACAGCTAAGGGATTATGTTATGCCCTAGATAAACCCTTAATTGCGATTAATACCTTAGAGAGTTTAGCGCATCAAGTTAACGTTAATGATGGTTTTATTGTACCTATGTTAGATGCTAGACGTATGGAAGTCTATTCCGCTATTTATAATTCAAAGTATCAGCAACAAAGAGAAATAAAAGCAGAAGTTTTATCTGAAGATAGTTATAGCGCTTTGCTTGGTGATCACAAGGTTTATTTTATAGGTAATGGTGTTGAAAAAACGAAAACACTAATTGCAAACTCTAATGCTATTTTTATTGATAATAAATTACCATCTGCTAATGAAATGGTAATATTATCAGAATTAAAGTATCAAAAAAGCGACACTGAAGATGTCGCTTATTTTGAACCTTATTATTTGAAGGACTTTGTAGCTATAAAAAAGAAAAATTAACCTTCTTTTTGTATTTCAACAGCATGTGGGTATGGGATTTCTATACCAGCTGCGTCTAGAGCTTCTTTTACATCTTCAGTTATACCAAAATAAACATCCCAGTAATCGTTAGTATTACACCATGGTCTAACAACAAAATTAATAGAACTATCTGCAAGCTCTGAGACTGCTATGGTTGGTGCTGGTTGACTCAATACCAGAGGATGAGATTCCAAAACTTTATTAAAGACTTCTTTTGTTTTCTTAATGTCAGAATCATATCCTACTCCAAACACTAAATCTACTCTACGTGTGCCTTCTGTAGTAAAGTTTATAATATTTCCGTTAGATAATGCTCCATTAGGAATAATTAATTCTCTATTAGATAATCCAGTCAATTTAGTTGTAAAAATTTCAATTTCCTTTACAACACCAATTTCACCTTGAGCTTCAATTAAGTCACCAATTTTAAATGGTTTAAATATCATTATTAAAACACCGCCTGCAAAATTACCAAGAGAGCCTTGAAGTGCAAGTCCAACAGCTAAAACTGCCGCAGCTAATATAGCAGCAAAAGATGTTGTTTCTATGCCTACTGTACCAAGAACAACTAAGATTAATACAATCTTAAGTATCCAACTAATCAAATTAAGTAAAAACTTTTTTAAGCTTTCCTCATAATTGGCCTTAGTCATCGCTTTTCTAATACCCTTAATTATTATTTTTAATATCCAGCCACCAATAATCCATATAAGTATTGCTGCAATAAGTTTAGGGCCGAACTCTACGATAAGGTCATATCCCTTATCAATCCATTTTTGTGTATCCATGTTTGCTTAATTTTTTTAAGGTTATAAAAAAAGCTCGGAAAATTATCCGAGCTTTTTGTTTATTTTACTTCAAAAGTTAATTTAAGATTCACTCTAAATTCCGTAACCTGACCATCTTTAACAATTGCACTTTGGTCTTGTACATACACAGAACGTAGGTTTTTAACTGTTTTAGAAGCTTCTTTAACTGCCTTTGTTGTTGCGTCTTCCCAACTCTTATCAGAGTTAGATAATACTTCAATTACTTTTAATACTGCCATGATATTTTGTTTATTTATAACTATTGGAAACCAATTTTTTATAATGGTCACTTAAAATTAAATAAACTTTACCTAAACATAGGTAAAAATATCAATTTAAGACTGTAAGCTTATTAGTTTATAGTGTACTTAAATAGTCTACAATTTTAATTAAATCTTCTTCGTTTTTAGGGTTGAGTTTATTTTTTTTAATAAAAGATTTAATATTAGATCCATGCTCTGGAAAGACCTTAATCAAATCTTTCTTCTTTTGAGGTACTAGTTTTGTTTCACCATTCAATTCAAGATAAAAAGTATCACTCTCTCTTTTAAAACTTGCAGGTTTATCCTGCTGGTATGTAGATGCAGCCAGGACTTTGTCGTAATATTTTATAAATTCTTTTTTGTAGAGATTATGGCGCTCAGAATCATCTACTAAAACCAAAAATCCGCGTCTAGAGGTTCCATTTTTATTGGGGAAGTTAGTCGTTACATAAGTTTTGTTGGTTTGTGTAAATATCAAAGAATAATCTGCGTTAACGTCTAATGCTACAATTTTTCCATCCGAAAGTCTTATTTCCATTTCGTCATTGTAGGCGTTATATCGTCCAGTATATATTTGGTCATTAAACTGTTTAATTCTTACAGGATTAAAACTTTCATTTATATACGGCGAGCCAATGGCATTGATTTTTTTACTGGCAGCTTTAGACATTAAGCCGCGTTCAGTGGCCATATCTATATTAACGCTTTGAGCATAACAGTTTCCAATAAAAAGTGATACAATGAAATAAAGTGCAATGTTCTTCATGGTTTTTTTATTTTTAATTTTAACAACATTATTCAAAAATTGTGCCGTTGGTGTATATAAGATTAGAAATTGAAAAATTAGTTTCTCAAAAATATGTATATCAATGGTATTTTTTTAAATAATTTAACGAATTAACTATTCATTAACGGCATGTACAAAAATTGTAGTATTGTTTAACATCTCTCGCAACATATTTTCTATTCCATTTTTCAGAGTAAAAGTTGAAGAAGGGCAACCACTGCAAGCTCCTTGAAGCAACACTTCTACTTTAGATGTTTCATTATTGTAAGATATAAATTCAATATTACCACCATCACTTGCTACGGCAGGTTTTACATATTCTTCTAATATATTAACTATATTTTTAGAAATATCGTCTAGCGCATCAAACTGCTTTTCTTTGGCCTTTTCAGTTTTGTTAAGCTGGGCAGGTGCATCATCATTTAGAATAACTTTATCATCTTCAACATAAGATTTAATGAATTCTCTTAGTTGAAGTGTTATTTCTTCCCATTCCACGATATCAAATTTTGTAATTGAAATAAAGTTTTTTTCTAAATAAACATTTTTGATAAAAGGAAATTGGAATAAAGATGTTGCAAATGGTGAATGTTTAGCAGTTTCAATTGATGTAAATTCAAACTGATTTGGAACTAATAATTTATTACAAACAAATTTTAAAACATTTGGGTTTGGGGTGCTCTCTGCATATACAGTAACAGCTGATTTAGGTTTGCTAGCATCTTCATTAACCACAGTCTGACCACTAGATAGGTATTTTGAAATTTGTTCTGCTACCTCGTCTTTAACATCATTCCAGTCTACAATGTTAAAACGTTCAATAGCTATGAAATTAGATGCGATATAGATTTTTTTTACAAATGGTAAATAAAATAATTCTTTGGCTAATGGTGAGTTTTTGGCTTCATCTATATTGTTAAATTCAAAACTATTATGATTGGTTAAAAACCGATCTGCTTCAAATTTTAAGATACTATCATTTGAAGTTGGAACTATTGAAATCTTTGTCATTTATTTTTTTTACAAAAATAAGAAATATCATTATTAAACGTTAACCTAAAGAATGTGTTTTGTGACTAAATTCTTAACTAAAATGATCGTTTTTAATTAAATTTTCAATACTTTTCAAAAAAAGATTTTTTGATAAAAAATGGTGTTTTAGACCAATACTTAATGAGTTAAAGTTGTTGAAAGTAATTGCAGTCTGATTGGTCATAGAAACACAATATGGTTTTATTCCTTTAAGTAATGAAAAAGATTATTTCTATAGTAATAATATTGTTTTCCTTAGTTGGTGTGGCACAAGACATATCAATGGCGAATGGATCGTTTAATCGATGTGCACCCGATAAGTTCTTTGATTCTGGTGGTGAATTTGGAAATTACGGACTTAACGAAAATTTTGTAACAACGATATGTTCACAAAATACTGGTGAATTTATAATTTTAGATTTTACCACATTTATTACGCAACAAGGGCCAAATGCCGATACTATGAATATTTATGACGGTGATGATACCACAGCGCCATTGTTAGGGGCATTTGAAGGGCCTGTAGGGCCATTTACCGTAAGTGCATCCGCAGCAAATATTTCGGGTTGTCTTACCGTTGAGTTTATATCTTCCGATGCAGGGAGTGGCAGTGGCTGGGAAGCTAATATTCTTTGTGCTGCACCTTGCCAGACCATTACAGCTTCTATTGATAGTACGGATCCAGAACCTAACGGAACAGGAGTAATTGGCATAGTGCCAGGTGATACGGTAGATTTTACAGGAAGTGCTGTGTTTTCAGATGATAATACAAATGCAACATATACCTGGGATTTTGGAGATGGTAATACGGCTAATGGATCAAACGTGTCTAATACATTTTTAAACCCAGGGACGTATACAGTCAATCTTACAGCTAGTGATGCTAATCCGCAAGGATGTTCTGATACAGTTAGTATTATCGTTTTTGTTTTAGGTGATAACTTGGTTGTTGATCAAGATTCCTTTACTGTAGAGCAATTGGTGCAAGATGTCTTGGTTAATAGTCCATGTGCTTCTGTATCAAACATAACGTCTTCAACAGGTGTTGATTTTTCAACTACAGAACCCAATGGTATAGGATATTTTTTTAGTAATGGTGTCAGTTTCCCCTTTGAAGATGGTTTACTATTAATGTCTGGTGACGCAAGTCAGGCAGAGGGTCCCAATACGGGTACGCTAAGCGAGGGCACTAATATTTGGCCTGGTGATGCAGACTTAGATGCAGAACTTGGCGTAGATTCTCGTAATGCTACGTTTATTCAGTTTGATTTTGTGCCTCAAGCAGAAACCTTCAGTTTTGAGTTTTTAATGGCTTCTGAAGAGTATGATATGGGTACCTTTGAGTGTACATTTTCTGATGCTTTTGCTTTTTTATTAACCGATTCAAATGGTGTTACCACAAATTTGGCTGTAATACCAGGTACTAATACACCAATTTTAGTTACTAATATCCACCCTGATAATGGAGCTGCTTGTGGAGCGGCTAATCCACAGTTTTTTGGTGAGTATACACCATTCAACCAACCTCCAATCGGTTTTGATGGTAGAACGACAGAGTTTACAGCAACATCAACTGTTGTGTCTGGAGAATTATACACTATAAAACTTGTTGTGGCTGATGATAGAGATAATGTATTTGATACTGGAGTTTTTATAAAAGCAGGTAGTTTTAATATTGGTGGAAGTTTAGGGGAAGACTTTACCATAGCGGCAGGTACAGCCTTGTGTGACGATACGGAAATTGAATTAGATACAGCTCTTGAAACAGCAATCCATATCTGGTATAAGGATGATGAGGTAATTCCGGGTGAAGTATCTTCTACCTTAACCGTAACCGAGCCTGGAGTTTATTTTGCAGAAATAGACATCGACGGAGTTTGTGAAGGTACCACTGATCCTATAGTTATTGAGTTTAGAGATAACCCTACAGCAGAGCCTGCTGTGGATTTAATAGGGTGTAGCGTTACTGGCTTCACTGAATTTGATTTAACAGAAAATGATACTAACATTTTAGGAGCTTTAGATCCTGCGGATTATACAATAACGTATCATCTTACAGAAGATGATGCTAATAATAATGTTGGTGTTTTGCCAACAAATTATACAAATGTCGCTAATCCTCAAGTTATTTGGGCTAGAATGGCAGAAGCAACACAAGTTTGTTTTGATACAGTATTCTTTGAGATATCTGCGTCCACACAACCCGAGATCAACCCTGTAGGTGCGATATCCCTTTGCGATGATGAGAGCAATGATGGTATAGCGGAGTTTGATTTAAGCACTCAGACTGCTGGTATTTTAGGAGCACAATTAGCTACAGAATTTACGGTGAGTTATC